>CAVTZI010000012.1:0-69952 GCA_963739105.1 uncultured Bacteroidota bacterium | reverse complement strand
ATTTTATGGCGAGTGCTCTAATGCAATTGAAGCCAGTAATTTATTAAGAAATAAAAAAGTTGACTTGATATTTCTCGATATTCAAATGCCAGAAATTGATGGACTGAAATTCATCAACACCCTTAAGAATCCACCCGGCGATAATTGTCACGACGGCACATCGTGATTTCGGACCTGAGGCGTTTGAACTTGACGTAATCGATTACCTGTTGAAACCCATTCGGTTTGATCGTTTGCTTAAATCGGTGAATAAATTCTTTGACAAGAACGCAAACTCGTCGTCTAAAATTTTTAGTTCAAACGAAGAAGAAATTTTTATATATGTGAGGGCTGAAAGGAAGATGCATAAAATTTCATTAAGTGAAATCCTTTTTATCGAAAGCCTTGACGAATATGTAAAACTCCATTTAAAAATAAAATATGATAACGCGCGAAAGCATCAGCGTTCTCGAGCAAAAGCTACCGGCCGAAAGGTTTGTGAGAATTCATCGCTCCTTTCTTGTTTCCATAAAATCTATCACTGCCATCGCTTCTGACGGGGTAGAAATTGCAGGCAAAATTCTTCCTTTTGGACGCGCTTTCAAACAGAGCGCACTGGCGGGGTTAAAGGTTAAATCCTTGATTTTCCATCAAGCCCTGGATCTTCCAGTTTAGATTAAATTTTTAAATTATCTTCATCCGTTGAAACTCGTCCTTGATCTATGAAACATCTTTATTTAGTTTTTACGCTTTTCTTCGCGTGCCTTATTACTGACGCTCAAACGCTTTATCCAAGAATCGGAATCACTGCTTCTGTTAATACATATCGTCCGCCGAACTACGACATGAAACCAAAGTCGGATTCATGTTGGGCGTTGGCTATAATCTCAGCACTATCTGAAATCATTTCAGTACAAGCTGAGTTAGATTATGTTCAAAAATCTTTTGAGTCTAACTATTCAAACACCACGACTGTTCAATATGGTGAAGACCTTTATGCGCTTCATGAAACAGGTTCGGACCAATATGCGATTTCTTATCTGGAACTACCCATCTTAATTAAAGCCAGAATATTCCATGACGATTTTTTTGTGTTGGGTGGATTTTCAATAGGCATGGGACTGGGTGGATCGCTTAAATATACCTATGACGCAACTTCCAGCTATCTCGACCCGCTTCATGAAGAAGGATCTGGAAAAATTAAGTTTGGCGATGAACCGTCTACGAATACCGAAGATATCTATTTTGACAATCAGTGGGATATTGGATTTCATGTCGGCTTCGGCGCGCTTATTCTAAAAAAACTTCAGATCGAATGTCGATATGGCCTCGGTATGATTAACTTGAACAGACGATTACGATTCAAAAAACCGTTGTTTGCAAATTTCGTTAGCAACACCATTCAACTCAAACGATAATTGAAGATAACTTATCACGCTTGTGGTTGCTGAAACATTTACATCATTGGCGAGTAGGTATACTCAAAATAGAGCCATTGATCGAAAAGCTTTATTCGGAACTTGTAAAATCTTATTCGGAGAGCGGTCGTCACTACCACAATCTTAGTCACCTAAATTCATTGCTTCAACAAATCTTGCCGCTTGCAGATCAATTGAGGGACCTCGACACGGTTCTGTTTGCACTGTATTATCATGACGCTGTCTATCGCGTTCTATGGAAGGATAATGAAGAGAGAAGCGCTCAGCTTGCTCAAAAAAGGCTGACTATTTTAAATCTTGACAGCAATAGGATTGAAACCTGCAAACACACATCCTGGCCACCAAAGCTCATGGTCTTAGCAACGACAGCGATACGAATTTTTTTGTCAGATGCGGACCTATCGATTCTGGGTCAAGATTCGCTCACCTACAAACGCTACTCTGAAGGGGTTCGAAAAGAATATTCCATTTACCCCGATATTATTTATAAACCGGGCCGGAAAAAAGTATTGGAGCACTTTTTACAAATGGAGAAAATTTACAAGACGGAGCCATTCTTTGCAAAATTTGAGCCCCAGGCAAGGATAAACTTAAAGAGCGAACTGGAGGAATTGCTCAACGTAACAGCCCTTTGTAACCCCGCCCCGATCATCAGCGTCAAAGTATTTTTGCTACAGCAACGGTATTCATGCAACCTTCTTAATTACTCAGTAGTCCTTAGCACGTAAATGAATTTATTGTTCGGATTCGTGCAGGCGGAGTTTAAATGTGAACATGGTTTATTTCAAAAGTCCTCGTAATCTGATCCATTTGCTATCCTATTGCGTGGCATAAGGATTGGAATACCAGGACGACGAGAACTGCCTTATAAACTTTTAACAACCATATCAAGATGAAAAAAATTGCCAACCTTTTATTTGTTATTCTCCTGACGGTAGCGGTACATGTTCAAAGTCAGGACCGAGAACCTTATATCACAAAATCGTTTTCCAGTGAATCGGTTCGGGAAGTATATGCCCGTACATCTGGGGGCAGTGTCGACGTTGAAGGCGGAAGTAATCAAGCGCGTGTAGAGGTGTTTATCCAGGGAAATAATGGAAGGTCTCTTTCAAAAGATGACATAAAGGAACGCTTGGAAGAAGATTATAAATTAGAGATCGCCGTCGTTGGAGGTGAGCTAAAGGTTGTTGCAGAACCCAAGGACAAATTTTTTAATTGGAAAAATGCATTGAATATTTCTTTCAAAATATCTGTGCCTCAACAAGTATCGACTGACGTTAGCACCAGTGGCGGAAGCATCAGCATGAAAAATTTAGCAGGCAGCCAAAATTTTTCAACGAGTGGCGGCAGTCTGACAATCGATAGGCTAAGCGGCAAGATCAAAGGCAGAACTTCCGGAGGAAGCATCGAGGTCAGCAATACGAAGGATAATATAGACTTAGGAACAAGTGGTGGAAGTATCGATGCGGATAACTGCAATGGAACTTTGACGCTCTCAACCTCTGGAGGCTCGATTAAACTTAACAGCCTTAGCGGGCAAATAAAAGCCAATACCAGCGGCGGGCCTATACGCGGAAACAGCATCAAAGGCGAATTGACTGCCCACACCTCAGGTGGCGGTGTTGATCTTGAAGATCTTGAAGGTAGCGTTGACGCGTCAACCAGCGGAGGTAATATGGAAATAGAAATAAATAAAGTAGATAAATATGTGACTGTTCATAATTCCGGCGGAAATATTCACGTCACCTTACCGGCAAATGTTGGCCTTGACCTCAAGCTAAGAGCCGAGCGCATTCATTTAGAAAACATGCAGAACTTCAATGGTAATAAAGAAGAGCATAAGGTGGATGGGAAAATAAATGGCGGCGGTGTTCCTGTGAATATTCAGACGAGCGGAAGTGTGACTGTTGCTTTGAATTAGTTATCAGTTATCAGTTATCAGTTAGATCTAGTTAATCGTTCGGATAGAAAAAAATTTTGCGCAAAATAAAGGGGTATTGATGTTCTCAATACTCCTTTTTTATTTTCGATGATGCCGGATAACGATAACTGATAACGGATAACGGATCTACCAAATCTGGTCATCACCAGTGCTGTATCAACAAATGTTTTTGCCATCAATTTTTCCGTCTCAATAGTAGAATTGTTTCATGGCTTGTGGACAATCATCTACAATATTTTTGAAAAAAATGGAAGCAATCGAGTGTTTGGGATGGAATAATTTTTGTCCGGCTATTACAAAACGATCACCTATGAAAGACGATGTAAAACTTAACAATGATTGGGAAATCGACAAAATACATCTCGACGAGGTCTATGAGGTAGAGGCGTGGTGTCACATGTTTGGAATTTCCATGGGCGACCTGAAACGCGCCGTCGATAAAGTTGGAACCAGTGCTTTAAAAGTAAAGGAATACTTGAGTCAACAGAACCTAAAATCACGAAATACCTCCAGATAACGTTCCCCCCGTTGTTCGGCGTCCCATGACAAACAACACGATCAGGACTCCCACAATTGCAATTAATCCATATCCTACGAATAGATAATCGTACGCGGTGGTATAGCACATACTTTCAGATAACGATTTTACTGTCTTGCCGGAAAGCGCCTGGAAAAAGGCGCCGCCCAATCCAGCGCCCACTGAAGCGATACCCCAAACGGATGCCGTAGAATTTTTCGGCACGACATCGGCGGTGAAGGTCAAGGAATTTGCGTTGCATGACATAAATCCAAATCCAGAGATTCCAAAAATAATGAGTGCCGACATCGGGTCGTAACGACTAATGGCGCAAGTAACGATGCGCCTCCCATAATGCATCCTGAAATCGCTACTGACCATTTTCTGGCTTTCGGAATAGGAACCCCTTTTCAATTATAAATTGCGTGCAATAACCACCAATGATGCTGTTAACACGCATTGTTCAAGTGCGGCGATTCTTATTGCAAGGAACTCATGTATCAGCCAGCTTGGTTAGGTGGAGCGTGCAATATGGAAAAAAATATTGTGTGGTATAGCGGGAGGTGCTGTGCAGCAATTCGCCATTTGACCTGAAGGCATATTGACTAACTTCCTTCAAGATTCTTGCCGATCAGTTGATTTTCCAAGAATAATTCCATTACTTAAATGTTGGAGCCTATACCTATGAAGAAATTTTCAGCTTTACTCATCTTTTTCGTTCTTACCTGTGCGACCTTGTGCGCCCAGCATCCTCTGGTCGGAACCTGGGAAATGGTAACCATCAAAGGAATCGATGCTAACGGCGAAAAGTTCTCAAGCGACACGTCAGCGATCCGGGAAATCAAAATAATCACGCCTACCCATTATATGCTGATCGCCGCAGGATGTTGAAGGTGACTCCCTGGTTTTTAACAGATGTTATGCAGGAGCGGTAAAAATTGATGGCGATAGTTACAATGAAATTCCCATGGTTTCCTCGGTGCCAATTTTTGATAATGTCAAAACTGATTTTAAATGGAAAGTCGTCGGAGATCGATTTATCCAATCAGGAACGTTGATCCGGCCGGATGGCAAAAAAGTTGTCCTGGATGAGTTGGTTTTTCAACGCGTAAAGACCCCGCAATCCTACGCGAACAACCCCGGTAATGGAGCCTGGAAACTATTGACTTCAAAATACACGACCAGCCGACGGAACGAATCATTCTGAAACCAATGAGACAGTTACAGCCATGCAAATAATGACACCCACCCACTGGATGTATGTCAGCAGTAAAAACAAAAAATTCGAGCATGCCATGGGTGGAGCATACACCATGAAAGGCGGCAAGTGTTATCCTAGCCTTGATGTCGCATCCTTCCCAAAAAAGCTCTGGGGCAAAACAGAATGGACACAAAAAGTTGAGGGCGATAAGCTTCGGGTCACCGGCGTCAGCGTATTCCCCGACGGCAAAAAATTCACCTGGGAAGATTATTTTGAGAAAGCGAAGTAAGACTTTTGTAATACTTACTATTTTTTTCGCCTTACAGTTACCGACTGTCCCCCAATTCCCCAGTTATCGGTTGAGACTTCGTCAATAACAACGACAGTTGTTTCTGGATTTTTATTCAAAACTTTTTGCAGGAGTTCTGTCACACCTTTGATTAGGTCGGCTTTTTGTTCAGGTGTTACTCCATCGTCTGTCACTTTGATGTTAACGTAAGGCATAATTAGTTTCGAGTTTCTAGTTTCTGAGTTTCTAGTTTGAAGTTTCGGTCTAGTTGAGCTGGGTACCCACGGCCCATGTGTTGCCCTGAAAATCTTTGAAAGTTCCGCGTACATCCGGATCTCCCTCCTTATTCTCCGGCTCCTGCACTGATTGACAACCGAGGCTGATTGCTTTTTTGAATGTCTTCTTTACATCCGGAACATATACGTGAATCAAAAATTGATTGGCGGGATATTCTTTACTGGAGTCCGCCATCATAATAACCGAATCGTCGATCTTCAACTCCATATGCATAATCGAACCATCGGTGTGTTCATA
Source organism: uncultured Bacteroidota bacterium (assembly GCA_963739105.1). Classification (GTDB taxonomy): domain Bacteria; phylum Bacteroidota; class Bacteroidia; order Cytophagales; family Cyclobacteriaceae; genus Chryseolinea. The sequence goes on along the minus strand of CAVTZI010000012.1, from coordinate 64,051 downwards.
CTTGCGCAATTCCTTGGCATCAAATATGCCTTTCAGTAACTCCACCATCTTTCGGCAATCATCTACGATGAAGTAGGGAGAAAGGGAGTTGTATCCGGAGGGTTTGAAGTCCATACGTTTAGTTTCTAGTTTCTAGTTTCTAGTTTCTAGTTTCTGGTTTCTAGTTTGAAGTTACCGTTAGAACATCGCCCTCAGGGTGACTCCTGAATTCACAGGGTCGCCAAGATGTGTACCACCGAAGTCATAGGCATAGCTGATGTATCTTTTGTCCGTAATGTTCCGAATCCAGAACATCAGCTCGAAATTTTTTCCCGATACCCCAGCCCTGGCGTTATAAAGCGAATACGCATTTTGTTTAATTGTATTGGCCAGATCAAAATTTTGATCGCCAATGCGGAATGCCTCACCCCGCAATATCAATTTTAAAGATTGCCATTCACTAATTTGCGGGCTGAATTGAGCCGCGAGCATCGCTGTTTTTTCCGGCGTAAATACTTGCCTATTGCCGGCCAGATTCACTTCCCCACCCTGGTTCGGAACGGTCAACTCATCATAGGTTGCATCGGTATATCCGAAACTATAGTCAATCTGGAGTGCTTTAATGGGTGTCGCCGATAACTCGATTTCAAAACCCTGACTGGTAAGTTTACCAGCATTTTTTGTAACCGTTAGTGCTTCTGGTAATACTAACGTAGGCACCTGAGCGTCGATTACTTTAATGTAAAATGCTGAAATGTTTACCTTGAGGCGATTGTGGAAAATATTATTCTTAATTCCAACTTCCAGGTTGTTGCTAAATTCCGGCTTGTATTGATACAATGGAGGCTGTGAAGGATCGGCAGAAAGCTGCGTAAATCCCCCGGTGCGATAACCCCTGCTATAGACGCCGTACAGGTGATGATCCTCGGAAATGTTGTATGTGAGTCCTAATTTTGGTGAAAAAGCATTATAAGAAGCTGTTGCTGAGGTATCCGGTTGCGTTTCGAAAATCGGAGTAGGATTAGGATCCATCCAGGTATTCGCCCAGTACTCTTTGCTTTTTGCTTTCATAATCATAACGGGCTCCAAATGTTATATCAAAGTATTTATTTACGCTAAATATGGCTTGTCCGTAAAAAGCAATTCCCTTGCTTTTAGCCTCTGTAGTATTCAGAACAGAAGTATTCGGCTGCGCGCCAAACAAGTCACCATTTTCTCCGAAATGTGTCGCCTGTTTATTGGGGCTATTCTGATAGAACAAATACGTGCCGGCTGTCCACTGCCAGGGAGATGATGACGGAGATGAAGTTAATTTAAATTCCTGCGTCCAGACTTTTACATTGTTCCAATCTTTGCCATAATTATTCACAATGGTTATTATATCCGCCGGAGAAAAATCTCCATCAATTGGATTTTCGTAATAGCGATGATTCGATTGGTAAGTTGTAAGCGAAGTGAAATTAGCAACGGATCCAGCATGTTGAATGTTCAGCGACGTATTGAAGATGTTATCTATCAAAGTTGTCAACGCATTTTGTTCAACTTCAAAGGGCTTGCTAAAAGCTGTTTCCGGATCAGGCGCCAGCGCGAATGCTCCATTATTTCTATTGCTATGATTTTTCACGTTCAAGGTAACGGAAAGCCTGGAAGTAGCGAGGTACTTTAGGTAGTAATTACCGGTGAAACTGTGCTTCTTATCGAAGTCGGTATTGTTGTAAGTGTTATCATAAAAGCCATCCGATTGATCATACATTCCTGCAACACCAAGAAAAAGTTTATTTGCCACTAACGGTGTTCTTACACCCAAAGTATAACGTTGTTGTCCGTAACTGCCGACGTTAATTTCGCCAAAGCCATGCAACGTATTCGTGGGTTCTTTGGTGATAATGTTAATTACGCCCCCCATTGCATTTCTACCGTACAACGTGCCTTGCGGTCCTCGCAGCACTTCGATTCGTTCAACATCAAAAATTGGCGCGATGTAGGTGTCAAGGTTGAATTGATTAACACCATCAATATAGGTAGCGACGGCAGGGTCGTAAGAAGTCGTGGTAACGCCGCGAATTGATGTCACATTCCGGTTATCACCAGGATTTGCAGAATAGACATTGGGCACAATGGCTGTAATATCTTTTGAATTCCATAAACGGTATTGTTCTACCTGCCGCGACGAAATATTGCTTATACTGGACGGAATTTTTTGAATGTCATCTTCCTTTTTTTCTGCAGTGACAATTACGGCATCTAACTGTCGAATCGATTCAACCAGCTGGATCCTCAACGATTCCTGATTACTTGCTAAGTCGACATCTTTTTTAACGCTCGCATACCCCACAGCTGAAATTTCCAGGGTGTATTTTGCCCTGGTCAAGCCAGAAATGGTGAATTCCCCTGCTTCATTTGTCGCAGTACCGATCGGTGTGTTAAGTACCCGAACGGTAGCTCCGGGTATCGGCTTAACATTGGTAGTACTAATTATCCCTGACAAAACCCCCGGTTCTTGAGCCCATACCGGTACACAAGCCATCACAATCAAAAATGTAAAAATCTGTTTCATATACTTTTATCCCCTAAACAATAACAAAAATCCATGGCAAATTCCTTTTCGACGCCATAAAAACATGCAAAGATAAGAGAAGAACTTAAACAGGAGTAGTGACTTATATGCAATACATTTTAATTAACCTCATCGGTCTTATTTTCGTTTATTTGCCTGTAGATCATTGTCTAAAGCAGTTAAACAACGCTAATATTGTGGACGAGTATTCCAAACACGTAAGACGGAAGGACCGGCAGGAAAGTGATCCCTCCTTCTTAAAAAAATTATTGCACAATTCTGTTTCTTGTTCGATCGCCATTGAAAGAGACGGCTATCCTTTAAATCATATAGCATTTTTTGTATATGACGAGACTGCTCATGAAATCATCTTTCATTTCTCCAAGCATGGGTTCGCAAGCGAAGAAATAATAGATGGCAAGAAAGCCAGCATCTCTGTTTATAAATATGGAAAGCTGTATACCGCCAGGCGGGCGGTTGATTTCGGATGTGAGTATCAAAGTGCCATTCTTTATGGAACTGTAGAAATTCTTCACCACGAAGCACGACCGTCTACGCGCCATGGATCTTTTCTTTCAAAAATTTTTTTCGGGTATTCCGAAAGATTCTTACGATGGCTTTACCTCGCAGGACGCTAAACCAATTCACGTCGCGAAAATAAGAATTGAAGATTGGTTTGGTAAGGAACATTTGGTTCCTGCCCTGGCGCTTTCCTCGTTTTATCCGGCATCAGATCCCGTGATTAGATAACGCAAATCGCGCGTCGTTCACATGAACGTTAATGCTTTGTGGCCGGCGCATACTTCATTTCACCAGCGGGAATTTTTAACGGAAGGCGATTTGCCTCCGGAGGTATTGGGACATGAGTAACCGGAACCGTAACTGCAGTAGGGATTGTAACATTTGTTAAAATCAAGGATCACCTGGTCTGACGAAGGAATTCTGAACTCGATGTACCGTCCCACTTCATAGGTATCGATACCATTGGTTTCATCCGTAAAGGGAATGAACAAATAATCTTCATATCCAGGTCTTTTACTAATCTCCGGACTCTGATAAACTTCGAGAACCCGATCTTCACCATCTAATTTAAAATGAACTTCCCCATACTTTTGATACTCCGGTAGCCGTGAAGTTGTAGTTTTCATTTTAAACAACGTCGGATTTTCAGTCTTCACAAAAGTAGCCTTCAGGCGGTAATCGAGGTTAATCGGATAATAATTCAATCCTTTAAACTTCTTTCGCAGCTTTTTATCCAAGGGGGACTTTTCCGGATCTCTAAATTCTTCCTCCTGCTTTTTCCGATGTTGTTCGATGTCATAAACGGCTGAGTCGACCTGTGCCAGGAGCGGACCGAATAGTAAAAAGGTTGCGAATAATAAGATGATGGATTTCATAGTGTTGAGCTTTCAGCTGACAGCTCACAGCAAACAGCTTGTTGCAAGGCCTTTTGAGTTTTTGAATTTGAATTCCTTTTCCAGCGCGAAATATAGCAAGCAAATAGCTGAAAGCTGTGGTCTTTTGTGATTCGTTACGAAATAGTAGCAGTCGCAAGCTTTAAGCTTTAAGCTTTCAGCTTTCAGCTTACTTCTTATAAGTCAAAGCCTCCGGGATCCAACCTTGCAGATCTTTGATACGGGTAGCGTGTGAGGGGTGGGTTGATAAAAACTCTGGCGGCTCCTGCCCTCCTGATCCTTCCGTCATACGTTCCCAGAATTTCGGAGCCTCGTTCGGATCATAACCGGCCATCGTCATAAAAATTAATCCAATATGATCTGCTTCCGATTCATGTTCCCGACTAAACTTCAACAAGCCAACATTAGTCCCGACTCCTACTGCCTGCAGCAACAATTCGTTTCCAGCGCTCGGATTCTCACCCATCAGGGCACCCAATGTACTTAAACCGTATTGAGCAAGCAGTTGCGTGCTCATGCGTTCACGACCATGGTTGGCTATTGCATGGGCTACTTCGTGTCCCATGACGACGGCGACACCAGTTTCGTCTTTGCATATGGGCATAATTCCTGTATAAAACGCAACTTTGCCCCCCGGCATACACCAGGCATTAACCGTTTTAGGATCGTCGATAAGATTAAATTCCCAAGCTAAAACCCTGCAACTCTGCCGTCAAATTTTTGCTGGCCATATATGATTCTACTGCTTTTTGAATTTTTACTCCTACCCGTTTGACCATCTCCGTTTGTTCGCGGTTTTTTGAAAGTGGGCCCTTTCGAATAATAGAATCATACTGCTGATTCACCAGGGGAATTATTTCGGCGTTCGATACCAGATTTAATTGCTTACGACCTGTTACCGCCACAGGAGTGCAGGCGTAAACTACCATGCCGACGATTACAATAAAGAATATCCAAAGTCTCATAAAATATATTTTCCACACAATTATACAAATCCCGTGCAAGATTGTTAACCCATCATAGAAGGAAGTTATTCCACGTTATTCTTGCCATACACCCATAACGATGAATAAAGCCGAGTGTTTGCTCAAGAGTATAAAATATCGGAATACACTATATATATGAAAAAAAGGAAAGTTCTAATCATTGATGATGAAGAGGATTTTGGCATGTTGATGAAGCGGTTTTTTTCTCAAAAAAATTATGAAGTTTATGTGGCATATACGATTTCAGACGGACTAAAACTTCTGGATGAACATCTGCCCGATATTATCTTTTTAGATAACAATCTGCCCGATGGATACGGTTGGGACAAAACTGATTATATCCTATCAACCTATCCGCAAACGCAGTTGAATTTGATCAGCGCGCTCAATGTTCCTAAAACATCGTCCTCTTCATTTAGAATTTTAGAAAAACAAATGCTTCTCAAAGAACTTCCTAAAATGTTTGTTTAAAAGAGATGAATCGTAGTTCCGAAACGTTAGCAGGACTACATTTTTTTACCGCTGATACCATAGCCGATCGGCTAAACGATTCAGTGAATGCGAAGATGAAACCAAAAAATTGAGAATGAAAGGTAAGACCAACACCATCGATGAAATATTATCTCCGCTTTTGCAACGCTTTCAAAAAGATTCTTTTGAGCGCCAGGATGTAAATGAAAAACCTCCTCTTCGTTCGGAGCTCTTCAACGCCGAACAAATGGCCTCACATGCACTTTATCTTGCTGAAACGCATCAGGTAAGCAAGGAGCATGGCCCTGAATTGTTGCTGAAGCGACTCGCTGAAAATGAAGATATCTTGTTTGAGGTCACCAATCTCCTTCATGATGACGTTCGTGACAAAAGAACCATTACGCCGGCTGGCGAGTGGCTTCTTGATAATTTTTATCTTATTGAAGAACAGATTCGCATTGCCAAAAGATATCTTCCGAAAGGCTATAGTAAAGCGTTACCACGCCTAAGTCAGGGCGCTTCTGCAGGACTTCCCCGTGTATACGATATAGCCATCCAAATCATATCGCACAGCGATGGACGATTAGACATCCAAAACTTAAGTAATTTCATTGCTGCCTATCAAAAAACAAGTTATCTGACCATTGGTGAGCTTTGGGCCGTCCCTATCATGATTCGCTTAGCACTCCTGGAAAATTTAAGTCGCGTAGCTGCCAGGATTGCAGTCGACCGCAACGATACATCCCTGGCCAACGATTGGGGTAATCGCATTATTGAAGTCGCCGAAGAAAATCCGAAGGATTTAATCCTGGTCACCGCTGATATGGCGCGTGCCAAACCTCCGATGGTCAGCGCGTTCGTCGCCGAACTAACCCGAAAGCTTCAATGGAAAGGACTGGACCTCACGCTGCCCTTGACCTGGATTGAACAACACCTTTCCGAAACCGGAAGTAACATCAACATGATGGTGCTGGCGGAAAATCAAAAACAGGCGGCCGACCAGCTTTCCATGAGCAACAGCATTAATAGTCTCCGGATTCTGGCAAAGATGGATTGGCGGGAGTTTGTAGAATCAATGAGTATCGTTGAGCAAATCCTTCGCGAGGATCTCAACGGTTTGTACTCGCTGATGGACTTTTACACGCGGGATAATTATCGGCATGCTGTGGAAAAAATTTCAAAAAAAAGCAGTCTCGCCGAACATGAGGTAGCAAGAGCCGTTATCAACATGGCTCGAAAAAGTGCTATCAATGAAAAAAATGACAAACGAAAAGCTCATGTTGGATATTATCTAATCGATAAAGGAAAGACGCTGACGGAATACGTTGCGCATGTGAAGTTAACCACATGGGAAGCCGTCAAACAAGCCTTTACGCGCGCTGCCCCCCGACTGTATTTTATACTTGCCCTGCTCATCTCGGCCGGCGTCACTTTCGGAATGAGCTACAAGGCTTATGAAGATGGCGTAAACAGAAGTTTGCTGATCATCATTACCTTGCTCGGCTTGGTGGTGTCCAGTCATTTTGCATTCGCGGTCGTGAACTGGTTGGCTACACTTTGGATCAAACCCAAGGTCCTTCCAAAACTCGATTTTTCAAAAGGCATCCCCGGTCAGTATCGTACGCTGGTGGCGGTACCTTCCTTAATTGTAGACCATAAGCAAGCTGAGAAATTAATTGAGGATCTTGAAGTGCGCTTCCTCGCGAACAGGGATCCCAATCTGCTTTTTGCGTTGTTAACAGATTTTACCGATAGTATACAACACGAATTGATGGGGGATGACGCCCTGATCGCCCGCGTTCAAAAAGGAATTGAAAACCTTAATCAGAAATATGGCCGGGTAACGAACGATTTGTTTTTACTTTTTCATCGCCCACGGCAGTGGAACCCTCGTCAAAACAGGTGGATGGGCTATGAACGGAAACGCGGAAAATTATCCGATCTTAACCGGGTTTTGCGCGGTGAAGGTCAAGACCAGTTTTCAGTTATTGTCGGTGATCCACAAGTTTATACTTCCGTGAAGTATGTAATAACGCTGGATAGCGATACACAACTACCGAGAGATTCTGCCAGAACGCTTGCAGGCACCATGGCCCACCCGCTCAATCAACCCGTGTACGATGTTAAGAAAAAAAGAGTGGTTGAAGGATATGGTATCGTGCAGCCGCGAATTGCCATCAGCCTGCACGGTGCGACCCGCTCACACTACAGCAGACTAAATGAAAACGATTCAGGTATTGATCCTTATACCCGAATGGTATCGGATGTATACCAGGATGTATTTGGGGAAGGGTCTTTCATTGGTAAAGGTATCTATGAAATCGACACGTTCGAAAAAGCTTTGCGTAATCGGTTTCCTGAGAACAGGATCTTGAGTCATGATTTGCTGGAGGGCTCATACGCAAGATGTGGTTTTGCCAGCGACGTGCAATTCTATGAAGAGTATCCGTCGAAATACCTTATTGACGTCGCCCGGCGTCACCGTTGGATCCGAGGGGACTGGCAAATTGGAAATTGGTTCTTACCATTTGTTCCGGGCAAGGACCATCGCTTCAAAAAAAATCCCATTAATGGGTTGTCCAAGTGGAAGATTGCAGATAACCTTCGAAGGAGCCTTATACCGATTGCATTTTTGATTCTTATAATTTTGTCTTGGGTCGCTTTGCCCAATGCCTGGTTTTGGACGATATGCCTGACGGCAATTATGTTGGTGCCGCCCCTCCTCATCTCGCTATGGAATGGAATTATGCGCAAGCCTCCCGAGATCGAGCAAACACAACATATTACCAATGCGTTTGAATCTACCTATAAAAACTTGCTTCAGGCTTTATTTACACTCGTGTGCCTACCGTACGAAGCGTACATCAGCTTTGATGCGATCACGCGAACATTGTGGAGGATGTTTGTCTCGCGTAGAAAGTTATTAGAATGGAATCCATCAGGACTTATTCAGATCCGAGACCGAAGTTTGAAAGGAACGTATTTCTCCATGGCCGTTGCGCCGATTATGGGGGCCCTGGTTTTCATTTACCTCGCTAGCCATCCGACCGGAGGTATTAATCATTGCAGCTCCTATATTAATCGTTTGGGCCGTTTCTCCGATGATTGAGTGGTGGTTGGGACTTCCCGTTCCCTCACGGAAAACCAAGGTCACAGAAGACCAACAATTGTATCTGCGGGAACTTGCGCGGAAGACATGGGCATTTTTTGAAAACCTGGTGGGCCCTGATGATAACTGGCTTCCACCGGATAATCTGCAGGAGTATCCTATACCGGTTGTGGCCCATAGAACCTCTCCTACGAACATCGGAATTTCCTTGTTGGCGAATCTTGCAGCCCATGACTTTGGTTACGCCACAATGGATCAGTTGCTTCAACGGACTGCCAACACGTTCTCAACGATGGAGAAACTTGACCGGTATTTTGGGCATTTTTTCAATTGGTACGATACTCAAACACTTAAGACACTACATCCGCGCTACATTTCATCTGTGGACAGCGGGAATTTAGCCGGGCATTTGCTTACGCTGCGACAAGGACTGCTGGGCCTCAAAGCTCAAAAAATAGTCGAGCCTAAACTCCTGAATGGAATACACGATACAACACGGGTTGCCATCGCTTATGACGCCGATAACCATGCTCCTCTTCTTCAGTTCAAAAAAATATTTGACGAACACCTCAACGCCGACCCAGTCAATTTAATAGACCTCAAAGCTCACCTTGAAAATCTGGCGGCTCAACAAGACGAACTGGTCAAAAAAATTGGCCCTGACATCGGTTCAGGGCTCAAGCGCTGGATAGTTGCATTATCCCAGGAAATCAAAAAAGCATTGGATGAGATTAATTTTCTTGCGCCATGGTTGTCTGTTTCTCTGCCAGAAAAATATAAGTCGTTGGAAGTTTTTAGTAACATCCCCACGTTAGAACAATTGACCAGGGTGGATAAAGAGATGAAGCCCGAATTGGAAGAGCTTCAAAAAAAAGCCAATCACGAAGAGAGCATAATGCTTGTGAAATTTGCCGATGCCCTGGAACTCTCATGCAAAAGAGCCCGCGAACGCATCAATACCATTCAATCCTTGATGATTCAGTGCTCGGAGTTCGCTGAAATGGAATACAACTTTTTGTACGATAGTTCGCAGCACTTGCTTGCCATTGGTTATAATGTTGACGATCATCATCGCGATTCCGCCTTCTACGATTTGCTTGCTTCGGAAGCACGGCTCAGTTCATTTGTAGCGATAGCGCAGGGTAAACTGCCGCAGGAAAACTGGTTTGCCCTGGGTCGTCGTCTTACCACAGCCGACAATATTCCAGTCCTTCTTTCCTGGAGTGCCTCAATGTTTGAATATCTGATGCCGCGCGTTGGTTATGCCTTCCTATGAAAATACCTTACTGGACGAAACGTGTAAAGGGACCGTTAGACGTCAAATCGAATACGGAAAACAGCAGAACGTTCCCTGGGGAATTTCTGAATCGTGCTATAACATGGTCGATACCAGCCTTATTTACCAATACAAGGCATTTGGCGTGCCGGGCTTAGGATTCAAACGCGGGCTGGGATTAGATATGGTTATCGCGCCCTATGCAACGGTGCTGGCATTAATGGTCGACCCGAAAGCTGCGTATACCAACCTGGAAACCATGCGGGCAGCGGGATTCGAGGGAAAGTATGGCTTCTATGAATCTATTGACTACACACCCTCCCGGTTGCCGCGGGGCCAGTCTCATGTTGTGATCCAAACCTTCATGGCCCACCACCAGGGAATGAGTTTGCTTGCCCTCGCTTCTGTTCTGCTGGACCAACCGATGCAAAAACGTTTTGAAGCTGATCCACAGTTTCAGACAGCCTTATTATTACTACAGGAACAAGTTCCCAAAACGACAGGATTCTACACGGCTTCCACAGAAATGGAAGACATTACGCCGATATCATCGCATGCCCAAATACGGATGATCCATACGCCGGATACCCCTGTTCCCGAAATACAGTTTCTGTCCAATGGAAAATATCATGTGATGATGACCAATGCGGGTTCGGGATATAGCCGCTGGAAAGAAATCGCAGTCACCCGTTGGCGCGAAGATAGTACGTGCGACAACTGGGGAACATACTGTTATATCCGTAATTTGGATACAAACGAATTATGGTCGAACACACATCAGCCAACCTTAAAGGAAGCCGAGCACTACACGGCTGTGTATTCACAAGGCCGTGTTGAGTACCGCCGTCGGGATGAAAATATTGAAACCTATACCGAAGTAATCGTTTCTCCTGAAGATGACATCGAAATACGGCGAGTTCATATTTCAAATCGTTCCAAAAATAAACTTAATCTTGAACTGACCAGCTATGCAGAAGCGGTCATGGCCGTTCCTGTTGCCGATGCCTCACACACCACGTTTAGTAACCTGTTTGTGCAGACGGAAATTATTCAGCACCAGCACGCTATTCTTTGTACGCGAAGGCCTCGTTCGAAAGAAGAAAGGCCGCCCTGGATGTTACACTTAATGAAGGTGAATCATGGTAAATCGCATGCATACATCCTATGAGACCGATCGTCAGAAATTTATCGGACGGGGACACAGCACCGTAAATCCCAAGGCCCTTACCGAAAAAGAGCCACTGTCTGGTTCGCAAGGTTCTGTTCTGGATCCAATTGTGTCGATCCAACACAGAATTTCACTGGATGCGGATGAGACAGCCATGATTGACATCGTCACCGGAATCGCAGAAACCCGAGACGCATCTCAGTACCTGATTGACAAATATCAGGACCGCACCATGCGTGACCGGGCATTTGAATTATCATGGACGCATAGCCAGGTCGTGCTGCGACAGATCAACGCCACAGAACAGGATGCGGAATTGTACGGCCGATTGGCCAGTTCCGTGATCTACATGAATCCTGTCTTACGGGCCAACTCAAATATCCTTATCAAAAATCAACGGGGTCAGTCAGCCTTGTGGAGTTATTCGATCTCAGGCGATCTTCCCATTGTATTATTGCAAGTTTCAGACAGCAGTAATATCACACTCATCAAACAGCTGATACAAGCTCAGGCATATTGGCATCTAAAGGGTCTGGCTGCGGACCTGGTAATTCTTAACGAGGATCCCAGCGGGTATCGGCAGGTACTGCAAGAACAAATTCAAGCACTTATTGCCGCGGGCATAGGCATTAATAGTGCTGAAAAGCCGGGAAGAATTTTTGTACGTCCAGTAGATCAGATAACGGCCGAGGATCGCATTTTACTTCAAGCCGTTGCCCGCGTCATCATTTCTGACAGCAGAGGAACGTTGGTGGATCAAGTAAACCGAAAGCTGGCACCAAAAGCAACGCTTCCCTATTTGCCTTCCACTCAGACGCATGCTACCAATACCCAGCAAACCTTTTATTAACAAGGATTTGGTATTCCACAATGGCGTTGGAGGATTTACAGCCGATGGCAAAGAATATGTCATTACCACGAAGCGGGAAAATACCACGCCGCTCCCGTGGATTAACGTAATCGCCAATCGAAATTTTGGTACCATCATAAGCGAAAGTGGATCCTCGTACACGTGGTCAGAAAATGCGCATGGTTTCAGACTCACGCCCTGGCACAATGATCCTGTGTCTGACGGATGCGGTGAAGCCTATTACATCCGCGATGAAGAGAACGGATCTTTTTGGTCACCAATGCCCTACCCGCGCAGAGATAAGTCATCGTACCGTTCTCGCCACGGTTTCGGATACAGTGCATTTGAACATACACACGATGGCATTCTGTCAGAAGCACAGATTTATGTTGATGTGGATGCACCGATAAAGTTTGTCGTTTTAAAAATCCGGAATAGTTCGGGGCGCGCGCGGAAACTTTCCGCCACCGGATATATCGAATGGGTGCTGGGAAATTTGCGTTACAAATCAGCGATGCATGTCGTTACAGAACTAGACACCGTGACTGGCGCGCTGGTGGCAAAGAATGCCTACAATACAGAATTTCCAAATCGCCTGGCATTTTTCGATGTCGATGAGCTTCAAGCAAACATTACTACAGACCGTACAGAGTTTATCGGACGCAACGGAACATTGAGCGATCCCGACGCAATGAAAAGAACAAAACTCTCCGGCAAATGGGGTGCTGGGTTTGATCCCTGTGCAGCCATACAAGTTCCCTTTGATTTGGAAGATGGGGGTAGCAAAGAAGTTATTTTTAGATTGGGCGCAGGAAGAGACCGTTTTGAAGTTGAACAAACTATAAAACAATTCCGCGGAAATAAAATGGCAGCGCAAGCCCTGGAAAAAGTTCATTCCTTCTGGAATCACACACTGGGTGCCGTTCAGATTGAAACACCAGATGCATCTTTAAATATTTTATCGAATGGATGGCTTGTCTACCAGGTGTTGGCGTGTAGACTTTGGGGGCGAAGTGGATTCTATCAATCCGGTGGCGCATTTGGTTTCCGTGATCAGCTGCAAGATGTAGTCGCGCTGATGCACGCCGAACCAGAAATGACCCGAGACCAAATCTTACTGGCCGCATCAAGACAATTCAGAGAGGGAGATGTTCAACACTGGTGGCATCCTCCATTGGGAAGAGGTGTACGGACATTATGTTCGGATGATTTTGTTTGGCTGCCCTTTGTCACCAGCCGGTACGTTAGCTGCACAGGCGATTTTAAAATTTTGGACGAAATCGTTCCATTTATTGAAGGTCGCCTGTTGAACGCTAACGAAGAATCCTATTACGATCTTCCGATTGTGTCGGAAATGAAAACGACCCTATATGATCATTGCAAACGCGCGATACAACATGCGCTTCGATTCGGTAAACATGGACTTCCCCTCATGGGCTCCGGCGATTGGAACGATGGGATGAACATGGTTGGAATACATGGGCAAGGAGAAAGTGTGTGGCTGGGATTCTTCCTGTATGATGTATTGATGCGCTTTATTCCGATCACAGAATATTGTCGTGATGCGGTCTTTGCTGACCACTTAAACAAAACTGCAGCGCAATTGAAAAAGGACCTAAATGCTCACGCATGGGATGGTAAATGGTATCGGCGCGCCTACTTTGATGATGGTACGCCCCTCGGCTCGGATGAAAATGCAGAATGTAAGATCGACTCCATCGCGCAAAGCTGGTCGATAATTTCACAAGCTGGCCTGCCCGAACGAACACAAATTGCCATGAAGTCGGTTGACCAATATCTGATCAATCGCGAGAAAGGGCTTATTCAACTTTTGGAACCGCCGTTTGATAAATCCGACCTTGACCCCGGATACATCAAAGGATATGTACCAGGTGTGAGGGAAAATGGCGGGCAATACACCCACGCAGCAATTTGGATGGTTATGGCGTTTGCAAAACTTGGGGATCAAAAACATACCTGGGAATTGCTCAGCATGATCAATCCCATCAATCATGGAAAGTCGGTGGAAGATGTAACCATCTATAAGGTCGAGCCTTATGTGATGGCTGCCGATGTTTATGGCGTTCATCCACACACAGGCCGCGGTGGATGGACCTGGTATACGGGTTCTGCCGGCTGGATGTATCAGCTCATCCTCGAATCCTTCCTGGGGCTACATCGAAAAGGTGACGAAATGTGGTTTGAACCCTGCGTACCACCAGATTGGGCATCTTTCAAACTCCGATACAGGTACAAAGAAACCCTATATCACATTGAAGTAATTCCAGTATCAGATCCGCATGATAAAACAACGAAAGTAGATGACGTTGAACAACCCAAAGGCATCATTAAACTAATAGATGATAAAGGAGAACATTCTGTGACCATAAAATGCCCTACCTTTGCTAGAACTTTGGCGCACGAAAACCCATAGCATGGAAGAAATTCAGAACGACAAGAATCAATCAAACAGTTAGAGGGTTTATTTAACTATTTGATATTCGGTTTTGATTTTGAGGATGTTATGAGTTTTATTTAAGGTAAAATTTGTCATCTATGAGGATCTTTGCTATCGGCCGGAACTACGCTGAACACATTAAAGAACTGAGCAACGAAAGACCCGACGAGCCTGTAATTTTCACAAAGCCCGATACGGCATTGCTTAGAAATAACGCTCCTTTTTACTATCCGTCTTTTTCCAAGGATATTCATTACGAAGGAGAACTCGTGCTCCGGATTTGCAAAGAAGGAAAGAATATTGATGAAAAATTTGCGCTAAAATATGTGGATGCTATCGGGATTGGTGTGGATTTTACAGCGCGTGACCTGCAGCAAAAAGCAAAAGAAAAAGGATTGCCTTGGGATATTGCAAAAGGATTCAACGGGTCGGCACCTGTTTCCGACAAGTTTATTCCTATTGGTGACTTCAAAGATTTGAAGAATATCAATTTCAGTTTAAAAATTAATGAAGAATTAAAACAACAAGGCAACACAAGTTTTATGCTTTTTAGTTTTGATTATATAATTTCGTACTTATCAAAATTTTTTACGCTGCGCACCGGTGATTTGATTTTTACGGGGACACCAAAAGGTGTTGGCCCGATCAAGGTTGGTGACGTCTTATCAGCAAGTGTTGAGAATGAAAAACTATTGGAATTTGAAGTTAAGTAAGGTCGTACTATTATTTTTTACGATCACCCCTTCATTGGCGCAGGCTCAATTCAGCAAACCTGAAGAGAAGTTCCCCGCCGACGAAACCTATCTTTACCCGATCTATCCTGGGCAACCTGGTTCTTTGGCCGGAACGATGGGAGAATTGCGAACGACGCATTTCCATTCCGGTATCGATATACGCACGAACAACATGATCGGTATGCCTGTGCGGGCATCAAAGAGCGGATACATTTCGCGCATTACTTCAAGTGGTGTGGGTTATGGAAATGTCATTTATATCACGCATCCTGATGGAAACACTACCCTATACGCACATCTTGACAAATTTAAAGGACCTGTCGCAAAGCATATCTTGCAAGAACAATATCGTTTGAAATCAGGTGAAATAGACCTGTATTTTAACCCGGATGAGTTCACCATTATGCGCGGTGATACCATTGGACTATCAGGAAATTCAGGTTCCTCCGGTGGACCCCATTTACATTACGACATCCGGGATTCTGAAAATAATGCATTGGATCCAATCAAGGTTGCCGGCTTCACCGAACTCGTTGATAAGTATCCTCCCGCTGCTGAAAAGATTGCGCTTCGCACAATGGATATTAATTCAAGGATCAACGACCGTTTTGGAAGATTTGAGTTCTACGCTCAACGGGTTGGTAACAACTTTGTGATCGCTAATCCAATATTTGCCACGGGTAATATCGGAATTGAAATCGTTGCAAAAGACAAGCTCGCCTACAAGAGCCAATTTTTCGGCGGCGTAAATCATATTGAAGTTAAGGTTGACAGTCAGCTGATATTTAAACAAGCAATCGACAAAGTAAACATTGCTGAAACGAGGGCAATTTATACGCTGATGGATTTTAAGACCATGCGAAACAAGGGTACGCGGTTCTATAAACTTTACATTGATGATGGAAACAATTTGAAGTTTTATGATCAATCCCCTGGCACAGGTAAAGTAAAAGTGAATCCCCGGAAAGAATCTTCCATTGAAATAATAATGAAAGATAGCGATGGAAACGCCAGCAATGTCTCGTTTCGCCTGCATCCTGATGCGCTAGCCAAAGAGGTACCGTCGCTCGAAATGATGAGTGAAGAAATTACTTCAGATATCATGGAAAATACCATGATCGTCACCACGAAACCTTGCGCGATGTTATCGGGTAACAAAGCCAGAATCTTCCTAGATGGAATGTCCAGAGAAGTGGAACCCAACTATTTCAATCAAAATCAAGCTGTCTATTTAATCGATCTCCGAAAAACCATTCCCGATTCCATCGTTGTTTGTGAAAAGTCATTTCTTCCTAAAATAAATGCAACCGTTCCTTCAGGCACGGAATATAAATTTTATGGAAACCTGATGGATATTACGTTTTCGCAAGACGCTATCTATGATACGGTATACTTAAACACTAATTATACATTAACGCCGGCAGGATATGAGATCTATACGATCGGAAATAAAGCGGTACCACTAAACAAAACTATTTCAGTTTCCCTGAAGCCACGTACGAGCTATCCTAAGCAACCCAATATGGCGGTATATCGTGTTAACGGAAAAGGAAATACTTATTTGGGTGGAGACTGGGTTAATGACCGTATCAACTTTAATACACGTGAGTTTGGTGATTTTATGGTGCTTCAGGATTCCATAGCTCCTACCATTAAGCCAGTTTTTGTCAACAGCACATCCGCGCGATTTAAGATAAAGGATAATCTCTCGGGAATTTCCGTTTATGAGGCGACTGTGAATGGAGAGTGGGTGTTGATGCACTATGATAACAAGAATGGAGTTATCTGGACGGAAAGCTTGAATAAAAGTGTACCCATGAGGGGCCTATTTGAGCTAACGGTGACCGACAATGCCGGAAATAAGAGTACTTTTAAACAAAAAATACCCTAACATGGCATTAAAGCCTGGCGATAAAGCACCCGACTTCTCCGTAAAAGACGAGAATGGAAATGAAGTACGGCTGAAGGACTTTAAAGGCAAAAAAGTTGTGCTTTACTTTTATCCAAAGGACATGACTCCAGGTTGTACCGCAGAATCCTGTAACCTTCGGGATAATTACAAAACCTTGCAAAAGCAAGGATACGAAGTACTGGGAGTCAGCACCGACTCAGAAAAGTCTCATCAAAAATTTATCGCCAAAGAAAAATTACCATTCCACCTGTTATCTGATCCTGATAAAATCATGCACGATGCGTATGGAACCTGGGTTGAAAAATCCATGTACGGCAGAAAATATATGGGCACAGCGCGAGTGACCTTTTTGATTAATGAAAAAGGCGTTATTGACGAGATCATCCAAAAGGTTGACACAAAGGATCATGCAAGAGCAGATTCTGGGTTAGTTTCGAGTTTCGAAGTTTCGTAGTTTGAAGTTGAGCGTTTATCTATAAGACGTGCAGGAAACTTTAAGGCGCATTCTTCAACTTTGAAGCTACGAAACGTTCGAAAGCTATGCAACTAACTAGAAACTTGAAACAAGAAACAAGAAACTTCACACAATAACGTTAAATTGGTGAATGAACTTTTCATCAATACGATTTGCAAAAAGCGTCTTTATTGTCTTTTCGTTATTCCTTTTCACAACGGCCTTCGGCCAGACGAAAGTTCAACAAAAACTCCCAGAGAAAACACGGATATTATTTCTGTTAGATGCTTCTGGTAGTATGCTGGAACAATGGGAACGTCCCAACCAAACCCGTTGGAGTGTAGCCAAATCGATTCTTATAAAACTTGTTGATTCCCTGGGACAAAACAACAAGCTTGAACTTGGCACTGCGCGTATATGGTCATCGGTCACCGCAGGAAATAAAAAACTGCAAAGACACCTGGCTTGAGGTTCCTTTCAAGCCGAGAAGTCACACGTTGATCATTCAAAAGCTTAATGAAATAAAACCTAAAGGAGTCACGCCTATTACCTATTCGTTGGAGCAGGCGGCAAATGACTTTCCTACCAGTGCCGGATATCGAAACATTGTTATTCTCATCACAGATGGAATTGAGTCGTGCGGAGGTGACCTCTGTGCTATGTCCACGGCCATGCAAAAAAAGGGTGTATTTCTTCGTCCCTACATTATTGGTTTAGGACTGCAGACAGAGAAATCATTGGAATGCGCCGGAAGGTATATCGACGCCGATACTCCTGGAAAATTTAATGATGTTCTTAACGAAGCTATTGAAACCAGCTTTGCGAAAACTACTGTAAGCGTAGAGATCCTCGATGCAAACAATCAACCAACAGAAACCAATGTGAACGTCAGTTTTTTAAATTCCCTCACGGGAATACCGATGTATGACTTTGTTCACTATCGTGATCGGCAAGGAAGGCCGGACACCGTTCAAATTGATCCGGTTGTTGACTACGATCTCGTTGTAAACACAATTCCACCTGTCATTAAAAACAACATCGCATTACTGATAGGAAAGCACAATGTGTTGTCGATACGCGCCCCACAGGGAAATTTAGTGGTGACGCAGGACGGAAGGCGTGATAATAACCTTCAGGCACTGGTACGGGAAAAAGGTAAATCTGAACTTATCCATACCCAAAGAAGCAATGAGACAGTCCGCTACCTGACCGGTAACTATGAAGTGGAGACCCTCACGCTTCCACGTCGCGTTTTCAATATTGAAATACCGCCGAATAAAACGGAAACTGTTTTACTACCGGCACCAGGTATTGTAAATTTTAATACCATCTCGACAGGCTACGGAAGTTTGTATGAAATCAAGCCTGATGGTACTCAAGTCTGGGTGTGTAATTTGAATGACCTTAAGAATCAATTCACCTTAAATCTTTTGCCCGGGCAGTATCAAAATTGTTTTTCGCGTCAAACAAACCACCGGCAGCAAGTACACTGCATTTAAGAAGTTTACGGTGAAATCAGGCACAACCCTCACCGTGAATGTGTTTAATTGATGATGCGTTAGCCGTTATCAGTTATCCGTTATTAGTTAGACCACAATGCTGATGCTAAACTTGAACTAGGAGATTCGTCTGTTCAATTTTTCACACGAAAAATCATCCATGATCATAACATTATTACCATTGATTGATTAGTTTACAGTGAGGATCGGGCTTTACATGATAACGGATAACGATTAACGGATAACGGACCTGTGACACTCTGGGATTTAGCACTTCGCATTTCACACCAATGGTATTGGGTAGTTCCTTTCATCCTGGCTTACGTCGGCGTCATTCTAATGATTTTGTTAGAAAACAAGAATCCTACAAAATCAATTGCCTACATCATGCTTCTTGCACTCGTACCTGTACTAGGATTAGTAGTCTATTATTTTTTTGGACGCGACTATCGAAAGCAAAGGCTATTTAGTTTGAAGGGCGCAGTAGACAGCCCTGTGATGGAAAGCTTTTGGACCGACCATCACCGTGAATTTGAAAAACGAGTTGAACAAACTGAAAAAAAGTTCGGTGATCTGATCGTGCCGGCACGATTGATATTCAATCAACATCAGGGTTTTCTCACGGTAAATAATTCTATAAAACTCCTTTTAAATGGTGAAGCAAAATTTCCGGAGGTTCTAAATGCCCTAGAGCAGGCAAGACATCACATTCACATGGAGTATTATATTTTTTGCTACGATGACGTAGGAAAAAAAATAGTCGATGTCTTGATCCGAAAGGTAAAGGAAGGTGTTGAAGTAAGATTAATAATAGATGATTTCGGATCCACAAAAAATAGAAAAATGGTCAGGAGGCTGCGTAAGGCCGGCGTTACCGTGCATCGTTTTATGCCAGTAGCTTTTCCATTTCTTGCTCAGGCGAACTTCAGAAACCATCGTAAAATTATCGTGATCGACGGGCGAATCGGATTCGAAGGAGGCATCAATATAGACGAGCGTTATTTGAATAATGGTAAACATAAGTTGTATTGGAGAGACACGCACATTAAGGTCGAAGGTCCCCTGGTCAATCAATTACAAATCCAGTTCCTTTTGAGCTGGCATTTTACATCTAAAAAGAAATTTCCGTTTGAGCGGCCTTATTTTGGAAATCACTTTGAACTTCAGGGAAATGCAACGGCTACCCTGGTGGCAAGCGGCCCCGATTCTCCCCGGCCCTATTGCATGGAAGCAATTCTTGCCGCGATCAACCAGGCCAGGCAAAAAATTTGGATTGTTACACCGTACTTTATCCCTACGGATCAGATCATCACAGCCCTGCAAATTGCTGTCAGCAATGGAGTAGAAGTTAAAATGATTCTGCCTGGGAAGTCTGATTCCCACGTGGTAAAGCACGCCTCTTTATCTTACATAACACCTTTGCTTCAGAGCGGTATCAAGATTTATTTTTATAACAAAGGTTTTGCGCACGCGAAAACCATGACCTTTGACAACCAGTTGGCCATTATTGGAACAGCAAACATGGATACACGGAGCTTCTATATCAATTTTGAAATCGCCGCACTGATTTACGACGAGAAGTTGTGCGGCGAGGTTGACGAATCTTTCATAAACGATCTGAAGGACAGTGAAGAAATTATGCTTTCGAGATGGTCTAAACGTTCATTTTACAATCGCTTACTCGATTCCGTTTGCAGGCTCCTTGCCCCACTCCTATAACTCAAGACACAAAAATTGCTCAAAGACACGAAGGTTTCACAAAGATCCTTAGTCCGCTTCGGTCCGCATTACCAAGCGGGTGAACTCCGGTTCTTTCCCAACCTGAAGATCACCGGGTCGATACCACGACCGAAGTCATCGTGATGGAAGTCTTCCACAATGCCGACTACACTATAAGAAACACTGTCGATGGTCACCGTCTGTCCAACGCTCTCATCCCAGGCAAAAACACGAGCAAACTTCTGGTTCACCACGACAGCATCGCGTGAATCGAGCATTTTCCCGGAGTGCAACTTGATTCCCATAGTCTTGATGTAATTTTGCGTAACATCAAAGACAATGGCGGAAGTTCGAGCATCTTTTACCTGTACATCTCGCTCATGGCTATAAGAACCCACATGGGTTTTTGCTCCTGTTACCTCAATTACGGTGGGCTGCTCCATCGCAGCTTTGTACATCTGGCGGTACTGCGCTTCGTTCTCCACCCGGACCGTTAGCACGTTTTCCTTGTTATATCCACAGTCGCGGTTCTTCAGATCGATCGCATTCAGCGTCATAACTTTAAGGCACATGATTGCCACAAAGACTCCGACACAAAGACACTAATGCACGACAGGTTATCACAAAGGACTCAGTAACTTGGCGTCTTTAGTGTCTCCTGCAACTTTGAGTCTTCGTGGCAATTTAGTGGCATTCGATGTTAGAGTGTGGTACTAGCGCATTTTCTTTTTCACATTCAGACGAGTTCCACCTTGCCCCATTTTTTGCGCTAGCAGAATAAGTCTTGGAGATGTTTCCAGACTTGATATTCATTCAATTTATAATCACCATAAACTTTGACAGGTTGCAAGCCATTTTTTTCAAACATCTCGTTGAAATCTTTTTTGTTAAGCTTCATCACTTTTTCCGTGTAGATAAAAGGACCATTTGCCTGAACATTATCGATCTCAATTCGCTTATAAATGTATTTTTCATCTGCCCACCGGTTGATCCTATAAACGATCCCATCAATTTCTTTTTCCTCTTCCGGAACTAAGCCATTGACACAATGGGTGACATTCATGTAATCAATCATCACGTACCCATTTCCTCTAACAGAATTTACCATATTCTGCATCACGCGATCATTTTCTTCGGCACTGAAATAGCCAAAGCTTGTGAAGAAATTAAATACATAATCAAAGCAGTTTTCTCCAAACGGTTCCCGCATGTCATGCCTGTAAAATCGAAGCGTTTCGGTTTCCCATTTCCTGGCCTGCTGAATACTAGAGAAAGCCAGGTCCAGACCTGTCACATGGAACCCTTGCGCCGCTAAATATTTTGCGTGCCGGCCATTGCCACAACCCAAGTCAAGCATCGACGCGCCGCGCTGAGGTTGCAGTTCCTGAATTATTTCGCTCACAAGTTCCTCAGCTTCTTTTTCATTCCGATGCGCATAAAGCTTGTGATAGAACTCCGTGTCAAACCAATTCTTAAACCAATTTTTTCTTGAACCGATCAGTTCTTCTATGGTGATTTTCATAAAGTGTTGTCTTGGATGATTACTTGGCTAATGGATTGCTCAATGTTTTTTGTTCGGTTAAAAAGAGTGCAGGATTCCGCAGGTACGCGCCAATCCATACAACTGAGAGGATAGCTGCCGGGAAAATGAAAATTGAACCATGGGAAAGTTCAACAGCCATAGCACCTCCGAAATATCCAGTAAGGAAGAGCAAACCAATTTTCATCGAACGAGGGTACAAGAAATAGTCCGGTCAGCAGCAATTCAGACGCTCCCAGTAATTTCATGTAGGGCAGCAGACCAATCTTGGAATAAATTTCTACGAGCTGTGGCGCGGCGGCAAGTTTCATAGTTGCTCCAAAAGAAATGACCATGGCCACGAGGATGGATGGAATCCATTTCAGTTTTTCTTTCTTGATTTTCATACGTGTTGATGTTGTTTTTGATGAGGCAAAACTATCCCCACCCGATAGGGTACACATTGATGTAGATCAAGAACGAAAAAATTATTTCTTCAGAGAGGCTTGTTTTCGGATCCTGCTGACGGTTTCAGGAGTAACACCGAGATAAGATGCAAGCATATGTTGAGGTACACGCTGCGCAATGTTCGGATAGGTTTCGAGGAAATCAGCATAACGTTCTTCTGCCGAAGCTGTTAGCGAAGATATAATCCGGTGATCCTTTGCAACGGCGCGACGTTGTATTCCTGCCCTGAAAGAATCTGAATAACCGGGCAATTTTTCCAACAGGGTAAGGTGACCTGCAAGGTCCATCAGAATTAATTCTGAATCTTCTATTGCATCGATAAAAAAAGTTGCAGGAGTCCCCTCAGACATTCCGGTTTTATCACTGATCCACCAGTTTTCCGGAGCGAATTGCATAATGTGTTCCTTGCCTTTATTGTCGATTACGTAGCTGCGTAAAAATCCCTTCGTAACAAACGCGCCAAACTTTGCCACCTCGCCTGCTCTTACCAAAAATTCACCTTTTTTAATTTTTCGTGAAGACACAACGGACTTGATAAGAGCCTTATCGGTTTCCGTCAACGGAAAACTACGTTCAAAATAATGGTAGAGGACTTCCAGCATGCAGAAGAATTTCCAATATTAAAAATAACAGTTTTTTTGTCGTGCTTAACGCTCAATACGCGCTTAATCAGAGTATTTAACGAAGGTGAGCGGTCCTTAAGTTACACTTGTCATGGAACTGAAAAGGCTCCACTAAAACTCAAACTGTTTAATTCGTTTCTTCTAAAGGTTGCAAAAGATTTCCGAATTTCTCACCGCCTAAATTTTGATTAAAAAGGAACAAAAAATACGGTAAAGATTTACTGACCGTTCCTCTCAGGTTGGACCACCAAATTTGAAAGCCCTTTGATGGGCTTTCTTTTTTAGCAAGGAAATTTCGATCTTCCATGCGATAAACTTTTGTCTTATGGAAATGCTAGACAACGCAATCACCTGGTTTGAAATACCGGTAACGGATTTTGAACGCGCGAAAAAATTTTACTCCACTATTTATGACTACCAGATGCCAGACACGATGGTGGGCCCCGTCCACATGGGTTTCTTTCTTTATGAACAGCAGGTTGGCCGTGTGGGTGGTGCCATTTGTTTCGGTGCTGGTTACTCCCCTTCTCAACAGGGCGCGTTGATCTACCTCAACGGTGGAAGTGATCTCAATGTCGTTTTGGAGCGCGTGGAAAAGGCGGGCGGAAAAGTGGTGATCCCTAAAACCTTTATTGCACCTGAGCATGGGTACTTTGCCAGATTTACCGACACGGAAGGAAACTTAATTGCCTTACATTCAAGGAAATAATTTTCACCCATAATCACGTCCAATGGCGATCAATTGTTAAGCAAACAACAAAAACAACCAGTCCTTAATCTGAATTCATAAATCCATTACATTTGCGTTTCATTATCCGAACATGAAACCCAATAAGTACTTTGTAATCGATTTCGACAGCACTTTTACTAAAGTTGAAGCCTTTGATGTACTAGCCGACATTTCCCTGAGCGATCATCCGGAGAGAGAAGCCCGTAAAGCTCAAATCGTTCAAATCACGAATCAGGGAATGGACGGATCGATCTCCTTTCGGGAATCGTTGGAACGCAGGCTAAATCTTTTGGCTCCCAGTAAAAAGCACCTGCCTTTTCTGATCACAAAACTCAAGGGAAGCGTTTCTGAATCGTTTAAACGAAATAAAGAATTCTTCCAGCAACACGCTGATAATATTTATATTATCTCCAACGGATTTAAAGAATTCATTGAGCCGATCGTAACCGAATTTGGTGTTAAGCCGGAAAACATCATGGCCAATGAATTTGAGTTTGACGATAACGGAAGGGTTGTAGGTTTTGATCAGGAAAATCCGTTGTCTGCCAATGGCGGTAAAGTGGAGCTACTCAAGAAGCTAAACCTGCCTGGAGATATTTACGTTATTGGTGATGGCTACACGGATTATGAAATCAAACACGCTGGCCTGGCCAATAAGTTCTTTGCTTTTACCGAGAATGTAGAACGCGAAAGTGTAAAGAGCAAGGCAGATCATATCGCGCCCAGCCTGGACGAATTTTTATATTTAAACAAATTGAACACAGTGATATCATATCCTAAAAACAGGATCAATGTTTTGCTTCTGGAAAATGTGCACCCCGTAGCGGTTGCATTATTAAAAGCAGAGGGTTTTAACGTCGAGACGCATCACGCTGCATTGACGGAAGAAGAACTATGTGAACGTATAAAAAATGTTTCTGTTTTGGGAATTCGTTCGAAGACCCAAGTGACAGCAAAAGTATTGGAGAATGCGAACCGTTTAATGGCGATCGGCGCTTTTTGCATCGGTACCAACCAGATCGATTTAAAAACTGCCACCAAGAAGGGTATCGCAGTATTTAATGCTCCATTCAGCAATACCCGTTCCGTTGTAGAGCTTGCCATCGCAGAAATGATTATGCTGATGCGCAACATTGTGGATAAATCTGTTAAAATGCACCGCGGGGTATGGGATAAATCTGCAAAAGGTAGTTTCGAAGTCAGGGGTAAAAAACTTGGCCTGATCGGATATGGCAATATCGGTACGCAACTTTCCGTCATTGCTGAATCCCTTGGAATGAAAGTATTATACTACGACGTCGAAGAAAGACTTTCGCTGGGAAACGCAGTGAAATGTAAGTCGATGAAGGAAGTTTTAGAACAAGCCGATGTCATTTCTTTGCACGTAGATGGCCGTGAATCGAACGCCAATCTCATTGGCGGCCCGCGAGTTTGCGCTGATGAAAAAGGGTGTGATCTTTATTAATCTCAGCCGAGGTCATATTGTAGACATACAGGCCTTACGCGAAAATATTCTCAGCGGACGAGTGGCCGGTTGCGCCATTGATGTGTATCCACATGAGCCCGTGAGTAATGATGAAGAATTCATGTCTGAACTGCGCGATCTCCCCAATACGATCCTCACCCCTCACATTGGTGGAAGTACTTCTGAAGCACAGGAGAACATTGGAAATTATGTACCTGGAAAGATCATGGATTACATCAACACCGGAAGTACATCCAACAGTGTAAGTTTTCCTAACATCACGTTACCCATATTGGAAAATGCTCATCGGTTGATTCACATTCATAATAATGTCCCTGGAATTTTAGCAAGGATCAATCAAGTACTGGCTGAAAACGGAATCAACATCGTAGGACAATATCTGAAGACCAATGATTCCATTGGTTATGTGATTACCGATATCAATAAGCAGTACGATAAGGATTTAATTGCCAAGCTTAAAGCCATTGAGCACACCATCAAATTCCGCGTGCTGTATTAAGGAATTACGGTGAACGCTCCATTGGGGAATAATAGCACCAGGAATACCCGGCAATTTATCCACACGTCCTTCCCGATCATTTTTAATGCTGTGAAATTTGCGCGCCTTGTATAAGGCACGTGATTTGACTTCTATGCATTAAACAATTCTTTATGATAAAAGTATTTGCATTGATTTTGGCACTGATAGGTTTCGTAGGATTAATTCTCGGCGTGTTGGGCATTTTTGGAAAAGACCTCGTGGCACTAAGTCCGTGGGCACTGGCCATCTTAGGATTAATTTTCTTCGGGGCCGGAATTGGCTTGCTTAAAAGAAGAAGGGATACCGATGAAATTAGCTAAGTAGGTTCTTTTAACTCGCGTTCGAAAAAACCGTGCACCTTGACTAGTTTAATTGTATCACCGTGGCAATCGATTCCCTTATCAGCTTCGATAACAGAATAACCTCTGCAAAATTTCTTTGCAGACGGTACACTCAGCACTTTTGTAGTCTGCGCTGGTTAACAGAAAAGCGCTGATTACGATGACGATCAAAAGAATATGTCGAATCATACTATTTGAGATTTGGGTATGTAGACTTTCCTTCATATGCGGTAAGCGCATAAGAAAAAACTGTACCATTAAATAATTCATTGATCTCAAAGCTGTTTTGCAAGGTTTCTGTAGAGAAACTACGCATCGCACGATAAAGTGAGAAGTTGTGGCAACGATTGCGAGACGTCTGGCACAGAAAGAAAATTAACGGTACAGGTATAGAAATTGTACCTTAAGTGCAAGACCAAAACGGAAATGTCTATGTATGATGAGCAAGTGATCCAATCTATAAAGAAAATTCTTTTGCAAAGGCGGCAAACGATCGCCGTGGCTGAAAGTGTCACGGCCGGCCATTTGCAGGTCGCATTGGCATCAGCAGAAAATGCATCTCAATTTTTTCAAG
The DNA here is from genome assembly GCA_963739105.1 of uncultured Bacteroidota bacterium. Lineage (GTDB taxonomy): Bacteria > Bacteroidota > Bacteroidia > Cytophagales > Cyclobacteriaceae > Chryseolinea. The sequence continues at coordinate 37,203 of CAVTZI010000012.1, read as the reverse complement.
GCGGCATTACAGCCTATAACCTGGGACAAAAGTCGCGGCATTTAAAAATTGAACCCATCCACGCAGAAGGTTGCAATTGTGTATCTGATAAAATTGCCATCGAAATGGCGTATGGAGTGACGCAACCTATTTTCATGCGATTGGGGAATAGCAGTCACAGGATATGCTGCGCCTGTTCCGGAATATTCCATTGATGAGTTGTTTGCCTACTATGCTATTTCCTTTCAACAAAAACTATTAGAGGTTAAAAAGATCAAAGCAGAAAAGAGCGACCCCATGAAGGTTCAGGTATTTTATGTCAATAATATTTTAAACAACCTAGACCAACTTTTGAAACATCAGTCTTCTTTTTCCAATAGTGACCTTAACTCTATTACTTCCAGATTTGCATCGGCAGGTCCATTTAATACATCTCCTTCTATAGAATAACGCGCCCCATGGCAAGGACAATCCCAGGACTTTTCGGCGGCATTCCACGCAACTGAACATTTCATATGTGTACAGGTGGGATTTACTGCGTGCAGCGATCCATGCTCATCCTTGTAAAGCGCCATTGTTTCGTTGTTGAGTTTCACTACCCTGCCTTCATCAGGCGCGAGCGACGAAAACTCTTCTAGCCTCTCCGTTGCAAACCATTTCCCAACAAATTGTGATACGACATCGGTGTTGTGCTTCACAAATTCAGCAAAGCCTGCTACCGGCTTAATTCTTCCTGGACTGAACAGTGAATTATACTTGCTTTCACCTGTCAGAATAATATTCGTTAACTCCATTGCCGCGACATGGCTGTAAGTGATGCCGTTACCGCCATAGCCTGTCGCCACTAAAATATTTTCTCGCGCTCCCGGTAATTTGCCAATATAAGGCAACCCATCTACAGGCTGATAATATTGAGAAGACCAGCGATGAGAAATTTCCGCGATGTCGAAATGACTTCGAATGTGACTTTCCAGTTGTAAAAATGATTTATTTGTATTGGTAGTCTCCCCTGTTTTGTGATCCTCACCACCCACGATCAGATAATTTTCTCCATCAATGATTTGTGTACGATAGTAATGATATGGATCATACATATCATACGTCAAGCCTTCCGGATATTTTTGGTCGCTGAAGTTTCACCGACATCGCATAACTTCGGTAGGCTGGGCACCTGAGGTGAAGCAAGTTAATACCGGGCGGAATGTGCGTTGCATAGACTACAGTTTTGGCTTTCAAATTATCGATAGAGGTTTCAACAGAAACAACTTCCGCCTCCTCTATATTTGTCACACGGCATTGTTCGACAATTATCCCTCCCAAATCCTCAAATGCCCTTGCCAACGAATGAACATACCTTACAGGATGAAATTTTCCTTGTCCTGGAATCTCGAGCACTTTTCGGAAATTGATAGGTATAGGGATACCGTTGCCAAACTTTGACTCCACTCCTATCTCCTGGCAGGCGTTATAAATATCCTCTAACTCTTTTGTTTGTTTTTCATCCTGAGCAAACAAGTATGCCGAAGCTCGTTCAAAACCACAGTCAATATTGTATTCACGAACGTTGCCCTCTATTAAAGCGATGGCCTCTGTTGCCGCACGCGCCACGGTCTGGGCGCCTTCTTTACCGAAGTCTTTGATAATAGCATGGTAAGGGTTATCCAGTAAGGTATTAATATGGGCTGTTGTACCGCCAGTGGTTCCAAAACATAAATTTTTTGCTTCCAGCACAATGCATTTTTTACCGGCTTTCTGCAATTCAAGTCCTAGTGTAATCCCGGTTATACCACCGCCTACAATGGCGACATCAAAGACAGTGTTAGCAAATTTATTCGAAAGGGCTAGCATAGGAATTAACAGTATCCTGCCACAAACTTGTGCGACTTCCATCTCTAGCTATCATATATCAGGGGGTTAAAAAAATGAAATTCTGTTTATCAGAAAGTCAATTTCCTTGCCACCCCAAAACATAAGAAACATCTGATCCTTAACAGGCTAAAACAGCAAGTGGGTAATTTTTTCCACACTAAAAAAGCTTGCGATCTGGCAATAATTATCAACATGCCAAACTTTTCATAGCTCGGCACGCTCGAGTTGATGATGAATTTAGATTTTAAGATTTTTCACGGGCTGCCACTAAAAATTCCAGCAATCCGGGTTGGATTTGAATTTTTACATCAGCTGCTTCATCCAATACAATATGCTCATCATCAACGTGAAGAGCGGTGCCTTCCCAATAAATTTGAAGTTTCTTGGCTTTGAGCACCGTAAAAAATGGATCCTCTTTCTTTCCCGCCAATTTGCCCTTCACATATTTTGCAAATTCGTCGCGTTGGCTTTCGGCGATTAACACGACCTCAAATATTTCGTCTCCGGGATCGGCAAACGGCGCCAGGTGCAGGTTGGGCCCAATTGAACTGGTATTCATAATTTCCACTAAAAGAAACTTACCGGTATAATCCTCGCCATCGACGTTCAGCTTACAGAGCTTGGTTTTATAGTTTAAAATAATGTCATAAAGAATCTGCAATGCCGTCTTAATTTTTTGCTCAGGATTTTCGAATAAACTTTTATCCAGCTTCCTCATTTCCTTCATCAGCCTTGGAAAAACTCCATAGCCATAGCTCTCAATAAAGAATTTATTCTTCTTTATGCCTTCAATTCGTCCAACGTCATATTTTTTTAACTCATGTTGCTTCCAGCTTTTGATTATTTCCTCTGCTCCTCCTGCAATACCAAGCGTCCTCGCGATGTTATTGGCCGTTCCAAAAGGTAAAAGCGCAATGGGCAACTTTTTCTCAATAAGTTTTCGTTCTAATAGCTCGCCCGCGAGTTTCCGGACGGTACCATCTCCACCGGCGACAACAACAAAATCGATATCTTCGGATTCAATCTTGTCCCAATCTTTTTTCTCCCATCCCTTCTCTTTTGTGGATAAATAGCTACACCTGTAGCCTTCCGCCTCCAGGGCTGCGATTAAATCCCTATCAGAATTATCCCCATCCCCTGCATTTGGGTTATGTAAAACCTTTGCAACTTTCATGAATCTGATTTTTTACTTCAAGTTAGCAATTACATGCCCAGATATTTTTAATGGCATGAAAATGTACCTGAGCGAGGTATGAAAATACTAGTAACAAACGATGATGGCATTTACAGTCCAGGCATCGCAGCGCTTGCAAAAATTGCAACGCGTTTTGGCGAAGTCAGGGTCGTTGCACCTGATGTTGAACAATCCTCCATGGGACATGCAATAACAGCTTCCCGTCCACTCTTCTATAAGAAGTCTCCAATAAACTTTGAAGGCATTGAAGCATATCGTGTGAATGGAACACCTGCCGATTGTGTTGCATTGGGCTCGCATCTTTCACATACCGATGTCGTGCTCTCAGGCATTAACATGGGCGCTAATCTTGGAAATTCCATGTGGCATTCTGGAACGCTTGCCGGCGCAAAGCAGGCTGTTCTTTTGGGTATGAGAGGAATCGCGCTGAGCACGCCGGCCGGAAAGTCGGAGCCGGACTTTAAAGCACTTGAACCTTTCGTGGAAAAAACGTTAGCCCTTCTGTTGGAAAATCCTGACTTAAAGCTCATCAATGTTAATTTTCCAAAAAAACCAGTAGGCATACGGTGGACGCGACAATCGGTACGACAATACGATGGGAAAGTAGTTCCTGGCACCGATCCTTTGGGCCGTAAGCATTACTGGTTTACCGTGGTGCCCCTTGGAGCCGGCCGAAGAGGGAACAGATCGCTGGGCCGTGGATCAAGGTTTCGTTTCGATCACGCCATTACGCCTGGACCTAACCAACGAGAAAGAATTATTTCAAGCAATTCAGAAACAACCCGTATCCTAGGCCAACTTAAACACCTAAACACCTAAACACCTAAACACGTTTCAGGCATTTTGCAAATTGAATGTAAACACCGGACGTCCAACTTCCTTGACCAACCGGTCTGAGAAGTGATTAGAGAAAATCCGGAAAATTCCATCGGTGCTATTTTTTATAACGGCGATGAGCCCAGCCTTTACTTCACGTGCAAATTGAATTACACCGTTGGCCTGGTCATCAGCCTCATAAATGGTTACGGAATAATTCCGCAGCCCCGCGTCTTCCGCCATATCCGTAAAAAACTGCTTTGAGATTGATGTTAGAATAATCGGTGGCTTTATCGCGAACATGCACCAAATAGATATGGGCATCAAAGCAAGCTGCTAGGTCGGCTAGTGTATCTAACGCTTCATGTACGTGCGCATTATCTTTGATGACGTTAACAGCCAAGACGATCTTATTAAAATCTTTTACCTGGAATCCGTCCCGCACAGAAAGCACTGGACACTTGGAAATCTTAATCACTTGCTCAGTATGATTACCAGTGAACGCTTCCGCTGCGTTCTCTTCTCCCGAAGTGCCCATGACCACCAAGTCAATGTTTTCGCGTTGCAGGTATTCATCGATTCCCTCTTTGAATTCTTCGTCGACTATGGCAGTCTGTATGTCAACTCCATACTGACTGTATTTTTTCCCTAAGGCGTCTAACTTTTCCTTATTCAAATGGAGCATCTGGAGATTAAATAATTCTCCTTCCTTATCAATTTTGCTGCTGACTTCTCCCATGGCTGTAAATGTTTTTCCAAAAGGATGACGGGTAAAGTTCACAAGACTTATTTCAGCTTCAGATCGCTCCGCAATTTCAATTGCCAAAGTGAGACCTCGTTCAGCAATAACAGAAAGATCAGTAGGGACAAGAATTTTTTTCATAAAGGTGATATGGATTTATTTTTTAATAGCATAAAAATTACGCCAAAAGAAGGGAAATGAAGATACCATTTAAGTTTATCTATTTTGTGAACTTAAATGGCTTTTTTTTTAACGGCTGAGGCGAAAATTCCTCAAACGAACTACCCACGACGACAAAAAATCCAACCTTATGAGAAACAAAAAAGCCAAGCAAAATGCTTGGCTTTTCTTTTTGGCATTGATGACTTATCAGTTTGCTAAACGCACGTTAACTGCATTCAATCCTTTTTTTCCTTCCTTGAGTTCAAAAGTCACTGCATCGTTCTCATGGATTTGATCCACAAGGAGTCCTGAAATGTGCACAAAATACTCTTGGCCTGTTGCCGTTTCCTTAATAAAACCGAATCCTTTTGATTCATTAAAGAATTTTACTGTTCCTTCTTTCATTATAAATTGATATTAAAAATAATCCGCAAATATAAGACAATAAATCTAAGTTTGGATTGTGCATCGGACACACTTTAAAAAAGTCCGCAAAATGCTCCTTTTGCCACTTAACTATGTTTTTCCATCCATTTCGAGGTGTTCAAAACCAAATCATTCAGAGCATCCGCTTTTTTTATTTTAAAGGAATGATCGGCCCCTTCAAATTTCACCAATGTTGCGGATGGAAGCTCTTCACAAACTTTTTCTATCAAAGGAAGACTCGCAAGGGCATCATTTGTTCCCTGCAGGAAAAGCATGGGAATATTTATGGATTTAAGATGTGCTGCACGCTCGACTACCAGGTTTTCCGGGAGCATGCAGCGGAAATCCGTAAAATATAATTCCATTAACACCTGAAGGATTTTTTTTGGCAACAAACTGCGAGGACATTCGGCCTCCAAAGGATTTACCTCCTAAAAATATGGGTATTCCAGAAAAAACTTCCTGAGTATTTGCCAGAACGGCACCAACTGTTTTCTCCGCAACGGCCGGAACATCAGGCCTTTTGGACCGCTTTTCCATATAAGGAAAATTATACCGAACCGTGCCTATGGAAAGTTCCGCCAACCCGACGGCCAGGTTTTCCATAAAAGTATGGGTCATTCCTGCGCCTGCTCCATGCGCCAAAACTATTATTGATTTCGTTTCTTTCGGCATCAATGTAAGCAGGGACACTTTGCCGATGCTTTCTGATACTAAGACGTGGGATGGTTTAGATTTCATTCATCGAAAATACAAAAGCAAAAACAAAAGTGCATTTGCCTTTCCGTTTTTGAAGCGATTTAATTCAAAACCTTACCACCCAGCATTTAGATTGCCGGGTGGTAAGGCTTTGAACATTTACAATAATCAGAGATATACTAGAGATACGGAGTTCCCGTTGAGGACGTATTCCAGTAGTTATCCACATCGTTGAAATAAGAATGATCATTGGTGTCGGGCCAGTGATTTTTGTCAAATCCGGGGACACTTTCAAAATATTCTTTTTCTCGATTCAGAATAAAGCATTCTTTATCCGCATTTAGATATAAGCTGACCAAACGGAATAGCAAATAGCTTCCCTCCCAGTCCTAAAAATGATCCTGATTCCAACACAACGTACTCGATACTGCCGCTATTAATGTTGATCATCAGATTGTCGATCTTTCCTAAATTTTCTCCATCCAAATTTTCCACTCTATCACCGATAATGGAAGTGGCCGTCAATCTCCGGACGGGCAAATTTGCGTTAGGTCCTTCATGGTTTCTACCGGTCAGGTTGTCAACTTCATACTCTTTTCCATACGCTTTCATAATTCCTCCTTTTTTGATTAAATAAATATTCAGAGAAATATGTTGTAAAAAATCGTGCTAAAAATAAGATGCCATAGCTGGCCAAAAATCAGCATTTCAAAGGAGCCTGTAGAAAATGTTTCAACGCAGTTGTAGATGAAAGAAACAAAAAAATATTCTTAATTACCCGACTTGAATTTTCGCTCCTTAACTTTCCTTTTGATATTAAAAATGCGCTGGAAAAAATTCCGATCAGAACGTTCCAGGTCGCAATCAAGGCGGCTTAGCAATTCAGGAGCGATCGGAGAAAATCTTGCCTTCGTAACGTCTTGTAAACTTTGGTCTTTGTTTGCATACTGTAAAAACTTTGCTACGATCGGAAGCGCAGTCCGTGAGCCTTGTCCGAGCGCCGTTGTACGGAAGTGTAGCCGGGGATCGTCTGCTCCTACCCAGGCTCCGATAACAAGATGTGGCGTAATGCCAATGAACCAACCGTCTGTGTTAGATTGCGTGGTTCCCGTTTTACCAGCAATATCATTTGTAAGACCATATCGTGCACGTAAGCTTGAACCCGTACCTTCGTTCACGACGCGCTTCAACATATGGATCATCATATCCGCCGTCGACTCCGACAGCGCTTGCACAGGTTCTGCGTCTTCTTCAAACTTTTCCAAAACCTGGCCGTGATTATCCGTTATTGCAGTTACAAAAGCCGGTTCAACATATTGTCCATTGTTTGCGAAAACTCCATAAGCGCTCACCATTTCCAGCATTGAAATATTGGGTGAGCCCAATGCAATAGACGGTACGTTGGGCAGGTCGCTCTTAATACCCATTTTATTTGCTGTTGCTATCGCGTAATCAATACCAGTCTTCTCCAACAATTTAACAGAAACGGTGTTGACGGAACCGGCGAGGCCGCCCTCCATAGAATATTTTTTATCGTAAGAATCTGTCGAAGAATTTTGTGGTGTCCAGTCTTCCATATTGGAATATGATGTTTGACGCCCTGAAACATATTCGCATGGGTCAACACCGCGCTCCAATGCTGCAGCATAGACGATAGGTTTAAAAGTAGAACCTATTTGTCGTTTTGTACTTTCACGTACATGATCATATTGAAAAAACTCATGATCAATACCTCCGACCCAGGCTTTCACATCGCCGGTTTCAGGCTCAATCGCCAATAGCCCTGCCTGAAGAAATTGGAGATGATGTTTCAATGAATCATAGGCGCTTATTTCTAATTCCTTACCACCCTCCCAGGTAAATATCTTCCGGAAGGCGGGCTTCTTCATTTCTTCGAGAATTTCCTTCTCAGAAAGTCCTTTTTTTTTCAACTGCCTGATACTGCGGCAATTTTCTAAAATTGCTTTTCACCACAGCTGTAAGTGTTTCCTTGCTTACCTGATTGACAAACCTCTTTTGCAATTCTTTCATGTGCGATTGCATGGCCTGCTCGGCATAACGCTGTAACCTTGAGTCAATTGTTGTATAAATTTTCAACCCATCGGTATAAAGGTTGTAGGGTTTGCCATCGGGCCGCTCGTGCGTGGCGCACCATTTAAGCAGATCATTTTTTATATACTCGCGAAAGTAAGGAGCCAATCCGGAGTTATGCGTGATCTTATTGTAGCGGAGCCCAAGCGGCTTCTCCTGATAAGATTTCTTTTCCTCCAGTGTGATAAAATCATATTTCTGCATTTGAGCGAGGACAACATTTCGGCGTTGTTTTGCACGATCTGGAAAGACTCTTGGGTTATAGGTATGCGTAGCCTTTAACATCCCGATCAGCACTGCGGCCTGATCAGCCGTTAGCGATTTCACTGACGTGGAAAAAAAACGATCAGCGGCAGTTTTTATTCCGTATACGTTATCGCCAAAAGGAACGGTATTCAAATACAATACCAATATCTCATCTTTGGTATAAGCATTTTCAAGTCGCTTGGCGATGATTATTTCCCGAATCTTATTGATCGGCAGGGACAGAAATGCAAATGATTTCCTGGGATATAAATTTTTTGCCAACTGTTGGGTTATCGTACTACCCCCTCCGGAAGATTCTTTTTGCAAGAGAATGCTTTTAATAAAAACACGGAAAAGACTCCGGGTATCAATTCCACCGTGTTCGTAAAATCTGACATCCTCTGTGGCGACGAGAGCATGTTTGAGCGCAGGTGTAACTTCGTTCGCAGGCACCGTAGAGCGTTCCTGCCAATAATATCGTCCTAACAGCACACTGTCGGCGCTAAATATTTCAGTCGCCACCTGGTGATTAAAGGAAGTCAAATCATTTCTACTTGGAATTTCGCCAAACATTCCCAGCCAGATCGCAATAATAAGGATGGCGATTGAGGAAAAAATACACAATAAGGTCACCGTCAAGACCCTCAAAACGCGCTTGACTATACCAGGTCGCGAATAAAAATCCTCAATTTTCGCTCGAATACGAGTTTTTACCCGCCTTAAAAGATCTTTCATTAAAATGTATTTCCTACTAACGAAATAATAAACAAAAAGTGTGCGGGTATTAAAGTTTCTAGTTTCTAGTTTCTAGTTTGAAGTTGCGCTGTAGAATTAAGCTGTAGGTGATGACATGAAAGCCTTGCAAGTCGTCATCGATGCACGAGCGTTGAAGTTCGCACGCCCTAGCTTTCTGCTTTTAGCCTGTAAGCTGTCCGCTCTTCAGCTTTCTGCTTTCCGCTCGTCAAAACGGTAACGCTGGCCTTCGAAACTCTGAATGAGATCAAGCGGCCGAGCTTCATTTTAAGATTTTGAATGTAGACATCGACAGATGTGTCGAACAAGATAAATTTCTGAACCCCATATGTTGCAAAGAAGATTTTCCTGGGAAATTATTTTTCGTGGGTTTTGGGCAAAGAAAAAGAGAAGCTCAAATTCAGGCTTGCTTAATTTAATCTCTTGCTGATTGATCCTCACCGTATTCGCCTTTCTGTTAAGACATATGTCTCCAATCTGAAGTTCAGGAACGCTTTTCCTAATCACAAACCTTCGCTTGAGCACGGTACTCACTTTATACGTTAGTGCTCTTAGCCCTACAACCTTTTCAATGTAGTCGTCGCCACCGGTATCCAGCGCAGCTTGCTGATAATAACTTTCTGATTTCGCAGTGAGGAAAAAAATGTAAGTGTTGGCAAATCTCTTTAAGCTGCGCAACTCTTTGCAAATCTCGATGCCGTTCGGGCGTGGCATCATAATGTCCAGGATAATCAGATCAGGGGAAAAGTCTATCGCCACACTTACGGCGACATTGCTATCATCCAACGTCTTTACTTTATAACCTTCCTTTTCCAGATTGTATTCAAGAAGCTCTAGAATGTCTTGATCATCATCCACCAACAATACTCTGAAAGGCTTCTTCTCTCCCATATCACATAACTGAGGTGCAAAATACGATATACTTGTTACCTCATGTTTACAAGGCAGTTATGGAGAAATGAATAATTCAAAACGATGGAATAAGGAATATTAACGAGAAGTTAAGCTTGATCATCAACTTTTACCTAAAGCAACGGCTTTTGCAACGGCCTCGGCAGTGATATTCTTATAATCAACTGTCACCCTATTGTCAGTTTCGATCCACTCTGCGATTTTGTCGAGATATTTTTTTCGCAACTTCTTAACTACCGGCACACCCATGCGCTTTAGCGATGCAGCATTATAATGTTGTTCCAATTGCGACTTCATCGGCACAACCAAGAGCTTCTTGTTGAGGTAGAGCGTTTCGGCTGGCGTTTCAAAACCGGCACCACAAAGTATTCCTTTTGCAGAAGTCATGCTTTCTGCAAACAATTCTTTATTCACGGGATAAACTGACAATTTTCCGATATCATAGGATTTTTTAGCATGCTTGGAAAAGATATGCCACCTGACATGCGGAATACGGGCCAACAATGGAACCAACTTACGATCGTCATAGGCAGGTAAGTATACCGTGTAATGGTCGCGGGTCTCGTTTTTACATTCACGAATTCCCCGGCGGATTACGGGCGTAAAAATGTTGGAGTCGTAAGCTTCAAAATGAAACGAAACATTTCGCTTCGTGGGCGCATAATTATGCAGCAACCATTCGCCTACTGGATCAATATTTTTCGGCCTTGGAACTTGAGATGAAAGTAACGCGGATTGATGACTCAGCCCTACACAGGGAACATCACGCTTCCGGCACGCCCACGCTGATATGGGTTCAAAATCATTGATCACCAGATCATATTTTTCGACGGGAAATTTTTTTATCTCCTTATAGACTTCCTTGGAACTGTTTTGCTTAAAAGTTTTAAGAAAATTTATTCCTCCAGTGGTCCCAAAGAAAAAACTAAGTCCTTTGGACTTATACTTAATGGGATAGGGTAATTTTACATCCGCCTGAGAGCCACTAACAAAAAGGTCCAATTCACCATATTCAGCAAGAATAGGAATGACATCTTCAGCACGTGTCAAATGACCATTACCCGTGCCTTGAATTGCATATAAAATCTTCACTTTTTATTGGTTAAAAATTCGTTAACTAAATCGCGAAAGATTTCATCATTGTCAAGTTTATCGCTGAAACGTTTAGGGAGTTTTAGGCCGCGTGCAACTTTATCCTCAATATATCGATAGATATGCCAGTTTCCATCATAATATTCCAATGACGGTCAGATTTTCCACCCAGTCACCTGAGTTTAGATAGGTTACTTCGCCTTTATCCGTTTTGATGAGTTTAATTTCCGGATGGTGTATATGACCACAAACGACATAATGATAGCCGTTCTCAATCGCAATATCTGCCGCAGTTTTCTCAAAATCATTGATGAATTTAATAGCCGACTTTACGCTATCCTTTACCCTTTTTGAAAGGGAAATTTTTTCTCTTCCCAATCTGGTGAGGCACCAGTTCACAACGGTGTTGATCACAATAAGCGTATCGTAACCAACGGCACCTAATTTGGCCAGCCACTTCGAGTATTTCATCGTCACGTCAAAAACATCACCGTGAAAAATCCAGGCTGACTTGCCGTTTAGTTTTATGACGAGTTTGTTATCAATTTGAAATGACCCTAACCTGAATCCCGAAAACTTACGGAGCATTTCATCGTGATTTCCCGTGAGGTAAACGATTTTTGTATTCTTTGCGAGCAATCCGGTAATGTGTTTAATGACCTGCATGTGGGATTTGGGCCAATAGCGTTTGCTGAACTGCCACATGTCGATGATATCTCCGTTGAGAATAATTTTCTTAGGCTTGATCGTCTTTAGGTAGCGAAGGAGCTCTTCCGAACGGCAGCCATACGTGCCGAGATGAATGTCAGATAAAACAACGAGTTCTACCTCCCGTTTTCTTTTTTTACCCATCGCCGCAAAGATAAGAACGTTAGTTTATTCCTGGGTAAGTAGCGCGTTATTAAATTGTTAGGAAGCTTTCAGCCGACAGCATTCAGCTCACAGCTATCGTATGCGATGATTTCGTTAGCCAATGCGCCTTTCCGAAGTCGGGAGCCTCGTGCAAAATTTCCTCCAGCAAATGCGCCGCCTCACTGATCTTATTTTCTGATATCAGGCGATCTGCTTTGAGAAATTTCTCCTCCAGGTCAAAGTTGGTGTGTTCATCCATTAGTAAAATAAGAAGTTAAAACTTAAACCTCAAATACTTTATAGTTTCGCCTTTGGACGCAAACTGCTCTTCATACTTCGTTTTAATATCAAAACACTCGGCCCTGTAGTCCGATTGGTACAGATTATCCGTGTAGATCAAATCGCTTATATCAGTCCGGGATTGGGCTTCCTCTAAAGTATACTGATACAAAGCTGTATTGTCGGTCTTGAGGCGAAAGTAACTTCCAGGTTTTAGAAGCCGCTTATAAATTTCAAGATATCGTGGGCTCGTTAACCTTCGTTTGATGTCTCGTTTCCTTGGCCGTGGATCTGGAAAGGTTGTCCATACTTCATCCAGTTCTCCTGGTAAAAAGAAATTTTCAATCAGTAAAATCGGTGTCCGCAAAAAAGCCACGTTGTTTAATTTTTGCTCCAGGGCCAACGTGCTTCCCTTCCAGATACGTTCACCTTTTATATCGATCCCGATAAAATTACGATCGGGAAAACGCGCTGCCAATCCCATGGTGTATTCTCCCCTGCCACAGGCAAGTTCAACCGTGATCGGATTTTCATTTTTGAAATAATCAGATCGCCACTTGCCTTTGATATTTTCATAAATATCTTTGCTCCGCTCGATAACATTACTGCGCTCTTCAATAATTTTAAAACGTTCAAGTTTTCTCTTCATTAGAATTTATTTTCAGCCTCGCGTTAATAATGGTAAAGGATGCATTTGCCTAAAATTTATAGCGCTTTATCTCCGCAACGATGTAGGTACTGCCACCAATAAAAATCATATCCTCATTCGAGGCCTTCGTCCTCGCCTGATGAATTGCATCATTTACATCTGGTACGATTTCGCCTTTAAGTTGAAATTCGCGCGCTTCCTGAAAAAGCGCCGAAGCATCCATTGCTCGTGGAATTTTCGCCTCACAAAAAAAATAATAGGCGTCCTTCGGCAATAATCTCAAAATGGAGGAAACATCTTTTCCTTTGACCATACCAAAAACAAAAAAAAGATTCTCGTACGATTGCATTTTGATCTGGCGAAGAACTTCTTTCATTCCATCAAGATTGTGACCTGTGTCACAAACAATCATTGGCTTTCTGTTCAACACTTGCCACCGTCCTTTTAAGCCAGTTTGAGAAATTACATTTTCAAGGCCCGAACGCACGTGCTGTTGGGATATTTCCCAGCCTTGTGCCTGTAATAGCTTCACCGCCTGTAATACGCCGAGAATATTTTTTTGTTGATAAACGCCTTGCAGTGGCAACGCCAAATTTTGAAGTACGGGCTCGCCCTTTTCAAATACGTCGAATGTAACCAAATCATTTTCAGATTGCATCGACGCATTAAACTGGTCAGAAGCAAAATAAATTGGCGAATTCGTCGATGAGGCTTTTTCCAGGAAAATATGTTCCACTTCCGGCTGTCGCTCGCTGATCACGACAGGAATCTTATGTTTAATGATACCTGCTTTTTCGCCCGCTATTTTTTCCAGCGAATCGCCTAGGAGATCCATGTGATCCCATCCAATATTTGTAATCAATGACAGCTCAGGTGTAATGACGTTTGTTGAATCTAACCTTCCACCCAACCCAACTTCAACTACGGCAATATCAACCTTCTCCAGGCAAAATAATCGAACGCCATGGCTACTGTTATTTCGAAGAACGAGGGTTTTACCTTGTGGATCGCCTCGAAGATTCTATTGACAAAGTCAATCACATAATCCTCTGAAACTTCCTCTCCATTGATCCTTATTCGTTCTGTAAAAGATTTAAGATGAGGCGAAGTATAAAGGCCTGTTTTGAATCCTGCACTTTGAAGTATAGACGCCAGCATATGGGACGTGCTGCCCTTGCCGTTAGTCCCTGCTACATGAATACTTTTAAATTTTAACTGCGGATTTCCTAACGTTTCACACAATAGCAGCGTGTTCTTCAAGTCAGGTTTTAGAGCTGCCGCTCCAACACGCTGGAACATCGGCAAATTTTCATATAGAAAGTTTAGCGTCTCCTCGTAGGTGTGGAACATAGAGCCAAAAATAGCAATTAGTATTTCTCAGATTAAAGACCAATCTGATCTTGAGGAATTTTAAATTCGGCTGCGCTTGCCCGAAGGGCGAAAAGTATTTCATTGTAGGCTAAAAGTTTTGCTTCGATGTGATTGAGTTCTTCCGGATCTGCAAAGCCGCGTCGCTCTTTAAGTTCCCGAATATTTTCATGAATCGTAATAAGGAAGTCTTGAATGAATTCTACCCAACGTTTGAATTCATGACTGTCTACTTTTGCCCGAACTACGAATGTGATTTTTCCTTTCGATATAGGCTGGCACAGTCTGGACCTTCGGGCTCGAAAATCTAATTTTTCAACTGCCTTCCGGCATGCTTCGCTCTGCTTCCAGGACTCAGTCCTCTATTTTCAATTGTACCGATGCCATATTCACCTTGAATCTACTTTTAATTTGAAAAATTCATTCGACCCATTATAGTTCATTTGGCATATCGGGTATTTGGAATTTCATGCCATTTACAATCCCGTAGTCCGAGACTCTGAATATCCTCCGGCACCTCCACCTGGTTTGCCATACAATGCCTTAGCGTCCAACGTTGCCTTCAGGATTTCCTTTGTCTCCTGTCTTACCAGGATCATCCCCATGATTTCCCGGGGTTCCCTGCTTTGGTGTCGGTGGTCTTGCTATCTGACGTAGACTGCGCGCTTTTGGCTTATAAACTGCGTCAGGATTAACTTTTGGTTTTTCCTCTACAGGTTTTTTTTCCACTTTCGGTTCGACTTTTTTCTCTTCCGGTTTTTCGGCCGGCTTTTCAACAGGCTTTACTTCGTCTTCTTTCTTTTCTTTCACCACCACTGGACTCTCCACTTTGGATACTATCTGTTCTTCGACCGGCTTCGATTCAACCGGCTTGGTTTCTTTTTCCTCTACTCTTCGGGTTTCTTCCTTAACTTTTGGCTTGCTCTCCTCCGGCTCCTCCTCTTGTTGTCCCTTATTACCTACAGGCGTCTCAGGCTGAACGTCACCGCTTCCCTCATCGTCCGTACCAAAATTTAATTCAATACCATACTCGGGAAGCGGCGGGTCTGGAGCTCTCCAGGCTACAATAAAAAACAAAACAACAAACAGCACTACCTGTATAACCGTTGTATACAGCAATGCCGTTCGTTTGTTTTTCTTCTCGAGTTCTTCTTCGCTCATTTTATTTCGGCTTGGTTGCCACTACTACTTTTGCTTCCAATGCTGTAGCAATGCCTGCTACATATACAAGATGCTCGGAAGCAACGTCTTTGTCGATATGCAATACAACAGAACCACCCGGTCCTGACCAATCTGCTTTTTAGTTCACCTTCCAAGGTTGCTTTCGTGATCTTTTTCTCGTTGACATAGTAACGCAGATCTTTTGTAACGGTCACAGAAATTTTTTGGACTTCAATCGTGCTTGCCTTGCTGCTTGGTAAATTCACTGGCAAGCCAGATGGTGTTACGAACGATGAAGTCAGCATAAAAAATACCAGCAACAAGAAAATCAGATCCGTCATGGAAGCCATGCTGAAACTCGGATCTATCTTATTTTTTGAACCTATGTTCATGCGAGGAGTGTTGAGGTGTTGAAGTTCTAGGTGTTGAAGTTACTCCTACTAGAATAACGTTCTATTAGTTCAAAACAGTTTTAACGTTAGCGTGGTTCCTGCAGCAAGTCAATAAACTCGATGGAGGTATATTCCATCTTGTGAATCACTTTTTGCACACGCGATACCAAATAGTTATAAGCCAAGTACGCCATGATGCCAACCACAAGCCCGGCAACCGTTGTGATCATCGCCGTATAAATACCTGACGACAAAAGTTTGGGACTTACTGATCCCTCCTCCTGCGAAATGGCAATGAATGCTTCCACCATACCGATAACCGTACCAAGAAATCCCATCATCGGCGCAGCACCGGCTATTGTCGCCATAATCGGTAGATTTTTCTCAAGTTTAAAAACTTCAATCTTTGCGATATTTTCAATGGATGCCTCGATCGTTTTTAAGGGACTTCCAATCCTCGAAATACCTTTTTCAATCATTCGCGCAACAGGCGTCTGATTCTGCGAGCAAAGCATCCTGGCTCCGTTTATATCGCCTCGTAACACCAGCTCTTTTACCCTTCCCATAAAAATCCCGGGTTCCTCGTTTGCCTTATTAATCGTTAGTACTCTTTCAATAAAAAGATAAATGGCAAGCACCCAACAAATAGCGATGGGTATCATCATAAATCCCCCTTTAATTGCAAGGTCAATAACAGATAAGGACTGACCTGCTATCGGATCAGCAACCGTAGCAGTATCAGCAACAATTTGAAGTAAAATCATGAGGAAGAGTTAGTTTAAAAAATAGTTTATCGGATTAGGTTCCGAGTCACCTTTGCATTTATAGTTAATATTTTACTACCCAAACTTTATCGCCGTAGTCGCCACCCTTCATCCCATCGGCGCTGTTTCTTGGGTTGTCGGATACGTATCACCCTCTGCAACTGCGAGGCGATGAAACTTCGACTTTCCAAATGGCGGAATTATTTTAGTGCTTACACCGTTCGCACTGAGCTTCTTGGCATAATCCATGATTAGATCCCCGTCAATGGAACTCGCGACCACTACATAATAACGCCCTGAACGGCCACTTAGTGTTTCAATCGTTCCTATTGCAGGTTTAGGCGGTAGCTAGGCGCAGCCGCATTCTTCGCCTCTTCCTCTGCCCGCTTTGCTGCCAGGCGCTCATCTTCTTTCTTTCTCGCCTGCTCCTGGGCAGCCAGAATCTCCTTTCGTTCCTGCTCTTGCTTTGCGAGCTGTTTCGGACGATAAGAAGCAAAATACCAAACTGCCACCACCAATTAATGCCAACACCACAATTACACCTATTACTTTCGGCCAGACTGCAGGGTTTTCCTCCTTATAAGTATAGGAGGCGTGGTAAGATTGATGCTCATGCCTCATAAGTACGCTTGCCCTCATGTTTGATCTTCATGCACCGGTTCTGTTTCTACCGGTTCCGATTCCCGGAACTGCGTTGCCGGATCTTGCGCGGAGTTGGAGGTTCAGGCGTATCGACTGGCGATTCATTGATGACAACGACCTTTTCCTCAGGCTTTCGGTTCTTCCGGTTGGACGGGTTCCTCTGTATTAGCAGGCTCGTCGCGTTTTAAAGGTTGGTACTCTACTTCGGGAAGTCCAAATGTATCATCAGTATTATCCAGATTTTCTTGAGGTTCTTCTGTTGGTTGCTTTTTCTTTCTAGCCATGTTCAGGTAGTTAATTGGTTAAGGAACAGGGTAATTATACAAAACTACGCGAAAATTTCACCGATACAAATGTGTTACTGGCATCTTCCTCATTTATACCCTCCTCCGCATGGGAGGCGACCACCTCTCTAAGATACATCAAACGCATGAAGAAAATTCTAGACTTCGTCGCCACGATACTTTTAAAAGCTCCATGTAATCCCTCCCATAATTTGAAAACCACGCACTGGATAATTAAGGAATACAGGGTACTTGCTCGAAGCAATGTTGTTGAGTTGAATGAATGCCGAGAAACTTTTTGAAAACAGATACTCCGTTTTGAAATTCAAATCAAATGCAGCATCAAGCTTAACCGATCGCATTGGTAATGGGCTCCTGAGCCTTCATACCACCTTGGGCTATAATATCTAAGTTGAATAAAAATTTCTGATACAGATTATAAAATGCATTAGCCGTTACCTTGTACGTAGGACGGTGCCAAGCCTCTTCTATTCTTGATGTCGAGTACCGATACAGATCTGCCCGCAACATGAACTTCGCAGTTTCAGACTGAATAAAACTTATTGCATCCATACAAGTTGGCACGTTTCGTTCCGCTGCCACCATCATAAACCGTTGTGAATTTCGCTTGATCGCTCGCTGTGTTCACAAAGTAATACCAGTTCTTCAGGTTTGCAATTGCAAGTCCGCTATGCGCCGAAACTCTGCTGCCGAAGCTTTGCATGTAAGCCCTACGTTAAAATCAAACGTCTTGTTCGTGTGGAAAATAGGAATGTTCGGCGCAAGCCACATGTTCTCATAACTTAGATGATTGAAGTGAAACCTTCTCCATTCCACCACTCAGGGAAGCCACGGCATCAACGGAAGGGCTAATCGGATACGACGCCCTGATGTCGGGATATACATGAACATTTTTCGAATCGATAGTATCATTTTCAAACGCAGCGATCAATCCAACACTGACCTTCAAATCTTCAATCGGTAAGAAAGCATATGACGGCGACACAACGAAGAGACTACGCCCTTTCTTTTCAACATTTTCGTCTCTTCTGCTAATGTAGAAATAATCGCCCTTTACGATTGATTCTTGAATCGTCATTGATTTCATAGGCTGAACTGAATTCAAGGTCGATCTCATTTTCCTTTGCATCATATTTATCGGTGAGAAAACTTCCTCCAACTCCGAGTTTATAAGAAAAATCAGCATTCTTGGCGTTGGATAATGCGCCTGCAAGTTTGAAAAGACTAAAAGATTGTTTGATGTCAGACGCCTCTACCTCGGTGCCTGCCGGATATCCATAAAAATGAGTTGTTCGATTTTCATATCCAGCATTTCCCGACAAGGAAATTCCCTTGGTGAACGACCTTCCAAAAACAGATATTCCCGAAGAACCACTGCCTGAATTTTTTCCATCAACCGGACCTTTGTCGGAACTTGTATGATAAAGGTGCGCTCCTAATCAATTTATTCTTGTCCTTCCGTGTGTTATAGTAAGCTTCAAGAAGCGGTGAACGTATAATTCCCATACCCTACTCGCAAAAATCCCCCGTAGACTTCCGATGGATTTTCCTGCTTCAATTTTAAGGGGCGGATCTGCGGATTGATTTGTGGCGCCTGAAAACTGAACGACTTAAAATCGTAGGTAATTGGAGGTTTGATTGGTTCGGAAGGACGAGGCGGAATTTTTTCGAAATTGCGGTCAGCGGGAGGAAGTGTGATCTCTCTTTCTTTTACAATTTCTATCTCCACATTTTCAATTTCACCGTCCGTCCATTGTTTCTTCGGATCCTGCGCGCACCGAAGGTATTGAAACCAATAACAACATCATCAGACTGCCCGAAGTTATAATAGCTGTTTTTTAAGTTCTTTGTCATTTGCACTTTTCTGGAAATCACCATGTTCATCGCAAAAAATAATTAACGATTGTTGTCAATAGTATCGATTCGACTGTTTCAAGCGTGTCCTGCTCCTGTTCCCGCTGTATCTCAATTTGTCTTTTATCGATCTCCTGACATTTTTTTTCTCGCCGCTTCTTTCACGCTTTGCTGCGGGAAATTATCAATAAGGGATTGAAGAGTGGCCTTGGCCTGGAACACATTATTCAAACCAACGTAATTGTCTGCAAGCAAGAGATATGATTTACCGACCCAATCCTGGTATTCCGCAAAATCATTGTTGAGGCTCATCAGTGTTTCGATGCTCTGTCGATACTCTTTCTGATTATAAAAAAGTTGTGCGAGCAAATATTTTGCTTCTGCGCCATATTCATCCTGGGCAGCATTTAACGTATTTAAGAATTCATCTTTGGCGCTTGTCGAATCGCCGCGAGCCATTGCAGTTTTGCCAAGATATAACGACGCCTTGTTCGCAGCTCCTGCGTTTATATTTCCATTTTGCAAAATTGTTCTCGCATAAATGTCAGCTGAGTCGTACTGTTCGGTGAGATAAAATGACTCCATCAATCCAGACCAGGCATTGTATTGGTCTTTTTTATTCGTCGCCAATTTTTCAACCCGGTGAAACGACCTGATGGCCTCCGTGTACTTACCCTGCATGAATTCAATTTCTCCGCTCCTCGCAACAGTCCGATTGACGAGATGGAAGGTCACGTCATTGCTTAACTGTCTGATAGATGGGCAACGCATTGTTATAATCCTTTAACCGATAATAAGATTCCGCAATGTAATACTGAGCTTCAAGTTTATTTGACTGTTTGAGGATATGAATTCACGAAGGCGTTCAAACCTGTTATTGCTTTTTGATATTCCTGGTTAAAGTAAAAATTCTTTGCTGTTTCATACTTCAAGTCCCTCGAGACTTTTGTCATCTGGATTGGCAGTCTTAAATTGCGCTAAGTAGTTCTGAAATTCTCCGGAACGACCTGCGCATCGTCAATGCTTCTTGTAAAGGAATCAGAGCCTCTTTCGCCGCAGGGTGATTGGGAAAACGTTGAACTACCGTTGCATAATCAAGAATAGTTCTATCGAGTTGTTTTAAATTAAAATATGATGCACCTCGTCGCATATAGGCATAAGGCAAAAATGACGAAGCAGTCCCTTCACGAATCAATTCCGACAGACCATCAACGGCTTCTTTGTAATTGCCTTGTTCAATGTCAAATTGAGCCCGCTGAAACATGGCATCATCTCGATACTGCGATTTCGGATAAGTCTTAACAAGCTCTGTAAATTGACTCCTGGCTTGTGTGTACTTTCCTTGCAAGCCAAAAATTACCCCTGACTGCAACAGGACATAATCATTATCGGGAGAGTTTAATGACTTAGCCCGATTATATTGTGTGAGCGCTTCGTCATACTGCTTCGTCACGTAATTACAATCCGCAAGACGAATAACGCCATCTGCATAATTCGGTGTAGCCTTCGTCCCCTTGTTTACAAATTCCTTAAAATTGAATAATGCCTTGTCGTAGGCCTTGAGATTGTAATGTGCATATCCAAGTCCGTAACGTGATTTCAATAAAATTTCCGGATCGACGAGCGCCGCCAAATCCGACAACACGTTGATAGTTTGTAATTGCCTCTTCCCATTTTTTACCCATCGAGTAAGCCTCTCCATTCCAGAAGCTTGCCCATGCCACAAAGTTTGGATCGACAGGATATTGAAGCGACTTTGAAAAATATTCGACAGCACCCGGATAATCTTCCTTGTTGTAAAGTTCTGAACCTTTTAAATATGCAGCTTTCTGATAGGCTTGGTTGATGTGCTGATTCCTGCTGGGTAACCCTTCAATGTATTCAATCGCTTTGTTAAAGTTATTCCCATTGACATAGGCCTGCGCCAGCAGTTCTTTTACCTCAACGGTGTGACTGTTGCCCGGATAGCTTTCTAAAAACCTTTCAAACTCTTCGATCGCGAGGTCTGGTTTGCCGGCATCGTATGAAACTTTTGCATATTGGAAAGCGCTTTCCTCTGCCAACTTTTTGTCTTTTGGATTTCTCCGTGCATAGTTAAATGCATTTAAAGCATTTTGCTTATTGCCTTGTTTCAGGTACAGTATGCCGAGATAATACGACGCGTAATAACTGACTGTATCTTTTGTTGCCGCTGCTTTGTCAAGGTATTCGATTCCTTTCGCTGTATTCCCAGTGGCATAGTTTGCATATCCCGCCCGGAACAACAAACCTGTTTCGGCTTTCGCATGATTGGCAAAATACTTTTCATAGGAGTCGATGGCTTTCTTAAAGTCCCCTTTGAAATATTCAGCATCGGCCACCAGCATCGCGATCTCACCTGCATTAGAAACGGTACGGCCCTTTCAGGGAATTTGAGTATTCTATTAATGTATCGAAGCGTCCTTGTTTATAGTAAATGTTGGCGATGAGATAGGGAACAACATTCGCATACGAAGGACTGCTCTCGGCTTTTTTCAAATCCGTCAAGGCTTCATCATACTTGCCACTTGGAGTATTCTATAAAACCTGCATAATAATTCGCCGCGGGAGCGTAAGCATTGTTCTGTCTTTTTACAAAGTTGAATTGCTCCAAGGCTTCATTTAGTTTTTTCTGATTGAAATAACTGTATCCCCATTTGAAATGTCCTTCACTTTGTTGATTCAACGTTAGCGCGGGAAAATCAACTTTTTTGAAATACTGGTGACGCCTTTGTATAATTTCCCTCAGCGTAAAAGAAATTTGCAAGGTCATAATATGCCGTTGAAGCTTTGGGACTTGACGGATGGGTATCGATAAAATCATCTATCAATTTTTCTCCATCGTTGTGCCCAAGGCTCAGCGCACTGAAAGCAATGTAGTACTCCGCTTCTTCCCTTCTCGTATCGATGGGAGACGCCAGCCTCAGAAAATCGGAAAAGACCTCGCGGGCTGCTCCATAATTTGAGTGTGCAACAAGCTCGGTACCTCTGCTATAAAGCCGCTCTACATTATTTTGCGACAATTGATCCTGGGCGATGAGTGCTTGTGTACTAAAAATAAATATCCAAAGTGCAATAGATCTATGCATTAATCGTTGATATGTTTTGTGAGTAAAACAGCGTTGCCAAAAAATTATTGCAAATGATGAACCAAAAAAATAAGTTGAAAAAATTTTCCGCTGCTGAAATTGCATGGCCTTAAAGGTAAGGCGCTATTGTGTAATTGTCCAAATTTGTGAATGAATTATACAACTTCGTTAATTCATGATGCGCCAAACAAGCTCTCTGAAAATTTGTCCTTCATCCGCTGAACCTGTGTTGACACCTTTCAATTTTAAGTCGGCATCTTTGAGCGCAGCAATGTTGTCGATGATCTTTACCTGTGGATATTGACGTAAAGCCAAAGTGTAATCACGAACCGCATAAGGACTCACTTTCAGTTCACTAGCTAATCCCTTCTCACTCTTATCTGCAACTTGAGTTGCCATCAGAAGCTTGCTAAAAAAAGAATAAAGAAACGCTACGACGGGTATCATCGGGTTCTTCTTCGTGTTGCTTTCAAAGTAGTTGACAATCTTATTAGCCAACAAAGAATCACGTTGGAGTATCGCTTTTTGAAGTTCAAAAATATTGTACTCTTTGCTCACACCTACCTGATTCATCACTTGATCTACGCTGATCAGATCCTCCGGAGGGAAGAGAAATGATCAACTTATCGATCTCATTCGCCAACCGGTGAAGGTCATTGCCGACGTACTCGCACAACACCTGGACGGCGCGATCGTCCGCCTGCGACTTTCTTTTCCTTCATGTATTCATAGACAAACTCCGGCAGCTGATTGTCATACATCTTTTTCGTGTTGAGCATGACAGCATACTGATCCATTTTTTTTCCCAACTCTCGCCGTTTGTCCAGGGACTTATGCTTGTGACAAAATACCAAAATCGTACTGGGCACTTGTTTGGTGAGGTAATCCAATAAAAGTTTAGCGCCGATCTCTTTATTAAGATCCTGGATGTCCTGTGCTTCTTTTACGATAACAACCTGCCGCTCTGCCATCATGGGAAATCGCCGGGCATTCGTCAGTATAGCGGCCATCGTCACATCCTTTCCATACAATATCACCTGGTTGAATCCTTTTTCGGCCTCCGACAATGCGTTTGCCTCGATGTAATTTGAAATCAAATCGATATAAAATGACTCCTCCCCCTGTAGAAAATAAACCGGCGCATATTTTCCTGCCTTGAGATCATGACCAAATTTTTTTTACCTGAGCGTCCATCAATTCACTCTTCTTTTCTTTGCTAAAAGTAATGGCTGAAGCTATTCCAACCAAGCCCCCGGCAAAATGAGATTCCCAGGAAACACGTGGATCGCTGGGCAGCACTCCATAGAATATTCCGCCGTACAGGAGTAAAATAATTGTTGATATGAAAAGCGAAATAAAGTCACGACGGAAGAATCCAAAAAAAATCAAAAAGAATGCCAAGGCATACACGACTCCACTGGCGCCAATATGATTTGCAGGACGGGCAAATAGCCATACCAAAATATTGGTCCAGAAATACGCGCGAAAAAAAACGGCACCGCCAATTCTTCTCATAGAAGAAAAATAACACTGACCCTAAAAACAAAAGCGGTATAGTATTGGAGATCAAATGAAAAATATCGCCGTGAATAAGTGGCGCAGTAAAAATGCCGATGAGGCCATGAAACGTTCTGGGCTCAATACCGAAGACAACGAGCGGCAAATGAACAAAGGACTCAAGATAAAAAGTCGCCCACATTAAAAAAGTTAATCGGAACGGGACGACCGCACTTCCGAAGATAGAGGAATCAGATGCCATACATTAAACAATGCGACTGCAAAGATGAAAAATGCTGTCAACGAATCGCTATTTTCGACGGTGGCTGCGAAGAAATTATTTTATCGACGGGATCCTCGAGCATGGGCAAACGCATGTATTTGGCCTCCTCGGAATCAACGGACATCATACCCCAAAATCCACCTGACGACCCAGCAATTTTTTCGGCGAGTTCTTTTAGCATGTCATAGAAAGGTTTGGAGAAGAGCTTGTCCAATTTCTTTAATATGGG
Source organism: uncultured Bacteroidota bacterium (assembly GCA_963739105.1). Classification (GTDB taxonomy): domain Bacteria; phylum Bacteroidota; class Bacteroidia; order Cytophagales; family Cyclobacteriaceae; genus Chryseolinea. The sequence continues at coordinate 12,839 of CAVTZI010000012.1, read as the reverse complement.
ATTTAATTGACTCAGTTCCTGGATTAGAATTGGATTGCGCTGAGTAGATTCATAGGGATAGCTTTGTAGAAGAATCTTAAGCTTGTCCTCAAAATCCTGGGAAACCTCTTTAAAGTAACTATCCAGTATGGTTTTATCTTTTTTCTTAACGGTAACGTTGATAGCCTCCTTAATTTCCTTACGGTCAATGGTGCCGTCGGCGCCAGCAATGAGAATACACAGTAGAACAGGTGCTTTCAGCATCAGCTCAACTTCACTCTCTTTTAGTCTTGTCAGTTCCTTGATCATGTCTATATACTCAGTAAGCGATATAATACTTCAAATCACCGATTTTTTGAGCTTTTCTTTGTTCCAATTTCGCCTCATATATATACCAATGATAGATATTAGGAGGAATTGCATTTTTTCAACCTATAATTATCCGGTTATTAGCGTTGCGTAAAACGCCTTCAATCGACTGAACCATGTACGAGAAAGACCCTGTTAAAATTTTTGTGGTAGAGGATGACCCGGCGTATACCAAATTCTTGAAGTATGTCCTTGGCCTTAATCCTGATTATGAAGTAGAGTTCTACACCACAGGAAAGGATTGTGTCGCCAACCTTTATAAGAATCCGGCCATTATAACTTTGGACTACTCGCTCCCGGATGCCGGTGGAGAAAAAGTATTGGGCCAAATCCGCAGCCATGATCCCAATATTAATGTGATCATCGTGTCAGCGCAGGAGAAAATCCACACGGCCGTAGAACTTCTAAAATCAGGCGCGTATGATTACATCTCAAAAGATCATGAGACTAAGGAGCGGCTGCTGAACTCAATCAATAACGCACGAAACAAATCTTCCCTTATTAAAGGAGATAGACCACCTTAAGAAGGAGATCTCTGAAAAATACGAGTTTGAAAAAAGTATCGTAGGAACAAGCCCGGCGATTAGAAGGACTTTTGCCTTGTTGGAAAAGGCAGTTCAAACCAATATTTCAGTTAGTATTTCAGGTGAAACAGGAACTGGTAAAGAACTGGTTGCCAAAGCAATACATTACAACTCCAAACGTAAAAATAAACCATTTGTAGCCGTTAATATTGCGGCCATTCCACGGGACCTTATAGAAAGTGAATTATTTGGTCACGAAAAGGGCGCCTTTACGGGCGCCATCACACGACGAATCGGAAAATTCGAAGAAGCCGAAGGCGGCACCATCTTTTTAGATGAGATCGGCGAAATGGATCCCAATCTGCAAGCAAAATTGCTTCGCGTTTTGCAAGAAAGAGAGATAACAAGAATAGGTGGAAATGCGGTCGATCAAACTCGATGTGCGGGTTATAGCCGCTACACATAAAGACCTCGCCGAGGAAGTGAAGACAGCAAGATTCCGGGAAGACTTATATTACCGTTTGCTTGGTTTACCAATTCATCTTCCTCCTCTACGGGAACGCGGCAATGATGTGATTCTGGTGGCGAAACATTTTTTGGATCAGTTTGCCAATGATAATCAGATGCGCAAATTTAAGATCACGCAGGAGGCGCAAGAAAAACTTTTGCAATACCCCTTCCCTGGAAATATCCGCGAGCTTAAATCAATTATTGAGCTTTCCGCAGTCATGGCGGAAGAACAGGAAATCCGTCCGCAGGATATCAGCTTTAACAGCACTGCAAGAATGGAATCATTTCTTTACCAGGAAATGACCATGAATGAATTTATGTTCCGGATCATCCGGCACTTCCTCAACAAGTATGATAACAATGTATTGGAAGTAGCACGTAAACTAGATATCGGTAAATCATCGCTTTACCGATATTTAAAAGAGATGGAAGCAGTCGGAATCTAAAAGTATGAAGCTTCAGCAGTACGTCAAAAAAGGATCCTTCTATGAGGCCGTTGTTGAAGATGGCTCTGATATTATTTTCATTGTTGATTTCGAGGGGACCATACATTACCACAACACAGCAGTTCATCAAACCTTGGGATATCGTCCGAAAAGCCTGGACGGAAAAAATTTTTTCGATTACATCTTACCAGAAACGGTTGATGATCTAAAACGGCAATTCAAGAAAAGTCAACAACGTGCATATACGCAGAATATTGAATTTCAATTTTTGTGCAAAGACTATTCTTATCGCTTCCTTGAATTTAACGCCATCAATTTAAAACATAAAGAAGGATTGGACGGGTTCATCCTCGACTGTCGCGATATCGCGCAGCGAAAGGAAAATGAAGCCGAGCTGGTTCGGCTGCAAAAAGCAAAGGAGCAATTCCTTGCAAACATCAGTCACGAGATCAGAACGCCCTTGAACGGAATTGCCGGAATGGCGGGATTGCTCAGTCAAAACCCGAGCCCGGAAGAGCGAGAAACTTATTTAAATGCAATCAAGCATTCGTCTGAAAATCTGAAACTTATCATTAACGATATCCTTGACCTTGCCGCTATTGAATCCGGCAAGCTAAACCTCGAAAAAATTGCCTTTAACCTAAAGGATTTTCTCCCGTCCCTCATTAGTACATTCATGTACCAGGCACGTGAAAAAAGGATTGCGCTGGATTATCATATCGATGAAAATCTGAACAAGATTCTAGTTGGCGATCCGGTAAGGCTAAATCAAATTTTAATAAACCTGATCAGCAATGCGGTCAAGTTTACGCACTCGGGATCGATCAAAGTTTTATGTACCGCTGAGCGCGAGCAAAAAGGCATTTGCTGGGTACGCATTGAAGTTATCGATTCAGGCGTGGGAATTCCGCAGGATAAATTGGACACCATTTTTGAAAGCTTCAGCCAGGCCGATGCAAGTGTGACGCGAAAGTATGGCGGCACTGGCCTTGGGCTGACAATTGTCAAACAATTGGTTGAATTACAAAAAGGAAGGATTGCCGTTACGAGCAAAGAGAATGAAGGCTCCAGCTTTATTGTATTGGTTCCCTATGGCATCGGCAAAAAGGGAGCGGTTACACAATCGTCACCCAAAAATGAGCGTGCGCTGAAGGCTGTGAATGCCTCTCAGTTGGTGGTGCTGCTGGTGGAGGACAATGACATCAACAGGCTTTATGCCAAGAGTATTCTGAAGAACTGGCAATGCTATACTGATACTGCTGAGAATGGATTGGTGGCGATTGGAAAAGATTAAGAATCAGGCATACGATGTCGTGCTTATGGATATTCAAATGCCTGTAATGGATGGATATGAAACCACCAAAGCTATTCGTTTGATGAACTCTCCGATGCGAGATGTGCCTGTTATCGCGCTGACCGCGAATGCTACGAAGGCCGATGTTGAAAAATGTATGGCGGCAGGAATGAATGATTACCTTCCTAAGCCATTTACACCAGACGATCTCTACCGTAAATTATTTATCGACCAAAAAATTTCACCGAAACATAAGATCAAAAGTAAGGTGTCGCTAAAGTCAAACCTGTTAACCAATTGTATAACCTTGATTATCTCCGTTCGGTATCTGGTAACAATGAAGAGTTTATCCGGGAAATGGTTTTAACGTTTACCCAAACCATTCCTCCCCTGCTTGATGGAAATGAAACAAGCGCTTACAGATTCAGACTGGCCGAAGCTTGCCAGACATGCCCACCAAATCAAACCATCTTTTACGTTGATGGGATTGACTGAACTCCGAAGTAATATTCTATTTATTGAAGAAAATAGTAAAGCTTCCACTAAGCTCGATGAAATTCCTCACGCTGTTTTGAATTTTATTCATCAATGCGAGGTTGTCATTCCTGAGCTTTCCAGAGAGGTTGTTATCAACTAGATTTTAGATTTAGATTGACGATTGCAGATTGGGTAGCACAAGATGGTTCTGCTAACAATAGAGCTTGTGTATAAATGCATTTCACGCAGAGGCCGCAAAAACTGAATTCGCAAAGGCCGCAAATCTCAAGCTTTGTGAAACTTTGTGTTCTGGTGCCTTTGGGGACATTGATTTATTGCAGATTTTAGATTGACGATTCTAGATTTACTTCGCGATTGCAGAGGGGAAATTTCCCTGGACGAGCTCGATTTAGCCTGCCTACATCCTATCTCAAAGTTACCGAAGCTTTACCGTCATCCCGCCCACACGAGACAAGCAAAAGCTAATTCGCCAAGGCCGCCGCATAGCACAAACTTTGTGAACCTTTGTGCCCTGGTGTCTTTGTGGCATTTCTTTTATGCGAGACTCCTTTAGAAAGCTCCCATCGGATTGAATAGGATAACGTCTGCGTTGAACGCAACTAGTCGTTGTAACTAGTTCCTATTCATAATGGCGATCTTCTTATGCACAACCGACTTGTCGCCAGTTTGGATCGTCATGATGTACATGCCATTTGACAAGTCTCCTACGTTGATCTGTTGATCGCCATTTGAGAAATCTCGTTGCAGATCTCCTGACATTACCAACGCGCCACGCTGGTCGATAAGCTTCCAGGTGTAGTCGCGTTTGAAATTAATATCGGAGTGCAGATTCACGACCTGCGATGCCGGGTTAGGATAAACCACTAAGTCCACGAAGCTCGGCAACGGTAGGGTTATCTTCAACACCAGTAATAACCGGTCCCACTTTACGTGGAGCCTTTACAATTACCGATTGTAAAATTCTTCGGACTGTTGGCGAGCCTGGGGCGGAATTATCCTGAACGAAGGCAAGAATATAAAGATTATCCGGGTTGACGATTGGCACGTCAATCGTATAATCTATAGACGCATCTTCATAAGGTGTCGAAGCCGATGCATCCCATGTCCGTTCAATCGTACTTCCCTCACTCCGCAGCAGTAACTTTCTCACTACATTTCCATTTCCATTTACGCCCCGCTCGATTAGTGCAGCATGGAAGGTTACCGGGATATCCAATGTCTTCAGTGTGTCAATGTAGGTATACCGGACATTCAACTGCAAGGTGTTGTTATTTCCAGTCGCGACTGTATCGATCGTGATTCGGAACAACGGATCTTCCAGTGCCCGACGGTCAATTTCCGCAGGCGTAATTTGGGCCAGCAAACCATTGAAATTCACATTGAAATATTGACCCTGGATTCCATCCATGATGGTGGTTGGAGCCTGTGACACGCCATACATCGTGGCCCTGGCATTTGGATCACCTTCGTTCTCATAATACAGATCATCCAGCATATGATATTGAACCGCGACAAAATCTGAAGAGTCCTTTGCCAAAATCTGATTGTCGTACATGGTTTCGAGGTATTGATCGGAATTATTGCTGCTACCAGAATTGTCGTTTGTAAAGTGCTCAATCAATACATTCCTGTTTTTCTCACCGATGTAAATGTTATCGAAAGCAAAACCGTTTAATATTTCACCAGAAGGATTTTGATCCGGTGAAGGATTATCACCGTTGCTGGCAAATGCGATGCGGAATCTCACAAGGTCCCTTTCAGCAACCGGTATTTGGTCCAAATTGAAGCGGGCATTACGCCACCCGTTGGTACGGTCACCGCCAGACCATGCAAAGTTATTTTCACCTCCCGGGCTCGTAGAAAGGTCTCGTGTATCATACCAGTTTATGCCATATCCATTTGTCTCTCCTCCTATGGTTTGCCATGTATTTCCATCATCAGTAGAAAACTGAACAAGCGCACCATCAAATGCTCCAGCTTGGAAATCTGACCAAAAGTCGAGCGAAATCATGGGTCGCTTTAAATCTGTCAAGTTTAGACAAGGACTCAACACTTCAGAACTTTCGTTGTTGTTATAGGTGCTGAATGTTAATGCCTGATCGGGATTATTTCCAGTCCACCATGCTCTGTTACCAGCGGTTGAGGGCTGAATTATGTTTCCAGTAGGCGGACCGTAGATCCAGCTTGGATTGGTACTTGTTGTTGAAACGACCCATGGATTGCTGCCGGTTTCAAAATCCGTGCTATATCCGCCGGAAGCAGTAGGTGTTACATAATCCAGGATTATGACATCGTTTTGTTTTGTTCCAGTACATCCATCCTCGGTGTTGACGGTGAGTTGAACATTGAATGTGGTGAAAGAATTGTAATCATGGTTCGGATTATGTATACGTTCCGGTAGTTCTGCCACCATGGGTAGCGGGCGGAACGTTCCGATTCCTTGGCCCAAAGGCCAATACGTCACCATCACCAAAATTCCATTCATACTCGCTGATTGCGCTATAATTTCCTGTCGTGGTTGTCGCATCCCTGAACTCGGTCACTTCCAGTCCGCTACATACTTTGCTCCATGTGAAATTAACATTCGGCAAAGGTCCTACGCGAATAACTTTTGTGGTATCGTGCGAACATCCCTGGCTGGTAGTCACAGTGAGACTTACTGTTTTATTGCCATGATCTGTGTATTTGTATTTCGGGTTGCGTGTAACGCCATCATTACCATTTCCAAATTCGCCATAGCTCCAACTGTAGGCATCAATTGTGGCGCCTGCAGGATTTACGGGGATAAACGAAGCGTCGGTATACGTTAATGAATCAGCGACACAAACCCTGTCGAAGTCAATGACAGCTTTTGGTGCGGCAAATACTGTAACAACCTTTGTCAAGCGTATCCGTTGCGGCGGCACTATTGGTATAAACATACTGAATCTGATAAGTGCCGGGAGCAAGCCCATTTGTATTAATGTAAAAATTAGTACCCACTGCAATAATGCGCGATGGAATATCCGGGCTTATGAACGCCGTCGTAGGATAACCTGTGCTGGGAGCAGGATAGCCAATAAGTTGCAATGGGTTTTTAGAATTCGCGCATATCTGAGGATTACCACTGCCATCAACGGTCTGACTTTCAATATCAAAATCGATGCTGGTTACGGGGTTAACGATCGTAGATTTGACCACGCTATTAGTACAGCCGGTTGTTGGATTCGTATACGTGTACGTAATATTAACAGGACCCAATGCAGCATTTCCCGGATCAAATTGATTTGTTCCAGCAATTATTCCAGAACCTGTGAATGTGCCGCCTACTGGTATTCCATCCAGGGCCACCACCGGATTGTTTTCAGCATAGGTAGGTTGTAAGCCGAACAAAAATACATCGGGAAGTTTGTTGATTTTAACAAATACCTGATCCGTTGCGGGAACACAAGGGCCAGATGGTCCAGCCACCATCGGCGTCATTGGAGGTAATCGTGAATGTTATTCCGCCTGCTGCAATATCGGCAGCCGTTAACGTATAGGTGGATGTGAGACTGTTTGCGTTCGAAAATGCGCCGCCCAGGCCGCCGGTCCATGTAATGGAACCGGTACTTCCGCCCATCGATCCATTCAAGTTTATGATACCGTCTTCACAAACTTCGAAATCAGGTCCGGCATTTACGGTTGGAGCCCTGTTGATATGAATCAGAATATCATCAGAGCCTGCAGCGCAAACGCCAGTGGTATTAGAGGTAAGCCTGAATTGTACATCGTTAGCGACATCAGCAGCCGAAGGAGTATAAGAGGCTGTAACCGTTGAACCTGTCACACTGGAAACGGATAGCGTTCCTCCGCCAGAGAGCTTACTCCATGTTCCGGTAACAGCACTTCCACTAAGTGTTCCAGACAAAACAATGGAGCCCGGTTGACATACGGTGTAATCAGCAGGTACTGTGACAACAGGTCTTCTGTTTATGTCAATGATTATTTCATCGGAAGCCGCCGAACAAGGGCCAGCGCCTCCATCAGGGTCGTTGGATGTCAATACCAGTTTAACCTGTCCTCCAATATCGCTTGGATGTACCGTGTAAGTAGCCGTCACGTTTGTCCCGGTTGTCGTGCTGGAGATATGGATCCAAATCCGAAACCAGGTACGATAGACCAGGTACCGACGCTCGCACTTCCGCCTATCGAGCCGCTTAACGGTATGGTTACCGGCTGACATACAGCGAAGTCAGCGCCAGCATTCGCAGTAGCGATTGGATTGACCGTTACGGTAACAACTGTCGCCGGCCCGTTGCAGCTATTTGCTGTAGGTGTAATGGTATAAGTGACGGTTCCAACACTGGCATTTGTTGTGCTCAACGTTTGATTGATAACACTTCCATTTCCAGCTGGCCCAAACCGGTAACATTGGGAGCTTGCCACTGCAGACCAGGCGAATGTCGTCCCTGCCACATTTTTAGGCGCCGATGTGATATTAATAGTAGCCAGTCTGGCCACTGCAGATCGTTAAATTGGAAGCTGTGGCTGAAGGAAGAGGTTTGACGGTAACGACTAAATCAACAGGCAAACCATTGCATCCATTAAAGCTCGGAGTAATTCGATAAGTAACAGTACCCGATACGTTGCCTGTATTGACAGGCGCATCCGTAATTGACCCCGTGCCAGTCGCTGTCACGGTGGCGGGATTGATGGGACCACTAATTGTAGCCGTCCATGAATAAGTTGCGCCACCAATGGTTGAAGTAGGCACGAAGCTAAGCGCTTCGGCGCTGCAAATTTGTTGTGATAGCGTTGGCGCCGGATTTGTCATCACAGGCACTGGTTTCACCGTTGCATTTACGACGAAAGCAGGACCAGGACATCCATTAACAGAAGGTGTGATTGTGTATACCACCGTTCCGTTTATAGAACCATGTGTATTTACCAGCAGTTGAGAAATCGTACTACCAGAACCCGGAGAAGCCCCAGTCACATCTGTCGCTACTGCGGTCCAACTGTATGTTGTACCTGTTACGCTGTTTGGATTAGTGATAACAATTGAAGTTGATTCACCAGAGCAGATCGTTTGGTCAGTCGCCGATGCGCTGGTAACAGGTCGGACAGTAACCACTAAATTTACCGGCGTGCCATTACATCCGCCATTGGTTGGTGTGATGGTATAAATTATAACCCCATTTGAATTTGTTGAGTTCACAGGATTATCTGCGATTGTAGCGCCAGATCCGGATAAGTTAACTCCGGTTAAGGTTCCAATGACGGTAGCCGTCCAGTTATAAGTGGTTCCAGCTATGGATGCAGTACGGCGTGAAACTGAATGGAGTTCCACTACAAATTTCCTGGATGAAAGATGTTGGTGGATCTATAATGGATGGCTTAGGAGTCACTGTGACCGTCACATCAATTGAGTTTCCAGGACAACCGCTTGGCTGAAGGTGTTATCCGGTATACCACCGTTCCTGGATTTACGCCATCGGAACTTGAAAGGATCTGACTGATAAGGGAACCGTTACCCGGGATCGCTCCCGTCACATTTGTCGAGCTAAATACGGTCCAGCTGTAGGTTGTGCCCGCCACTCCATTCGGATTGGTAATGAGCAACACTGGCATTTGATCCTGAACAAATAGTTTTGTCGGACGCTGCCACATCAGGGATGGGATAAAATTGAATCTGCACATCGTCCTGCGTGCTACACACCCCATTGGTCGTAGTCCAACGCAAGATATAGGTAGTTCCAGATACTCCATTGAATGTCGTTGTCGGATTGGTATCCAGTACAAAGCTTCCTCCTGCTCCACTCACTACCGTCCATTGTCCTGTACCTAAACGGGTGAGTTAGCCGCCAGGACAGCAGACGGTGAACACAAGCTCTGGTTTGGTCCTGCTGCGGCTACTGTCGGTTGTGCATCAAATTGAATCAGTACATTATCACTGGTACTTGGACATACGCCATTGGATATCGTCCATTGTAAATCATAAGTCGTTCCTGATACACCATTGAATACTGTCGTCGGACTGTTTGCATTTACAAAGCTTCCTCCTGCTCCACTCACGATCGTCCAGGTGCCTATACCTGTCGTCGGCTGCATTCGCTGCTAAGGTTGTACTCGTTGCACATAAAGTCTGATGGAGATCCTGCATCCGCTACCGGTAATGGATTTGCATCCAGCTTGATTGTTACCTGATCGGAACTCGCTGTACATACTACCCATTGGAGATCGTCCATTGTAAGAACATAGGTACGTTCCTGCTGTTCCATTAAATGTTGTCGTCGGATTGGTATCCAGTACAAAGCTTCCACCCGCTCCACTCACTATCGTCCATTGTCCTGTGCCTGTTCGGGTGTGTTTCCTGCTAAGGTCGCACTGGTTGAACACAACGTCTGGTCTGGACCTGCTGTGGCTACTGTCGGTGGTGTATCAAACTGATCGGTACATTATCATTGGTACTTGGACATACGCCATTGGAGATCGTCCACGTAAATCATAAGTTGTTCCTGATACACCATTGAATACTGTAGTCGGACTGTTTGCATTTACAAAGCTTCCTCCTGCTCCACTCACGATCGTCCAGGTGCCTATACCTGTTGTCGGTGCATTGGCTGCTAAGGTCGCCTGTTGAACATAAGTCTGATCTGATCCTGCATCCGCTACTGGTAATGGATTTGCATCCAGTTTGATTGTTACCTGATCGGAGCTCGCTGTACATACTACCCATTGGAGATCGTCCATTGTAAGTACATAGGTTGTGCCTGCTATTCCACTAAATGTTGTCGTCGGATTGGTATCCAGTACAAAGCTTCCGCCTGCTCCACTCACTATCGTCCATTGTCCTGTGCCCGTGTACGGGTGTATTTCCTGCTAAGGTCGCACTCGTCGAACACAACGTCTGGTCTGGACCTGCTGTGGCTACTGTCGGTGGCGTCGTAAATTGAATCGTGTACATTATCATTGGTGCTTGGACATACGCCATTGGAGATCGTCCAGCGTAAATCATAAGTCGTTCCTGATACACCATTGAATACTGTGGTCGGACTGTTTGCATTGACAAAACTTCCTCCTGCTCCACTCACGATCGTCCAGGTACCTATACCTGTTGTCGGTGTATTGGCTGCTAAGGTCGCACTCGTTGCACATAAAGTCTGATGCGAACCTGCATGCGGCTACTGGTAATGGATTTGCATCCAGTTTGATTGTTACCTGATCTGAACTCGCTGTACATACTACCCATTGGAGATCGTCCATTGTAAGACATAGGTCGTTCCTGCTATTCCACTGAATGTTGTCGTCGGATTGGTATCCAGTACAAAGCTTCCTCCTGCTCCACTCACTATCGTCCATTGTCCTGTGCCTGTGGTACGGGTGTATTTCCTGCTAAGGTCGCACTCGTCGAACACAACGTCTGGTCTGGACCTGCTGTGGCTACTGTCGGTGGTGTATCAAATTGATCGGTACATTATCATTGGTACTTGCACATACGCCATTGGAGATCGTCCAGCGTAAATCATAAGTTGTTCCCGATACGCCATTGAATACTGTCGTCGGACTGTTTGCATTTACAAAACTTCCTCCTGCTCCACTCACGATCGTCCAGGTACCTATACCTGTTGTCGGTGCATTGGCTGCTAAGGTCGCACTCGTTGAACATAAAGTCTGATCTGACCTGCATCCGCTGCTGGTAATGGATTTGCATCCAGTTTGATTGTTACCTGATCGGAACTCGGTGTACATACTATCCATTGGAGATCGTCCATTGTAAGTACATAGGTACGTTCCTGCTATTCCATTAAATATTGTCGTCGGATTGGTATTCAGTACAAAGCTTCCACCTGCTCCACTCACTATCGTCCATTGTCCTGTGCCTGTGGTCGGGTGTGTTTCCTGCTAAGGTCGCACTCGTTGAACACAACGTCTGGTCTGGACCTGCTGTGGCTACTGTCGGTGGTGTATCAAATTGATCGGTACATTATCATTGGTACTTGCACATACGCCATTGGATATCGTCCAGCGTAAATCATAAGTCGTTCCCGATACGCCATTGAATACTGTGGTCGGACTGTTTGCATTTACAAAACTTCCTCCTGCTCCACTCACGATCGTCCAGGTACCTATACCTGTTGTCGGTGTGTTCGCCGCTAAGGTCGCACTCGTTGAACATAAAGTCTGATCCGATCCTGCTCGCGCTGCTGGTAATGGATTTGCATCCAGTTTGATTGTTACCTGATCTGAACTCGGTGTACATACTACCCATTGGAGATCGTCCATTGTAAGTACATAGGTCGTGCCTGCTATTCCACTAAATATTGTCGTCGGATTGGTATCCAGTACAAAGCTTCCTCCTGCTCCACTCACTATCGTCCATTGTCCTGTGCCTGTTGTCGGGTGTATTTCCTGCTAAGGTCGCACTCGTCGAACACAACGTCTGGTCTGGACCTGCTGTGGCTACTGTCGGTGGTGTCATCAAATTGATCGTGTACATTATCATTGGTGCTTGCACATACGCCATTGGAGATCGTCCATCGTAAATCATAAGTCGTTCCCGATACGCCATTGAATACTGTGGTCGGACTGTTTGCATTTACAAAACTTCCTCCTGCTCCACTCACGATCGTCCAGGTACCTATACCTGTTGTCGGTGCGTTCGCTGCTAAGGTCGCACTCGTTGAACATAAGGTCTGATCCGAACCTGCAGCCGCTGCTGGTAATGGATTTGCATCCAGTTTGATTGTTACCTGATCTGAACTCGGTGTACATACTACGCCATTGGATGATCGTCCATTGTAAGTACATAGGTCGTGCCTGCTACTCCATTGAATATTGTCGTCGGATTGGTATTCAGTACAAAGCTTCCACCTGCTCCACTCACTATCGTCCATTGTCCTGTGCCTGTGGTCGGGTGTGTTTCCTGCTAAGGTCGCACTCGTCGAACACAACGTCTGGTCTGGACCTGCTGTGGCTACTGTCGGTGGTGTATCAAATTGATCAGTACATTATCATTGGTGCTTGCACATACGCCATTGGATATCGTCCAGCGTAAATTATAAGTTGTTCCCGATACGCCATTGAAGACTGTCGTCGGACTGTTTGCATTTACAAAACTTCCTCCTGCTCCACTCACGATCGTCCAGGTACCTGTACCTGTTGTCGGTGTATTCGCTGCTAAGGTCGCACTCGTTGAACATAAGGTCTGATCCGAACCCTGCCGCCGCTGCTGGTAATGGATTTGCATCCAGTTTT
>CAVTZI010000011.1:0-61574 GCA_963739105.1 uncultured Bacteroidota bacterium | reverse complement strand
GCGAGCGTGGGGCCGGTCCTTCCGGACCGGCCACGAAGTGGTGGGTGCCTCGCCGGCGCCAGCGCGGGCGCTGGCTTCCTGATGAAGGGGCCCGTCGCGCTCGTCGTGCCGGACCTCGTGCTGCTGCCAATCGCGTGGCGCGAGTGGCGGCGTCTGCGCCTCGAGATACGCGGAATGGCCGTGGCCGTCGTGACTGCCGCGATCGTCGGGCTGCCGCGGGACGTCGCGATGTGGCTCGAGCACGGCAACGCGTACCTTGAGAGCTTCTTTGTCGCCGACAACTTCGAGCGCTTCGCCACCGAGCGCTTCAACGATGCACGGCCGTTCTGGTTCTATCTTCCGGATTCTGCTCGGCGGGTCTGCTGCCGTGGTCGCTCGTACCTCATGGTCGTTCTTCGTCGAAGGTCTCGCCAGCGCGCGGACGCGGACACTGAAGCTCGCCGACGCCGACTGGAGACTGCTGCTCTGGGCGCATCATGCCGCTGCTGTTCTTCACGCTCTCGGTCGGCAAGCAGCCTCGATACATCCTGCCTGTTCTGCCGCCGCTGGCGGTACCTGATCGCACGCGGGCTGATTGAGCGCATCGACGACCGGCACGAGAATCATCGCGGCTGGTCGCTTGGCGCGGCGACCTGGGCAACGGCCGCGATGTACGTCGCGACTCGCGCTGCTGTTCGTGCGAATGGAGCCGCTGCTGATCAACGCCTACCCGGCAGCGACGTGGGTTGCCGTGTGTCTCCTCGGCTGCTCGGCGATCGCGCTGGCGGGGATCGCGGCGACTGGCCGCGTGGCGGCACCTGCCGACTCGTTGCCGGTGTCGCGGGAGTCGTCACGCTCGTCTCCGTACAGTTCGGCGCGCTTGCCGGGCGTCCGCGCCGGAGGCGGTTGAACGGCTGGCTCGTCCTCATTCACAGGCCAACCGCTCGGCGAGCGAGCCCATCGGGGTCCTCGACGTCTTCGCCCGCAACCTTGGCTTCTACACCCGCGCTGCCGCGCACGGAGCTTTTCGACGTCAAGCAGGCCAGTGACTTCATACAATCGCCGCGCCGCGTGCTGCTGGTGCTTCGCTCCTCCGACGTGGCAGCGGTGGAAATGACGTCGCGAATCGCACACTCTAAGAAGCTCGGTGAGACTCGCTACCTGAACACCGCCAACATCCGGCTGCGCACGCTGTTGCGGCCGGACCCAACGACCGAGCTCGAGATGATCTCTCTGGTGTCGAATCGCTGATGGGGGGCGCGACATGCCGGTGAATAACGTCTGGTCACGGCGCAGATTCCTCTCGGTCACAGCCGCGCATGCCGCTGCGCTGGCCACTGGAGCTGATGCGCTCCACGCGATGCCGCATCCCGGTAAAAAGGACCTCCGTAGAAGTAGTTAAATCCTCAAACGGGGGGGCCTGACGGTGAATGGACAATCTTGAGGTGCCTGTAGGCTGCGGAATACCATCAATGGCTTCACCCACGACATTGAATAGCCTACCCTTAATATCTTCGCCAATCGGCATTTTTATTGGAGATCCTGTATCCAATACCTTCATGCCGCGCACCAATCCGTCCGTACCCTCCATAGAAATGGTACGCACACGATCTTCGCCAAGGTGTTGCTGACACTCCAACACCACTTTGGTGCCATCGGCTTTTGTAACTTCAAGAGAATCAAGGATATTGGGTAATGTTGCGCCATCGCTGTCAAATGCGACGTCTACTACGGGACCGATGACTTGGGTGATCTTACCAATGTTTGCCATTCTATATGTTTTTGAAATTTTTAAGGTCTAAAATTCGAGCGCAAAAGTATGTTTTTCTGGCCTAAGACCCAAAGCGGAAATGCAAAAAGGTTTGATTGATTCTTTGCCTTTTTAAACCACATTTAAAATGATTCTGAAGGTGGTTCCCAGGTTTTCCTCCGAAGATTTGACAAAAATTTTCCCGTTGTGATAGGCTTCTATGATTCTTTTTGCAAGGGTTAGGCCTAATCCCCATCCTCTTTTTTTTGTGGTAAAGCCGGGTCTAAAAACGTGCTCCAGTTTAGATCGTGGTATACCTTTTCCAGTATCCGAAATATCAATAAAAACCTTACCCTCATTTCCTCGGAGGATTTTGATCGCAATGGTGCCCGTATTACCCATAGCATCAATGGCATTTTTAACCAAATTTTCAATGACCCACTCAAATAATGGTGCATGAACATTTGCAAAAATATTTTCTGATAAGGTAAATACCTCCATTCTGATTTTAGAAGAAACCCTGGGACGCAGGTAGTTCACAACGTTATTAATCAAGCTCACAACATTCTCTTTTTTCAGCGAAGGCACGGAACCAATACTGGAAAATCGTTCAGTAACGATCCGGAGTTTTTGAATATCTTTTTCTAATTCCTCAACAACGCCCTTGTGCTTGAGCATCTGGATCTTCGCGAATAACCTCAACCCATGCCATCAGCGATGAGAGGGGAGTGCCCAGCTGATGAGCGGTCTCCTTTGCAAGTCCCACCCATACCTGATTTTGTTCTGCTGCCTTAGAGTAATTAAACGCGAGATAGGCAATGAACCCGAAGATTGCGATAACGGATAACTGAATGTAAGGATAGGCTATGAGTTGTTTGAGCAGGAAGGAATTTTTATAGTAGATGTATTGAGTGCCAAAAACTTCACCGGTTTGCGGGTCGCGCAACGTTACCTGGATAGGTTCGTACGTCTCGCGCATCATTTCCATTTCAGCTTTTAGAAAATTATTTTTCCTTTTTTCCGACCACTGGTCCTCCAGATCGAGATTTCTAAAGGATAAAACCTTCAGGCTGTCGCCAACTTGTATGATGGGAATCGAATTGTTTTGAAAAAGAATTTCCTGGGCGATAAAGTTCACGTCGCCATAGGTATTTTCGTCATTTGCCGTGTATTCGATGGCTTTGGCATAAAGCTGAACTTGCTGACGTTCCCGTTCTTTCAATTGATCCACAAGTATGTTTGTGTAATAAATCGAACTGATACTAATCAAGACAGACACCACCAGAACAATCCATTTAAGATTGGAATTATTCCGATAGAAATCGAGGGAAGGCATTGGGACTTTCGTGCTCATTCTAATTTGAAAGATACTCAAAAACCGACTGGGCCCGGTGAAATGAATTTAAATTCAGAGCTCCTCAATGGCAGGGTGTATATCATGATGCGTGTCGTGATAACTGGAGAAGGATTGATCAAGCCTTCATCATAAACCACTTCGCCATAACCTTGTAATTAATTTTTGTTCCATGCATCAAAATACCTACGCGATAAATGCGCCCAGCTACCCAGGTTGTAAAAATGAAGCCACCAATAAGCGATAGCATCGATAAAATTAATTGCCAGGTCGGCACGCCAAATCCGATTCTACCCATCATAGCGATGGGGGAGGTAAAGGGTATAATGGAAAGCCAGATGCTTATTGATCCGTGCGGATCGTCCAGTATAAAAGTAAATAAGCCGAAATATGCAATCAACATGGGAATTGTAATGGGAAACATAAACTGCTGAGCTTCTGCCGGGCTGTCGACAGCAGAGCCGACGGCTGCAAAAAGCGCCCCATACAATAAGTAGCCTCCCAGAAAATAAAAAAGAAAATTGAAAATCAGATAACCAAATGGTATTTCACTGATTAGCCTCATCACCTCGATCATCCCCTGATTCTGTAATTGAGCGTCGGGATATTGCTGATTCATTTCGTTCATCATTTGCTGTTGCGGCATTTCCAATCCGAAAAATCCCAAAACGACAGATGATAATGTGGTGATAAGTATAATCCAGATCAAGAATTGTAAAAGTCCCACGGAAGCTAACCCCATAATTTTTCCCATCATTAACTGAAAAGGTTTTACCGACGAAACGATCACTTCCACCACCTTACTGGTTTTTTCTTCAATCACGCCTTGCATGATTTGCGCACCGTAAATGAAAATGAAAATGTACATCATGATACCACACGCCATGCCGATACCAAAAAGGACATTTGAATCTGAGGTTTCCTCATGACCTTCCTCAGAAATATTTATTGTTCGAATCGAAATATCAGTCTTGATGCTGTCCAGTACTTTCTGGTTAATATTAAACTTAACCATTTTCAATTCCTTTACCTGGTTTTCAAGCATACCTTCCAAATCACCTAGTTCATTCGGACTAGGATTTACTTTTGTATATAGTGTGATGCCTTGAGGATTTGAGAGATCAAAATTTGGAATGTACAACAGGCCATGACTTTCATCGTGTTGAAATGCTTTTTTGGCGTCATCGATTGGTCCCGGAAATTTTCTAAAAATATACTTGGCAGTATCCGGTACAAATCGGTTGCTGTCGTCTACATAATAAACAACGTCTTTCGACGCATGCTTTTTTTGCTCGATGGCGACGTAAACCAGAATAGCCATTAGCAGGGGGAAAATAAGCGGCAACAGGATCGTGGCAATTAAAAAGGATTTCTTTTGAACACGGTTTAAAAACTCCCGCTTCATAATGAGCCAAATCTTATTCATGGTGTTCTCCCTTTACTAAGGTTATAAATATTTCACTCATACTCGGAATTTTTTCGATGAAGCTGTGAACCTCCGTAACTTCGGTGAGATCGCGAATCAATTGGTTCGGATTGGTACCATCTTTCATTTTAATGACTGATTTGAAAAATGTGTCCTCGAGATTTTTTTGTGAAATCAATTCGAACCTTTCCGACGAAGGACTTAACATACCCCTGTGTTCAACGGTATAGGTATTGGTTCGGTAAGTTTCTTTTATTTTCTTCTTTGATCCTTCTAATATTTTCTTTGACTTATTGATCAATGCAATATCATCGCACAAGTCTTCAACTGTTTCCATGCGATGGGTTGAAAAAATGATCGTGCAGCCTTTCTGTTTTAACTCTAAAATTTCTTGTGTGATAAGCTGTGCATTAACCGGATCAAAACCTGAAAACGGTTCATCCAAAATAATAAGCCTGGGTTCGTGCATCACAGTGCTGATAAATTGCACCTTCTGTGCCATACCCTTGCTTAGATCTTCGACCTTTTTATTCCACCAATCGGTAATCTGAAACTTACGCATCCAGTTTTTACTTTTTTCGGCAGCGACTTTAGCGCTTAGTCCCTTCAGCTGAGCCAAATAGATTAACTGATCCCCTACTTTAAGTTTTTTGTACAACCCTCGCTCTTCTGGCAGGTATCCAATCGCCCCGATATGTTTTTCCTGAAGCTTTTCACCAAAGATGATAATGTCACCCTGGTCCGCGTTTATGATCTGATTAATGATCCTGATAAGCGTGGTCTTACCGGCGCCATTTGGGCCCAGCAATCCGAAAATGGTATGCTGCGGTATGTTCAAGCTAACATCATCGAGGGCCACATGGTTTGTATAGCGCTTGGTGACTTGGTTGACAACTAATGCGTCCACGAGTTTATGTTTTTAACACTGGAATTAGTGTCAAAAGATAATGAGGAATTACAAGGAAAAACCGTTGTTTATAAAAACAACGAAGTATTAATGGTAGTCTTGCTTAAAAATAATATTGCCCATAGAAACATCAAGATCGAATGTCAGGCTGTTCTTAGCATCTTTTGAATAGGCGGCATTGGCAAATACGTTTTCAGAAACCTTCTTGAATTGTTCGGGCATTTTTACGCTGCACAGCCAGGAATCTTTAATCTTCAACAACACAGGCGTATCGTTGCTAGGCAATAAGATGGTAAGATTTCCAGCCCCAACGCTTCCTTTAATTTTGTTGCTTACCAATGGTTTACTTCTAAAGTCCAAGGTCATATTCCCAAATCCAACATCTGCGATCATGTAGCGGGTGCGTGACATATTAAGATTCTTCACGTTCACGGACCCAAGATCAACCTTCACAAAAAAGGTATCCATGTCAATTTGATTCTCTAGCGAGGAGTAATACCCCACGTTAACGTCTGCACTACCAGTGTTGACTTTGAGATTTTTTATAGCAAGGCCTGAGAGGTCGATATTTGCGTTGCCGATGCCATAGTTTAGTTCCAGAAAATATGGTTTAGCGTCGGTGAGATACATTTTCCAAAGTTTATCGCTAACGGGTTTATCGGATGCTCCAAAAAAACGGGTGGATATGGTCTGGCTAATGCCCTCTGTTTGTGTTTCTTCAAGATTGAGCAATACCTCGCAGGTTTTTCCCTTTACTTCCTTTCTAAAATTATGCGCGTAGCTGGTTTCCGTTTGGTTACTGAAAACATTGAGGATTTCCGTGTTTTGGCTGGGTTTAATGTAGCAATTACCACTATTTGCCTTCAGGCAAAGCCGGATATTTTCACACGAGGATACGTCTTCAACTGTAAATTGTTTTTTAAGCTGTCCGAATGCAAGTCCCACGATAGCAACTCCACAGTACGTTAACCAAATCTTTTTGCGCATGTCGTTATTTACGATCTACTGATTGAAGGGGTTGCCGTGTGTATGTTTAAAGGTAAAATCATACAAAATAACCCCGCTTAATCTCAATTTAACGGCGATAATTCAAATCGGTTGTCAGAATTGGTTTTAATTGAAATACTCCTTCATCCGCTCAAAAAAGCCCTTTTCGTTGGCGTCTGGACGAGGTTCAAAATTTGGGGAATCTTTAAGGCTTTCTAATTTGGCCCTTTCTTCGGAAGTGAGTTTTTTTGGCGTCCAAACGTTTACATAAATGAGTTGATCTCCGACGTCATAGCCGTTGACATCTTTGAGCCCCTTTCCGCGAAGTCTTAATATTTTACCGCTTTGGGTTCCAGGGTCAATTTTAATCTTTACTTTTCCTCCTACTGCAGGGACTTCGATATTAGTTCCAATGGCAGCATCGACGAAACTTATATAGAGATCATAAACGAGATTGTTCCCGTCTCTTTTTAAAAATCTGTCTTCCTGTTCTTCAATGAGAATTAAAAGATCTCCTGCTCCACCACCACCAGGGGCTTCGTTTCCCTTGCCAGACATGGAAAGCTGCATGCTATCGGCAACTCCGGCAGGTATTTTTACTGAAATAAGTTCTTCCTTCGATACTAAGCCTGAACTGTCGACTCCGCTTGGTCGTTTGTCAACGATTTGGCCCGAACCATCACAGCTGGAACACGTGCTTGCTGAAACCATCTGGCCTAACATGGTATTGACGACTTTTCGAATTTGGCCAGATCCCTGACACGTCGGACATGTTTTAAATGTCACCCCTTCCGCCCGAACGAGCCGGTTTACTTTGATTTTTTTCTCTACTCCATGAGCGATTTCTTCCAGCGTCAGCTTCAGTTTTATCCTGAGGTTCGATCCTTTTCGTTGACGCCTTCCACCGCGGGTCGATCCGCCGCCGAAGAAACTATCGAATGGGCTTCCGCCTCCGCCGAAGATATCTCCAAATTGACTGAAGATATCGTCCATATTCATGTTATGCCCGCTAAATCCACCATTTCCACGTGAATGCCCAAATCGATCGTATTGCGCACGTTTGTCTGCATCGCTCAATACCTCATAAGCTTCGGCAGCTTCCTTGAATTTTTCCTCCGCTTCTTTATTGTCGGGATTCTTATCAGGGTGAAATTGAATAGCAACTTTTCGGTAAGCCTTCTTAATTTCGTCGCCCGATGACGATTTGTTGACTCCTAGTATTTCGTAATAATCCCTTTTTGCAGACATGTGTGTTCTATTGAAATAGTATTTCTAAAATCGAGATTAACTCCCGACAACAACTTTAGCGAAACGGATAACTTTATCGTTTAATAAATAGCCTGGTTCGATGACATCAACAATCTTTCCTTTCAATGCTCTCATCCGGAGCAGGTATTTGAGTAATGGCTTCATGTAGATCGGGATTGAACTCCGCCCCCACTTTTATATCCATCATTTTCACACCTGCTTGATCCAGGACTTTTTTGAATTTACTATGAATCAGGAAGAATCCTTCCAATTCCTTATCATTCTTGTCTCTAAATGATTTTTCCGCCCTGTCGAAATCATCGATAACCGGAAGCAAGGTCTTGATCAATTGTTCATTTGCCGATTGGATCAAATCCAGTTTTTCTTTCGCGGTCCTTCGCCTGAAATTTTCAAACTCAGAATACAATCGAATGAATTTTTCTTTTTGTTCAGCTAACTCAGTTTGTATTTTTTCAACTGAAATCTCGTCGGAAGTATTTACAGGTGTTGGATCTGACACGTTTTCTGCTGACTCATTGTTTTCGGAAAGTATTTCTTCGTCCTGCTTCATTTCGCTGGTTTATAATTGTTCCTAAATAGACATAACGTCTTGAAAACTAAACAAATCCCTCCGGTCAACAATTTTGCCAAAGTCAATTTTAATGTCAAACTGGCATTCGAATCAATCGCCAATTTCATGCAAGGTTTTCCAGATTAAGTCCTTTAATTCTTGAATGCCCTTGTTGGTAATGGCCGAAATAAATACGGTATGGATGTTTGTCGGCACCTCTTTTTTCATTTCCTGGAGTAGTTCGTCGTCGAGCATATCCATCTTGGAAATCGCTAGTAATCGTTTCTTGTCCAGCAACTCCGGATTGTATTTGCGAAGTTCGTTCAATAGAATTTCATACTCCGTGCGAATATCCTTTGAATCGGCGGGGATAAGAAAAAGCAATAAGGAATTGCGTTCGATGTGGCGCAAAAATCGAATTCCCAAGCCCTTTCCTTCTGCTGCTCCTTCTATAATTCCTGGGATATCCGCCATTACAAAGGAACGATCTTCACGATAAGATACCACGCCAAGGTTAGGCGTAAGTGTAGTAAATGGATAGTCACCAATTTTTGGTTTTGCAGCAGAAACTGTAGAGAGTAACGTTGATTTACCTGCATTTGGAAAACCGACAAGGCCTACATCCGCTAACAATTTCAGCTCCAGGACAATCCATTCTTCTGTTCCTGGCTCACCAGGTTGCGCGTATTGTGGTGCCCGGTTTGTCGGTGTAGCAAAATAAGCATTTCCTTTCCCTCCTCTTCCGCCCGGCGACAAAATATACTCCTTTCCATCTTCCGTGACTTCAAAGAGCACTTCGTCTGTATCGGCGCGTTTGGCGACAGTTCCGAGCGGCACATCAAGAATTTCATCCTCGCCATCAGCCCCGGTTCGATCTTGTTCCTCTCCACCGTTGCCATTAGTTGCAATGACGTGTTTGCGATATTTCAAATGTAACAAGGTCCAGTGCTGCGCATTGCCGCGTAAGATCACGTGACCCCCACGCCCTCCGTTACCTCCATCGGGTCCTCCTTTTTCAATAAATTTTTCGCGATGAAAATGTAAAAAACCCGCACCGCCGTGCCCTGAACGGGAGCAAAATTTAACGTAGTCTATGAAATTGGGTGAAGCCAAGGTGTGGTGTTTTTATTGCAAATTGAAAGATTGAAAGATTGTAAAATTACATTTGGGAACAATTTTCTAATCTTCTAATCTTCCAATTTTCTAATTTTCCAATCTTCTAATTTTCCAATTCTCCATCACAACAAAAGGCTTTTGTCAATCTCCCGGCAAATGTTGGAAAATATATTTTCAATTTGACCAACGCCAACGACTGATGCATACTTTCCCAGGTTTTTATAATAGTCTGCCACGGCAACGGTTTCTCCCTTATAAACGGAGATTCGGTTTTCAATCACTTCTGGTTTTGCATCGTCCGGACGGTTTTCCTTCATCGCACGTTCAGCCAATCGTTTCCTCAATTCATCTTCGGGCACGACGAGTTCAATTAACACTTTTATGGGCGCACCTTTGGAGTTTAGCAGCTTATCCAGGGCTTGCGCTTGTGGAATTGTTCTGGGGAAACCATCAAAGATAATTCCCGACGTGTTTTCAGCACTCTTGATCTTATCATCCACCATATCGATCACAACTTGATCGGGAACCAGATTGCCTTTATTCATGTATTCTTTGGCAAGATTTCCCAGTGGCGTACCCTCTTTAAGATGTTTTCTAAATAGATCGCCTGTCGCAATGTGAAGGAGTGAATATTTCTCAATGATTTTTGCACTTTGTGTTCCTTTACCAGCGCCAGGAGGGCCGAAGAGTATAATGTTGATCATGTAAATTGTTAGTTGTTTACGTGTGCTGAAAGGTCTTTCGGTTTGAACAAGGTGACGAATATAGTAATCCGGGTACGATTTTTAAACTTGGCCGTTTTGGGCGGCTATATTTTCCGGATTCGTTTTGTAAATTTCCTTCAGGTTTCTTCCCAAACCATCATAGTCTAATCCATACCCCACGACAAATTCCGATTCAATTTCAAAACCTAAATATTTCACGACAATTCCCTTATCGCGTGCAGGTTTTTTACGAAGCAGTGAAATTACTTCGACTGACTTTGTACCCAGGCTTTTTAATTCTTCAACAATTTTTTGCAACGTCAGACCAGTGTCGATTATGTCTTCCACGATAAGGATATGTTGATTGAAAAGACTTTCGTCCAGGCCAATCAGTGTTTTAATTTGACCGGAACTAACTGTCCCTACGTACGAAGATATTTTAACAAAGGAAACTCTGCAGGGTATGGAAATTTGCTTCAATAAGTCGGCTCCGAACATAAACGAGCCGTTGAGAATTGGAAGGAAAACCGGAGTTTTTCCCCTATAGTGATCGTCAATTGTTTCTGCTATGGAAGCTATTTTTTGTTTGATTTCTTCCTCGCTGATGAACTTCTCAAAATCCAAATCCCTTATCTTCATTCTTTTCAATTGAGGCCGTAAAGATAAGAGGAAATTAGTTTCGACTTGAAGTTTCGAGTTTGTGAACAGTAAATCGTCTAAAAAATTTAATCGGCCACTGGCCCTGACTATTTCTTCTAACCGATAGGTCTTATAGATCTTTCATCAACCATCCGTACAGCTCAATCATGGTTTTAATGTCATGTTTGTGAACTTTCTCATGCGGGGTGTGTGCTCCATGTTCTGGGGCGCCCACAAAACACCAATCAAAAGGGTAGGGTGAAGTTTGAAGTTCTCGCCCGTCACTCGAACCGGCACCTTCTACTTCCAATTGAAAATCCACTTTTCTTTTTTTTGCGATGGCAATAATTCGGTCTACATACTTTCGTCGCGGGAGATTGCGGTCGCGCATCGATATGGCAACACCTTTACCGGGGTAAATTCCATCGGACACCCACGTTATATCGGAGATTAACGCTTGATTAATGTTCCACTTTTCATAAATGAATTTTGCCAGAAATGGCACTGAACCACCTCCATGTTCTTCCCAGCAACTAAAAACGATTACTCCATCTTTTAAACTTTCCGCCACTTTCAATGCATTGTAAACACCCAGCCGATTGTCGAGGTACGCAGATTGTATGAACTGTTTTGTATCGCGAAAATCTATCTTATAAGTAAGTGTAGTGCCGCGATCAATTTGGCGAGGGAATTTGTAGAACGCATGCCTGTCGTTGTCGAATTCGAGTTCGCATTCTATAGGTCCCAGGCTATCTTTGCCGACAAGCAGGGTACCCGAATCTGCGTCAGGACTTCCAATTGGTAATAATTGATTTTGATAACGAACTGTAAATCCAATACTGTCGATGTGAGCAAAAATGGCTGTACGGGGTTTCCCAAATTTTAACACCAGGCAATCCTGCAAGTCATCCTGAAAAATTTCAGGTTTCACTTTCCATTTTTTTCCCTCCTTGCCGATGTATTTCAATAAAAATTCCTTCATGGCAACCTCATCGCCAGACGGAGCAGCTATCTCGCAGAGTTGTTTAAGTAGTTTCATTTATCGGACGTAGGATTGTTTAAGGTACACATATTTACTTTTGCTTCAATTCTCCATTCATTAGTTCTTCACACAACTTTATTCTAAATTTTGGTTAGAAAAAAATTGACTATGATTTTTAACCTCAGTGCTCAGAACACGATAGGAAATCAATTTATCTCTGAGCTACGCAATAAAGATATTCAGCTTGACCGGGCAAAATTCAGGAAAAATATGAAAAGGCTTGGACAACTTATGGCTTATGAAATTTCGAAGCGGCTGAATTTTAAAGATGAAACAATTCAGACGCCATTAGGAAAGACGTCTATTCAACTACTCTCAAAATATCCAGTTTTACTTACTGTCATGCGTGCGGGACTTCCTTATTTCGATGGATTTCTGGATTTTTTTGATCAATCCGATTGTGGATTTATGGGAGCTTATCGACAGGAAAATTCCGACGATATTGTGATTCACCTGGATTATGTGGCAACGCCTAATGTCAATGATCGCGAAGTTATTGTAGTTGATCCAATGCTGGCCACGGGAAAATCTTTTGTCAGGTCAATCCAGGCATTATTGAAACACGGAACGCCTAGTCATATTTATGTAGCCTCCTTGGTTGCTTCCCCCGAAGGGATACACTTTCTAAAAGAAAATCTTGATGTTCCCTTTTCCATTTATACTTGTGCTGTAGATGAAAACTTGAATCATCAATTTTATATTGTGCCCGGATTGGGTGACGCAGGTGACCTTAGTTTCGGCATAAAGTTGTAACCGGAATAATCATAAAGTATGTGGGAGATTATTTTAAAGGTTGCGTCGGTCTATTTTTCATCCATGCTGAAATTTATTTTTGGCCCGCTAGGAGGTTATGCTGCGGGATTTCCCTTGGTTATGACTATTCTGGTCACAGTTGCGGGTATGATGACCGTTGTGCTTCTTTTTACTTTCTTCGGCAATTGGATTCGTGAAAAAATCATACCAAGGTTTTTTAAAAAAAGAAATAAATTTTCACAGAGCAATCGCCGGTTTGTTACTATTTGGAAAAAATATGGTCTTATCGGCGTAGCGGCTCTTACCCCTTTAATATCTGACCCCCATTGGAGGAACGTTGCTGGCTGTCAGCTCGGGGAGTCCAAAGGACAAAATAATTTTTTACATGTTTATCAGTGCATCGGTGTGGTCGATACTTTTCAGCGGAGCGCCTATACTTTTTTGGAAATCAAGTTCTGAAGTATCTGCCAGAGTTTATAAGATAATTCCAGATCAGTGATTGCTTTTGATCACTCCTATCGAAATCGCATCCCAATCATCAAATTCTTAGTTAGCTTCTGAACCCACGACCGTTCCTTCGTTGGTATAGTTCTCCATGGGTAAACAGCTGCATACGAGATTACGATCTCCGTAAGCGTTGTCAACTCTGCTGACCGACGGCCAGAATTTAGCTTCCTTCACAAAGGCAAGAGGATAAGCAGCTTTCTGTCTGCTATAAGGTCGATCCCAATGATCGGCCATTACAACGGATGCCGTATGCGGCGCATTTTTCAGCACGTTGTTT
The DNA here is from genome assembly GCA_963739105.1 of uncultured Bacteroidota bacterium. Classification (GTDB taxonomy): domain Bacteria; phylum Bacteroidota; class Bacteroidia; order Cytophagales; family Cyclobacteriaceae; genus Chryseolinea. Next base: position 48,314 of record CAVTZI010000011.1, on the reverse strand, counting down.
TCCCGTGGCGCTTGGCCTGTTTCTACTTCCTTGATTTCATTTCTAATTTCCAGAAGCGCTTCTACAAAACGATCCAGTTCTTCTTTGGGCTCGCTTTCGGTGGGTTCTATCATCAACGTTCCAGCCACTGGAAATGAAACTGTAGGCGCATGAAAACCATAGTCCATTAACCTCTTAGCGATGTCTTCCACCTCAATCCCGGCTTTTTTAAAATCGCGGCAATCTACTATCATTTCGTGGGCGCATCTACCCTTTGTTCCGGTATAAAGGATTTTGAAATGACCCTCGAGTCGCTCCTTAATATAATTGGCATTAACGATTGCCATTTTTGTCGCCTGTGTCAATCCGTTGCCACCCATCATGGCGATGTAGGCGTACGATATCGCGAGAATACTGGCACTTCCCCAAGGAGCAGCAGATACGGCCTGTATAGCTTTGTCGCCACCAGTTTTAACAACGGCATGTCCCGGTAAATAAGGTTTGAGTTTGTCATTGCAGCAGATCGGTCCCATACCGGGCCCACCACCACCATGAGGAATACAAAATGTCTTATGTAAATTCAAATGGCACACATCAGCGCCAATGGTTGCCGGCGATGTAAGGCCGACCTGAGCATTCATGTTTGCTCCGTCCATGTACACGAGTCCCCCGTGTAGCATGAATTATTTCACAAATTTCAATGATCGATTCTTCAAACACCCCGTGTGTGGAAGGATAGGTCACCATCAGGCATGAAAGGTTTTCTTTGAATTGTTCAGCTTTAGCCTTTAAGTCGGCAACATCAATCTTACCATCTTCATCCGACTTTACCACAACGACCTCCATACCCGCCATTACGGCACTGGCAGGATTGGTGCCATGTGCAGATGCTGGTATCAACGCAATATTTCGTTGCGAATTTCCCTGGTCAATGTGGTAGGCGCGAATAACCAATAGCCCGGCATATTCGCCCTGGGCACCACTATTAGGCTGGAGCGAAACTCCGGTAAACCCTGTAATTTCCTTTAACCAGTTTTCCAGCGAAGCAATAATTTCCTGGTATCCTTGTGTTTGATCTGATGGGGCAAAAGGATGAATGCTTCCTAACTCAGGCCATGTTACCGGGATCATTTCCGCCGTGGCATTGAGTTTCATTGTACACGAACCCAATGAAATCATGGAATGAACCATGGACAAATCTTTATTTTCAAGGCGCTTAATGTATCGAAGCATTTCATGTTCCGAATGATGCGCGTTGAATACGGGATGAGCAAGGTATGGTGACTTGCGTATCAATTCGGATGGCCAATTGATTTCCTGGCCATTGACCGATATCATATCCATTTTCTTATTTGCAACGGAAGAAAAAATGCTCAGAATGATATGAATATCCTGTGGGACGGTAGTTTCATCAAGGGTTATTCCAACGAAGTTGTCAGTGAAATATCGGAAATTGATTTTGTGTTTTAGCGCTTCGTTTTCAATCAGCTTTTTATCCGCTACTTCTATCTTTAATGTGTCGAAATAATATTCATTAACCTGTTTTACACCGAGCAACTTTAATCCTTGATCGAGTGATTTTGTTAATGCATGAATGCGTCCAGCGATTTTTTTTAATCCATGAGGGCCGTGATAGACCGCATACATTCCAGCCATTACCGAAAGCAAAACCTGCGCAGTACAAATATTGGAGGTTGCCTTTTCGCGACGTATATGTTGCTCGCGAGTTTGCAATGCCATTCTATAGCCAGGATTTCCGGAAGCATCCAGGGATGCACCGATAATCCGTCCTGGCATTTGTCTTTTAAATTCATCCTTTGTAGCAAAGAAAGCAGCATGAGGGCCACCAAATCCCAGGGGAACTCCAAATCGTTGGCTGGATCCGACGACAACATCAGCACCCATTTCACCGGGAGTTTTAATAAGGAGCAGGCTCATCAGATCTGCGCCCATCGCTACCAAAACTTCTTTTTCATGGGCAGCTTGAATCAATGCAGAATAATCCTTAACCGCTCCATTATTATTTGGGTTTTGCAGGTAAAGAGCAAACCAGCTGGGATCAGTTAGATCCAAGTTATTTACGTCTCCGATTACCACTTCTACTCCAAGGGGCGTTGCCCGATTTCTTAAGACGTCAATAGTTTGCGGAAAAGTATTCTGATCAACAAAAAACTTAGTAGCATTTTTTTTCGATCCTTTTCGGGATGCCAGGAATAAATGCATGGCTTCGGCAGCGGCAGTAGCTTCATCCAACAATGACGCATTTGCAATTTGCATTCCTGTAAGATCAATAATCATTGTCTGATAATTGATCAACGCTTCCAGGCGTCCCTGTGCGATCTCGGCTTGATAAGGTGTATAAGCGGTATACCATCCTGGATTCTCTAAAATATTTCTGAGAATCACCCCGGGAGTAATGGTATTATAATACCCGGTTCCGATATAACTTTTGTAAACTTTGTTTCTGGAGGCTATATGCTTAAAATCCTGTAGAAATTCGTACTCGGATTTTGCTTTTGGGAGATTTAGTGGCTTTTTCAACCGGATGCCAGCAGGCACAGTTTCATCAATCAGGTCATCCACTGATTTTGCTTTAATTACCTTTAACATGGCTTCAACCTGGCGGGCATCAGGTCCGATGTGCCTATCCTCAAACTTTTCGGAGTATTGTGAATCTATTTTCATCTATTGGTAAATAAAATTGCTTCTAAAAGAGTCACAAAGGTAATTCTATGAAACAGAATTAACAGTATGGATTGCAAATCCCGAAGAATAAAATTCGCTTTCATACTTTTTGCTTTGTCCAATTGCGGAAACCTCCTGATCTTGGCCAAATTAACTGACCGATTATGAGGAAATGGAAATTGTGGGCGGGATTCTGCCTACTGACTATCAGTGCAAACGTTTATTCCCAAAATGCCGAAATTCAAAAATATGGCAATCGAATAACGGCAAACGACTTACGAGACTACTTGACCATTCTTTCTTCCGATGCATTGGAAGGGCGCGAGACCGGAAAAAGGGGGCAAAAAATGGCGGCGGCTTTTATTCGCGCGCATTTTGAAGAACTGGGTCTTCAGGCACCTGTAAACGGTGACTATTATCAGACTTTTGATCTTTATACTACGCGCCCGGGTGAAAACTATGTAACCGTCGCTGGAAATCGATTCACTAATTTTACTGACGTAACCTTCTATGGGAATAGCGATAGCGGAGGAGAGGTTTCTGTTCCTTTAATTTTCGGAGGCAATGGTTCTGACGAAGCGCTAGCCCAGTTAGGCGACCTCAATGGTAAAGCTATTTTATTGCTTGCTGAAGGGGAATTTCCCACCAACGACCGCTTGCAGTTGCTTCGATCGAAAGGAGTCAAAATGATTTTTGTCAGTCATTCAAAAAGCAAGGCTGATTTTGACGTGACTTCCAATCAGATAAAATCTTTTTCGGGAAAGCGGGATCTCAGTTTGCAAAAACCTCTGAGTAGTAGTTCCGTGCCCGGTGTTTTTATTGTTTCGCCGCTGATGACAGAGAAATTTTTTGGCTTGCCAAGAAATGAACTTATAAAAATTATGGAAGGAGGTTATAAAAAGAATGCATTTAAAAAAATAAAACCTATTGAAATTAAATATCGCACGTATTCAGATTTAAAGCCGATAAAGACGGAAAATGTATTGGGATTTCTGGAAGGATCAGATAAGAAGGAAGAAGTTATCGTTATTACAGCGCACTACGATCACGTTGGCGTAAAGAAAGATGGTGTGGGGGATTTAATTCATAATGGAGCCGATGATGATGGATCCGGGTACAGCCGCTGTCATGGAGCTCGCCAAGATTTTTGCAGAGGCGAAAAAAGATGGAAGAGGTCCCAGGAGAAGCATTTTGTTTATGCTGGTAACCGCTGAAGAAAAGGGATTATTGGGTTCAGATTATTATACTCAAAATCCAGTATTCCCCTTGGAAAATACCGTTGTTGATTTGAACATCGATATGATTGGAAGAAGAGATTTTAATCATCGCGACAGTGCACCCTATGTCTACGTTATTGGCGCGGATAAACTTTCAAGTGAATTAAATCGTGTAAGTGAAACAATCAATAAACAATACAGCAATTTGGTTTTTGATTATACCTACAATGATGTCAATCATCCAGACCGGCTGTATTATCGTTCTGATCATTGGAATTTTGCTAAGAAAAATATTCCCATCATATTTTATTTTGATGGAATCCATGAGGATTATCACAAGCCAAGCGATGAGATAGAAAAAATTGAATTTGATTTGCTGACGAAGCGAACACAATGCATTTTTTATACGGCTTGGGAAATTGCAAATCGCACTGAACGTATTGTTCCAGATAAAAAATAGAATCTTGATGATTGATGAATGGATTGTCAATTGAATAAGACTGTGATGCAATCCTTCGAATTGAGAATAAATGCGTATAACTTTCCCGTTATTGGAGGTTATACGCATTCTTTGTTTATATAAATTCGTTTGCGTTAGGCTTTGCTTTAACGTCACTTACAAATCTGCGAAATTGTTCCTCCTTATCTTTTTCACAAACAATTACAACATTGCCAAATTCGCCAACGAAGTATCCGTTCAACCCTTGAACAACGATAAGCTTATCTGCTGAACCCTTGATAATACAATTTCTAGTGTCGTATGCTTGGGTGTTTGCATTAATTACATTGTTATTTTCATCTTTAGCCGAGATCTCATGGATCGATGCCCATGAGCCCAGATCAGACCATGTAAAATTCCCCAAACAGACATAAACATTTTTTGCTTTTTCCATGATTCCATAATCAATCGAAATGTTTTTGCATTGTGAGTAGGCGATTCTGATGGCTTCTTTTTCCTCACTTGTGCCAAGCTTGTTTTTTATTTCATCGAACACCTCCGACATTTCCGGAAGAAATTCATGAAATGCTTTGTTGATAGCTTCGATGCCCCATATAAAGATTCCTGAGTTCCAAACGAAATCTCCACTTTCTAAAAATTTCTTTGCCAATGACAGTTCGGGTTTTTCTGTGAAGGTCTTAACGCGTTTAGCAAAACTTTTTTCAGTATGAAATTGGATGTATCCATATCCTGTTTCAGGACGGGTGGGCGAGATGCCAAGGGTGATCAATTTATCTTGTGTCGCTGCCTGATCCGCCGCTTTTTTTATGACATCTAAAAATTCCAACTCCTTCATGATCAAATGATCGGAAGGGGTGACTACGATAATTGCGTCTTTATTTTTTTGAGCAATTTTATAATTGGCATACGCGATGCAAGCGGCTGTATTCTTCCGCATTGGTTCGGCTAAGATCTGGTCTTCCCCGATCTGGGGTAATTGTTGATGCACTAAATGAGCATGTTCCTCATGTGTGACGACATAAATATTTTCTGAAGGACAAATAGGAAGGAATCTTTCGAACGTGGATTGAAGAAGAGTTTTGCCGGTTCCCAGCACATCTAAAAATTGTTTTGGTTTTGAATTTCTACTGTATGGCCAGAAGCGTACTCCGACACCACCAGCCATAAGCACTACATAAAGATTTTTGTTCATCGAAAATTTTGGTTGTAAAAGTTTTAAACTATCAGTTTGGAGGCGTTTTTAAATTAAGTCCAAGTGTATCAAACAATTCCTTCTTTTAAAAGATCATGAAGATGAATAAATCCCGCAATTTGAGAACCGTTCATAACAACTAATTGTGTGATGTTATTTTCCTGCATCTGATGTAAGGCCGCCACAGCAAATTCATCTTTTTCAATTTTTTTTGGCGTGCGTGTCATTATATCTGTCGCGATTATCCCATTTAAGTTAGCGTTTTTTTGAAGCATGCGCCTTAAGTCCCCGTCCGTAATAATACCTAACAAGTTGCTTTTATCATCTATGACAGCCGTGCATCCTAATCGTTTGGAAGAAATTTCAAGGATTACATCTTTCAAAGACGTGTCCAGGGCCGACGATTGGAAGCTCATTGTGAGTGTAAATGTCAGAAACCTTGAGGTACAATTGTTTACCAAGCGATCCACCTGGATGATACTCGGCAAAATCGCGACTGGTAAAACCACGTAGCTCCAACAAACATACGGCGAGCGCGTCACCTAAGGCAACGTGCACCGTCGTGCTGGTTGTAGGGGCCAGATTATGGGGACATGCTTCTTCTGCAATCGTTGCATTCAATATAAAATCGGCTTGCTCTGCAAGATATGAATTTGTGTTGCTAACTAAGGCAACAAGCTTTGAGCCCCTGCGTTTGAGTAACGGAACTAATACTTTAATTTCGGGAGTATTTCCACTTTTTGAAATACAAATCACTATATCTTCAGATTGTACCATGCCCAGATCGCCGTGAATGGCATCCGCAGCATGCATGAAGATTGAAGGAGTACCAGTGGAGTTGAGTGTAGCAACAATTTTATTGGCTATAATGGCACTTTTGCCAACGCCAGTTACGACAACGCGGCCTTTTGCAGAATAAATTTCTCTGACACAGGCTTCGAAATTATCGTCAATAAAATTGGTGATGTTATGAATTGCCGACGACTCATTTAATAATACGTCTCGCGCAATTTTTTTGATATTTTTTGCTAAATTCAATTCCTTTTCAAAATTACTTTGTTAGTCGAAAGACAAAGATACAATTTAGGCTTTATTCAAGATGAAAACGATGTTGGTCGAAGAGAAAGATACGCTCAAAGAAAGATTAAAAGAAATTTTCGGTTACAGCCAATTCAGGGGTAACCAGGAAGAAATCATCCGGAATTTACTGGACGGAAAAAACACGTTTGTTATTATGCCCACAGGGGCTGGTAAATCTTTATGCTACCAGTTACCAGCGATGGTGCGGCCAGGCTTGGCCATCGTCATCTCCCCGTTGATTGCTTTGATGAAAAATCAAGTGGATCAAATGAATGCCTACGGCGTAAATGCACGTTTTCTTAACTCGACGTTAAGCAAGGGAGAAATCACCAGGCTCAAAAAAGAATGTATGAATGGCAACGTGAAACTCCTTTATGTTGCGCCTGAGTCACTCAACAAAGAAGAGACCATCGAGTTTCTGAAAAAAGTAAATGTATCTTTTGTTGCGATCGATGAAGCACATTGCATTTCTGAATGGGGACATGATTTTCGTCCTGAGTATCGAAGAATAAAAACCATGATTCAGACGTTAGGCGATATGCCTGTCATTGCACTCACCGCTACGGCTACTCCAAAAGTTCAGCTTGATATCCAAAAGAATCTTCAAATGGAAGAAGCTGATGTCTTTATGTCTTCGTTCAATCGGAAGAATCTGTATTATGAGGTTCGTCCAAAAAAAGAAACCAAGAAGCAACTCATCAAGTTTTTAAAAGATAATAAAGGAAAGTCTGGCGTCATCTATTGCCTCAGCCGTAAGAAGGTTGAAGAGATTGCGCAGCTTCTAAACGTTAACGGATTCAAAGCAGCTCCTTATCATGCAGGTCTTGATCCGGATGTCCGTATGAAAAATCAAGATGACTTTCTCAATGAAGAGACAGATATCATTGTTGCAACAATTGCTTTTGGGATGGGCATCGATAAACCCGATGTGCGTTTTGTAGTTCACTACGATGTACCTAAATCACTGGAAGGCTATTATCAGGAGACCGGACGCGGTGGCCGTGATGGACTAGAAGGACATTGTCTGATGTTCTATAGTCATAATGATCTTAATAAATTAGAAAAATTTAATAAAGATAAACCTGTTCAGGAACGCGAAAATGCCCGGACCCTGCTCCAGGAAATGGAGTATTACGCAGAATCCCCCGTGTGTAGAAGGAGGCAATTGCTCCATTACTTTGGTGAAGAATTCGCGCATGAGAACTGCGGTATGTGCGACAACTGCGTGCATCCGCGCGAGCGATTCGACGGAACTGATGCTGTAACGCTGGTATTACAAGTCGTAAAACAAACCAATGAACGTTTCGGACTGAATCACCTGGTGAATGTTATCCGGGGTGTTGAGGACGAGTATGTAAAAAGTTATGGTCACTTCGATCTGAACGTTTATGGAAAGGGTGCAAACGAAGATGCAGATTACTGGAAGTCGGTCATTCGACAAACGTTAATCTACCAGTATCTTGAAAAGGATATTGAAAACATAGGTAATCTTAAAATAAGTCAACGAGGACACGATTTCTTAAAGAAGCCATACGAGATTGTTTTAGCGCGCGATCATGACTTCACAACAGAAATAGAAGAGGAGGAAGAATCAACAGATAAGGGACCTGTCAATGCAAGGGCATATGACGTCAAACTTTTTGAGATTCTTAAAACGTTAAGAAAGAAAATGGCGAAGGAGAAAAACCTTCCTCCTTACGTTATTTTCCAGGATCCTTCTTTAGAAGAAATGGCCACTACCTATCCTACTACCAAAGAGGATTTGGCGCAGGTGAATGGCGTTGGGATGGGCAAAGTCAATAAGTTTGGCGCAAAATTTTTGGAAGTAATACAAAACTACGTCGATGAAAATGACATCGAAACAGCGAACGAAGTAGTTGTAAAATCTTCTGTCAATAAATCCAAAACCAAAATTCTTATCATTCAGCAGATTGACCGGAAGGTTGATCTTGAAGAGATTGCTGAAAAGGCGCGGTTATCGTTCGAAGATTTGCTTACGGAGATCGAAAATATTTGTTATTCTGGTACGAAACTGAATCTCAATTATTACATCGATCAGGTGATCGATCCGCATAAGCAAGATGATATTCACGATTACTTTATGAATGCCGAAACTGATAATCTTGACAAAGCTTTGGGAGATCGGTCAATGTCCGACTACTCAGAAGAAGAAGTCAGAATGATGCGAATCAAATTTATGTCGGAATACGCCAACTAAGGAGCGTTTACTTTATTTGAAATCGTGAAGGCAAACCCTTCACGATTTTTTTGTTTTTAGACCCTTCGTACCCGAACTTCCCTGTCAAAGCTTCCACGCGGATGCCGGCTAACTTTGTAACAGATTCAGAATAACCGAGATCCGATATTTTATTTCCCCGAATTCGCCGTTATCTTTGGCATTCAACTGAAATTAGGATCCATGAACATTCTCGTTATTGGTAATGGGGGCCGGGAACACGCACTATGCTGGAAAATAAAGCAGAGTCAACTTTGTGACCAGATATTTGTGGCCCCCGGGAATGCAGGGACGTCCATGATTGCGGAGAATGTTCCGATCGGAATAAATGATTTTGATGCGCTGGGTAAATTCTGCCTTGCAAAAGATATCAAACTTGTGGTTGTTGGGCCGGAAGGTCCACTTGTAAACGGTATTCGTGATTTCTTTGAGCATGATGCGCTTTTAAAAGACATACTCATGGTCGGTCCGGGAAAAGCAGGCGCTCAACTAGAAGGCAGCAAAGATTTTTCAAAGCAGTTTATGTTGCGGCACCGGATCCCCACGGCAAAGGCAAGAACCTTTGAGGTGTCGGACTTAACACAGGCCTTTGACTACATATCCACTTGCAAGCCTCCAATCGTTTTGAAAGCCGATGGTCTGGCGGCAGGGAAGGGTGTAATCATCAGTTTGAGTCAGGGAGAAGCCAAAGCCGTGATCAAGGAAATGCTCGTCAATAAAAAATTCGGCGAAGCCAGTGCAAAAGTATTGATTGAGGAGTTTTTGAATGGGATTGAGCTTTCTGTTTTCGTTCTTACTGACGGGCGCGATTATGTGATTCTGCCGGAAGCCAAAGATTATAAAAGAATCGGGGAGGGAGATCTTGGACTTAATACCGGTGGCATGGGAGCAGTTTCTCCTGTATCATTCGCAAATGCGGCATTCATGAGTAAAATTGAGGAGCGTGTTGTAAAGCCAACAATTTTCGGATTGAATGAAGAAGGAATTGAGTATAAAGGGTTCATTTTTGTGGGAATTATGAATGTTGGCGGTGAGCCGTTTGTAATTGAATACAATGCCCGTATGGGTGATCCGGAAACGCAGGCGGTGATGCCTCGAATCAAAAATGATTTTGTTGAATTATTGGTAGCGGCAGCGCAGGGAGATTTGAAAAATAAAAAAGTTGAAATTGATGAACATCACGCAGTAACGGTAGCCCTGGTATCTGGTGGCTATCCTGGTGAGTATAAAACAGGCAAATCCATTGTCGGGTTGGAGAAAAAAGTCGAAGCACTCATTTTCCATGCGGGAACTAAAAAACAAAATAACAATGTATTAACAGATGGTGGGCGCGTATTGGCGATTACCGGAAAAGGCAATTCGCTGGAAGAGGCCCGCGCTCAGGTTTATCAAACTGCCGCGCAGGTTTACTGGGAAGGCTTGTATTACCGGAAAGACATTGGTCAGGATTTAATGAACTATAAAGGCTAGCGGATGGGGTGCTCGTGCGGAACAACAAAAAACGGGGTCGTCGCTGGTTGTGAGAACAACGGCGCTTGTCAGACCGGTGGTTGCAATAAAATGAATGTCTTCGATTGGCTATCCAATATGGAGATGCCGACCGCCGACAAATTCAAAATTGTTGAGGTCAGGTTTAAGAATGGGCGGAAAGATTTTTTCCGTAATTCGGAAAATCTTAACCTTACCACAGGCGATGCCATTGTCGTTGAAGTGCCCAACGGTCACCATATCGGACATGTTTCGATGCAAGGGGAACTTGTTCGGTTGCAAATGCAAAAGAAAAAAGTCAATAACGATGACGAAATAAAAAAGATCTATCGCCTGGCTCACCAAAAGGATTTAGAAAAGTTTGAGGAAGTAAAGAAACGCGAACTTCCAACGCTGTATCGCACGCGAGAGATTATTCGTGACCTCAAACTGGAAATGAAACTTTCCGATATCGAATATCAGGCGGATAATATGAAAGCTACTTTTTTTTATTCCGCAGATGACCGCGTTGATTTTCGAGAACTGATTAAATTATTAGCAGGTGAGTTTAAGATCCGTGTGGAAATGCGCCAGATCAGCTTGCGACAAGAAGCTGGTCGTTTGGGAGGTATCGGCGTATGTGGCAGAGAGCTTTGCTGTGCAACATGGCTGAGCGACTTCAAAAATGTAACGACGAGCGCCGCACGGTATCAAAATTTGTCGCTCAACCCGAGCAAGCTTTCCGGTCAATGCGGGCGGCTAAAATGTTGTCTGAACTACGAATTGGAAACTTATATGGAAGCGTTGGAGGATATTCCAAAAATTGAAGGCCCGTTGCTTACTGAAAAGGGCGAGGCGACGCTTCAAAAAACGGATATATTCCGGAAGATCATGTGGTTTGGGTTCAATGAAGAAAATACCTGGTATCCACTCAATATCCAACGCGTGAATCAAATCCTGAAAATGAACCAGGAGGGAAAAAAACCGGCAAGCTTGGATCTAGATGTCGAAGCAGAGAAAATTCCAGTGGAGACACTCAATAGCGATCTTGCGCGCATGGACCAAAAATTCAAAGGCAAGTCCAAGAAAAGGAAAAAGAAAAAAAGTGGAGGGCACCGGGTGGAGCCGCTAAGGTCGCGATCAGGCACGTCACAATAGGAATAATCGTAAACCCAAACCGGGCAATCAGCGATGAAGATTCTGTTTTCGTCAGTGATAATTTGCATCGCGTTATCCGCTTGCGACCAATCCCGTGTGTACGAACAAAATGTTGACTTCCCTGAAGGGTACTGGATGGTGGGTGAAAAACCTGAATTTGAATTTACCATCGACAAGCCCGCTGACCGTTATACTTTATATGGAAATATCAGGAACTCAATCTCGTATCCCTACGCTCGAATATTTTTTACCTATTATTTACAAGACTCTACGGGTGCAGAAATCCAAAAGAAATTAGTTACGCAATATCTCTTTGATGCTAAGAGCGGAAAACCATTTGGCAACAGTGGCCTTGGCGATATTTATGATCATCGTTTTGAGCTATTGAAGGATTACCAGTTTAAGGACCGTGGCAAATACAAAATTAAATTTGAGCAATTGATGCGGGTCGATACGCTACAAGGAATTTTGGCGGTCGGACTTCGCGTTGAGAACAACAATGTGCCGGATTAGTCCCTGCAAAACACATTTCTGTTATTCAAATTTTCCCGGGACTTTGTGAAATCACTTTGTCACAACCTTCAAACACGTTTGTCGTGAATTTCATTGTATTTCTTCTCGTCTTCGGGCTTAATTTTCTTTCCGTTGATTTCAATCTTTCCGTTCTGCCAATGCATAGTTTCAAGTTTCTCATCCTTTCCGAGATACCCGTCTTTGATTAGTTGCTCTTTCATTTTCTCTTCAAAAAGCCTATTGCTTTCTTCAAGAGCCTTCATCCTTATTTCGAATTCCAGATGATTCCTTTCAAATTCTCTTTGTTGTGCTTTAAGACTTTCTTGTTCGCGCTGCATGTGTTCATCCTGTTGTGACATCAACTCAGCTTCCCGCTGCCATTTTTCACCGAACAGTTCTGGCCCATTCTGCCTGCTCTTGAGCAAAGTCCTCAATCTTTAACTCCCATTCTTTGTCAAATTTATTATTCACTTTTTCGTGCACATCTTCCAACATACGCTGAATGTCCTCTTGATGCTTTTCATAAAAGTCTTCAAACTTGGCTTTAAAATTTTCCTCAAATTCCTTGCTGAATTCTTCCCAGTCATTTTCATTGAAGCCAAATCCGGGTGAGTCAAGCTCTAACAGTGACCGGAGGCACATCATCGACAGTTGCATGCCAAATGATTCAAAGGCATGGGGGGCATGCCAGGTAATTCAAAATCATTTTCAGGAACAGGAAAGTGTCCTTGATTAAACTGGAAAGCATAATCAGTCTCGAATTCCTCCGCATCACTTAAGTCTGGCTCGAGTTCCGATTTATTATCCTGTTCCTGTTTATTTGCCGAAATCTCTTTTGACTTCGATTCAGCTTTTTTATTGATCTTAGTCTTTTTATCCTTTTTGATTGTATCGGAAGCAACGAAAAGTCTGTCTGGATTGATCGATGACAATTCTGTTTTACTTGTATGCGCTGAAATCCACGAAGCACAAATTAATCCGATCACCAACAGCAACTGCAGGAATGATCCTTTCCCTGCCCGAATAATTTTTTACAGACTTTTCCATAAGACGTTTTACTCTGTTTAATAATTGATTCTTGTTTTCCGCAAGGGATAATGACAATCCCACTTTAGAGAGCCGTAATTCTTCCAGCGTGGCCAGTGCATGAGCATATGCCTTGGCGTTTCCGTGCAGTTGAACGACAGCGTCATCACAGCAATGTTCCCGCTCTCGCTTCATTACTCCGGATACAATCCAGACAAATGGATTGAAAAAATAAATTGCCTCGACCACGAGCTGAAGCAAATTGATCAAATAATCCTTTCGCCTGATGTGAGCGATCTCATGAATGAATATCGTTTCCAATTGTTCCGTTGATAGGCTGGTGCACATGCCGATAGGTATCAGAATCATTGGTTTAAAATGTCCAATTAAGATGGGCACTTGAATGGCGCTTGATTCGGCCAGTGAAATCAATCGGTTGATGTTGAGACGTTCCGCGAGTTGATGAATTCGGTCGCTCCATTCATTGTGAAGTAACGTTGCGTCCCGCCGAATTTTTTCCACATATACTAACCCTGCCAATATACGCAGTGAGAAAAGGAATGTTCCGAAAATCCATACCATCAGAAAGAAGGGAACGTTGGATTGAATAAAGGCGCTTGCTTGATCTAAATAGTTAGTGACCGGCGTGAATGTGGTCTGCTGAAGTTGGGTTGTACCGGCTTGCATGACAATGTTCGCCATCGAAGTTGATGCAGTCGACGTGACATTGAGATAGACCAAAGTTCCTATCGAAAGTGAAACGATCGCCATCAAACCCAAAGATGCAACGACGTATCGCACCGATCGATAATCTATTGGGTATAAATCGAAGGGCGAGTATCACAGCAGCTGCGACAATGAAAGCCTGCCAGACTGAGTGAAGAAGGGTATACCCTAAAATTTGCAGCCATGACGCGTCGAAAAATTCCAACACTGCTTTCATTATTCACCTCCTTCTAGTTTTTCCAGATATTTTTTTATTTCCCGCAATTCTTCTTTAGACGATTTTTTATTTCCAAGGGCGCTCATGACGAGCTGCGCGGCTGATCCCTGAAATACCGTTTTGATCATCTTATCAAGAATTTGTTGCTGGGTATTTTCAAGGGTCGGCACAGCTTCATATAGATGCAGCTTGCCGCTTTTTTGGCGTGTCAACAATCCTTTTTCATGCATGATTTGCATGAGTTTAAGAATGGTGGTGTAACCGTTAAGTTCATCGCCACCTAAGGCTTCATGGACATCTTTTACCGATGCTGCCCCCTTTTTCCAGATGATTTGGAGGATTTCCAGTTCCTTTTCGGTGGCTTTTGGCAGGTCTTGTTTCATACTACGAACGTTTTCGTATACAATTTTAAAATTTGTAACGGCAACTTCCAAGAAATTGTTACGAATATTTTCGTATATATTTTTAGAATTTAAACGCAGAGGAATCCAAGAGATTTTTGACGAGATACGCAGAGTTGTATTACCGTAAGCTCACTGCCCTCATTTGAACATCGGTATTCGACGGAAATCGAGTGAAGTCTTGCGCGGAGCGCAAGGATTCCGTGGAAAAACCTCAGAACATTCTACGCTTGGCGTCTTCCCGTAGTCACTCTGGCTACATCCTCGCCACATCGCTAATGCAGCCCTTTGCTCTGGATGATTGCCTAACAAGGGCCTTAATGATACTCTGAAAAATTTGAGCCACATCTCCTTCGAAGCAGCTCAAGACTCCAAGATTTAAATTCCGGCTTCAATTTGGAATCGCACCTGCCAGTTGTCATGATCCGGCACTTCACCTTGAAGCCAGGTGTTTTCCTCGTAGGTTAAATCAGTTTGCAATTTTAAACGATGGCCCCTGATATACTTCGATGCCCCAATCGTGTATTGTCGTGTTCTTTCTTCCAGGAGCTGAATGTCGGGATCTGGTTTTACATAGGAATACCGCAGTGCTAATTCATAATTTTTTTTGAACAAATAGCTCCCTTGAAAATTTTGTCCGTGACCCACGTACACATAACGTTTATCCCCTTGATCATTAACCGTGATCGGATCAGTTGCATCTCGATGAAGGAATTCGGTCGCAAAGGCCCAGCCATTATATTTAAATAGAAAGTCAACCATATTGGTAAGAATATCCCTTGAACCATAAAGAAATCTTCCCAGCTGCCCGCCGGTTCTAATTGCATTCTGATTGCTCGAATACGTTAATCCAATGGAGATTTTAGGCGAGGACTCGCGGGCAAGGTCGCCCTCGAAATAATCGCCACCATTCGTAAACCTGCCCATTGGCAACAGTTCAATTCGCCCTGTGTAGGCAAGGCCGCGATCGGAGGAGACGATATTGCGTCCTTCACCGGAGCTGATCGCTCCTCTCAAAACATAATGCAGACCTTGAAGATTATTGTTGTAGTATAGTTGTACGCCGAAGTCACGGTCAATATTAAAAGTGGAATTGACGATCGAACGGTCAGCAAACTGCAGATCACCCGACGAGTTAACCCTTTGTCTATTGCCGGGCAGCTTCGTTTGTCCGACACCGACTGAAAAATGGTCCGTGACGGCGTAAATTATCATGGCATCACGAATGATATTTGGAAAACCTGTGTCGTCAAAATCCATATCTGCACGGGTGAACGCCAGTTGGATAAGGTAGGTTAATCGTGGTGTGTAGATAAAGCCATCGAATCGAAGGCGAAGCCTGCGCACACGCGCCTCAACTGTAGCGATGTCCAAATTGGTTCCACTTTCCGTCATAAAGGCCAACCTGTTTTGCATTCTAAATCGAATGTTTAACATAAACAGGCTGTCCGGCGAGGTAATTCCCAGTCCTTTTCCATAAGAGAAATAGGGAGATGGAAAAGTTTCATTTTGTGCGATCCCTGTCATGGTTACGCAAAAAAATAGGAGGAAAAGGAATGGTCGTTGATGTCGGTTCATTTGGTTTTTCATATCACGATGCGAAGATTGAAAAACTTTTGACAAAAAAAAGCCCCGGGAACCACCCCGGGGCTTAAACCAAACCCCCTCGAACCAACACATCCATTTCCCAATGGCTTGGGAGGGAATCACAATCCTTAAACCAATTACTTAACAACTTCTGTTGCCTCAAGGTTCTCGAAAGAGAAATCTGTTTCATTTATTAAATCAATAAATATCACAGAATCCTTCTGAACCTTTCCTGATAATATCTGTTTCGACAGCTCATTTAGAATTTCGCGCTGAATGACTCGCTTCAACGGCCTGGCACCAAACTGCGGGTCAAATCCAAGTTTTGCAAGCCGTGCGCGCGCTGCCTCCGACACTTCAATGCGAACTCCAGCTTCCATCAAGCGCTTCTCGATCAGATTAACCTGTATATCAACGATCTTCCGGATATCCGATTGCGTCAATGGCCGGAACATTATGATTTCGTCAATACGATTTATAAATTCAGGACGCACCGATTTTTTCAACAACGCAAGCACTTCTTCCTTGGTATCCTCAATGACATCGAAATAATTTTCGTCATTGATCTTTTCGAAGTTTTCCTGAATGAGTTGAGAACCAATATTGGTGGTCATGATAATGATCGTATTCTTGAAATTTGCAACACGACCTTTATTATCCGTCAATCTCCCTTCATCCAGCACCTGCAACAAAATATTGAAAACATCAGGGTGAGCCTTTTCAATTTCATCCAGCAGAATAACCGAATAAGGTTTTCTCCGAACCGCTTCCGTCAGCTGGCCACCTTCGTCGTACCCGACATAGCCTGGAGGTGCTCCAATCAGTCGACTCACACTGTGACGCTCCTGGTATTCGCTCATGTCGATACGCACCATCGCGTTGTCATCATTAAAAAGATAATCAGCCAGCGCTTTTGACAATTCCGTTTTACCAACGCCTGTGGTACCCATAAAAATGAAGGTTCCAATCGGCCGTTTCGGATCCTGGAGTCCAGCTCTACTTCTGCGCACCGCATCGCTCAAGCGCACGAATAGCCTCCTCCTGTCCTGCAACGCGTCGTCCAAGTTCCTCTTCCAGGTGCAAAAGTTTTTCCCGTTCGCTTTGAAGCATTTTGGAAACCGGGATACCGGTCCATTTGGCCACGACTTCCGCAATATCTTCACTGTCTACTTCTTCTTTCAACAGTGATTTTTCGCCCTGCATCTCTTTCATTTTGCGCTGGAACTCATCCAGCCGTTTTTCGGCCTCGGTAATTTTACCGTATCGGATCTCCGCCACTTTACCGTAGTCTCCTGCTTTTTCAGCCTGTTCTGCTTCAAACTTTAGTCTGTCGATATTTTCTTTTTCTTTTTGAATTCCGTGCACAACTTCTTTTTCGCTCTCCCATTTCGCTTTTAGATGAATTTCGTATTTCTCCGCAGTTCAGCAATTTCCTTTGATAAGGATACTTTCTTTTTCTTTATCCTTTTCCCTGCGGATTGCTTCCCGTTCGATTTCCAGTTGCATGATCTTGCGATTGAGCTCATCCAGTTCTTCGGGAAGCGAATCCATTTCAAGCCGTAGCTTGGCTGCCGCCTCATCCATCAAGTCAATTGCCTTGTCGGGCAAAAAACGATCACTGATATAGCGGCTCGAAAGTTCCACCGCAGCAATTACCGCATCATCCTTGATGCGAACGCCATGGTGCAATTCATATTTGTCTTTAATCCCGCGAAGTATAGAAATCGAATCTTCTATATTCGGTTCATTCACCATGACCGACTGAAACCGGCGCTCTAAGTGCTTTATCCTTTTCAATATATTTTTGATACTCTTTTAATGTAGTGGCACCGATTGCATGTAATTCCCCTCGGGCAAGCGCAGGTTTTAATAAGTTGGCGGCATCCATAGCGCCCTCGCCTCCGCCACCCGCGCCGATCAATGTGTGGATTTCATCAATAAAAAGGATGATCTGCCCGTTCGAATCTGTTACTTCTTTAATAACGGCTTTCAAACGTTCTTCAAACTCTCCTTTATATTTCGCGCCCGCCACCAGCAATCCCATGTCCAGTGATACTAAGATTTTATCCTTCAGATTTTCCGGCACGTCGCCGTCAACGATACGCTGGGCCATGCCTTCTACGATCGCCGTTTTTCCGACGCCCGGTTCGCCCAAAAGGATCGGATTGTTTTTTGTCCGTCGTGAAAGAATTTGTAAGACACGTCGTATCTCTTCATCGCGGCCGATTACCGGATCGATTTTTCCCTGACTGGCCAAATCGTTAAGATTTTTAGAATAGCGTTCCAGGGATTTATACTTTGCCTCTGCATTTTGATCCGTCACTTTTGTGCCGCCTCGCAATTCCTTAATGGCTTTTATCAACGGTAACCGTTCAAATCCTGCGTCTTTCATGATGGCACTTACTTTATCCTTACTCGCTAGCAAGGCAAGTAACAAGTGCTCAATGGCGATATATTCATCTTTAAATTCCCGAAGTTCCTTTTCGGCATGCTGCAGGACCGAATTGCTGGCAGAAGATAGATAAGGTTGCTGCCCGGATATCCGCGGATAGCCATGTAAAATTTCCTCGAGCTTGTTGTTTAGAATTGTCGCATTTACATTCAACTTCTTAAAAACATAGTTCGAAACATTTTCATCTGTTTCGATAATAGCTTTGAGCAAATGGCCGGGCTCGATTGCCTGATTTTGTAAACTCATTGCAATCTCGGCCGACTTTTGTAAAGCTTCTTGAGATTTTATAGTAAATTTTTCAAAGTTCATAGGTCAGTGAGTTTTTTAGGGTGACCTCAAAACATAATCCACTAAAAATGATGTTATCATTTCAGAAATTTTGACATTTAAAGGACTAACGTATTGATATGATTTGCGACACTATGGCCCTTAGTATGCCGAAATAACAGTATCACAGATGTTAAACATCATTTAATTTAATTGGTTTAAACGTTAAAAATGTCCAAACGTCCAACGGCTTCCACACACTTTCCTGCTTCCTGTATTGTGGAAGTTGCCTGGGAAGTTTGTAACCAGGTAGGTGGTATTTATACCGTTATTCGGTCGAAAGCCCCATGCATGGTTGAAAATGCGAGTGGACCTTATTGTATGATTGGGCCTTATCTAAGCCGAAATATTCAGGCAGAACTAGAGCCTCTGGACGACTCTCAAGATATTTTCGGTCAGGCTGCGGCGGTGCTCCGGAAAAAAGGATTCGATGTGCATTATGCACAATGGTTGATTACCGGTAAACCACGCGTGGTGTTATTAAATCCTAATGTGATTCAGGATAAGTCTCTGAATGTTGTCAAATATCTTCTTTGGAAAAATCACGGCATCGATATACACAAAGATAATCCGCTCCTTAACCAGGTCATTTCATTTGGCTATCTAACAAAGCTGTTTTTTGATGAACTGATGAAACTCGTTGAAAAAGAGCAAAACGTGATCGCCCACTTCCACGAGTGGATGGCCGCGCTGCCGATTTTGGATATGAAACGGGAGGGCATGCCCATAAAAACCGTGTTCACAACGCATGCGACGCAGCTCGGACGACATCTCGCTATTAATTCGCCTTTATTTTATGCTCACCTTCCCTTTTTTAAATGGGAAGATGAAGCCCGGAAATTTGGCATTGAGCCTGAGGCCCGAATTGAATTTTTGTGTGCCAATAAAGCCGATGTATTAAGTACGGTAAGCGAGGTAACGGCAAGAGAGTGTAAGCATTTGTTGAAACGAAAGCCAGAGGTAATTGTCCCTAATGGATTGAACATCGAGCGTTTTGAAATATTACACGAGTTTCAAAATCAACACGTTTTGTTCAAAGAAGAAATTCATCGATTTGTGATGGCTCATTTTTTTCAATCCTATTCCTTTGACTTCGACAAGACGTTGTATTTTTTTACTTCGGGCCGATATGAATTTAAGAATAAAGGTTTTGACCTGACGCTCGAAGCGCTATCAAGATTAAATCAACGTCTTAAGAAAGAAAATTCGGATCTTACCGTTGTTATGTTTTTTGTAACGAAACGGGATTTTTACAGCATAAGACCTGAAGTGCTCCAGTCGAAGGCGATGATGCAGGAAATATCTGAAACCTGCAATGCGATACAGCAGCAAGTAGGCCGCCGGTTGTTTTATGAAAGCACCGTTCGCAATGAAAACCAAATGCCAGATCTAAATGATTTTGTTGATGAGTATTGGAATCTGCGATACCGAAGAACTATTCAGTCCTGGAAGACGAAGAAAAACCCATTGGTCATTACCCATCGCCTGGTGAATGAAGAAAACGATGAGATCTTAAACATGATTCAGGCAAAAAAACTTTTAAACAGCCCGGAAGACAATGTAAAGATTGTTTATCATCCTGATTTTATCAGCACCAGCAATCCGCTGTTTGGCATGGACTACGTCCAATTTGTTCGTGGATGCCATCTCGGAATATTTCCAAGTTATTATGAACCATGGGGATATACGCCGCTGGAATGTATGGCGAGCGCAGTGCCCAGCATCACCAGCGACCTTGCAGGATTTGGGGATTATATATTGCACCATATTCCACAACATGAAGAGTATGGCCTGCACGTAATCGAGCGGGGAAAACGGACATTCGATTGGTCTGCTAACCAGCTCACGGAAGTAATGTATAATTTTCTGAAGCAATCCCGGCGCGAGCGAATACTCCAGCGCACCAATGTCGAAAACAACTCTTTCCGTTTCGACTGGTCAAACCTGATCAAACATTATGAGGAAGCCTATCAATTAGCGCTTAAAAGCGAGTAAAAAAATAGTATAAATTTAATGTTCTAATATAACTACAAACACCTATGTACACATCTCGTAGAAATTTTATTAAACAAGGAGCGCTCCTGGTTGCAGCAACGAGTTTTTCGACACGTTCGCTTTTTGCCGCTAAAGCGGGCCAGGAATTGGTGGGGTTACAACTATATTCTGTTCGCGATGACATGAAAAGCGATCCACTGGGAACATTAAAGCAGCTTTCTGCAATGGGATACAAACATGTGGAGCACGCCAATTACAACAACCGAAAATTTTACGGGCATGAAGCCAAAGAATTCAAAAAGATTTTGAGCGATCTGGGAATGGAAATGCCCAGTGGGCATACAGTGCTTGGTGGCAAACATTGGGACGCCACGAAAAAAGATTTTACAGACCTATGGAAATATACAGTCGAAGATGCGGCCACGGTGGGACAACAATTTGTTATCAGTCCGTCGCTGGAGAAAGAATTTTGGAAAACCGGAGACGACTTGAAACGCTTTATGGAGGTTTTCAATAAGTCAGGCGAACTATGCAAAAAGTCGGGAATGAAGTTCGGCTATCACAATCATGCTTTTGAATTCAGTGAAAAACTGGACGGAAAGACTGTTTATGACATTATGCTTCAGAACACAGATCCCGACGCTCGTCATACAGCAACTGGATATCGGTAACCTGTATAACGGTGGGGCTAAAGCGATTGATATAGTGAAACAATATCCTGGAAGATTTCAATCGATGCACGTAAAAGATGAAATAACCGCCACCGAAGGAAATGAAAAATACGAAAGCACTATACTCGGTAAAGGGATTGTGAACGTCAAAGAAGTAATAGACCTTGGCCGGAAATCAGGCGGGACCATACATTTTATCATAGAACAAGAATCGTATCAGGGTAAAACGCCAATCTCCTGTATGAAAGAGGACCTGGAGATCATGAAGAAATGGGGATACAAATAATCTTCAATCGATATTTGTTCGGTTGTGCCTGCACAATAGTCAGGCACAACTGATTTATTCTTTTACAAGACTTATACTTATCTAATCTCATAATGCATGAAAATAATTTTTACACTTTGCCTGGCGGTTTCCTTTGTGATGATAGGAGCATTGGTAGCAGGAGCACAGTCCAAAACTGAAGCAAAAGTGCTCAGGCACGTGGTTCTTTTTAAATTTAAGGATACGTCTACACCTGAAGATGTAAAAAAAGTCGAAGCGGCTTTTGCTGCATTACCCGGAAAGCTTTCCCTGATCAAAGGATATGAATGGGGCAAGAACAACAGTCCTGAAAATCTGAATCAAGGATTGACCCATTGTTTCTTGTTAACTTTTTCCAACGAAAAAGATCGGGATGCATATCTGTTCATCCGGATCATAAGGCGTTCGGAAAAATTCTTGGGCCTCACTTGGATAAAGTCACGGTTGTCGACTATTGGACCGAAAAATAAGATACAGTTGATTATGCAACTAAGATCTTTTTAAGGATATCACTTACTTCCCTGGCCTGCGTTACTACCATTAAATGACCTCCGCCGTTTACGAGATAATCGGCATTTTGGACATTTAATATCCTGTCTTTGGTTCCATGAATCTGAATCACATGATTTGACGAAGTACTATTTCCCCATCTCGTTACAGCGTCGATTGCCCAAGTAAGAAATACTTCGTCTGTATCTTTCATGATGGAAGCGAGCAAGGCTTTATGGTCCTTCGAAGTGACGCCAAAGAGCCAAAAAAATATTTCATTTGGTTTTTTGAGCGAAGCAGGGCGCATCCATTTCTCCAATCTTAGTTTGGGTATAAGCTTAAAGTATGATGGAATAGCATTCGGCGATTTCGCAGACGAGATCAGAATGACTTTTTCAACGGAAATAAGTTTGGCGATTTCCAAAGCGATCATTCCTCCGAATGAAACGCCAATGAGTACAGGTTTGTCCGAAGTTATTTGGGGGAGTAATCTGGTAGCATATTCTGCCATGGATTCCTTTGGCAACGGTATTATCCAGTTGACATGATGAATACTATAATCGCTTAGATCGAGGAAATCAAAAACTCTTTTATCGGCGCCCAAACCGCTGAGCAAAAACAGTTCCTTCATGGAACGAAATAACAGAATAAAAGCCTGTGGTACGAATTATTTAGCACCCTTTTCCGGCTTCCAGGAACCCTGAAGCTTTCGGACAAAAATAATTTGACCAGTGTGATAAGCATTATGCGTGCTGATGTTGCCGATCGTTTCTGCCCAGGATTTAAGCGAAGCTTCGTCGGCATTCTGAATGATTTTTTCCAGCTCCAGTAAAACGTCGTCTAATTTTTTCAAGGTTTGCGTCCACTGCTCTTTTGTGAATGCATTAAAAGTTTCGTCGTTGTTGCCATTGAAGGGTTCTAATTTTTCACCTTTGAATACTTTTATCTGTCGTTCATTCCAGAACAGGAGATGATTTGCCAATTGACCAATAGAATGGTTCTCGCTTCCGTCTTTCCACACGGCTTGCTCGGCTGTTACTCCCTTCAACGCCACATTTACAGGTACGAACCAGTCTTCTTTATCGTGGGTGGTCTTTACCTGGTTAAGTAATACTGATTTTAATGATTGCGCTGAAACGTGAAACGCTGAAACAATGAAGAGGATGAGGACAGAAATTCTTTTCATAATCTTGAGGTTAAAATTGCAAATGACTCGTTTGTAAAATTATAAGATGATACTATGAATTCGTTATATTCATAATAAATCGAAAGAAAACAGCAAGATTTGGCAATCAAAATAGATGTTCAAAGAAATGCACCACAAAAATTCCACCGCCGTTTTTGCAATTCCACCATCGGTTCATTTACTGGATTTTGGCGGTCCCGCGCAGGTATTTTATGAAGCATTGGACGAAGGAGCCGCGCTGGAATTAAAATTCGTTTCCCTTCATCAGGGGTATTCAGGCGCTGCCAGCAGCTGTGGTGTCGAATTTGCAAACCTCACGGATTACAATACGGTCTCCCTCAAGCAAGGGGATATCATATTCGTTCCGGGCCTTGCATTTAATCTTTTGCAGGATAATGTTTTTCTTGATTCCACAAGGGGATTTTTAGAATGGATGATCGAACAGTATCACAACGGTGCTACTATTTGTTCTATTTGTACCGGTGCCTTCCTGTTGGCAGAAAGCGGACTGCTAAATGGTAAGGAATGCACTACGCATTGGAAATATCTCAAGCAATTTCAGGAACAGTACAAGATGGTAAATATGGTAAGCAACCGTCTGTTTGTTGAAAGCGACAATATTTTTACCAGTGCAGGTGTAGCTTCGGGGATCGACCTGGCGCTTTATATCTTAGAGAAGCGATATGGATCATTGTTCGCGTCAAAGATTGCACGTGAAATTGTCATCTACTTTAGACGGGCTGGAAATGATCCGCAGTTAAGCATTTTTTTAAAATACCGGAATCACCTCGAGGATCGTATTCATACCGTGCAGGAGTGGATGACGCATCATTTCAACGAAAAGTTTACAATGGACCACCTTGCCGAAAGGGTAAATACCAGTCCGCGTCATTTGACAAGACTATTTAAAGAAACCACCGGGATAACGATTAGTCAGTACGCCGAGAAGCTTCGCATCGAGCATGCAGTGCAATTATTAAAAGAAAATAACAAGGTTGAAATGATTGCGACTGAATGCGGCTTCCAAAGCACGAATCAATTACGACATCTTTTCAAGAAATACACGGGCGTGATTCCCTCTGATTACAAGATGTCCTGATCCTGCGCTTTGTTGTCCTTGTCACGATAATAACAGCTATTGTACCTTTAAATCAAAAAAAAATCATGAAAGCTCTACTGATAGGCATTGTTGTGGGCTTTGAGTGTTATTTCACTTCAAGGTCAAGACGGGTCAGGTTCGAAGTCGGAAGCCTACTATTGCCCGCCGTGTAATAATCGCTGTGACCAGCTCACGTTTGGGAAACCGGGCACCTGTCAGCATTGCGGAATGGTCTTGATAAAGCAAACAGCGGAACAACGAAAAAAAAGTATGACAGAAAAAAAAATGACTATTTGTTTTTACCTGCAAGATGGCGTTGAGGTGTTGGATTTTGCGGGACCGATGGAAGTATTTTCTTATTCGGGGTTTGATGTTTTCACCGTTTCGAAAACAAAAAAACCGATTCTTTCACAGGGTATTTTAAAAGTAATTCCGGACTATGATATAAATGATGCCCCGAAAGCCGACATCCTTGCTTTCTTTGGTGGAAATTCTAATACTGCATCGAATGATGAGCAGGTCATTGCGTGGGTGAAAAATCAAAAACCGGACTACTACTTCTCGGTATGCACTGGCGCCTTTATTTTAGGAAAGGCAGGAGTGCTGGATAATTTAACCGCCACCACCTTTCATTCTAGTATTGATGCGTTGAGAAAAGAATTTCCCAAGGCAAAAATTCTATCAGACGTTCGCTTTGTTGATAACGGGAATGTAATTACCACGGCCGGTATTTCCGCGGGAATTGATGGCGCCCTTCATTTGGTTTCAAAATTAAAAGGTGAGGAAATTGCAAAGAACACGGCCTTTTATATGGAATACGACAAATGGATTCCCAACGAAGGACTGGTTGTAAAAAAATAAGCGCAGCGTGCGTTATTTTGGAAGCGCATCGTTGATCTCAATCCAATGCCCATCGGGGTCGACAAAATAAACCTGTTTCACACCGTCCACCCGTACCGTTGGTGCTTTTGCGGTACCTGGCCAATTCGTATACTCAATTTTATGTTTGTCAAGATTTGCAATGAACTCGTCTATTGACTTCACGCTAAAACACAAATGATCATTTTTATCCCGCGAAATGTTGGCAGGTGCTCCCTGTATGAGGTGAAGACTTCCCGCAGCCCCAATCGTAAACCACGTATGCTTCCCGTCATGAAAAGGTTCAGGTATTTGTTTTAAGTCCAATACATTTTCATAAAAGGTGGTACTCTTTTTTAAATCATAGACATACATCGCGATGTGATTCAGTGTTAAAACTGGTGCATCGGAATTCGCGGATGACTGTGCGTTGCCATGTCGAAATGAAATCATCGTCATAACAACGATCAGAAATTGAAGTGGAGCTTTCATGTTAATATTTTCTTTGGAGCAGAAAATATAGACATAAGTTGGTCAATAGAACATTGAAATATTATCAGCGGCGAGGGTACAAGTGCCATCAAATTTCCTTTCAAAAGCAGACGCTGAAGTTTCCCGCCAGAAAGTACCAGAAAGGGAAAAAATTATCCCAAATTCGTCGCCATTTTTTGCCATGTGGAGAGGATTCCACACCTTTAACCCCCAAAACCGTCATTTCGTCGAAAAATCGACGGTTTTGAGACTTGGCATAAATTTTACCTCATAAAGATGATGATGAACATCATTTTGAGTCGATGTATTCGTCATTGAACTAGGCCTCAAACACCTAGTAGCTTGGTGACTCTATAAATTAAAGTAAAATCAAATGACCCCATCTCTTAGACAAAGGCTTTTAATCGCTGTTGGTATATTTGCAGGCTTATTAGCGAGTTTCAACTTATTTGCACAAAATACTTCTTCACAACCTGTTGCGGCACAACAATATGTAATCCACTCTCAGGAAGAATATGCGTTAGCAGTGGAATCCATCAACGAACTTGCGGTTAAATTGTACTACGCCCATCAGAAATACCCGAAATTGACCTACGCTCAGGTTTATAATAGTGATGGTTCCCTCATGGGCTTCACCGTAACCGGCGTACCACAATCTGCTGAGGCAGATAAAATCTCAGGTTTTCTTGTTCAATTAGAGATTTTGGGAAGTGCTGTCAATACAATGGACCCTGCTTATTTGCCTGAATCCAAAAATGAGAAGCTTACGAGCCGCGTGAGTAAAAAGCAGGCTACTCAAAGCACTGTTCGCGAGGAAAACGACGTTGTGATCCACGCATCGCGTACAAATCCTTATGATCTGATCGCTTCTAATAAATAAACGTCTATACAACTAATCAAGCGCATGTGTGGTTACCCAATAGCGGTATGCTACCAGCGCTTTTTCTATTTTAGATAATTTCGCAAGATCTCGCTTACTGTACCTGGGAAGAATCAGCTTGTTGATCCTGGCAAGTATTTTAAAAAACCTTTTTTGAAGCATAACAGCAAAACTTAGTCGCTGAGTTTTGTAATCGGCGTTAACAGTATTTTTTTGAATTCTACTTCCGAGCCCTCTGCTTGCAAGGCTATCTGACCCTTTTGCGCCGTGCAATCAAATCCTTGATTAACAAGTGTTCCATTTACCCAGACCTTTACGGAGGTATTGAGACATTCAATTTTAATATCATTCCATTCCCCGAGCGGTTTTTCGGACCCGTCGGTTAAGTTGATAATCCTTCTTAGCTTATCTTCAGTTGTTCCCCAGTTATCTTTTGGTCCCCTTCTTTTCTCCATGTCCTGGACCCGTATATCTTCCACGATGCACCAGAAGTCGCCGGCATTTTCATGCATTAGCTGAACTTCAATGGATTTTGGAAACATCCCATAGAGGGCACGTGGTGTAGAGGCGTGTACCAGTACGCCACAGTTACCAGGCGTTCCTGCAAAACGATATTGAACCTCCAGCCTGTAATTTTGGTATATCGCATCTGTAATCAGATGACCACCGGGCGTCCCTAAGCTTACGAGCATACCGCTGCGAACGATGAAAGGATTTTTAAGAGACTTGTCTTTATCCATGTCCGGCACGTCAATATGCCATCCAGTCAAATCTTTACCATTAAAGAGGCTTTTTGATTGAGCCACTACGAAGGATGTTGATAATATAAAGACGGCAAATACTAATAAAAGAAGTTTTCTCATAGCTACTTGAATTCAGTTGTTGAAGGTAGCAAACTAAAGATTATCAAGAAATAGACTTTAGTCCCAGGTTAACAGGTCGGATTATACCTGCATGGACTCATGCAATTCACAAACTTGCCAGGAAATTCGGAAGGGCTAGAAATACTATTCCTTAAATAAAAAAAGACCACTGTGTGTCAGTGGTCCCTTGAAAAAATTGGCTTCAAAAAAGGTTAAAAAAATTTATTTTTTTGTGTATTTGGTGTGTGCTTGTTGGAAAATAATGTTGTCCGTGATGCCGTACATGCCTACCAGCAAAGTCGTTATGAGAATGAGGGAAAATGTAACGGGATAGGTCTCAACTACATTTTTAAATGAACCATAGACAACTGCGAAGATCACCGTCGTAACCAGGATAAGAGTAACATACAATATTAGTGCAGTGGATTTCATAAAGTTTAGTGGTTTCAACAGAGCTCAACAATATTGTGCCATAGGTGTAAACATCGGACCAGGCATTGGAATAGAGGAATTAGAAAAGGAGGTTTCCCAAAAATGGATATATAATTCTCGAATTAATAAAACAAAACCAAAATCAAGTGCCTGTAAGCGACAACGGGTGAAATTCAGAAAGCAAAAAAAGAGCGGAATTTCTTCCGCTCTTTCGCTTCATTCAGACCTTTGTCTCGGTAAAGATTAGTTAGTTTTTTGTTTCAACTCCAGCGCAAAATCCTTTGCGGTTTTGGCGGTCATGATGTCCATGAAATTTAAAGCTCCGTTTGTTGTAGCTCCGCCGCCGGTTTGGAATTGAGGCACAACGGCACCGGTATACTTGCTGAATGCATCGGCCCAGACGCGTTGGACTTCAACCTGCGCTTTGAGTTTCATTTCCAGTGCTCCATCAGCCTGCATAATTCTCGATTTCGAATACGCTTCAGCATCAGCGAGCTCTTTTATTTTCTTCGCTTCAAAAATGGCCGCTTCATAGGCGATCTTTTGTTGCAGTCTGTCCTGCTCCGCTACCTTCACTCGCGTTTCAGCTTCAACGAACTGTTTGGTTTGCTCTTGTTTTTGCTGGTATTCAATTTCGACGAGCGCCTGTTCACCTTTTACCTTTGCTGTCAAGGTTTGTTGTTGTGCTGTCATTAACTCTTGCTTTGATATGGCTGATTTTGTTGCAGCGTCAATGATCTTAACAAGCTTGGTGTCCACTTTTTCTTCATAGTCGACGTCAGTAATCGCGGCGTCAGCAACGGTAATACCATACTCCTTTATCGAAGATGTTTTACGTTTTGCTTGTCCAGACTTTTTATCAATCTGCACTTCCGTCTGATAAACGCGTTTCTTTTCTTTTTCCAGAGAGTCGTAGACAAGATTTTCTTCAGTGCGGAGTAAATAAACACCGTCTTTAAGTTGGTCTAAAAAGTCCTGCGCCATCTGGGCACGTCCACCACCGTAGTGCTTCTCACTGCTCATTAACTGCGCAGAGGATTGCAAACATTCCTTGGTGTAAGGAGCCAGGCGCTTCTGAACTAATGAAACCGGCGTACGGTGAGTGTTGTGAATCAAGATCATTTCCTTTTCATCGGAAGGCAATATGTACTGTGTGATACCTTTTACATCGGCTGTAGTGGCATCGCTAAACCTGATCTGGATTTTGCCTACCTCAATACCATTATCCTCCAGTTCCATGGTTGGAGTTTCGGCCTGGTAGGTAACAGAAATCTGATTCGGCCATTCTTTTTCCTTGGCAAAAAAGCCAGCATAGAAAATTCCGGGAGCAAACTGAACGATTTGATCGCCAGTGGTTCTTTCTACAACAGTTCTATTTCCAGCATCATTCCATGAAAATGGATTGATCATTGAAAATAGAATAAGGCTGATGACAATGAGGACACCTAAAATGATAGATCTTTTGAAATTCGTAATTGGTAACATGGTTTGGTTGGTTGTCATTTTTTACTTTGTTTTTTCTTATTGAAGTAGTTATCTAATTGAATAATCAATGCATTAGCCAGAAGGGCAAATATGCATAGGGATGCAATGAGAAAGGCTATTCGAAACATAATGGTAATAATTGATGAGGATGATAAAGGGCTTTTTAAGCTTTGTTAGGAGCTACTTAACCTTTTATGCGTTTTCTGGCGGAGGAGTATCCATAATCAGGTGGTATATCCGGAATGGACATGTAATGAAACCACCTGTTTTGTTATTTTTTATTCTATAAAATAAAAACGGGATTCATAAGACCTATTTTCATTCAAACGGGCCCTAAAAAATAAATAATTGAAAAACGAAACCTGAAATGTGCCTAGATGGCCTTCTTAAGGACAAACCGGTGGTAGACTTTCGTACCGCATTTCAGTTTTGTATAGAACTTAGAGCCAACCACACCGGCAAACTCGCCAAAAAGCTTTTGCCATTTCGGAGGGAATAATTTTTCAATGCGGGCTTTCTTTACTTCATCCTCAGCCTCGATCGCCTGAATAACGTTGCTACAAATATTTTCTTCTTCTATCCATTGCAGACCAGATCCCTTGAGTTGATCACGAAGGATGTTCATTTTTTCTGCGTCACGGAAATCGACCAAGGCAAGGACACCCTCTGGTTTTAACACACGTTTAACCTCGCTTATAAATTTTCCTACATCCCCATAGGCATGGCAGGATTCCACATTAAGCACTACATCGATACTATTGTCGGGCAGGGGAATTTCTTCGGCGCTACCTTGGATAAATTTCAAATTTGGCACCTTATGGAGCTTGTTCGCGAGGTCAACAGCATTTTGAGCGAGGTCCATTCCAATATAAGAAGCCGGCTTTAACGCGCTTGCGATGTGCTTGGCACCACCACCACGACCACTACCAACTTCAAGGACGGCCTTACCTTCCACCTGGGTCTTCAGCGCCAGATAATGATACATTTGCAAAGGATACTTTTGAATTTTTGGGTCATCGGGCAATACAATAGGCTTTTCGGTTGTATTAGGAACGTAGCCGTAATTCATAAACTGCCAATCAGCCGCAGGAACGCGCTTTGCTAAGATTTCGTAAGTTACTTTTGCATTTAGACGCTTGAACCACGCGAAGCGCTTAAGAGAATAAATAATAAGGCGGATCATTAATGAGGGTTGTTTGAGGCCGCAAAGGTACGCAATCCTAATGCGCAACGTTCTATGTAGAAGCACGAAAATCAGATAAGTAAGTTTTATTGAATAATTGGTGCTGTTTGACGTTTATTCGATCATGAATCGAAGTGTGCACAGTGGAAGCTCGTCAATGACCTTTACAAAAAATGAAATTCATTTATGAAAAATGCAATTGTCCCTTCAGTCTTGATCTTGCCGTTTCTTTTTTCGAGCGGCTGACCTTAAACCTGAAACGCATCGGGAGAGCATGACCCGCTATGACCTTTCTCCGGCTTTTCCAGCCTTGGAATTTGACATGCCAGTCGAATTAACAAGTCCGCTCGATAATTCCAACCGGGTATTTGTTGTCGAGCAGAAAGGAAAGATCATGTCCTTTCCAAATCAAGCTGATGTAAAAAGCGCCTCTGTGTTTCTTGATATCGTGAAGAAAGTTGATAGCGGAGGTGAAAAAGGCTTGTTAGGATTGGCTTTTCATCCCGACTATAAGAACAACGGATTTTTTTATGTGAATTATACACGCAGTAGTCCGTTGGAAACTATTATCTCGCGGTTTAAGGTTAGCCGCTCCAATGCGGGATCTGCACGATCCAGCGTCGGAGGAAATTTTACTTCGGTATTCGCAACCCTATTCAAATCATAATGGTGGAAAGATTGCATTTGGAAAGGATGGTTATCTCTACATTTCTGCCGGCGATGGTGGCAGCGGAGGAGATCCACACAACAATGGACAGGACTTAACGTCCTTATTGGGAAAAATTTTACGAATTGATGTGAACAAGTCCTCAGATGGTAAAAAGTATAGCATACCCGCGGATAATCCATTTAGCGGAAATGGCAAAGGTTATCGGGAAGAGATCTTTGCTTACGGACTACGCAATGCATGGCGATTTAATTTTGATGATGAAACAGGTTGGCTATGGGCAGGAGATGTAGGTCAAAATGAAATTGAAGAGATTGATATCGTTGAAAAGGGTGGAAATTATGGGTGGAGAATTATGGAGGCAGAAAAATGTTTCAAACCCCAAAATTGCAACAAAGAAAATTTGATTTTGCCGATCTGGAGTTATCGTCAGGGCGCCAGCACTGGCCGGTCAGTCACCGGCGGATATGTTTGTCACGATAAAAATTTGATGGGTCTGGAAGGCAAATATGTGTATGGTGATTTTGTTTCGGGCAATATTTGGGCATTGAGCTATTCAGGAAAGAAGGCACTAAAAAATGAACTTGTTGCTACGCTTTCTGATGGATTATCTTCCTTTGGGGAAGACGAAAAGAAAAATTTATATGTGTTGGCGTATAGCAGTGGTAAAGTTTATCGGCTGCAGCCTGATGAGTGATAGTCGTTTTCTTTTAATTAGATTTGGTGCTTGTCAATCTTTTAAATTATCTCAAATTTAAGTTCGTAATCTTCTTACCCTTTCTTGATTTTAAAACAAACAGAAATACCATGTGGAAATCACTGTCTCTTTTCATGCTGGTCATCGCCCTGGGATGTGGCGCTCCGAAAGAAACCAAAACGGAAAATGAATGGATAAAACTCTTCAATGGCAAAGATCTTAATGACTGGATTGTAAAGGTTCATCATCATGAGGCTGGCGATAACTTCGGAAATACTTTCCGGGTGGAAGACGGAATGATCAAAGTGAGATACGATCAGTACGGCGACTTCAATGACCAGTTTTCACATCTCTATTACAAACAGCCGTTCTCTCATTTCCATTTAAAATTAGAGTATCATTTTACCGGTGAACTACAAAAAGGTGCTCCAGACTACACGTTGTTGAACAGCGGAGTAATGTTTCATTCACAGGATCCTCGTGGAATGCTGAAAGAACAAAATTGGCCTATTTCAGTGGAGATGCAATTCCTGGCAGGATTAGGCGACGGGAATCCACGGCCGACCGGAAACATGTGTTCCCCCGGTACCGAAATTGTGTATCAGGGAAAGATGTATGAAAGTCATTGCTTGAATTCCACATCTAAAACCTATGATAAAGATGAATGGGTACGTGCGGAACTTATCGTATTGGGAGATTCGCTCATCACACACATTATCAATGGGGACACCGTATTACAATACAGTAAACCATCCATGGGGGGTGGGGTGGTTCAAGGCTATGATAGCGCGATTTGGCAAGTAGGTAAGCCGTTGACATCGGGGTATATCGCCTTGCAAAGCGAGGGTCAGCCCATAGATTTTAGAAATATCGAGTTAAAAGAGTTAGAAAAATAGGTAGGCTTTAAATACAGCCCCTCCACATTTGGCTACCGGCAACCTCGAACCTCAAACTTCAAACTTCGAACCTACTCACTTCGCAATGAATTTACAGGATTTGTCCTGGCAGCTTTCCAGGTTTCATAGCTTACCGTCATCAACGTTATGACTAGCAGTCCCAAGAGACTGGCGCCAAAAATCGCCGGACTGATTGGCGATCGGTAAGCAAAACCGGCTAGCCACTTGTCAGCCATAAAATAAGCAACAGGAATAGCAAGCACGCAGGCTACGAGAAAAATTTTCAAAAACACCCACAAGAACATTCCAATAACCTGAAGCACTTCCGCACCCAACACTTTTCGAATACCTACTTCTTTAGTTTTTTGTTCGGCCGTATACGAGGCGAGCCCGAAAACTCCAAGCGCCGTGATTAGAATAGCAAGGATAGCAAAGCTTTTAGCCATCGATGAAACCCTGGCCTCTGTTTCATACATCCGGGTAAATTCATCGCTGAGAAACCAATAATCGAATCCAACAGCAGGAAAGATTTCCTTCCATTTCTTTTCAATGGAGGCAATTTTCTCCTGGAATTTTCCCGGCGGTAGCTTCACGTAAGCGATACGGTCAATAAAATGAACGCGTGGATTTAACAGCAGGGGCTCAATGTTTTGATGCATGGATCTGAATGGAAAATCCTTCACTACCCCAATTACTTTATATGCGCGATTGTTATTCCCATTGTTATTATTGGTTTCCAGAACCGTCGCGCCCATAATTTTTTCAAGCGGCTGGTTGAGCGCCTTCACCGCTGCCTCATTCAAAATAACGCTTGACGAATCCGCGACATTGGTGACATCAAAGTCACGGCCTGCCGTAAATTCAAGGGAATAAGTTTTTGCAAAGTCGAACTCAACGTTCAGTTGGTTCCATTGTAAATTTTTATCCGATAATTCTGGGAACTTCACATTTGCGCCAATGAAGCCAAAGTAATTTAGGCGCGGGAGGTGATTCGCCATGGTCACGTGTTCGATATCTTTATCCTCCAACACCGCTTGCTTAAAGGCCTCAAATTTTTCCTGTGGTGCAATTCCACCATATCGGATAGACAGCAGTTGGCTTCCTTGCTGATTTAGCTTGGTATTTTGCATGTGATCCATTTGCCGGATGACTATGAATGTTGAAATGATCAAAATCAGCGAGACGGTATATTGAATTGTAACCAGGCTCTTGCGAAATAACTCCGCGCCCTTTCCCTTTATGACCTGTCCTTTCAGCACATCGGCTGGCCTGAACGCAGATAGATAAATGGCTGGATAACTTCCTGAAAGGAAAGCCATGAATAAAACGATAAGCAGGACGATTCCAATCATGTAGGGATTCAAGAGGGAAGTTAACGTAAACGTTTTGTGCGCAAGTTGATTGAAGGGCTGAAGGAGAATGACAACAAGGATTAGCGCAATCACCAGTGATCCCAGGGTCATGAGCATTGATTCGTAAAAAAACTGTTTTGCTAGTTCAGAGCGTTTGCTCCCCAACGATTTTCTGAGGCCGACTTCCTTTGCTCTTCGGGAGGATCGCGCGGTGGCGAGATTCATGTAGTTGATGCACGCAATGAGCAGTATAAGGACAGCAACAGCGCTAAAAATTACCAGGTATTTTCGATCACCTCTTGTGCTATCATTTTCCCAAAGATTTTTTTCGTCGAAGTGTAGGTCTGACATCTTGGTAAGGAAGGCAGACATCTTAAATCCGGCTGCCGCCGTGCCCGAATCAGACTGAACAAGGTGATTGGCCTGCTCCTGCAAATCGGCTTCAATTGCCTTTATATCGGCACCGGGTTTTAATACCACGTAGTTCTCAAAAAATTCGATCCGGTCAGCGAAATCGGGTTCCTTCCATGTAGTTGGTGAAATTTGGAACCACGCTCCTGAAGGCGTTGACGTTGACAAGATATTTTGGTTTGAAATGAGAATTAGAAGGCAAATCTTCATAGACCCCTGTCACCATTACGTCGATCTCGCGTCCATCGGTGGCGAACGGATGTTTAACACTAATGACCTCACCAAGGGGATCTTCATCGCCAAATAATCTTTCAGCGCCTGTTTCACTTAACACTATGGTGTTGTAATCATCAAACATCTTGGCCTGATTGCCTTTGCTAAGGTGGAAATCGATGATATCATCAAATCCCGGCTCAGCCCATTTAATCTCTTCCGTCAGAATAATTTTATCGGTGGGTTTGTGATGCAGGGAGGTTGGGTAACCAATGTAGTCTACCCGTGTGGCATCAACGACTTCGCTACGCGTTTCTTTCAAATGCTTTATCCAGAATCCAGGTGATGTGGTATTATCAAATACTTGACCATTTGGATTCGTAAACGAACATCCCACACGGTAAGTGTTGTTATAGTGAGGATGCATTACATCGTACTGCAACTCATCACTTACATACAGAAAAATAAGTATCGCGCTTGCCAGCCCTAACGCAAGCCAAACATGTTGAGTAATGAGAAAAGCTTTTGACGCTGAAAATTGCGCAGCGCGATGATGAGGAAATTACGAATCATAAGAGCATAGGCTGGTGTATGTCTAAGAACGAGACCCGACATCTTAATTGTTATCACCCAAGCGGAAGGATTTTTTTTCGGAAAAACTACTTGATTTGATTGACGATTTTAGATTGGGTAACACAAGCAGTGTGTACGATTCTAAATGCATTTCACGCAAAGGTCGCAAAGTGAAATTTCATAAGGCCGCAAACCACCGAGCAGTTGATCAAGCTGAATATTCGATCAGCAATTTGCGGCCTTTGCGAATTCAATTTTTGCGGCCTTTGCGTGAAATGCATTTATGAAGCGCACAAACACGCTTTATTTTTGCAGAATGTTACTTGCGTTAATCTAAAATCGTCAATCTAAAATCTACAATCATCACTCTCCTGTCTCGCCATTTCCCATCCGATGATACTCTTCTTTCTTGCCGAACTCCACCTGTATTCACCTAATATCCCATCTTTCCGAATTACCCGGTGACAGGGAATAAGGTATGCAATATGATTTGAGCCTACCGCCGAGCCTACCGCTTGCATTGCCCTGGGACTCTGAATCGAAGCCGCGATGTTTTGATAAGTAGTCACTTCGCCCATTGGAATTTTTAGCAATGCTTCCCATACTTTTAACTGGAAGTTGGTTCCTTTTACAAACACATGGAGCTTTTCACCTTTGCCGGAAATATTTTGATCGAATATTTTTTCCACAAAGACTGAGGTTAGATCCTGGTCCTGATGAAAAGTTGAATTATGCCAATGCCCCTTCATCAATTCAATTTCCCGCCTGGGATCCTCATCGGTTTGAAGAAAGGATAGCCAGCAAATTCCCCGGTCAGTTACACCTATTAAACAGGCGCCAAAAGGTGTGCCGTGGATACCATATTCAATTCGGATTCCGGCGCCGTGTTGTTTGTATTCCTGCGGCGTGACGGCCTCCAGGGTCGTGAACAGATCGTACACTCTTGATTGACTCGAAAGTCCAGCGTCCTCGGCGGCTTCTACAAGATTTTTGGATTGCTCCAATTTTTCCTTCAGATAGTCAACAGTAAGGTATTGTAAAAATCGTTTCGGGCTAATACCGGCCCACTCGGTGAAGATCCGTTGAAAATGAAATGGCGAAAGATGGACTTTCTCAGCCACTTCATCCAACTCCGGCTGCCGTTGAAAATTCTTTTCCAGGTATAGAATTGCCTGTTCTATCCGGGCGTAATTAATGTGATTTTCATTCATTGTCGTTGTCATAAAACTATCAATTTTTATGATTCAAAATTGCCCTTCTTACGTCACCTATTCAACCCGTTTCTTGCGCATCGCCAGCGGTAACGAAAAAGTTGCTCAAAAAAAATAACCAGGTAGAAACGAATCCGCCTTTTATTATATTTAAGAACAACTAAATCCCACATGAAAAAATACCTCTTAATTCTAATCCTTTGTATTTGCTGCCTGCTCGTTCAGGCTCAGGACAACTATGACACTGTTAAGATCAGACCCGTTCAGGTGGCTGAGAACCTTTATTTTTTGAAAGGCTCTGGCGGTAATATCGGCGTATTCATTGGCAAAGATGGAACGTTGATGGTCGATGATCAGTTCGCGCCGCTCTCCAATAAGATCAACGGTGCGATCAAAACATTGAGCCCAAATGATATCCGTTTCCTCGTTAATACGCATTTACATGGCGACCACTCAGGGGGCAATGAAAACTTCAAAAAGATGGGTGTTACGGTTGTAGCACACGATATGGTAAGAGCCAGGATGTCGAAGGAACGAGTTAATCCAACGGACAAGACGGTAACGCCACCACTGCCAGAAGACGCATGGCCCGTTGTTACCTTCGCAGACAAGCTTAATTTTTATCTGAATCAGGAAGAAATAGAATTACTACATGTCAGTCCGGGACATACCGATGGCGATGTAGTGATCCATTTCAAAAAAGCTAACGTGTACCATATGGGTGATATGTTTGTCACTTATGGTTACCCATACATCGACTACGGAAGTGGTGGATCAATCAATGGATTCATTTCGTCATTGGATGCTTTTTTAGGGATGATGGACGACAATACCAAGGTCATTCCCGGTCATGGCGAGTTATGTACCAAGGCCGACGTAAAAAAATTCAGGGACCGGCTTGCCGAAATTCGCGATGAGGTTGCCGCTGCCTTGAAAAAAGGAAAGAAGCCAGAGGAGATCACAAGTTTACCTGTGAGCAGTAAATATGATGCTGAATGGGGTAAGGGATTCATTAAGGGCAAAGATTTTGTGCTGCTCATTGCCGAAAACCTGAAGGCGACGCAACCAGCAAAAAAATAGATCATTTAGTTAATTTCCACTGACGATATTGGTCAGGCATACAATGACCACATGGACGGAAGCCCGCGGCGAGGGCTTCCGTTTCTGTTTTGAAGAAGATCCGGTTCTCCCGCTTCATTCTTTTGCCTGAGCTACAATTGAGCAGACCAAATATTTTTAACCTGGAATTCCCGGCATACTGAATAGATCTGTTTTTAATCTTCTGCCTTAGTTCCTGTCTACCGATATCGTTGTGCCGTGTCATTTTGAAGTGAGTTTAGGCGGCATCATGTAAAATGATTCCTAATGAGTAGTGAACTCCTTTTTTAATTTCACTTACGCCCGTGTTTCATTTTTGCGCTATAGTATTCATAGCCTCTTAACGCCTTATCATGTAGAATGTAACCTTATCCAGTGAGGATTAATCTCAAAATCCCCTTAACAAGGGATAATAATTCACGTGTTTGCGGGATTGATCATTATGGCTGGGTATTGCAACTTTGATCTATCAATTGAGGCTTAGCAAATTTTCGAAATAGCCAGTTGTCAGGAATTAACATTAACTAAAAATTTAATCTTATGAAAAAAAATTTCAGCTCTCGCTTACTACCGGTTTTTTGTTTCATCGCAACATTGGCATTAGGATGCGGTGGTGATGATGATCCAGTCACTTCGGAGTCTTGTGAAAACGACGTTAGTGCATTTCAATCTGCGTTAAATGACTTAATGGCTGATGTCGAGAATATCGACAAGTGTAAGGCGTTTAAAGCTGCGGCTGCCGAGTTGTTGGATTGTCCAGGTCTTACTGCAGGGGATAGGGCGGAATACAAAAGTACTGTCGATAACATTGTATGTAATTAAACTGCTCAATACTTCTGGTACTAAAGTGAAATACATCTATAGGGGCTTTTAACTCCCGTTCGGAAAAAAAATTTAAGTTACCTGGTATTTTTTGTCTAGTGTGGGTTTGGTAGTGGTTGGACTAACTGGTGGTTTTATCATCAGTTAGTCTTTAACGGCTCCAGCAGGTATTCCAATCCTTTAATTTTATTTCATAAAGCGTTGCCAGCAACATGCCAAGTTTACCGGAGGGAAATCCTTTCCGGGCAAACCATTCCAAAGTATCCTTTAGTTCCCTTAATAGGTCGGAAATTCGGTCAGTTCATTAATTTCCATTGACGATATTGGTCAGGCATACAATGACCACATGGACGGAAGCCCGCAGCGAGTGGCTTCCGTTTCTGTTTTGAAGAAGATCCGGTTCTCCCTCTTCATTCTTTTGCCCGAACTGCAACTGAGCAGACCAAATATTTTTAATCTGGAATTCCCAGCATACTGGATAGATCTGTTTTTAATCTTCTTCCTGAGTTCCTGTCTACCGATATCGTTGTGCCGGGTCATTTTAGGTTGTGAATTTAGGCGGCATCATGGAAAATAATGCCTAATGAGTAACGAACGCCTTTTTTAATTTCACTTACACCGTGTTTCATTTTTGCCCGGTAATATCCTTTAGTTCCCTTAATAGGTCGGAAATTCGTTGTAAAGATGACCGCGTCGCCCTGGTTGGGTTGAAGTACTTCTACCTTGGATTGTGCTCTCGGTATTTGTTCGGTCAGGACAAATTCGCCGCCTTCATGATCCAGTCCCGCTTGCGTTAAAACAAAAACAACCTGAAATGGGAAATAGATCTCGCCATACATGTCCTGATGAAGCGTATTAAACCCACCGCTCTCATAACGTAATATTAATGGAGTAGGTCTCGACTGTGATTTAGTCTGGCACTCCCTCACAAACTCCTGATGTTTTTCAGGAAAATGGATGGTAGCTTCCAATTTTTTCATCCACTCATTTGCGATTGTCGCCAAAGGAGAATAGAGTATTTCTCGCAAAGCCTGGATGGTTGGTGGAAGAGGATAGTTGAAATATTTGTATTCGCCCTGACCAAAACGGTAGCGTTGCATGTTAATGACGCTTCGATACAAATAATGATCGTCGTATAGGCCGGCAAGATGCTGGCATTCCGCCCCTGATAATACATTTTCCATCACAGCATAGCCCCTCGAGTTGAGACTATTCGTTATCGTATGCCAATTCATAGCTTTAATGTCTTTCATGATAATGTTGTTGATGACTGCAGTGAAACGTTTCAGTTTACAAGTATTCCTTACTTAAATTTTGTTCAGTAAAGGTGGAGGCTAGAACGCGCCTGTTCAACCCGAATCTTGCGAATAAACTTATTGATTGTGGTGCCGTCGGATTGTGGACTTGTTTATAAATTTCTTATTTTCATTTATTCAAATGAAGTCACTACGCATTCCTCCTCCGCATGAATTCAGCTATGAGCTTGCGCTGACTTTTTTAAAACGGTCTCCCCGGGAATTATTGCACAAAGTTATTGATGACAGAATTGAGAAGGCGATTCGTATAAACGGCGCAGTTATCGTATTCTCCATTCGCTACGACAAGGATGAGCTGCTGGTAGAATTTTTAAATACAAAAGTCACGGTTGCTCAAGCAACTGAAGTGGTAAAATATATTCGGGAATGGTTGGATCTCGATACCGATCTAAAGCCATTTTATGCAATGTGCCAAAAGGATAAACTGTTAAAAGGGTTAGTCAAGAATTTTTATGGCTATCGTATTGTTGGACAACCTGATTTATTTGAATCCATCGTTTGGGCCGTTTTGGGTCAGCAAATTAATGTGCAGTTCGCGTACACGCTCAAACAAAAATTTGTTGAACGTTATGGAGAAGCCCTGACGCTAAAAGAAGAGACCTATTATTTGTTCCCCGCTGCAGCTGTGGTCGCCCAGCTTACCGAAGCGCAACTTTTAGCCCTGCAGTTTTCGCGACAAAAGGCTGCCTACACCATAAACATCGCGAAGGCATTTGCGGAGG
Source organism: uncultured Bacteroidota bacterium (assembly GCA_963739105.1). GTDB lineage: Bacteria > Bacteroidota > Bacteroidia > Cytophagales > Cyclobacteriaceae > Chryseolinea. Next base: position 7,676 of record CAVTZI010000011.1, on the reverse strand, counting down.
GCGTTGTTTCAAAAGAAAAGCTTGTTGGACTATCGCTGAAGGAAGCGAAAGACCTCCTGATGGAAATCAAAGGTATTGGCAACTGGACAGCCAACTATGCGCTCATGAAAACTTTTCGGCATGCAGATGCATTTCCATTGGAGGATGCCGGCATCCATAATGCAATTAAGAACCTGAAGAAGTTAACCAAGAAGCCTTCACTCGAGGAAGTAAAAAAGGTGTACAAAAAGTACAAAGGATGGGAAGCTTACGCGACCTTGTATCTGTGGAAGAGTTTGTAAAAGAATCGCTGAAAATTAATGTATGGCCCGGGTGCAATTGAATCTTCCTGAAAAGTTTTTGTTTTCCACGGAGCTTACAGTTCGGGCTTCCGATCTGAATTACGGCAACCATGTGGGCCATGATAGGGTACTTACCTTGATGCAGGAAGCGCGCATTATGTTTTATCGTGCGTTGGGCTTCAAAAATGAACTCAACTTTGAAGGTGCTGTCGGTCAGGTTATCGCTGATGTGGTGGTTCAATATAAATCAGAATCTTTTTTAGCCGATCAGCTGATTATTAAAATCGGTGTATCGGATTTTAATAAATATGGATTTGACATGTACTATCATGTCGAAAATAAAGCTACCGGAAAGGAAGTAGCCCGCGGAAAGACAGGTATTGTTTGTTTTGATTACGATGCGAGAAAGGTTGCAAGGGTACCTGATGTCCTGCTGCAAAAATTACAATCGTAGCAGTCCCCTATAGTTATTAAAATTCGAATTGAACTCATTTTTGCCACAAAGCTCTCACAAGGCACGAGGTGCACAATTGGTCTTAGTGTGACGGTTATCCTGATCAAGTTAATTCTTTTTTTAATTACTATAATTATAGTTTTGTTACTATAAATATAGTTATATATTTGCCTTATGATACGCAAGTCACTAACGAAGGCAGAAGAGCAGGTTATGCAATATTTATGGGAAATAGAACGTGCCTGTCTGAAAGATGTTGTTGAAAAATTTCCGGAGCCTCGTCCGGCCTACACTACTATATCGACAGTCATAAGAGTTTTGGTAAAAAAGGGATTTATTGGTTTTAAGACGTTTGGAAAGACGAACGAATATTACCCGACCATTTCAAAGGATGAATATTTTCAACAACAGGTTAAGCCGTTGCTGTCAAATTATTTGACCGAATCACCTTCCGCTGTTGTCTCATATTTTTCGAATGCAAAACTAAATCTTTCCGAATTGGAAGAGATAAGGCAATTGATCGATACCAGAATCAAAAAGTTAAAAGCGAAAAAGAAGTAGACTATGGAAAATGCAATGTATCTCCTTCAGGTAAGCGCGTGTATTAGTGCCTTCTATATCTTGTACCTCACCTTCTTCCGAAATTCGACTTTCTTCAGCGCCAACAGAATTTATTTACTCGTCGCGCTTCTATTTTCGTTTATTATTCCTGTTTTAGATTTTTCAATGTGTCAGCTGCAGATTATCATTTGCCATCAACCGATTTTCTTAATACCAATGCTCTCCCGATCTTAAATGATATAAAGCCTCAGTCCATAGCTGTCAATGTCGGGCTCCGAAAATTTCAATTTTATCTCACTTATTTATTGGACTGGTTTTGGTTTTATTATCCTGCGACTGATCTATTCTATTGTCAGACTTATTCGATTAAAAACGAAGTCTGGGGTTTGTCGGAACGGATCGGTGCGAATTGTGCACACAGACTTGCTGCAACCATTTTCTTTTTTTAATCTGATCTTTTTGCCGAAGGGCGAAGTAAATCCTTTGATACTCGCGCACGAAAAAGCGCACGTGCGCCATCATCACTGGATTGACTTGCTGCTGCTGGAAATTGCCAGTGCCGTTCTTTGGTTTAACCCCATAATGATCTTTTACAAGAAGTCGATAAAAATTCAGCATGAGTATGAGGCGGACTATCGATGTCATACGAAATGGCTCCGATATTCCGCATTACCTTGATTGCATTCTTCATCATCTTCAGGCTGAAAATTTAGGTAGTCCTATCAGTCAATTTTATTCTCAAAACATTAAAAAACGAATTATTATGATGACAAGAAAAAAGACCTCGCTTAGACTTTCCGCTGCTTTACGCCCTTTTCATTCCGGCTAGCATGTCTTCTATTATTTGCCTTTGCAAAACCATCTATCCGATCCATTACATTTTCGAATAATTCTATCACGAGTCCAAAGATGGCAAGGTCGTGATTATCGTGGATGCAGGCCATGGCGGCGATGATTCAGGAAGTACTGGCAAAGAGGGTTTGTCGGAAAAGGAATTTGCGCTGGCGATGGCCAAAAATATTCAGAAGGCTGGCGAAGCTAAAAACATTAAAGTGATTCTCACGCGAACAGATGACAAAGCCATGGCCCTCGAAGAAAGAGTTAGTCTTGCCAAACGTTACGACGCCGATGCCTTTATCTCAATTCATGCAAATTACGACCGGGAAAATGCAATTTCCTCCGGTATCGAGTGCGTTGTAAGCGAAAAGAATAATAGATTTCAAGACAGTAAAAGATCTCGCAGAAAAACTCATTCAGGAATTTCAAACGCTTAAAGGAATCTCCGTAAATGGAATAAAAAAGTCCGAATTTCTACGTACTTAGTGAGAATAGTATTCCGGCAGTTTTATTGGAACTTGGATATTTTTCCAATAAAGCGATTACGCCTATTTGAACGATCGAAAAAAATCAACAGCAAATTTCCGAAAGTATAATTGCAGCTGTTGTCCAATACACCAAATAAAATTTTAAAAATGACACTCGAGCAGGCCCAACAATCCGTTGATGAATGGATTAAAACAAATGGCGTTCGCTATTTTAACGAACTCACCAACATGGCGATGCTAACGGAGGAAGTAGGAGAAGTAGCACGCATCATTGCAAGAAGGTATGGTGAACAATCGGAAAAAGAGTCTGATAAAGATAAAGACCTTGGTGATGAGCTTGCGGACGTTCTTTGGATATTGATTATGTCTTGCGAACCAAACCGGCGTCGATCTAACCAAGGCATTTAGCCCAAAATCTTGAGAAGAAAACCCAGCGCGACAAAGACCGTCATCACCAAAATCCGAAACTACGATAACACGAACTAGAAACCTCAAACTAGAAACTTATTGTCAATGTGCGTGTTACTTATCAAAGAATTTCCTTGCACCTCTGAAAAAAATCCATGAGCTTTAGATAAATCCTAAGCCATCATGCCAGAGAATCAACGCTACCTAGCCCTGGATGTTTTTCGGGGAATGACGGTCTGCTTTATGATCATCGTCAATTCACCGGGTAGTTGGCACCTTGCTTATGCACCCTTGCTTCATGCTAAGTGGCATGGGTTCACTCCGACGGATCTTGTATTTCCTTCTTTCTTATTCGCGGTAGGAAATGCCATGGCGTTTGTCATGCCTAAATATGAAGCTTTGGGAGCCGATGTATTTTGGAGAAAGACCATCAAGAGAACAGTTGTTGATTTTTCTTTTGGGATATCTGATGTATTGGTTTCCTTTCTTTCGTGAAGCCCAGAGCTGGTGGCCTCGAATTGAAACCTTTCGCAGAGACCAGAATCCTCGGCGTTCTACAACGTATTGCGCTTTGTTATTTCTTTGCGTCCATTGTCACTTTACTTTGGTTCGAAAAATTTTAGCATTTGGTTTAGTATCGTTGCTCTGCTTGGTTATTGGATACTTTCTTATGCCTTCGGAGATCCAAACGATCCTTACAGCATGGTAGGGAATTACGGGCTGAAGCTTGATCTGATGTTGTTTGGTGAAAAACATTTGTATCACGGTGAGGGTATTGCTTTTGAACCGGAAGGATTATTAAGTACACTACCATCTATTGTCAATGTCATTGTGGGATATTGGGTGGGAGACTATATTCGTAAGAACAAAAGTTCTTACGAATCAATTGCCAAGCTTTTGATTGCAGGGGTTGTCTTTATTTTTGCAGCCCTGGCTTGGGATATGTTCTTCCCGATTAATAAAAAGCTTTGGACGAGTTCATTTGTGTTGTTAACGGTGGGGCTGGGAACTGTTATCCTGGCTTTCTTAATGTACGTGATTGATATCAAGAAGCGTCAACACTGGACTTATTTTTTCGTGGTGTTCGGGCGCAATCCGCTGTTTATTTATCTGTTGTCAGAGATTGGTTTGATGATTTTGCTGATGGTTCCTTCACGGGATAACAATGCCCGGGATTGGCTTTATCATGATTTCTTTGGGAGCTTTGCCGGTCCACTGTTTGCTTCATTTTTGTTTGCTGTATTTTTTATGCTTGCCTGCTGGGCAGTTGGGTATATTTTGGATCGGAAAAAAATTTATGTGAGGGTTTAGAGCTTAAAGCTGAAAGCAGAAAGCTTAAAGCTTGGGCGTGCGAACTTCAACGTAACTGACTTCAAGGCGATCGGTCCTTAGTTGACTCTTTCAAGCGGCGCAGAACTGAAAGTTTTGTGCGGAAACCTCGAACTTCAAACCTCGAACCTCGAACCCTCTACAAAGACCGGGACCACATCATACTTGTCGATTGTCAGGCAGAATTTGATGTCTTCGAAAATATTGAGATTTGCCAATCGCTTAACATGACTTGCCTCTTTGAGAAATTCGAACAGGTTTGGCTTTGCTTGTTGATAGATTTGAAGCGAAGCTTGTGGCGCATCACATTCCAATTCAATATGGTCCCCTCAGTGCTTCAATGAGGGCTCCGGCAAAAAGTGTATCCTCCAGGTTAAATCTTCCTTTCCAGCCGGCACAAACGACAAGAACATCATCACTCCCTTGTGATATATGTTCTGCCACCGCATGATAGATTTAAAAAAGAACCAATTACAATTTCTTTTGCACCGATAGATTTGGCAATTGCCTGCGTTCCGTTGGTGGTTGTAAAAGCAATCTTTTTCCCTTTAATTTTTCCTCCATGTATTCGAATGGAGAATTCCCAAGGTCGAATCCTTCTACCTTTTTTCCGTCTCGCTCTCCGGACGTAAAGTATCCATGGTTCTTCATCGCTCGACAATCGTCAAGCGATGCAAAAGGCATGATACTTTGAATTCCATGAGCAAAAGCTGTCGTCATGCATGAAGTCGCCCGAAGAATGTCGACAACAACGACTGTTCTGTCATCCGTCTTATACAAATGCATTAAATCCGGGCTGAGGCAAACATCTATCTTTTTCATTTGAGCGTAACGCAGGCTGGGGACTTGGCGCAATTTTGACGAAAATGATTTCCGGAATAAACATTTCCCAATACAGAGGCCTGGCACCAATCATCGCAAGCTTTGCTTTACTTGACCAAGTTTGAATAATGCAATCCCTCGGTTGTGAAATGAGTTGTGGTGCTTGGGATTAAGTTCTATCGACGAAGTTAAATCTGCCTCAGCCCGCTGTAATTCGTTTTGTTTTAGAAATACAGTCCCTCGCTTGAAATAATACAAAAATTGATCTTGATCCATTTCGATGGCCTGGGTATAAAAAGTCAATGGCAAGGTTCGATACTGTCGAGTTGTTCATAGGCATTTCCGATTTGAAAAATATATTCGCTTTGTTCCGGCAACAACTCATGGAGATATTTGTATTCGCCAATAGCTTCCTGGTATTGTTTTAGATTAAATAACGTGACAGCCCGGTTGTATCGATAGACAAAATTGTTTTCATCGGCAGCGGTAAGCTTATCCAGGTAGGCCAGCGCTTCCTTGTAATCGCCTTTGTCCATCAACGAAACAGCCAGATTGTTGAGCGCAACTTCTTCTTTGGATTGCGCAAAAAGTGTGATGCTGGCAAAAACAAAGGCAATAAGAAGTTTCAAGGTCATATCAAATGAAAGGTAATTTACTCACTGCCGCTTTTAATGACCGTCCGCGCACATCAATAAAAATTTCTGTGTCCGGCGTGCGTGATCAATGCTTACATATCCTAATCCAACACCAATTCCCAACACAGGCGACATTGTTCCAGAAGTAACTTTACCAATCACGTTACCGTCCGCCGATTTGATGGTATAGTCATGCCGTGGAATACCTTTATCTACCATTTTAAAACCAACAAGTTTACGTTTTACCCCTATCTCTTTTTGAGCTTTGATCGCGGCGGAGTTTGTAAATGGTTTGGCGAACTTCGTTATCCAACCGAGCCCACCTTCGATGGGAGACGTAGTATCATCAATGTCGTTGCCGTAAAGACAGAAACCCATTTCAAGTCTCAAGGTATCGCGCGCACCAAGGCCAATAGGTTTGATATTAAATTCTTTTCCAGCTTCAAAGATTGCATTCCAAACTTTTTCAGCAAATTTCTTATCAACGTAAATTTCAAATCCACCGGCACCTGTATATCCCGTATTGGACAAAATTACATCCTGTATTCCGGCAAATTCGCCTTTGGCAAAATGGTAATATTTTATTGCGCTTAAATCAACCTTTGTTAACTTTTGTAGCGTGTTGATTGCTTTGGGTCCCTGCACAGCAAAAAGGCAAATATCATCGGAAATATTTTTCATGGTTGCACCCTTCGAATTGAATTTGCTTATCCAGTTCCAATCTTTTTCAATGTTGGACGCATTGACGACAAGCATGTAGTCGTTGTCTTTGATTTTATATACGATTAGATCATCAACTATTCCACCCGTTTCATTCGGCAAGCAAGAATATTGGGCCTGTCCATCGACAAGCTTTGATGCATCGTTGGAGGTAACGCGCTGAATGAGATCCAGTGCTTGCGGACCTTGAAGAAGAAACTCGCCCATGTGGGATACATCAAAGACACCAACGCTATTTCGAACAGCCATATGCTCTTCAATATCGGAGGAGTAGCGAACAGGCATATTATATCCGGCAAAGGGAACCATCTTGGCTCCCAGTTTTGTATGCAAATCGTTGAGAGGAACAAACTTTAAATCCATGACATATTTTTGAAGAGCACAAAGGTAAACTATTTCCGAAAATGGAAGGGAATATTTGATGCATCTGCGATCACATGAAAAGATTAGAAGTCAGCCATTCACCGTAGCGAAGTCATCCATTAATGATTGCGAATCACATGAATCCACCCCTTAATAATTTTGCGCTGCGCTGATGGATCGCGGACGTCGAATGTAACATCGGCGGAATAAAAATAGACTCCATCATCAACCTCCCTTCCGGTATTCGATGAGCCATCCCAAAAGATATAATTACTTTCCCCTACAATATCAACGACGGAGTAGACTTCCATTCCCCAACGATTGTACACTTTCAAGTCTACCTGCTTCACAAAACGGGCGCATCGGGAAGTTCCGGTCTCGGATCCGAATGCCACCAGCTGATCATTCCATCCGTCAGGAGATCCGGGAGTAAATACGTTCGGTAGTTCAAAATATGGACAATTGTCATTACACACCGGCTCACTCATTGAACTGATGTTTCCAACGGCATCAATAGCCGCTACGGCATAACACTTTGCCAGAGAATTTAAATTGTTATGTTGAAATGAGTTCCCGGAGACAGTGGCCAGCGGAACGAACTCCCCATCGTCTGTATCTGCAACAAAAATTCGATAAGTCAGGCTCGCTTCAAGGCATGCAGCATCGTCAGGGTAACTCCAGGTTATTTTGTTATAATAACTATCTGCACTGCATTCAAATGTGCTACAATCCGTTTTCTCCAGTACAACCATAGGTGTACACGGTGGTTTGGCATCCA
>CAVTZI010000010.1:0-118614 GCA_963739105.1 uncultured Bacteroidota bacterium | reverse complement strand
ATATCGGCGCGAACTGCGGCGCATTTTCACTAAAGCTTAGCAACGTATGCCGCTCAGCGAGATTTCAAAAACCTACAAATTCACGCATTCGAACCGAATCCGGTTATTGCCAGGATCTATTCGAACAATTTGGCACTGAATCCTTCTGCACAAAAGTTTATCGCATTACATCCAGTAGGCCTCGGAAAGCGAATCAGCAGACAAATCCTTTCAATATCCGGAAACAAATACTGGCGTTGGAAGGGTATTGACCAGCGACACCGGTACGAGTTTCGAAGTCAAAATTCAACGATTAGATGACTTTGTTACCGAATTAAATCCAACTAAAATATCCTTTGTAAAAATGATTGTAGAAGGATTTGAACCGGAAGTTTTCAAAGGCGGATTAAACATTTGAAAAATATAAACCGCCTGTATTTTTTGAAGTAACAAAAGAGTGGTATGAGGAAAATAATTCATCTGTCGAAGAAGTTTTGAATTTCCTCCGCGGACTAGGATATGGATTTAAAGGTGAGTATTATAATGACTTGATCACTTACGACGCCGCAAAGTTTAGTGAATTGTATCAGTACAATATTTTGGCAGAGTTTAAAAGATAATACAATGAATACCTTCTGTAGAATCAATGTTTACTGTTAGATACCTTTAAGTATGGATTCTGCCGGTACTATAAAACTAAAACGCGCCGTGGCATGGAAGGGCAACAGTCCACCTCCTAAAATTTTAGTGATGCGTTTCCAGGCACTGGGGGACACCATTATTACATTACCCTATTTGCAAAGCCTGAAACGACAATATCCACAGGTTGAATTACATTTTTTAACTCGTGAAGAAGTTAGCCCAATACCAAGGAGTGTTGGATTATTTAGCAAAGTCATTGCAATTGGAGGAGGACGAAATGCCAAGATTCAGTTTTTATTGGCCCTCCTGAAAATACCCTGGTTGCTAGCGCAGCGCTATGATGCGATCCTGGATTTGCAAAATCATAAGATAAGCCGCATCATTCGAAATCTTCTCTTTGTAAAGACATTCTCGGAATTTGAGGCTGACCTGAAAACAACACTTTCAGCCGGTGAAAGAAACCGACAGGCCATTGAAGCATTGTGGTCATGGAAGATTGACCTGGACACAAAATTTGTTATTCAGAATACGACGAGCATTGATGATCTGCTGAAACAAAACGGGTTGAAACCCAATCACGATCTGGTAGTACTTAATCCAGCGGGGTCTTTTCCTTCCAGGAACTGGCCTGTTGAGAATTATATTGCATTTGCAAATTTATGGTTAAGTAAAATTAATCCAGATACTCAATTTGTTCTGCTTTTGCTTCCGACGCTCAAGGAAAAGGGTGATTACATAGCCAAGTCGTTAGGAAAAAGCGTGCATTAATCTGACTGGCAAAACCGATCAGGTGGCGGCTTTTGGAGTGCTTCAAAAATGTTCATTTGTTTTATCCGAAGATGGCGGCTTAATGCACATGGCGTGGGTGCAGGGCATACCTACACTAGCACTTTTTAGCTCGACGCGAAGTGAATGGGCAAGGCCGCTCGGCCAAAAATCGTCAAGTCGGATTCTTCCGATATGGAATGCGGACCCTGTGGGTTCTTGGTCTGCAAGTATGGTGATAACAGATGTTTGACGCGTTACAAACCGGATTTTGTTGTAGAAAAAGTAATGAGCCTTATGAACTACAGCAGCCTGCAAAATATATCACCTGTCCAATGACTTTTTGGAAGGCCTGACACATAACCAATAAACGATTTTGCGTCAAGCCATTCTTCATTTTCAAGCTCAAAAAATTCGAAGAGCGAATAATTGTAAACAGCGTTAGGGGATAGCTTGCCTATTTGGAGGATACACGCGATGGCTTTTTCTTTAAAGGGAAAAAGAAATTCAAATGAAATTATTGGTATTATCGATGACAACCCGGAGAGCACTTCTTTTTCATGGCCTTCAACATCAATTTTGCAGTAGTGGGGCAAGCCATGAGCCTTTATCAATTCATCCAATGTTGTTAGCGATACGGTCTCTGTTTCTGTCCAGGGCTCGTTGGACTGTTGTTCATTAAAGTTTACAAAGCTTTTATCCAGGGTTGATAGATCTAAAGATCTTCCTTTATGTATAATGCCAATCCTTGTTTCGTTGCTGACTGCGGTTTGAACAAGGACAAAATTCTGTTCATCTTTAAATCGTTGATGCAAGCGTGCTATATTTTCGCTTACTGGTTCAATTGCAATCACTCTTGTTCCGAGCGTTAAAAAGGCACTGGAATAATAGCCGATATTTGCGCCGACATCAAAACATAAATTTCCTGGCCCAATAAATTGGGCATAAAATTTCAGCATTCTTTCTTTTTTCCAATTTTGATAACGGGAATTGTTTATTTTACTAAACAGTGACCTGAAATATTTTCGCGACCAAAGGGGGAAGTGCATAATGGTATTCTTCGATTCTTCAAATATATGAAAGTCATATTCGAAAATTTGAATATGCAATCTCAATTGTCGGGACTCACAAATGTTGATCACCTGCATCTTTCAATCGAAAAACAAGATAGGCTCCGCCTGGAGCTAAAAGACGTCATCGTATTCCCTGGTCTGGTAAATGCTCATGATCACCTGGAGTTTAATTTGTTTCCGTTTCTTGCTAACCGGCGTTATACAAATTATAAGGAATGGAGCTCCGACATACATATCAATAATAAAAATGAGATTGCAGCTGTCCTCCGGATCCCAGTAGAATTACGAATCAAATGGGGGATATTGAAAAATCTAATTTCCGGGGTGACGTGTATAGTCCATCACGGCAAACATCATGAAGTAATTAAATCTCTTGGCTATCCCGTGCATTTAACTTATCAATATATTCATGCAATAGATACGGAGCCATATTGGCGGCTTAAACTACTTCTTCCCCTAAAGAAGGACATCATGATCCATGTTGGAGAAGGCGTTTCTGCTGAATCGGAACAGGAGATTGATAAAATGCTCAAATGGAATTTAGTACAACGTAAATTGGTAGGGATCCATGCCATTTGCATGAATGAACAACAAAGTAAAAAATTTAAAGCTATCATTTGGTGCCCTGATTCTAACCTCAGGTTATATGGAAAAACTGCCCGGGTTGACTTACTGAAAAAGCATACCAAAATTCTATTTGGAACCGATTCGGCGCTTTCTGCGTCGTCAAATATTTGGGAACACCTTCGATCGGCAAAGAGCCTCAACCTTCTTTCGCCAGAGGAAATTTTAGATTGTCTGATCAAACAACCTGGAAATGTTTTGCAAGGAATTTCTGATCAGGGCATCGTCGTAGCTAAAAAGAAAAAAGAAAAGCTATTGGATTCTTTTTTTGACTTGAATCCAGAAGATTTATTACTAGTAATGGTAAACAATAAAGTGACATTAATAGATCAGTCTATTTTGGATGGTTTGACTGAAGGTTATACTTTGGTTAAAGTGGGAAAGTCCAAAAAATGGATAGAATCATCCTTGGCTTCGGTAATTCGTGAGCTTGAGGCTCAAGGTGTCAATTTACCTTTGCAGGTTAGTACTCCTTAGTTGAGGTATGAAAAAAAAGGTAGCAATCTTTACACATGGTGGAATTGGAACAGGAAGTCAATCGCAAGGATTTCCACTACTCATGCAAATAGTAAGTCGGTTGTCGGAAGACTTTGATATTACACTTTACTCATTGGCGACTTTTAACCCAAGTTTTCTTCCCGAAAATTATAAGGCGTATTCTGTGCCAGCGGGCATAAGACCGACCTTTGTTCGATGGGTGTATTTAATATTCCTTTTTGCAAGAAATTCTATTCGTTCCAAATATCATCTGCTCTATTCATTCTGGGGATACCCAACGGGTTTTGTTACAGTGATTTTAGGGAAGGTATTTAGAAATCCTTCCTTGATTAATATTTTGGGAGGTGAAACGGCGGCCCTTCCGGAAATAAATTATGGATTTTTGCGAAATCCAATTAGTAGAAGTTTGATTCTCTTTACCTGCAGAAATGCAGACAAGTTAATTGCAGTGTCACAGTATCAGGACAGCATTCTAAAAAAATATGGACTGACACGTCGTACGGATGTTATTCCATGGGGCAACGACAAGGATCTTTTTTATCCTGTATTCCATAAGCTTCACCTCCCGCTCAAAATTCTCCATGTAGCTAATTTAAATGAGGTCAAGGATCAGCATACGCTCATTCATGCTTTTCGCATCATACGAAATAGGATACCGGCCGTGCTCAAGATTGTCGGCCCCGATTTTTTAAATGGGAAAATTCAAGAATTGGTATCATCATTGGGATTGAGTAATGATGTAGAATTTTTTGGATTCGTTCCCCACAAAGAAATACTTAAGTATTTTCATTGGGCTGATGCGTTCATGCTTACGTCATTATCGGAAGGACAAAATAATTCCATCACAGAAGCGATGATGTGCGGTGTTTTGCCTGTCGGGACTTCGGTTGGAATAATGTACGATATTGGGGCCGACGTCGGAATCGTAGCAAATTGCAGGGATTATGAAACAATCGCGGAAAAAGTTTTAGATCTATACAATCGCCCAGAGGAATGGGAAAAAAAAAGAATGGCTGCATATCAATGGGCGAAATCACATGATTTAAACTGGACAGTTCAACAGTTGAAAAGTGTAATGGACAATGTATAGTAAGGATATTGTTATAAGCATAGTCATTCCAACTTGCAATCGAAAAGCAAGCCTGCTGCGATTGCTCCACAGCTTGACCAAATCCATTTATCCAATTCATGAAGTCCTTATAATTGATTCTGGAAGTAACAACCAATGGCATGATGAGCTGAAAATTTTTGACAAACTTCGAATTCGGTATCTTAGATCAGAAAGATCGGTCTGCATTCAACGCAATTTAGGGATACGCCATGCGACAGCGCCTTGGATTTTTTTATGTGACGATGACCTTGAAGTACCGGCTGAATACTTGTCCCAATTGGCGAATCATATAAAATCAAATGTGAATGTAGGCGCTGTATCAGGTCGAGTGTTACAATGGGAAAACGATAGATGGGATGAGCAGTATCCTATTACTTCTTCATCGCGACTACTATGGAATTATATTTTTCAGCTAACTATGTGGGGAGAAATTAAGTGTAATTCCAGTAATCCAATAATTACAATAGTAAAACGATACTACATTCGAAAGGGAAATCATATCTCGAAGGCGGGTTGGCCAGTGGTTACCGATTTCTCAGGGGAATATTTCAAAACTCCCATATATGGTTTGGGTGCGTCATTGGTCAAGAAAGAATGGTTACTTAACTCTCCTTACGATGAAGTACTTGATGCAAATGGAATTGGTGATAATTACGGAGTTGCTGTAGGATTTCCAGGTGAAGGAATTCATGTGTTAAAAAAAGCTTTTGTTTATCACCATCGGGAATCGATTAATAGACCAATGGACTCTAATCGCTATCTAAGACGAGTTTTAGCGCTACATTATTTTATCAAATCAAGACCATCCCTAAATCATATCTGGACAAGTTGGTTTCTTTGGTCCTTGATCGGTAACTTAATACCAAACATTTTGTCCCGTAAAAAGCAAATCGTGCATGCGATACTAAAGTCTGGCTTTAATATTATTCTTGGGAAGAATCCATACTCCTTGGGCGCGAAGAATAAACAGAAAGTAATTGAGCCGACCCTGTGAGGCTTTAAACAATACGGAATGATTGAACTTTTTTCCATTTATAAAAAATATCCCTACAAGATTCCCGCGCGGGTTCGCTTTTTTAATGTATTTCGATATTTTTTTAGAAAACCATTTCTGGAACAAATGCTTGTTAAACAATTACTGGCGGGTAATCTTTGGTATCGGAAATTAATACCCCCGGTTTATTTTTATAAACGAGATTCGATAAGGATTGCTCAAAGAAATGGAATCTACTACAAATTGGATATCAGCTGTCTGATCGATCACTCAATTTTTTTTTGTACACTCAACGAACCTGCGTGGCAAAACCTTTTTAAGATGCTCCGAAGGGATTTTGTTGTATTTGATATTGGTGCGAACATTGGATTCCTTACGCTGAACTTTGCATCAGCTTGTCCTGATGGTCATGTATTTGCTTTTGAACCTGACAGCAGAAGTTTTGAATTCTTAAAATCAAATGTTGAACTGAACCGCTTTACGAATATTTCTCTGCACAAAATTGCTTTGGGTGATCGATCTGAAAAAATGCATTTGTATAAAATGTATACAAACAATCCAGGAGCCAATAGAATTTTGCCCCTCAATGCTGTCAAAGATCATGAACAAGAGGAGATACAGGTAACGACATTGGACTTGATGGCAGAACAATTATCGATACAACGTATTGATTTAATGAAAGTCGATGTTGAGGGGTTTGAAATATTTGTGCTTCAGGGCGGAAAAAAAGTCATCCAGGAATGGAAGCCCATTCTTTTTGTAGAGCTTGCAGAAGTAAATTTGAAACAACAAGGTTTTTCCGCAAGGATGCTGGTTGAATATATTGAGAGTTTAAATTATGAAGTGAAAGACGCCTATACGATGCGTCCTTTGGATAAGGGAAAAGTAGATTATCATACAGATATTTTATGTTTTTATAGACATGCTCAAGCGAGCGATGAATAACTGACGATAGCGTTTTAATTTCCTGGCACTTGAAGCGAATTGCATTTTTAGGGAGTGGAGGCCATTCCTTACCGACCTACAGAGCGTTACTAAATAGTCTTGCGTCCGAATATTCTATTGTAGTTTATTCTGAAGTGCCTGTGCCTCAGGAGTGGTTGAAATTTGACCACCAATACAGGATAAGACCTTTCAAAGGGATGGGCTTTATCCACGAGGATCCGGGAATTTCTCTTTTGATTTTGCTTATCAGGGATCATTTAAAAAAACCATTTGACCTGATACACGCTCATTGTACTTTTCCCACGGGCTTCAGTGCTATCGTTCTTCAAAAATTATTCCGTGTTCCCATGTTGCTCAGCCTGGACGGAGGAGAAGAGGTATCATTTCCGGAAATAAAATTTGGCGACGTTCATCAGTCCAAAAGAACAAGGATTAATAAATGGATTATAAATCGTGCTAAGGTTGTTACCGCTCTCACGTGTTTTCATCGTGATTTGATTTATAAGAACCTCACCATATCCAGAACCATAGAGGTTGTGACACGAGGTGTCGACACTGGAAAATTTCCTCGTTCTGCGGCTAAAAAAATTGATTCTCCAATAAAATTCCTTAGTGTCGGATACCTGAGTCCTATTAATAGATCCCGAAACTTTACTAAAAGCATTTTTTCTAATACAACAACACGTTGATTGCCGATTAACCCACATAGGAAAAGATTATATGAATGGGATTTGTTCATCGAATTGCTGAAAGACATGGGATTATCGGATAAAGTGAATTTTATTGGACACGTGGATTACGATCGGTTAGGTGAATATTACAACCACGCTGATGTGCTGTTACATACTTCGCGTTTATGAAAGTCAAGGAATGGTTATCTGTGAAGCAATGGCGTCAGGGGTATTGGTATGCGGAACTAATGTTGGTATTGATGAGCGATCTGTCAGGAGAGTGTTGTCTTACAGTGCAGCCCCTAAGGATGCAGAAGCACTTGCCGCAACAGTATATTGACTTGCTCGCGAGCGAATCAGAGAAAATGAATGGATTGAGAATGAACGCTTATCGCCTGGACTGAAAAAAATAACCTTGGACAATGAACGTGATAAATTTCAATAGTATTTATTCGCACCTTTTCATCACAGAGAAAACTTAAGTTACCCTTCAATCAGGTTGTAGTTGAACTAGAATTGATTTCTCTTCCAAGATCGTTCCATCACAAAGGTGTAAGATTCGAGTTTGCAAAACTTCTTACTAGTGGATCATGCGAGATAAGTAGAACAGTTTTTCCTTGTCTAGCGAGTTTCTGAAGATTCTTTAATACCAACAAGCTTATTATCTTCATCCAGTTGATTCGTTACTTCATCCAGCAAAAGAATCTCCGGGTTCCGGTATAAAGCTCTTGCGAGCGCTAGTCCTCTGACGCTGGCCGCCGGACAGAGTTAAGTCCATTTTCCCCTACAGGAGTATTTAGTTTCTAATGAAAATGAGCTTAACAAAATCGCCCAGACCAGCGAGCTGGCAAGCTTCACTAGCTGGGCTAATGCTAATTTTGTCGCTATCCCCAACACCGAACGCTACATTATTGCATGAATGGTATCCTGAAGAATTATAGGGCGCCTGCTGTTACGATCCCCAGCTATAGCCTGCCACAGAATTTCGCGTTTTCATTTAGTCAAAGGAACACCATCAATCAAAATTTGTCCCCTCATAATCATAGATTAACCCCGTCAGTAAGATGCATGAATGTCGTCTTACCCGATCCCGAAGGACCTTCCAAGCAAATATGAAATCTCCTTTTTTATATGAGTTGACAAGTCTTTTAATATCGGCTAGGCCTGCCGACTTTTTATCATATTGAAACGTAAACGGATTTTATTTCAATCTTTTTCCTTGAAATCATTATTTACCACCCTTCGGTTTAGATTCTCCGTGCGATTTATTCGCCCTTAGTGTCTCCCCTAATTCTGAAACTAGCGTAAGCATATGCCTGGATCTGGGAAATATTGGTTACAATCTTATTTAATGGAGGGTATTATTCTATAAATGACCAACGACAAACATGACTAAAAACACCAATAAATGTGATTTGTATCAGGAAATAATTTTCCGTAAATAATTATGGCCGCTAAAACACAGAACCCCGACTGTTTCGATAATACGCGATGGGTAGAGTTTACGTAGGCCTTAAGTTTTGATAGCTGGTGCGTCGGTGATTTTGCTGATGGCTACGAAGTGTTGGATGAAGAAATCTTTCCCTTTGCATATATCCTTGCTTCAGCGAAGCTGTCAATTCCCTGAGAAAAGATTATGCTAGCTTGTGGCGTCAGTTCTCTAAATGATTTGTCAATTATGACGAACAACATTTTTGCGAAAAACAAAATAGAATATCAAGTATTGGAAGGAACAATAGGAAAGGAGAACAAACAGAATTCTGATAATCAACCCAGACTGCTAAAACAATCATCAGCAGACAAATTAATGCCTCGGGCAGGACGATAAGAGTAACTGTGCAATACATTATGGGTGAATTCGTATCTGTATTTTTAATTTTACGAAAGGACTCGGAAGAATTTGTTTGGTGTATTCAGTCCATGACAGCTGATAAAATTGCTGATAGATTTGCCGGGCGAAATTTATACGTAAAGCTCATCCAGAGAATCTGAGACTGCCGATGGATTTGCCAAACGGCGAAAACATTTTTAATGAGGTATAAGACAGAAAAATGCCGCCAACAGTATTATGCTCCAATGACATCGTTTCTGGACGATCCCGAACTCTTGAACAATAAAGGAACCAGGCTGAGACTTTAGGTCCCTATTAGCAGTTGCAACAAAGGAAAAATAACAGCCAACGACAGAACTTCTAAGCCTGCCAGAAGTACCGAACAAGACGATATTTTGTATCGCTTTTATGCCTATGACCGGCCGGAAGCAACTTAAATGCATCGACTACTTAAAGCAATAAATGATATTTGACTTGGTTTCACGATCAACTTAAATTATAAACAATTCTATATGCTTACTTTCATTTCACTACCTAAGATTTTCATTAAATATCCTTTCTGAGATGCTGATCAATGCCCTACCCGAGAATTCTACTTCGTTAAGAAATCCACTTTTTTTGATGTCGCATGATAATACTTTATCCCAAAAATAGATTTGCTTTTGAGTTGGATAGGATCGTTTTAAAAGCAATTTATTGACAATAGAAGCCATCACTCCTGCTATGTCAAGATAAAAGAGCTTTCCTTTCCCACCATCGACGCAGGGTGTGATCGACCTGAGAGAATTCTCTGTCGTACCGTCGATAGTGACCTACAGCCAGATCGAATGGGCTAAATAGCCATTGATGTGCCGGCACAAGAATGATCAAAGTATACCTCCTGGTCTTTAGAAATTAGTGTCGCCAACAGTATTTCTTCTTTATCATCTTCGATATGCTCGATCACGTCGATATATAAAACAACGTCGTACAAGTCTTTCGATTTATACTCTTTTAGTGTGCCCTTAGACCGCTTTGCAATACGACGGTAACTCCTCCGACATAGATGAGTGACTCTGATTTTATAAACCTGATTTTCATCTGGTTCCAGGCAGATCCAGATTCGATTGTTGACCGTTACATAGCACTTTCGTCGTTCCTCCTATTCCGGCGCCCACCTCCAGTACATCACCCCTTATGTATGGGCTCATAAAAGAAGCAAAATATCTTTTCCAGTTTTCAGCACGTTCAAACAATTCCAATTCTTTCCCCTGATATTCACACATTGCGCTGCACCTTTTAGAATAAAATCCTGATAGTGCAATGCCGGAATAAATACCGGTTGAGATCGATATGATAAAATCATGAAGCTAAGGATAAGCAAAATGAAAAATGATTGTAAGATGATAAGGATCAGACCGATTCCGATGGTAGATGCCCATCCCGGAATGGCCAGATCGGTATACAATCTCAAAGAGACCACGACTAAGATTCCCAAAGAATGAAAGCAAAATTAACGATCCAAAGAAAATGAGTAATCGTACAGACACAACATCTAATGTAGACTGAAATTGAGCTTATTCCATGAATTATCAAGGCAACTAAATTCATTTTTGATTTTCCTGCTGTTCTCCTTCTACGGTCAATTAACACCGTAGAATATGGCATTTGATCGAATTATCCCTCCGGAAAAATGATTCCAGATCTCCGATAAATGCGCTAAAGCAACAATCTTGTCTCCCGGAATAAAACAAAAATTACCAAACGACATAAACTTCCCGGTAAAAATTCTGAAGATAAACTTATATAAGAAATAGAAGAAAATAAATGGCGCTCCTTTCTTACGTTTTTTTCTTTTTGCAAAAATAATATTCTCCGGACTGCGGGCATGCTCTTCTACCATCAGCTTGATATCTTCCGGCCTATCCTCGCCATCTCCGTCCATCACAACCACGAGATCATCATTTATTTGCTGAGCCAGATGATGCGATTCCGATGGCAATGGCTTTTTGGTGTCCTAAATTCCTTCGCAGGTGGACGATCTCCAAATTCAATCTGGTGAGTTGAAAACTTTTCAGGAACTATTGTGTAGATCCGTCATTGATGACCACAACCCTAATTCTATCGAACGAGTTATTTAAGTGTTTATGAAATTTCATCCATCAAAAGTCTAAGGCTTTGCCAATCGTCGTAAATCGGAAGAACAATGCAGAGTCTTTTCTTTTCAGGCATTTCTGGTTAATTTAAAGGTTGAAGATACTCTTCTTTACAGTTATGGGAAATTAAGAATGAAAAAGAATTTGGCTGATCTGCTTGCGGATCCTAGAAAACAAGTGCTCTTAGTCTCCTTCACTTTATTTTTTAATCTCCTCATTGCATTCGTACTTGTTATAAGTCCGGTAACCAGTATAAAAGGGGCTGAGCCCAATGTTATCTATACCATTCAGATGACCATGCTGAACAAACAATGGATGTATCAAGACCCTGAATCTATTCCATTTTGCAGCGACGCAATACACACCACTTTACTACATGATCTGTAGCTCAGCTGCAAATCTATTCTCCCTTACTCCAGGTGATGAGGTTGTATCGATTTATCGAATAAGCAGAGCAATTTGTTTCTTGCCTCAATGCTGTCGGGTTTATTTTATTTTTTTGATCCTTACAAAGTCTATGAAGTTAATGCGCGTTGGAGTTACTTGACCGCTTTATTATGTATTTTATCTACCAGTTCCGTGGTATTACTCGGCCCGGCCAGATAGTTTAATGGCCTTATTTTTATTTTCTTCAGTTTTCTTCTTTGGGGGATACCAAAGAAATTGGAGACCCTTATCGATATCTACTTTTGGCACGGTACCTTGCGGCATTTTCTTTTTTTTCGAAACAAAATGGATTAATCGTCTCCCTCGTTGTCGGAAGCTATTTATTGTTCCCTTTAAGGCTTAAAGACCTTGGAATATTTAGCACCGGGTTTGCACAGGCTTCACATTATTTTGCTGGTATTTTAGGCTTTTTATACCAAGTTTTTTTTTCAACATTTATTGCAAGGACTCAATAACGGAACAAATATCCAGGATGCAATAACATAGCATACTACGGGTTTATATCGCGATTTGGCATAATTCTCTCTTCACATTTTTGCTGATTTTTATTCTTCATTCTCAGGTATCGTATAAAAATCTAAGCGATGAAATCAAATTTATGATTTACCTGCTGGTAATCACATTTCTGTTTGCAATTGGAACCGCGTTAAAAATTGGATCTGATATCAATTATTTTCATGAGGTAATTGGAATATCTTTGGTTTTGTTCTGCAAAGGATGTCGGATTATAAAGGACCGGTACAAGGAACTCGATAACAGATGGGTTAAACTTTTTGTATTTTGCCTGACATTTGCATTTGCATTGAACATAAGTATGAGCGGTTTTTTATGGTTGGCATCCGAAATATAAAAAGAATGAACGAAAGGAGTGATGTCTACAACAAAGCGGTAATTTCTTTTGTCAAAGAAGCCAGAAAAAAACCACATAGAATTTTATATGATCGCAGATGATGCATTTATCATTAATTCGTTTCCATTTGAAAATATTTTGCCTCATAGTGATATAGCGAGTTTGTGGTATACACGAAATATTTACGATTATTCCAGATTGAAAACAGCCATTGCCGAAGGAGGAATCTTACTATATATCGGAGATGGCTATAAATTAACCACCTTTAACATTGATCTTGAAAATAATTTTTCCCTTATAAAAACCATTCAAGGGTATAAGATATACCAGAACAATAATGTTACTACAGCAGATCTTAGCAACAAAAAGTAAATGTGATGTAAAAACAAATTTTTAGCTAAAAGGTGAAGCTGAAATTATGAATTCGCTGATCAGCGCTGTTCCGATAATGTCGATATATAATTATAGGATATCCTAATTTATTAATCGGTTCAGTGGACAGATAAGATAATTTACTCAATTTAATTTATTTTGAAGAGCCGCACCATGGACCATTGACTATGAGTAAAACTGTGGACAGTCGACCGTGGGACTCTCTCACTCACTTACACCACTGCATTCCCAACTTTGCAACCAATGATTTGGCCTTTAACTTGGCGGCACTAATTGTTGGCCATCCATTCCTTGCCTTAAAATAATTCACTTCATTGATCACTCTCTTCACCGCATAATCATAGTACTTTCTGGAATACGTCCGCTTAAAATCTACCTGCCGGTCGGTCGATGTTGACCAATCCAAATTCGTCGTTTGTATTGCCTCAATTTCCTGATAAAGTTCTGTTCCTTTTATCGGGTAGGCTACTGTAATAGTGAAATGATCGGGATTCGATTCTTTAAGGTGACGGATCGTTTCTTCAATATCTTCTTCCGTTTCTCCCGGATATCCTAGCATGATAAACGTCCCTGCTTCGATTCCGTGTTTTCGGGTTAACCTGATCATTTCCCGCACCTGATTAACGTCGACGCGACGATCCATCAAATCAATTACTTTTTGCGAACCGCTTTCTGCGCCGATCCAAACGCGGAAGCATCCGGTTTCTTTTAGCATCAAAATAACTTCTTCATTTAACCGGTCGGCCCGGGTAATACATTCGTAAGGAATTAGAAGATTTTGTCGTTTGGAGTTCATCCCGAAAAGCTGTTAACCATTTATGGCTGATCGTAAAAACATCATCCACAAACCATAACGAATCGGGATTGTATTCTTTTTTAATTTGGACCAGTTCTTCAACAACTTTTTCAGGATTTCTCCTTCTGTAACTCAATCCATATACTGCGCGACTGCACCATTTACAAGTATAGGGACACCCGCGCATGGTACTAACGGAGAGGGCATTTTTGCCATGAAACTTTTTCCAGGCGTCGAGATATTGATGAAGATTTATTTTTTTTCGGTTTGGAATCGAAAGGTCATTCAGGTCTTTGATCTTTTGCCTTTCAGGATTTTGAACAAACTTATCTTTTCCAAAAACGCTATTCCTGCAATGGATTTTGTGGTTGATGACTGAATCGGTCTGCTCGGAGAATTCATCTCCATCCCGGCAGGAACGAGGATTAAAGCTATTTACCAATTCGGTCATGGTTTCTTCGCCTTCGCCGATTACAATGTAATCAGCACCATAACGTAAAAAGTTTTCGGCACTATATCGTACTTCCGGACCTCCAAGAATAATGGTGGTTTCTGGCAGATTTTCCTTAACAAAGCGAATGGTTTCCAGCACGTTAAGCTTGGTCATCAGATTGACGTATATCCGATCAACTGTGGCTTGTACGTGAGCAAGTAAGTTCGAAATGCTTTTTTAGAAGAGAAAGTAGTATCATAAACCTCGTTTTGTATTCCCTGATCTTCCAGGTATCCTGAGATATACAATATTCCCAATGGAGGATAAGGCCGCATGATCTGCTGCTCTTTTTCATCATCTTCTAAAAAATAGCAATGCGTCAAAAGAATGTCCATGGCAACGTCAATGTGAAGAGCCCTTTCCGGGTTTCAATTTCAAATCAATTAAATAGTGATCGGCCATTCCGGAGAACAATGACCAGGAATTCAATTTTTTTTCGAGACTATTCAGTCTGGCCAGAAAGTGTTTGTGTTTCGAAAAGAACTTCTGAAGATATGATGGTGGTAACGCCAGGCCTATTGGTTTGGACTTAACAGCAGAAAATTTGGGAGCCCATGACTTTATTTGTGAAGGGCTGTAGTACCAGGTCTTTACCACGGCGCCCGGCAGGCCTGCATCCACGCTTTTCTTTGTCCATCTTCTGAAAATATTCCTGAATTGAAATTTTAAAAAGAAATAGACCGATTCCCACAAACAAAACTTAGGCATAATGACCGCGACAAAGCGACCTTCCGGCGAGAGAACAGCAGGAATTTTGTCAAATAATTTCTGTAACGACTCCGGATTAATACAATTCAAACCGCCGAAATTCGAAAACACCAGGTCGAATTTCTTTTGAAACAAGGTGTCGTCAAAACTATCCAGGTCGAGATAATGAGAGCTGATCTTATGCTGCATGGAATATTGCTGGACTTTTTCCTGGGTCACTTTCAGCATTTCCTCCGAAACATCAGTCGCAACAATATTGAACCCCTTTTCGCTAAATAACACTGCGTCTTCTCCGGTGCCACAATTCAGTTCCAGTATATCAAGGCCGGGAAGTTGTGTGGTAATTTTTTCCAGATAGCTCCAGACCTGCTTACGCTGCAATTGTCCAATAGGCGTTCGTGTAAAAGACGAATCGTATGAGGAGGCAATATGATCAAAAGGTACGCCCATTAGCACTTCTTTGGTTCTTCTCACGCGCCGCACAATTAAAGTTTGACGGAGTGACTTTCCAGCTTCAACTTCTTTAACTTTAACCCTTGGGTGAATGTTGTAGGAATATAATAAAATGTTGCGAGACCTGTACGCAAATCTTTATAGTTAAGACGCAAAGGATTGGTCAGAAGTTTCTTAAGGCTAAAATAACCTTTTTGTTTTCGATAGACACCATGCACATAACGGTGCAATTCTTTGTAGTACTTCTTGTTAAATGTGCTTTCGAACATCACCATTAAATCGTCGGAATCGGTCCAATTCTGCTTTTCCCGAAGTTGGTCTTTTACCTTTTCGTAAAATTTGGTCCCTGGCAAGGGGTAGGACACAGAAATTCCCACTTCGTCCGGCAATAGGGTACATACCATACGGATGGTGGCATCAATATCTTCCTGCGTTTCGCCTAAATAGCCAAATTGTAAAAAAAACGCCACGCGGATTCCCTTTTGCTTCATCAATCGGGTTGCCTCATAGATTTCTTCCACTTTTGTGCCTTTGTCCATGGCATCCAGAATTTTCTGAGAGCCAGACTCCGCCCCAACCCAAATGGTGTCCGCACCTGATTGCGCAAGCGCGTCCAAGGTGTCTTCCTGAAGCAACAAGTCCACGCGGGATTGAATTTTGTATCGGATTTTTATATTCCTCGCCGATAACAATGCGTTGAATTCCTGGACCCATCCGGGCTTTAATCCAAAAATATCATCACACATCCAAAAATAGTCTGGTGAATAATTTTTGAGCACCAACTCAATTTCGCCAACGACATGCGACGGCGAACGAGACGTATACCGGTTTCCATAGATGGGCTTAGCACACCAATTACATTTGAACGGGCAACCTCGTGTAGTGGCGAGATTTAAGGAAAAATATCCATGATGTTGAAGCCAGATTTTTCTATAGGATTCAATATCAACCAGATCCCATGCAGGAAAGGGCAGTGCGTCAAGGTCGCGAATCACAGCGCGCGAAGGGGTAACCCGTAGTTTGACCGTCCTTGCCTGAAAGCCAGTCCTTGTATGTTTGAAACATCATGATTTTTTTCCAAGACCGAAAGCAGTTCTTTCAATGTTTCCTCGCCTTCGCCCCGAACAACGTAGTCAACGTCGTGGTTGAAATACTTTTCATAATGATCTGCAGCATCCGAGCTGGAAACAATCACCGTACAACCCAATTTTTTGCTTTCGTCAGCCATTCTAAACGCTGCTTCGCGCATATTCGTAAGGCACATTTTGCTGAGGTAATTAAATCCATCATCGTAAATCACGAGGTATTTGGGTTTAAACTTTTCCAGGACGGGTAGAATCTCCGTTGGATCATCGCGAAGGTTGGTATCAAAGAGCGACACGGCGTAGCCTTCATTTCTTAGGACTGCGGCTGCCAGGATAGTAGCCAATGGGGGATAAGGCTGTTTAAAACGCCACTGCTTTTCGTCGAATTTATAAAAGTAAGAATGTGTGAACAGGACGTTCATGTGCCAGCGTTAGATTTCAAGGTGGATTCATGATGCAAAGGAATAACCATGGCGCTCATTACTGTCGTTAGGATGCAATCCAAATGACCTTAGCTTTTCATCGTACACTTCTATAATAGTCCGTTGAAAATTTCGAGGGTGATTTTTGGATGCATGTGGCTTTGACTTAAACGCCACCTTAAAATCTGACGCGGAATAACTTTTCTCGTACAGCCTTTTCCAGCGGGAAAGTGTTGCATTTTGAAGATACTTTTCAACGGTATTTGCAAAAAACAGGCTTATCACTCCCTCGAAAACTTTTTTAGGCCACGACAATTTTAAAGGAGGGACATCCGACAATGCTTCGTGGTGTATAATTGGGGAAGAATTCTATCAACCAGGAATTTACCTCTTGCAGATTTTCGTATTGTTTGGAGCCATAAAGCGGAATGACGGTTGCAAGTTCGGTGGCGGTAAACAAATTTTTCTCTTCAATTTCGAGATGCTTCTCATCAATAAAATAGTTGACACAAAAGTACTTATGAGAATTTGCAAGAAAGACTCTTTTATAAAGCACTAACAAGGTTCTTGCGATCCACAGCCGGTTCGGCGCAGTAATGATAAAAAAATCAAGGTCTGATCCCTCATCCATGTAACCTTTCGACAAAGAACCTGAAGCCAGTACCGCCCTGACGAATGGAAATTTTGAAATGAAATTTGCTTTTTTCTTGGCCAGGATCAAATACTTGTCTGCCTCCTTGTTTCCTTTGAGCCGGCGATCTATTAAGGCATTGTCATTTTTCAGACTGAAGAACTCGCCGAATTGAAAAATAATTTTCTGATCTGTCAAACTACTTAATCGAGAAGTTACGATTGATTTATCCAACGCAGGAATTCCGAGAAACTTAAATACTTCCTCAGACTTTAATGGATAATTAAAAATATCGAAGTATAAAAGCGTCCGCAAAATTTGTTCGTCCACCCGGGTTATGACTTTGTTGAGGGTTACTGCATTCATATCTCACCTGATTTCAGCTAATTGCTGGATGGTTCGTTGATTGAAAAATTCGCGTTCACTATCGTTGAGCCATCCCCATTTGTTAAAGTAACGGATAGCACTTTTAATATTGCACCACGTGAGCCAAAAATTCCGATAGGATCCCCGTTGGTGATGATGGTAAATGGTGGCTTGCGGAAAATAAACCGTTCGATAGTGTTTGTGAATCCTCCTGGATAAGTCTGCATCTTCCGTGTAAAGGAAGAAGC
Source organism: uncultured Bacteroidota bacterium (assembly GCA_963739105.1). GTDB lineage: Bacteria > Bacteroidota > Bacteroidia > Cytophagales > Cyclobacteriaceae > Chryseolinea. The sequence goes on along the minus strand of CAVTZI010000010.1, from coordinate 100,454 downwards.
GTTCATCGAAGAGGCCTACCTTTTTAAGGGCTTCTGTTCTCAGAAACATAAAGCACCCGGAAAGGAATGGAACATCCATGATTTTATCGTACCCGGAAAACCGAAGTTCATATCTATAATTTTCTTTTTCCAGGGATGATTTATAAAAATTAAAGAATCGTCGTTTGATTAACGTTTGGGGCGTAGGAAGCAATTTACAGAGCGGTTGAAGCCGTCCATCAGGATAAAGGACCTTCGGCATCACTTGACCAATTTCAGAATGCTGATCCATAAAGCGTATAAAGCTTCTGAATTACCCCCTCGTCAAAATATACATCAGGATTTAGGATGATGTGATATTTGGCTTCATTTAAGATTTCGCGAAGGATGGTGTTATGGCCGGCACCAAAGCCAAGATTCTTATTATTAAACCTGTAAATGATACGCGGATCATTTACCAGCGCCTTAAGCCGGTCGGTGGGGGAGTTATCGATAATATAAAGTTTTGAATCCAGCGTACTCCTCAAAAAACTTTGGATAGTTTTTTCCAGGATTTCAACCGCATTTTTATAAACAACGATGGATGCGCTAAGGTCTTTCATTCTATTTATGGGGGTAACGACAATTTTTTACCCATGTGGTAGATACACACTTCAAACAAAATTTGAATTTCCAGAAAAAGAGTAGAATTTTATCCGGAACAATTGTCACTTATACCGCGACAGGTTTCTTTTATGAATATATCATCTTTTACCGACTATCAGAAGCATTATAAAACAAGTGTCGAAAATCCGGAAGCATTTTGGGAAGAAGTAGCCAACAATTTTGTCTGGCGAAAAAAATGGAGCAAGGTGTTGGAATGGGATTTCCATAAACCGGAGGTAAAATGGTTTATCGGCGGAAAATTAAATATCACAGAAAATTGTATTGATAGGCATTTGCCGGCGCGCGCAAATCAAGTTGCCATTATTTGGGAACCCAATGATCCTAAAGACGAAGCAAAAAAAATTACCTATCAGACGCTGTATGAGGAAGTTTGCAAGGTCGCAAACATGCTGAAGGCAAATGGTATTAAAAAGGGCGATCGCGTCTGTATCTATATGCCTATGGTTCCTGAACTCGCTTACGCTATACTCGGCTTGCGCACGCATTGGAGCAGTTCATTCAGTGGTGTTTGCGGGATTTTCCGCGGGATCATTAGTCGATCGAATAACTGACTCTGGATGTAAACTCATTCTGACGGCCGATGGGACGCTGCGTGGTGATAAGAAAATTGAGCTAAAAGCAATTGTTGATGAAGCATTGCAAAAATGTCCCACGGTAGAACGCACAATTGTGTTATCGCGCACAGGCGCCAAGGTGAACATGAAGCCGGGGCGAGATGTATGGTGGCACGATGAAATAAAAAAGGTGAACTCAGAATGTGCGGCCGAAGAAATGGATTCAGAGGATTTGCTTTTTATTTTTTACACCTCCGGTTCTACCGGAAAACCAAAAGGCATGGTGCATACCTGCGGAGGGTACATGGTGTACACAAGCTATACGTTCCAGACGGCATTCCAATACCGTGACGGGCAGGTTTATTGGTGTACCGCAGACGTTGGATGGATTACGGGGCACTCTTATATTCTTTATGCACCCCTCTCCGTTGGCGCAACCACCGTTATTTTCGAGGGTATTCCGTCGTGGCCAGATATGGGCAGATTCTGGCAGGCCATAGAGCGCCATAAAGTGAATATTTTTTATACGGCACCGACCGCTATTCGATCGCTTGAAAAAGCGCCGTTAAGTTTTGTTGAACGACACGATCTTTCCTCGCTGGAAGTGCTTGGATCTGTCGGAGAACCCATAAATGAAGAAGCATGGCATTGGTATTATAAAAATATTGGCAAAGGAAAGGTGCCCGATCATTGATACCTGGTGGCAAACAGAAACCGCGGGATTTATGATTTCACCGATTGCGCACGTTACGCCGTTGAAGCCGGCGCATGCAACGTTTCCACTGCCAGGTGTACAACCTGCCATCATGGATGAAAATGGAAAGGAACTTGAAGGAAATAATGTTGAAGGCAGACTGACTATTAAGTTTCCATGGCCTGCGATCGCCCGGACAATTTATGGAGATCATCAACGATTTAAGGACACCTATTTTTCAACTTTCCCGGGAAAATATTTTACGGGCGACGGATGTAAGCGCGATGAACAAGGAAATTACAGAATAACGGGACGGGTAGATGATATTATTATCGTATCCGGACACAATATGGGAACTGCTGAAATCGAAAGTGCTATCGACGAACACTCGGCCGTGTGTGAAACGGCAGTCGTTGGGTATCCACATGATATCAAAGGTCAAGGCATTTATGCTTTTGTGATTTGCTACGCAAAACCTGTCGAAGAAGAAAAGTTAAGGAATGAAATTCGTGACACCGTTTCAAAAATAATTGGTCCCATTTCCAAGCCCGATAAAATTCAATTTGTTAGCGGGCTGCCGAAAACACGATCCGGAAAAATCATGCGCAGGATTTTGCGCAAGGTTGCAGAAGGCGATACCTCTAATCTGGGTGACACCACAACGTTGCTGGATCCTTCGATCGTAGATGAAATAAAGGCAGGTGCATTGTAGGACATGTAACCTTCCAAAGACCGTTAGGCACTCTTTACTGTTAGATAAATTTTAAGCGCTGAGGACGCTGAGGGAATTTACGCTGAGAAAACCCCGAGAGATCTTCGCTCCGTAGGAGCGTCCTGTTTCTAGATCGAAGATCGGTTTGTTTTGAGCAAGTGCTCCGCATTAGGAACCTCCTCATAGGGATTGTATTTAGGAAAATCAAACGGAGTATGGACTTGCACTCCGTTTTGATTTCCTATCAATCCGATAGGAAGCTCCTACGGAGCAAATATGCAATTTACGCTGATAAAACAATCCCAGAAAGCCAATCCCATTCTCAGCGATCCTCCCTGCATTTGCCTCGGTATTCCCTCAGCGCTAGAACTTCGTGCTTACTTAAAAAAATGATTTAACATTTATGGAAATGACGACCTCATAGCATCTAATGGGTATTACTAAACCATACAGCTATGAAAAGAACATTTACGATTGCATTAGTATTCAGTTGCTTCTTTTTATGCCATGCGCAAGAAACCGATCTGACGGTTAAATCTAAAATTGAACGTGTAACTGTTTTCCTGGAGGGAGCCCAGGTCACGCGGCTTGCCACGGTCTCGTTAAAACCAGGTGTATCGCTGCTAACATTTCCCGCTATTGCTCCTGGAATTCAGGAGCAAAGTATTCAGGCGGAAGCCCCCGCTGGCGTTAAAATTCTTTCGGTTTCTTTCAAGGTAAATTATCTGGAGGAAATAAAAGTCCCGGAAAAAATTGCTGCGCTGGAAGAGGAACGAAGGCGTTTATGGATGAGCCTTACGCAGGAAAAATCACTGGAGGAAGTTTATCGTGAGGAAGAAGCTATTCTTAAAACCAACAAATCCATTGGAGGCACAGCAAAGGGTGTCCCAATTGAAGAGCTGAAAGTTGCCATGGATTATTTTCGCCAGCGACTCATGGATATCAAACAACAACTGCTTTTAGCGGATCGTAATATTCGAAAACTTAATGAAAGCATCGGTAAGATCGATGCACAGTTGAAAGAACTTAGCGTAAGCAAAGCAAAGCCCACCGGTGAAATTCTGGTTAAAGTTTCTTCGAAAACGTCGTTGAACGCGCCAATAACCATTAAATACCTGGTTCAGGAGGCGCGATGGTTTCCCTCGTACGATATTCGGGCCAAAAACATTCAGTCGCCAATAAGTATTACGTATAAGGCAAACGTTAGCCAGCAATCGGGAGAGGATTGGGAAAATGTGACACTGACTATTTCGTCGGGTAATCCTAGTCATGGGGGCGCCAAGCCAATAATAAAACCGTGGATCTTAGGGTTTAACAACATTGTAGCAGCCAGCAATACTCACGATTGGTACGGTTCAACAAGATAAAGTTCTCGGACCGTCAAATAATTTGGTTCGCGGACGCATTGTGGATGAAAATGGTCAAGGAATTCCTGGCGTAAATGTCTTGATAAAAGGAACGACAATAGGAACTGTTACCGATGCCGTTGGGTATTATTCGATACCGCTTACTTCAGATGCACAAACCCTGGTATGCTCTTTTATTGGTTATCAGACCCACGAAGTTTCAATTGGTAATCAGAATGAAATTAATGTTCAATTATCGCCGGACGTCGACGATGTTATCAGAAGTTGTTGTAACGGGCTATGGCGTGTCGCAAGTAAACGGAAATCATTATCGTTCTCAACCACGACTGTGGAAAGTGCTTTTGCCGGCCGCGTCGCCGGAGTACATCCTACGCGCCGCGTGTTAAAAAAACTATCGTTGCAACTCCCGTAGTAAGACAAACTGATGTGGAGTTCACCTTGGAAGACTCATTTTCTGTGAAGTCGGATGGAGAAATGAGAACAACGGACATGGTCGAGTACGAGTTGGATGCCTTGTATGAATATTATTGTGTGCCCAAGCTCGACGCTGATGCTTTTTTGATTGCCAAGATTCTACATTGGGATGAACATAATTTTCTGGAGGGCGAAGCAAATCTTTTCTTTGAGGGAAAATATATTGGAAAATCAATCCTGGATACGCGTAATACTTCGGATACCCTTGCGCTGTCCTTAGGACGCGATGGGAATGTGTTGGTGACAAGGGAAAAGATAAAGGATTACACCTCGCGTCATGTGGTTGGATCTAATCAGAAATCGATGGTCGGCTATGAAATATCCATTCGCAACAAAAAATCACAACACCTCACAATTGTCGTTGAAGACCAAATTCCTATCGCAAATGACAAAGATATTTCAGTGGATAAGCTGGAAGATTCTGATGCGGAGTATGATGCAGAAACGGGTTTATTGAAATGGAAAAAGGAAATCGATCCAGGTAAAACGGAATTGATCAATCTAAAATACGTGGTACGCTTTCCGAAAAACAGTAGGATGATTTTAGAATAAAGCTGATAATTCATGACGAAAGGAAATATTCTGCGATGGTCCCAGGCAAGGATGTCGCAGATTATTTCTCCGGATTCAACACGATCTGTACATAATTCTTCATGTCGAGATACTTATTGGCAGCATCTTTTACATCAAGCGGAGTTAACAGCGAAATCCTTTTTTCATAACTAAGGACGTTTTCAAGATTCGTCCCCAGTTCGACACTTTGCAGAAGTTGGCGCGCCCAAAAAGCATTCTCTTTCAAATTTACTTCATGTTGTTGTTTCCAGGTTTCCTTCACCTTGTTTAAGTCCTCCACAGCAGGACCATTCGTTTTTATTTTTTGAATTTCTTCGTGTGTCGCCGCGATAAGTTTGTCAACATTCTCCGGGCCACAGGGAAGAGATGCACCCATCGAAAAATGATTGTATGGGTATTTATTTAACGCACCAAACATCCCACCACCATAAATTCCGGCAAGATCCTCACGAAGTTTTTCAATAAGTTTAATATTGAGCACCTCTGTTAACGCTTGAACTTTCAGTTGCTCATCGGTGGTATAGGGTGACTCACCATTCCAAAACATTCGGATAAAACTTTTCGGCTCCGTGCCCTTGAAAATCTCCTTCTTAACACCTTTTACCGGACGCAGTCCCACATCCTTAAAAGTAGATTTTTTGGAAGTTGAGGGCAGACTTCCCAGGTAGGTAGCGAGCAACGGCTTGATCGTCGCTAAGTCAAATTTTCCGACGACAACAAATGTGAATCCATTTGCATTACCAAAGCGCTCTTTGTAAATGTCTAATGCATGTTGTTCGTTGATTTTTCCAAATGTTTCCGATTTGGGGACCCGTGGCGCCCAGGGGTGATTTTTATATAAGATGGTCATCACCGAATCCTGAAAAGTGTATTGAGGATCCGAGCTCATATTTTGATACATCGCCTGCTGCTTGGTGACATATGACTTAAATAATTCTGCATCATAACGAGGTTGTGTGAAATACAGATAAGTCAATTGTAACATCGTTTCGAGATCCACAGCACTACATTGTCCATTTAAGGATTCGGAGATTGTGCCTAGCCTTGGCGTTACACTTGCACTCTTACCTGCGAGGACTTTACGGAGATCAATCGGGGAAAATTGGGCCACTCCCATTTGTGCGACGATGGTCGATGCGTATTCAGCATCCAAACGGTCTTTCGGATCATATAAATACTGACCACCATAGCGAGAAGCAGCCATAATGATCTGATCGTTTTTAAAATCGGTTGGTTTAAGCAGGACTTTGATGCCATTGTTTAAAGTCAATTCTGTTACATCCAGGTCCTTAATCTTTTTTTCACTGACAATCTTTCCGGCGACTGGCGTTTTTTCCATCAATGAAGCGGCAATCGCTTTTTCCTCATAAGCTGTTACTTCGATTTTTGCGGCATTATCCGCGATTGCCAGCAGCTCTTCGTTGGAAGGAATTTTGAAATCGGCTTTATCGGGACCGGTGAGAACAACAAGTTTACTTTCGGTATCAGGTGGGATTGTTTTAGCCGCATATTGATTTACTTCTTCCAACATAATTCCACCTAGAAATTGTTTGTGATATTGATATTCGTTTTCGATTCCGGGGATCGGTTCCTGCTCTAAAAAATTTTGAATGTATTCGCGAACAATATTAGACGACTCGGTCTTATCGCGTTCATTATAGGCACGCTCAATATTTTTCATTAACACTTTCTTTATTTGATCAAGCTCGGTAGGCGGTAAATCCAAATTTCCTTGCCCGTTCATTTTCCTGAATGATCGCACTAATAGCTGGTTCAACCCCATCTTTTCCCAATACTGCAAATGAACTATACGCTTCATAGCCGCGGACAAATTCCCCCAGGCTGCTGGCTCCGAAAAGAAATGGAGGATTTGGTTTTTGTGTGAGTTCCTGCAGGCGTTGACTTAGCATACTGGTAAATAATCGTTTAATGATATACTCACGATAGTCACTAACGGTCGTCTCTACTTTTGTTTTTTTAGTAGTGTAATAGATTTGTACGTAGTGATTTGTCGCTTCTTTGTCCGTAGCAACAATGCCTTCTGATTTTTTTCTGGGCAGCACTTCGCTTTCCGCTCTCGGCCGTGCCTTCTCAGGATTTGTCAAATGTTCGAAATGTTTTTTTACATATTGCTCCGCTTCGGCAACTTCGATATCACCGACAACAACAACAGCCATCAAGTCAGGCCGGTACCAGTCTTTATAAAACCGCTTAATGGTTTCGTATTTAAAATTTTTGAGAATGTCTTCTGTTCCAATTGGAAGGCGGTCGCCATATTTGGAGCCTTCGAAAAGTTTGGGAAAATAGATTTTACTCATGCGGTCATCGGCACCTTTACCCAATCGAAGTTCTTCCAGCACTACGCCGCGTTCCTTGTCAATCTCAGCATCATCAAATGAAACGGAGCTTGCCCAATCCTCCAGAATTTGAAATCCTTTCTCGATGTTTTCTTTTTTCTCCGTGGGAATTGGAAGAATGTAAACTGTTTCATCAAAACCGGTATACGCGTTCAGGTCGGCGCCGAATTTCACACCAATAGTTTGCAAAAAAGAAACGAGATCGTTCTTCTGGAAATTTTTTGACCCGTTAAACGCCATGTGCTCGGTGAAGTGTGCAAGGCCACGTTGGTCGTCCTCTTCCAAAATGGAACCAGTATTAACGGCGAGGCGCAGTTCAACTTTTTTTTCCGGTCTTGTATTCTTCTGAATGTAGTAGGTGAGACCATTTGGCAGCTTTCCGATTTTTACACGTGGATCCACGGGCAACGGATCCGAAAGATTAATCTGTGCAACGAGTGGTCCACCGGCTAACAGAAATATCAGGCATATATAAAATTGAATTTCGCATATCTTTTTAAGTTCGAGGTTTGATGTTCGAGGTTCGAAGTTGGTTCGAAGTTCGAAGTATATCACGGACAACTTCGAACTTCAAACTCGAAACTAGAAACTTATTTGTACCAACTTGAATTAATGATCTCCAGCATTTCTCCATGCATAGCACTATTGGCGGCGCAAAGTTCGCCACCAAACAGCACGTTATTTCCACCGGTGAAATCAGTGACCTTCCCACCTGCTTGTTGCACAATAAAAATGCCAGCTGCAACATCCCAGGGGTTGAGATTATATTCAAAAAATCCTTCCAGCCTACCGCAAGCGACGTAAGCCAGATCGATAGCGGCACTTCCTAACCTTCGGATACCATGAGATTTTTCCAAAAATTCCTTAATGATATCCAGGTAAATTTCTTGTTTTTCAAAATGATAGTAGGGAAAGCCTGTGGCGAGCAAACTTTGTTGAAGCGTTTTAACATTCGAAACAGTAATAACTTGATCATTGCAATAAGCATGGCCTCCCTCAATAGCATGAAAACATTCCTGTCTCACGATATGGTATATCACACCCAGGATAATCTTGTTTCCACGTGTCAATCCAACACTGATTGCATAAATAGGCAAGCCATGGAGAAAATTCGTTGTGCCATCCAGTGGATCAACGATCCAGTTGTACTCATGGTTTTGTGATTGAGAAACGGTTCCTTCTTCCGTGATGTATCCAGCCTCAGGCAGAATTTTTTTAAAGACAGCTACAAGCCTTCGTTCTGCTTCCTTATCCACATACGACACAAGGTTGTTAAAACCATCTTTTTGCTCTATGCGCGCATGATCGAAATTTGCGCCTTCGTGACGGATAAACTGCCCCACTTCAACACAAATTTCAATTACACTCTTTTCAATTTCCTGTAAGTTCATCTCGACGCTTTTTTTTAGTCATTGCCTTTATGACGGTGAAGATAAGGATCAACAACGAAACCCATGCACCCGTTCGTGATATTAATTCGCCATGCTCTGAATAAGCCGAATGGTATTCCGCTCGGCCTGAATAAAAATTAAGGACATCCGCTTTTGCCAAGGCTGCATTGGAACTGATTAATGAGTAAATGAGCGGTCCGAGGATAATAAGCACAGCCACAACACAAATTATCCAATTTATCTTTTCGAGTTTAAATAAAGCATGGTAGAACAATAAGTTCGGCAGGAGAATCCACAATGTTGCCCCAGTATAACCAGTAAAAATATTCCACCGTGTCCACGTGATTTTATATTTAAATAAATCCGCGAGAAAGACTGGATTATGATCAGTCATAAATTTTAGCAAAATATATTCCATGCCTAAAATAAAAAGGATCAACGCAAATTTATTCAGCCTGTTCGAAGTCCAGCGTTGGATAAAAATGTAAGCGGTAAAAACAATGGCAAGTAATGCGAAGTAGATTATCCAGGAAAGGACGTTGCTCTGCAATGTATTTGGCTTCTCCTTGAAAGAATACAAAATAAAAGCTGTTAGCATGGCAACGAGAAACGGAAGAGAGAAATCTTTTAAGGCAGATGGGTGATCGATCAACGCAAACATGGGAGCAAAAGCAAAAAACGCAAAAATGGGAAAATCCCTGAAGACGAAAGTAAGCAGTATTAACGTCTGCGTGAGGATGAAGAGCCTGACGGGATGTTTGCTGAGACCATAAAAAATGCTCATGACCTTAGTTTTGTTTGCCGGCAACTACCATAACAATTTCTCCTTTTACCTCCTTCGATTGAAAGTGGAGCAAAATTTCATTCAAGGTGCCATTAACAGTTTCTTCAAACATTTTTGTTAACTCCCTGGAAACAGATGCTGAACGGTCAGGTCCGAAGTATTCGCTAAACTGCTGTAAGGTTTTGACAAGTCTGTACGGAGACTCGTAAAAGATCATTGTTCTTTCTTCTTCCGCAAGTTTCTTTAACATCGTCTGCCTGCCTTTTTTCTGGGGCAGAAATCCTTCGAAGACAAAGCGGTCAGAGGGTAATCCAGATTTTATCAGTGCCGGCACAAAGGCTGTCGCGCCGGGAGGGCATTCTATTTTCAGGCCAGCCTTGATGCAGGCACGCGCAATTAAGAATCCCGGGTCTGAAATACCAGGAGTTCCGGCGTCCGAAATCAGTGCCATTTGCTCGCCATTTTTGAGACGTTCTATTAGCGTTCCAACAATTTTATGTTCATTAAAGTTGTGAAAACTCTGGAGTGGTTTGGAAATTTCATAGTGCTTTAAAAGGACACCGGATGTCCGCGTGTCTTCGGCAAGTATTAAATCAACCTTCTTTAAAATCTCTATGGCCCGAAAGCTAATGTCACCCAAGTTTCCAATCGGAGTGGAAATAATGTATAACGACGTTTGTTGTGGTGAAGCCATGGATTATCGTTCCTACTTGAGCTTTTTTCAGAACCGTGCATTTCGCCATAAGTCGATGACTTCATACCAGGTCTCCTGAAATTTTTTATCCCGTACCAACACAAAATTTTCAGGATCGAAAAGGGTGCTTGACTTTACAAAGTCAAAGGTGATTTTATACATGTTGTTTTTATAGGTCCAGACCTCGCGGTCCGTAAACCGAAATACCTGGTCGGGCAGTCCGAAAATTATGTAAATCATTCCGCGATCTGTTTTCCAACCTTCCTTGTAAGAGGTAAAAAATTCATTGGCCAATTCGACCCTTCTAAAATAGTTCCGCATAAAATTCTTGGCGCGTTCAGTGTCTCCCGTGATAGAGAGAATCACACGATCGAAGGCTTTCTTATCTCCTTTCGCAAGTTTAATTCGGTCGAATTCCTGTTTGGTACATACGTAAATCAAAGGATCTGCAAGGCTTTCAATTTTTGCAAGGCGGGGATAGTCTTCCTCTACCCGAAACGCAAAACCCTCTGTCGAAGTGGTATCCTTTTGAATCAGGTAAAGGCCTGTTTGCATAAATGTAATGGACTGGTCAGCTGCATAATTGAATGGTGGAATCTACTGTCATGGCTTTTGCTACCTTTCCCATGCCTTCGGAGAATCCAGGAACAGCTGCAGGAAAATTGTCATTGTAATAAGAGATTGTTTTTTGAGGATCAGTACTGACCACGTTGACAGCGCTGTTGATGTGTATAAAAGATTCTAAGACTGGCGCATTCGCCTGTGTGAGGTAACCGTTGACGGGGGATTTCGGATCAAGAAGTTTATTAAAAATCCATGCACGTTTTGCAATATTATTTAGAACTTTTGCTGTCAGGTATTGTTTGTCAACGGCGACGGGTATACTAACGCTTCCATCGATGGTATATTTTCCAGTTTTCTTAGAAATGTTTTCCTGCTGGATTGCGACACCTTCCTTCTCGCTAAGGTCCTTCCGAACATCCCATTGAATTAAGAACTGACTGATGTCCTGTGTTGTGTCGCGAAGGGACAAATGAAAAAATGCTGTCCAACCTTCGCTTAACTTTACAACTTCGATATGAAATTTTATGGGTTCATTTGGATTATAAAGGAAGCTATAATTTATATCCCTCAATGCTTGTCCTGAAGCCGTGAACGATAAAAGAACAAATAACGCAATGTATCTCATGCAGGTGTGAAAATAGCAAGGTTTTGTAAAAGTACCATCGAAGGTGACGATAGTCATTTGGAGCCGCGTATTTTTTCCATAGATAACGCCTTATAACGTTCAAGCGTATGCCCGGGTCTGGAGTTTGTACCTTCCTGGCTAAGAGGCTAACAAAACACAAGACTTAGATGTTTATCGGTTCCCCTGGTATTGGGCAATCTCAAATTCTTATTTTTGCAGCCAATATATGGCGAAAGTTTATACCACCGAGATCACTAGTGACGCGATTAGTTCCGATAATCCCATCCATCAGCGGCTTTTTAAGGCTTATGTAATCGCAAAGGATTACGTGGGTGGTGACGTTCTCGAAGTTGGTTGTGGGGAAGGCCGGGGTGTGGGCCTGCTCATGCAGCACGCCAAAAGTTTTACCGCCGTCGATAAAATTCAGGAAGTGATCAGCGACCTCAAAATAAAATATCCAGCCGGACGGTTTTTGAGCATGAACATTCCCCCTTTAAAGGAACTGGCGGATAATGCATATGACAGCATTGTAAGTTTTCAGGTCATTGAACACATTCAGGATGATGTCCTGTTCCTGAAAGAAATTCACCGCGTGCTCAAACCCGGAGGGATCGCCTTGTTGACAACGCCAAACAGGAGCATGTCACTTTCAAGAAACCCATGGCATATCCGCGAATACCTTCCAGACGAATTAAAAAATATTGCCGCAAAAATATTTCCACAATGTTGAAATGAAGGGAATAACAGGCAATGAAAAAGTGATGGATTACTATGAGCAGAATAAACGATCGGTGAAGCGAATAACACGATTTGATATTTTTAACCTTCAGTACAATTTACCCGCTTCTATTCTGAAGGTTCCTTATGAAATTCTAAATCGCTGGAATAGAAATAAGCTGCAATCCAGTGACAAGCCGGCTGGTGACTGATATTAAGCATGAGGACTACATAGTGGTTGATGACGCCCGCGAGTGCCCTTGATTTGCTGCTAATTGTCAGGAAGTAAACGATTAACAAGATCCCTCTACAAGTAGTCAAATAGAGCGCCAATGTACCTAGGATAATGTTATAGCAAGTCCTACCTTCGTTCATATTACGTGCCTACGGCACTTGAGCTATGTTTTATATCTTTTTCATACCAACATTATATGCCTACGGCATTCTCTGTGATGGCTTATCTCTATGCCACATCATTTGGTAAGATCAAATTCGCATGCACTAAGTCCCGCAGGGACGACAGCTTGGTAACACCTCGAACTGCAAGGCAGTCCAGTGCGGACGACGTTCGAGTTCATGTAAATCGGTTTTGCTAATCAGGTTTCACGCATATCTAGATCACCGTCTCGAGAATCTGAAACTGACGTGACTACTGCACTCCGATTTCCATGTCTTGTTCTACCAAACTGATGCACCTATGGGCTTTGGCACAAATTCATCGTGCAGTGCGAATTCTGAATCAAACGTAATCACGTGTGACGTGACTTGGTACCAATATTTGGCTAAGTCCCGAGGACGAAATCGTACTGGATCATTTATGCTAACTCTAAAAAAAGAAGCTCACCTTCAATTTCAAAAACAACGGTGTGCCAGGTGTAAAATGAATCTCTGAGACGGATTCGGGTTCATCAATTAATCGTGATTCGGTATCAAACTGCGCCTCATTCCAATCGACATCAAATATATTTTCGGCAGACAAGCCGACTTCAAATTTCTGCTGAGTATAGTTTACAACTGCATCGGCCAGGAAATAGCCTTTTGCAATAACGCTTTTATCTTCATTAGCGGCGCGATCACCAATATATCTATAACGAAGCGTTCCATTGAATCCATTTTTCATTTTGAACGATAATCCTCCGATACTTGAAATAGTCGGGGCAAGAGGAATGTAATCCTGACCCTCCGGTTCTTCTTTTGATTTTGGGTTGGTGACATTCAAATCACCATCCAGGAACAGCCAGGGTAAAACTTCATATCGTAAAGAAAAGTCAACGCCGGCTCTCCGGGTTTTTCCGCTGGGCTCGACGATACCTTCATCGCCTACATAAACGAACTCCTGATCGAGATCGAGACCCCAGAGCGCCGCGTGCAAAAATAGCCGATCGGTAACTTTTGTATTCATCCCAAGATCTACACCATAGGCTCTTGGTAAAATCTCTTTTCCGCTTTGTTGTGTTACTACACGTGCATCATTGGAGTGAAATCCAAAGCCGGTTCTCACATACAACTGCGTGTTTGTGTTTAGTTGATAGTTGATGTTTAGCTTGGGACTGACAATTGACTTTTCCTGTTGATTTGTTAGTGTTTTCCAATTGGTCATTATATCGGAAATTAAAATAATCAAAGCGGAACGCTGCATTGACAGACCATTTGTCGGAGAGTCTTAACGTTTCATTTATGTAAGCATTTACATTGGCCTCTTTTACATCGCCACGCTGGATGTCATTTAGAAATTCCCTTTTTACTGTGTTCGATAATGAAATATCATTCACATCATCCAGCCTGAAACCAGCGCCTACTTCGGTGGTAAGGTCCTTTCGAAGAAACCGACTCTCGGTAACGTAGTTGGTCTTATAACCATAGATCATCCTGGATTCTTTTTGATTGATTTGGTCTCCATTCACGGGATCGTTCAAATAAAAAGTGAAATTGGAATATAAATTAAAATCATAACGGACTGCATAAGCCTGTTGTGTGAAATATGCACCATTGGAAAATGAATGTACATGTTTTAAAAAGAGATTTGCACGGCTAGTTTCACCGCCTTCGGTATTGTCGATCGATCCGAACCGCGTGATCATTCCACTTTCAACGGCACGTGTTGGGATTTGGCCGGAGGCATCCCATCTGCTGGTGAAGAAAGATGCGCCGAAGGTAAGGTTATCTTCATTTTTTAATCGTGTCGATATTTTTGAAGTAATATTGAATCGATTAAAATTTTGTGAGCTTTCAACAAATCCATCGGACCTGAAAAATTCTGTTCCGATATAACCTTGTGTTTTGGCGTTCTTAGGCGAAAATAAATTCACGCCTGCGACTGTTCGGAATGTTCCAAATTGTGCTCCTTCTAATTTTACAAAATTTTCTTCCAGAACATTTTTGGTTTGAAAATCTACAAAACCAGCGGTTGCAAAATCACCCTTGTTGGCATAATAAGGTCCTTTGTCAAAGTTTACATAGTTGATCATTTCAGGAATGACAAAATGCAAATCGGAATATCCCTGACCATGTGCATGAGAAACCATATTAACCGGCAGTCCATCAACTTCCAGGTTAAGGTCGGTGCCATGATCAATATCGAAGCCTCTTAAAAAGATTTGTTCAGCTTTCCCGCCGCCAGCATGCTGCGCAATGAAAAGGCCGGGAACCATTCGTAAAATATCTTGTGATGTATTGGTAGGTCTGAGTTTAATATCGAGCGGACTAAGTGTATTGACAGGTTGTTCCGCACTGGCGCTGACCACTAAATCGGCCAGTTGTATGTCACCAGGTTTCATGACGAGGTCCAGCGATAATGTTGACTTGTCGTTCACATCGACGGACTGCGATAAAGTTTCATATCCAATAAACGAGACGGCTAATGTGTAGGTGCCGGCTGGAATATCTTTCAATCTGAATTGGCCATTGCCATTGGCAATGGTGCCAAACGACGTTTCCTTCAAAAATATATGTGCGCCTGCGAGTGATTCTTTATGTTCGTCTAACACTTTGCCGGCAATAATTCCCTGGCCTTTGGCAGTAAAGCACAGGGTTAGAATACTTAGAATTAACAGAGTCCTTTTCATGACGAGGTTGTAAAATAAATAATTTGACATCTTATTTGGGAAAATTGAGGCATGAATTTTCCTTCTCTGATAAGATCAGGAAATTCTGATCTTATAGACGCATGCCACAAGCCTTTATTGGCTTGATTTAAAGAAAGTCAAATAGTGATGGGAGGAGGAATAAAGGGACTGCGAACAACTGTATTTGTTTTGCCGGCATCCAATGAATAATACTGAAGTTTGGCCAGGACGTCCATTAAAATTATAGCGCAAAATTCATAGAAAAGAATGCTGAAGGATAGAGAAGATAGTATGTTGTCAATACTATTTGTGTTGTCATCATGGACAAGATGTCATGATCTTCGAGTATGTGGTGATGGTCTGCTTCATGATGGTGAATTCCATTTTTAAACGCGTGCATAGTTTCGTGCCCAATCTCCATAATGCCAAAAGCTGTGATCGAAAGACCATAAATGAGAATCAGGAAATTTGTGAGCGCACGAAGTTTCATAAATTTTTTAACGCAAGTCTTTATTTTTTTGCTGATGGAAGGCCCAAGCTCAAATTCACTTTCCAATGCTTCGTTGAGGTAGTAGCGAGCCTTTTCGTTGTTGCCGTTAGCCTGGTAAATTATCCCGAGATGGTAAAAAGCCTCGGGTTCAAAAGTCTGGTTTTCCACGTGGCGGGTTGCGATCGACAAGGCTTCTGGGAAATTCTTTTGGTGATAGTATGCCCACGCAAGGAGGTCATAGGATTGAGGTGTGGGCCTGTTGGCTATTTCCTCCTGCGCAATGGAAACTGCGGCATTTGGATTTTGAAATTCCTCTGCTTCCAGTGTCGCCAGATACTTGTGGTACATCGTTTTATATTGCGGGACGGACACAAGTGATTTAAATTTTTTGAGTTGATCTGCCTTTTCCATTTGATTGCCGTCCAATTCGGCAATTTCCGCCAGCATCAAGTGCGCTTCGGGCATGCGCTTGCGTACGGCCAATTCGTTAATAATGGTTTTTGCTGCTTCGGTGTTTAAGTCGTGCGATAAGGCAATCCATGCAATACCTTTCAAAGCATAATCATCCTGAGGATTGTCTTTCAGTACTTCGAGATAAAGGCGTAGCTGTCTTCAATCCTGCCGGCATGACCATACATGTCGGCGAGGTTTGAAAGCGTCCATTGTGATAAGGCTTTATTGCCTTTGATGCGTTGATAAGCCTTCTCCATACAAACGATGGCGCTGTCAAGATGACCTTCGTGGTCTTTGAGTTTAGCTTTACGGATGAGATAAGCAAAGGAATTTTTATTCTTGAATTCTCTGAGAACCAGATTCGCCGTCGCATAGTCGCCGATCTCCAGAGAAACGTCCACAAGGATTAGCAGGGAGGCCGCTTTTTTGTCTTTTAATGCTAATGCCTTTTCGGTGTAATCTTTTGCGCTTTGAAACTTGTGTTGTGTGATGGCGTTGGCGGCGAGGCTTTGATAGATTTCAACATTGCCTTTGGGATAGTTTTTCAATACTCGGGTGTACAAGCTATCGGAAATCAAAATATGTTCCACAACTCCTGTGGACTTGAAAAGTTCCGCGTGGATACCCCCAAGTTTTGCTAAGGAAGCTTCGTCGTTGTTATTTTTCTTCAATCTTTCCTCCCAGAATTTCAACTCTTCTGTTAGCTGGGTCCGTTCGACACATGTTTAGCATGGCTTAGGTACGATTTATAATCTTCGAAATGTGTAATTATTTTTTTATTTCTATTACACGATAACAAACAGACAAGGAGTAAGAATATGAGTGAGTTGGTTTTCATAACATTTTAAGTTTTGCAAATTTCTTTGCGTCTCCGCGTCTTAGCGGTCAAAATCAAACCGCAAAGACGCAAAGGCGCAAAGACGTTTCAATGAGGCGATGCCAGATAAGGAAATGAAGTCAGGAACGACTTGTCGTTAGCATCGACGTGATCGTCGGTGAGGCCAGGGTTAGACATGGCATCAGGACCACCAAAGAGCAAAATCAATTCCACCGTAATGACATCATCGTCCAGTTTGCGCCCAGTTAACACGTTGGTTCCATCATAGAACGTTGTGGGCGCTGTTAAGGAAGCTGTCAACACATCCGTTGCCAACACACTGGTAAAAGTAGCTGCATCCAGTCCTAGTAAATTGGTTGTATAACCTGGGTTTAATGCAAGCAATTTGTCCTTGAACTTTGTAGCAAATGCAGGACCTTGCTGCGCTGGAGTCGTTGTATTAAACATATCCTTTTCCCCCGTCGACACGAACACCGTATTGATAGCAGGACGCGCCATCTGGTCTTCTTGCTCGTACATGATTGCAACAGGCGGCATATCGTTATCATCGTCATCGCAGGCGGAAAAGGTTAAGATCGTTCCCAGGCATGCAACCATGGATAAATATTTCAAAATTGTTTTCATCACTTTAATTTTTTTTAGGTTTTACATTTCACGATTGGAAGTTGCCCAGATATTGATTGCACCAGATCCAAGCATCGACTTAGGTACTTCCACTACCAGGGATAAAACATTTGTTCCGGCGAAGGCATCAGTGCCAGGATTATTGAAAGAAGTTGCAGTTCCTCCGATGATGGCTTTGAATTGATTCAAGTCAAAGAAGAATGGATCGTCGCGTGGACCTGCAAAAACTTTGATACCATTGCTCTCACCGATGGTAGGATCTGCTCCATAAGTGGAGATGTTTGTTTCAATCGGAGTCGATTTTAACAATGTGCTGGTAAGACCGGCCTGAATAGGAGCTGCAGGTCCGTACACTTTAACTTTGCCATTGTCAAACGCGGCTTGTATTACCAGATCTTCCATGTTGTCTTTGGTTGAAGAATTGTCGATGTTGATTTCAATCATCACTTCTTCATCAAAAGAGGCTGCGGCAGTGGCAGATGGAGCAAGCAATCCCTGCACATTGACGACAAACACCATATTGTTTGCGTTGGCTGGGCTCTGAAAAGCATACACGTCGGTGATGTCCGATCCTGTACCCGTCACTGCAGGAGCATCAATATGGTCTGCAGCAATCAGGTAGCTGGCAGCACAGGCAACAATAGCCACGAGTGCTAGGCCAAGAGTCTTAAGGTTGAACTTTAATTTCATAACGATTTTAATTGTTTGTTTCGATCACCTACGACCAAAATGCAGTGCCTGGATTTTTTCGACTCCTAATTTTTTACAGGGTGGAAAGAATGCCCAGTTATTTTTTAATATTTTCGTGTTCTAAAATTCATAGACATTCTGACAACCTATAAACATACTTCAGAGGAAGCGCTAGTCGCCGCTTTACAACGAAAGGATAGGAGTGCGTTGGAATATTTATATGACCATTATTCTGCGGCACTGCTGGGCGTGGTTGCCAGGATCATAAAAAAAGAAGAGTTGGCAGAAGAAATTCTTCAGGATGTTTTCCTTAAAATATGGGACCGGATAGATTCCTATGATGCCATCCAAAGGAAAACTCTTCACCTGGATGCTGAATATCGCCCGCAATCAGGCGATCGATAAAACCCGGTCAAAAGAATTTAGTAAAAGCAAAAAAACTGATGATATTGAAAACCTCGTAAGTAAAGTGGATAGGCAGGATTATACCGAACTTCAGGTAGAAGGCATTGGCTTGCAAGAGGTTTTAAAACAACTTCCGGAAGAACAGCGCTTCGTTATAGACCACCATTATTTAAAGGGCTATACACAGGCTGAAATGTCGGAAGAGTTTAACTTGCCTTTGGGTACGGTTAAGACACGCATGCGGCTTGCCATGAAAGAATTGCGAAACTTGTTAAAAATAACGTGAACGTTGAGGCATACATATCGTCTGGTATCTTAGAAGCTTATGCACTTGGTGAGCTTACGGAACAGGAACGTGCCGAGGTTGAAAAAAATCTGGCACTTTATCCTGCGCTGCGAAAGGAGCTTGCCCTTATTGAAGAGACGCAGGAAAAACTTTTAATGAATGCCGGAGTTCAGCCAAGGGCAACCGTTAAGGCCAAGTTGTTTGCGGCCATTGATGCCCGGAAACCCGAAGCAAAAATAGTTGAACTCCGCAAGCCAGAGTCATCCGTGTCTTTCTGGAAAATGGCAGCGGCTGCTTCGATAGCGGTGGCGTTAATCACGTCTTACCTGGCGTTTAACTATTGGAATAAGTGGAAGAGCACCGAAAACAGCTTGACGGAGCTTATTGCACAGAATCAGCGTGTAGCCCAGGATTACAATACCGTCAACGAAAGGCTGGACGGTATTGAAAAAGACTTGAAAATTACCAATAATCCTGCATTCAACAGGGTTGTGATGAAAGGAACACCAAATTCGCCAGGTTCATTGGCGTCGGTTTATTGGAATGAATCCACCAAGGAAGTTTACCTGAGCATTCAGGAAATGAAAGAACTGTCACAGGAGAATCAATACCAGCTTTGGGCCATAATTGACGGAAAACCTGTTGATGCAGGTGTTTTCGATGGCAATTTTGCCGGATTGCTCAAGATGAAAGAAATTCCGTCCGGGGCCCAAACGTTTGCTGTTACCATTGAACCTCGGGGTGGAAAAGCAAGTCCTACGCTTGAAACGATGCAAGTAGTGGGAAATGTGGTGAAAGGCTAAATCTGCCAACCAATTTTTATCGTTTATCGCCCATTTTCTTACAAGCCACCACCGGCGGTGATACTTCGCCCATTCACGTCAATCAGGTGGATTTAATAACTTTACAATACATCATTTTTTAGTGTTACTATGAGAATAAAACTCTTAGCAGGATTTATTTTTTTAATCTCTTATTCCTTCGCTCAAAAAACAGATTCTCTTCACCAGGTTCAGTGGGAATCAGCGTTAAAAAAATTAAATGCAGGCGATTACAATGATGCTGCTGTCCAGCTTACGCAACTTATCAATTCAGATTTTTCAAATAAGGAAGTATATGTGAAAAGAGGTGTCGCATATTATAATCTTAAAGATTATCAAAAGGCAAAGTCAGATTTGGATGATGCCGTAAAAGCGCGTATCAACACCGTTGAATTATTCGAATATCGCGGGAACACTAAATATAATCTCAATGATTATCAAGGTGCAGCCACCGATTTGGATAAAGCCGTGAGCATGGGCGCAAAACAATATGAGACGTTTGTCAACCTTGGAAATGCAAAATTCAGGATGGAGAATTATCGCGAGGCCATCACAAATTACGACAAAGCGATAACGGCTGGAAAAGCCGATGCCATGTTATACAACAACCGGGGCAAAGCCAAATTCAATCTGCAAGACTATAAAGGCTCCATCGGAGATTTTGATAAGGCATTGGAAATTAATGGAGGTTACGACAAAGCCATTGAAAATCGGGCAGAAGCAAAATATAAAGTGGAAGATTGGAAGGGGAGTATTGCTGATTTTGAAAAACTTCTTTCATCCGGAAGAAATGATGTTGAGATTCATCAAAAGGTGGGAACGGCGAAATATACATTGCAGGACTACAAGGGCGCTGCTGAATCCCTGGATAAAGTAGTTCAGAAAAATGTACGCGACAAAGAAGTATTTCAGAATGCTCGGATTGAGCTATGCACAGACGGGCAATTGTCGCGGATGCGATAAAGGCTTTGTCTGCTGCTGTATCAATGGGTATCAGCGATAAGGATGTATTCAATCACCTTGGAACCTGTCAATATAAAAACAAGGAATATGCTGCTTCCATTGAATCATTAAGCCGCGCCATCAGCAGTGGCATTGCCACAAAGGAAGTATTTCTATATCGCGGCAATGCATCATTTATTCAGAAAGACTACGAGAATTCCATGAAAGATCTGGAGAAAGCAGTTTCGTTGGGTGCTAGCGATGCCGATGCTTTCAAAAATCTGGGCGACATGAAATTCATGAAGAATGATTTTGCAGGCGCTATAAAAAATTACGATCAGGCCGTGGCCCTTGGTGTCAATGATGCCGTGCTGTTTAATAATCGCGGCAAGGCGAAGTTTAATTCCAATGATATCGCCGGATCAGTCTCTGACTATGACAAAGCTATTACAGATCAATGCCGGCTATGGTAAAGCATTGCTAAACCGAGGAACGGCAAAGTTTGCTTTGAAAGATTATGAAGGCGCATCGGCAGATCTTGAAAAAGCAAAATCGTCGGAAGGAGAGACACCTGAAGTTCTTAAAATGCTGGGGATCTCGAACTATTTACTGGGAAAAAAAGATGCAGCCCGGACTTACCTGGATAAAGCATTGCAAGCAGGCGTCAAAGACGGCAAGGTTTCACTTTATGCAGGATATCTTAAGTATGAGGCCGTCGACCATAAAGGTACCGTCGATGCGCTAACGGCAGCGGAGATGGCCGGTGAAAAGGAAAACGACATTTATGCTAAAACGTGGATTGTCCAATTATCAACAAAAGCAATATAGCCCAGCCGTTGTCGATCTTGAGAAAAGTGTACAAGCCGGAAAAGTTGACGTGAATATGTACGAGGCTCTGGCGCTTTCTTATGTTGCTTCTCAAAAGGAAAAAGAAGCGCTGCCTCATCTGGAAAAGGCTGGCAGCCTGGATAGCAAGAATAAGGATATCTACTTTCCTCTTGGAAATGCCCGCTTTAAAGAAAACAACTATAAGGGCGCCATCGAGGCATATGATAAAGCCATTGCCCTGGGCGTGAGTGATGAAATCATTTTTAACAATCGGGGAAAAGCGAAGCTTAATGCCGGCATGGTAAAAGAATCTATTGCAGATTTCGATCGCGCCATTGGAATAAAGAAAGATTATACACAGGCGTTGAAAAACCGGGCCGCGGCGCGTTATCAACTCAAGGAATATCCTGATGTCATTGCTGACCTGGCTATTGTCGTTTCTCGCAGTGAAGCAGGAGCAGATGAGTTTGCAGCATTGGGGATCTCAAAATACTATACCAAAGACTATAAAGGTGCGGTGGAAGATTTGAACAAGGCAGTTGAAGGTGCCAGCAAGGATATCAATATCTATGCGGCCCGCGGAAGCGCTCTCATTGAATTGAAAGAATATGAAAAATCCATTCCCGATTTCAATAAGGCTATTGATGGCGGATTAAAGGATGCTGATCTCTTTTTCAAAAGAGGAACGGCAAAGTACATGTTGAAAGATTATAGCGGCGCATTTCCTGATCTGGACAAAGCGATTTCATCAGGGAGTATCAAACGCCAGCTGCTTTTGATATGCGCGGATATTGCAGGTATGAAAGTAAAAAGGTGGACGAGGCAATACGGGATTTTAATATGGCGATTGAAACGGATCCCAAACTTGCGGTTGCTTTCTTCCATCGCGGTGATGCGCGATTCACGGCAAATAATTTGTCCGAGGCCATTCAGGATTATACACAAGCCGTGACCTTGGGGTTTGAGGATCCGATCCTATACAACAACCGCGGAAAGGCGCAATTCAAACAAGAGAATTATCCGGCGGCGATTGCCGATTATAGCCGGGCCATCGATCGAAGAAAAGATTACACCCGGGCATATGATAACCGTGGTCAGGCTTACTTTACTATAAAAAAATATGAAGAGGCGATAAAAGATTTCAGAGAAGTTGAAAAACTGACTGAAAAACCTGACCCCGAATTATTCAGGTGGCTGGGTAACAGCTATTATAATTTGCAAAAATTTCCGCCTGCCCGGGACTATTATGACAAACTCATCAATGCGGGCATAAAAGATAAAGAAGTTTTTTATAAGCGCGGACTCATGCGGTTGGAGGAAGAGGATTACGAAGGCGCGTTGCAGGATTTTGAGAGTGCAGAAAAAGCAGGAGAAAATACGGTAGCCCTACACCTTAATCGCGGACGCGCCTACATCGCGCTAGAGGATACCAAATCAGCCGTGAGTTCTCTAAATAAAGCGCTTGATATAGATCCTAAAAATGTAGATGCGCATTTTAACCGGGCGTTGGTGAAAGAAGGCATCGAAGATTATGAAGGTGCGATGCTGGATTACAACAAAGTAATTCAATTGAATCCAAATGATGGATTGGCTTACTACAATCGCGCAACCTGCAAATCGCAACTTGATGACTTTGGCGCAGGTGTCTCGGATATGGATGAAGCTATTCGCATTGAGCCGAAGAATGCAATGTACTACAAGCAACGGGGAAATTTTTATTATCAGCTAAAAGATAATAACAAAGCGTGTTTTGACTGGCGCAAAGCTGTTGAGTTCGGTGACGCGAAAGCACGTTTTCAAATTGAAAAATATTGCAGCAAATAAGATCTAGGATTTAGGATGAAAGGATTTTGCTTACGTACAGCAGTATATGATCGATAATATCTCTGATAACTAAACGAATCCTAATCGTAAAATCCTAATTTCATTTTGATATTTTTCTCAGAACGAAAACTGTGTGATTTATTGCCGGATCGCATGATTTTTTTTGTGGTCAAGTTTTTGCATTTCTCCTAACCTCAACTTCAGTTAAACCCTAACCTGAAAAGGAGGCTAAGATGATAAGCAATTTAATCCTTCACTTTCAAAGACAGCCATGTTCTGTGAGAACTGGTTTTTTTCCGGCAAAAAAGGCTTTTTATTGGTGTGCAGTAGCGTGTGTTTTGATTTCGACTATTGCACGGGCCGACGATGAAGTAAATGCAAAAGTAACGGCTGTGCTGGACGGCAACACTATCGAAATATCCTGTTTCTGTGAGGACTAATGATGTTAGAAAGGTCTCGCTGGCCGGCATCGATAGTCCTGAACTGGGTCAGGAGTTTGGCGAGGACGCAAGAAAGTTTCTGGAGAAATTGATCCTGGGGAAAGATGTCATTGTGCAATTCCAGGGGAAGGACCGTTTCGGAAACTACTTGGCTGTTGTCAAGATTAAGGGTAAAGTCGATCCTCGGATTGAATTGTTAAAAAATGGATTCGCCTGGACTTCGGAAAAAAATCCTTCTGAAGAGTTGGAACGATACAGACTGGAGGCACAACAGAAAAAAAGGGGACTATGGAAACAGGAAAATCCAGTCCCTCCGTGGACATATCGGAGACAACAATCGATGTTAAAACCAAAAAGCAGTTGAGTGATCAGCAGCTTCCAGGTTGTTTTAGTTTTGTATTGAAGAACTATAACACGATTTTGTAGGGTTGCACACAATATTTAATTAGGTAAAATAGTTTTATCTTGTACTACGCCACCGCTATGAGAATTGTATTTTCAATGTTATTGGTTCTTTCCGTGCTGACTTCCTATTCCCAAGCCAGGAGAATACGAAAGGCAGAGGCTCAACAGCAGGGCCCGACCACGTTAGATCCGTTACCACAGGAACAGAAATATTCCAAAACAAGCCCGAAAACGCGCTGATACGAAAGGGCGCCACTTATAACAGTGAAAAAGAATATTATGATCGCGTTGAAGCCTTTGGGAAAACCCGACGGAAAAACGAGAAAATGCTCATGAGCTCCGCAATATTCTGACCCCTCATACTTTGGACATAAACGTCCGCCAAAAAAACGTCCACCAGATAAAATGAAATTTTGCAAGGAGTGTGGCATTCGGCATTAAGTTTCAGTTTGAAGTTTCTAGTTTGAAGTTGTGCGTAATTCATAGTGACGCACGTTTCATCCTGCGTGCGCGATAAGGACATTTCTCACTTGGACAATTTTCATGTTCGACAAAATCAACTAGAAACTTCAAACTAGAAACTAGAAACTTCCTCTAAATTCGGTGTATGAACCTGGCTTCCTACATTGAACATACCAATCTCAAGCCTACATTAACGATAAATGATATCGACCAACTTGTTGAAGAAGCACGCCAGTGGAATTTCCTGGCAGTCTGTGTTCCACCATTCTGGGTGAAGAGAGCAAGCAGGGAAATTGGAAAGGAAAAAATTATTTTGGTTACTGTCGCCGGCTTTCCATTAGGCTATAATATGACTGAAACCAAGCTGGACGAAATACAGCGTGCCATCGATAACGGAGCGGATGAAATCGATGTAGTTTGGAATGTCAGCGCATTTAAAACCAATCTTCCCTGGACCAAAATCGATATTGCCAAATGCAGCTTGTTAGCCCATAACCATCAGAAGTTATTGAAAGTAATAGTGGAGACTGCGTATCTTTCCGATTCAGAGCTCGAAAAGGCATGCAAAATCTGTGCTGATGCTGGCGTGGATTTCGTGAAAACGTCTACGGGATTTGCACCCGCCGGAGCAACGATTGAACACATTGCAATCATGAAAAAATCATTACCAGGTCATGTGGGGATTAAGGCCTCAGGAGGAATTAAGACCTACTGAACAAGCCATTGCCATGATCAATGCAGGCGCAAACCGGATCGGCACATCTTCAGGTATTTCTATTCTAACATCAACCAACACATCTAACTAATGGACAACCGACTAACCTCGATTTTTCCAGGGGAAAATAGTATTCCCGAACCGTTTCGACTTTTAGAACCCATTGAGCAACGTGAATATCTTGTCAATGGCGAAATGAGAGTTTGGCAGGGAAATCTTAACCCTGTTTTAAGTCCGGTGTTTGTAAAAACAGGAAATGAATACAAGCAAAAAGTAATTGGAAGTACGCCGCTTCTAACGTCAAAGGAATCACTTGAAGCCTTGGATGCCGCAGTCAAGGCTTACGATCTGGGGCACGGCATGTGGCCAACGAAGAGCGTAACGGAACGGATAGAGCACGTAGAAAAGTTCTTAGCGGCGATGCGTGCTTCGAGGCTTGAGGTGGTCAAACTGCTCATGTGGGAAATCGGTAAATCGAAAAACGATTCTGAACGCGAATTCGATCGGACCTGTGATTATATCGTCGATACCATCAAAGCTTACAAAGAGCTTGATAGAAATTCCGCCAAGCTGGTCGAAGAGCAGGGATTTATGGCGCAAATCCGTCGTGTGCCTTTAGGCGTGTCATTATGCATGGGCCCTTACAACTACCCGTTGAATGAAACCTTTACGACACTCATTCCTGCCCTTATTATGGGAAATACCGTTGTATTTAAACCAGCAAAGTATGGCGTGCTATTAATCAGGCCGTTGCTGGAAGCATTTAAAACAAGTTTTCCACCAGGCGTGATCAATATTATTTATGGAAGAGGCCGTGAAACAGTGGGCGCTCTAATGGAATCAGGGAAGGTTGATGTGTTTGCATTCATTGGCACTAATAAGGGCGCCAATGAACTGAAACGGCTTCACCCTAAACCTCATCGCCTGAAAGCAATATTAGGACTTGATGCCAAAAATCCAGCGATCGTGCTTCCGGATGCTGATCTTGACAACGCAGTAAACGAATGTATTACAGGTACTTTATCCTTTAATGGACAGCGTTGTACTGCGTTGAAAATATTGTTTGTACACCGCAGCATCGTCGATGAATTTATAAAACGGTTTAATGATCGGGTAAAAAAGTTGAAACCAGGAATGCCCTGGGACGATGGTGTAGGTCTTACGCCATTGCCGGAGCCTGGTAAGGTAGAATACCTCACGGAACTGGTGGAAGAAGCCAAAAAGTATGGTGCATCAGTTGTAAATGAAAATGGAGGTGAGTATCACCATACATTTTTTTATCCAGCTGTAGTATATCCAGTAAATGAAAAAATGCGATTGTATTCGGAGGAACAATTTGGTCCAGTGATTCCCATTGTCCCGTTCACCGATGATGATGAAGCCATTGAATATGTTGTCAATTCTAATTTTGGACAGCAAGTGAGTATTTTTGGAACGGACTCTAAACGTGTTGCCAAAATCATGGATGCTTTTGTGAACCAGGTTGGAAGGATAAATTTAAATTCCCAAAGCCAACGTGGGCCGGATACTTTTCCTTTTAATGGACGAAAAGATTCTGCGGAGGGAACACTTTCAATTGCGGATGCACTGCGAGTTTTCTCCATCAGAACTTTGGTCGCCACAAAAAGTACGGATTCGAACAAACAAATTATAAGTACCATCATTCGGAACCGTGAGTCTGCTTTCTTAAGTCACCGATTATATTTTTTAGGCACGAATATGAAGCATCTTTCAATTCACGTCTCGGGAAAAGTTCAAGGTGTTTTTTTTCGCGCATCCACCAGAGAAAAAGCTGAAGAATTTAATATTAAAGGAAATGTTCGGAACAATGCAGACGGTAGTGTCTCGATTGAAGCTGAGGGTGAGGAAGAAAACTTGCGGCAGTTTGTTGAATGGTGTAAGCAAGGTCCTAAATTCGCCCAGGTAGAACGTTGTGAAGTAAAAGATACAGTGATCAGGAATTTTAAGAGTTTTACCATTGAGCGGTAAGTATTTTAACCGCGCGATAGGTTTGAACGTTTTATCTTATCTAAACGACAAACAAAGACCAACGTGAAATTTGTTGCGCTTAGTTTATTAATGACATTGAATGTATTTGCGCAAGGCACAAATCAAAGTTTACGTCCTCGATGGTGGCATTCTCGAAGGTGTAAATCCTGAAAGGTTTGGATTGAAGAGGGAGGAAGTAACAACGACCAGGTTACCCGTGCCTTGCTTTCTTATTGTCCATCCAAAAGGTACGCTTATGTGGGATGGAGGAGCAGTACCAGATTCGGTTTGGAATTATAATGGTTCGCCTGCATCGTATACGGTTGAATATAAAGATATAAAACGCGACGTGTCCCTAACAAAGCCGCTTAAAACTCAATTGGAAGAGATTGGCTATTCGCCAGCGACGATTACGTATCTAGTGCTGTCTCACTACCATTATGATCATACGGGCAATGCAAATATATTTTCAGGCGCGACATGGCTGGTAAGACAAACTGAATATGATGCCATGTTCTCCGATCAGCCTCCGAAAGTCACCTGGCCTGCTACCTATTCTTCCCTTAAAAAAAATAGAAGGCATTTTCTTACGAAAGACGAGCATGATGTGTTTGGAGACGGAACGGTTATCATTAAATCGGCTCCAGGTCATACACCGGGACATTTGGTGTCTGTTTTTAAAACTAAAAAAGACTGGAAACATAGTCTTGTCGGGAGATCTTTACCATTATGCTGAAGAGCGAACGCTAAACAGGTTTCCTACTTTTGAATTCGACCAGGAACAAACCCGATTGGCGCGTATCGAAATCGACAAGTTCTTAAAAAAGATGAATGCGCAGCTTTGGATTCAACATGATCTTCAGGAGAACATTAAGTTAAAAAAATCACCATCCTATTACGAATAAATAGGTACGCCGACTACGCTACACTCTTCTTAACGATGCCCTTCTGCGAATCGATTTTCAAATCAAAAATTTTGGTGATAAACGCGCTAAGCCGCAGGCCCGCCATCTGCGGTGTATAATCATCGGGATAAAAGACAGTAAGTTCCAGGATCGCTTTTCTGAAATTATCATGTTTGCAGAAATCCTTTGTCCATCGTTTAAAGGTTTCAGTCCACTGCTGCTGATATTTTACAAATTCATCTTGACCGTCAAATGAAAATTCCAGTTGGTTATCGCTGTAAAACAAATACCGGAAAACTCCCGCCAGGGAGATGTAGAATTCCTGCAAGTGAGAGAAATCTTTTGCGTAATGATGTTGAATCTTCAGAAAGGTATCATCCATAATACCCAACGGGTTATTGTGAAGCAGGTGTTCTACTTTAACAAAATCCACCAAATACGTCATCAAGGGATTTTCCAGTGAAAGCTGTGCTTCTTCAAGAACATAATTCTTATCGCGGGGGAAGAATTTTCTCTGCACAGGTTATGGATGTTTCACAAAAGTATAAAGAAAAGCAAAAAGCGGAAAGCAAAAAGCGGAAAGCTTGTGCGTAGGACTTTCAGGGTCGTGCATTTTCGTAAAATGTCCTTGAATATCCCTGCCTTCGTCAGGGTTGAACTTAAGTCCGATGCAAATGCACCAAGCTTACCCTGAAGACAACTTCAAACTCAGAAACTTGAAACTAGTCTAATCTAACGGAACATTTACATGCCGCTCAGCATGATAAGAAGATCGGACCAGCGGTCCGGATTCAACATATTTTAATCCGCGTTTCAAACCTTCTTCCCTGTACAATGCAAATGTATCGGGATGAATAAACTCGGCTACTTCGAGGTGCATTTTTGTTGGTTGCAGGTATTGACCCAACGTCAAAATTAGCAGGCCATTGGCGACGAGGTCATCCATCGCTTTGTACAGCTCTTCCTTTGTTTCCCCAAGCCCCAGCATAATTCCAGATTTTGTTCTCATGCCGGCTTCGCGGATTCTTTTGATCTGCTCCAGACTTCGCTCATATTTGGCCTGAGGGCGGACCATTCTATACAGCCGGCCCACGGTTTCCATGTTGTGGCTAACCACCTCCTGGCCGCCTTCGATCATTCGGTACAGGGCATCCCAATTTCCTTTTGTATCCGGTATCAAGGTTTCTATGGTCGTTTCCGGGCTGACTTTTTTCGTTTCGACAACAGTATTGTACCACACTTCGGCACCCCGATCTTTGAGTTCGTCCCGGTTCACGCTGGTGATAACAGCGTGCTTCACCTTCATTAGTTTAATTGCCTCAGCAACCCGTTTAGGTTCGTCCAGGTCATATTCTGTGGGTCTGCCGGTAGCTACAGCACAAAACGTACAACTGCGCGTACAGACGTTTCCCAGGATCATAAATGTAGCGGTGCCCGCACCCCAGCACTCTCCCATATTTGGACAATTTCCGCTTTCACAAATGGTATGAAGCTTATAATTGTCAACGAGTTTGCGCACCCGGGCATAGTCTGGACCTACTGGCAATTTTACACGAAGCCAGTCTGGTTTTCTTTTTCGGGTGTTATCGGGAGATACCGTTGGAAGTTCTATCATGTATAGTCCGTTATCCGTTAGTACAATTATCTACTCTTAAATGCCACAAAGACACTACGACACAAAGGTTCACAAAGCTGTGATTTTGCGGCCTTTGCGAATTAGTTTTGCGGCCTCTGCGTGAAATGTACTAATCTACAATCTGAAATCTACAATCCAATAACCGTCTTATTTTCCAATAAGTTCTTTGTATTCTTTCGCCGTAAGCAGGCCATTTGGGGTGCCTTTTACCTCGATCTTTATCATCCAGCCTTCGTCCATAAGGATCTGAATTTACTTTTTCGGGATGGGCTTCCAGCAGCGGGGTTTACTTCCAATACTTTGCCTGTTATTGGCATAAATAAATCCGAAACCGTTTTCACTGCCTCCACGCTGCCAAATACTTCATGTTCCTTCATTTCTTCTCCTACGGTGTTGATATCCAGATAAACAATATCGCCCAACTCGCCTTGCGCAAAATCGGTGATGCCTATCAAGGCTGTATTTCCGTCAATTTTAATCCATTCGTGATCTTTGGTGTATTGGAGTGATTCGGGAATATTCATGCTTAGAGTGTTGAAGTGTTGATGTTCTAGGTGTTGAAGTTAGGGGCCAAAAATAGAGGAAAATAAGAAGATTGGAAAATATTATTGGGCGAGGCTGAACCGAACCTGGACGCCGAAACGCGTGGTGGCACGTGCGGTATGAATTTGATACTTGCGGTTCGTTAATGGTTCTCTCAAAATACATCTGAAGATTAAGTTTTTGATTCACCACGTAACTGATGTTTGGGCGTAATTGGAAATTGATATTTCCATTTGTAATGGTACTGAGTTCAGCGATTTTGCGCTGGATCGTGCGTGTATCGGATACCGTTACATTCATTCTAAACGTTAAGTCATTTTTCAAAACGATAAGTCGTCCATCCGATTTGAATGGAAGCTTCATGTTGTTTTTAGTAAAGCCCAGTTCCAGGGAAACATCTTTGCTGTTTAGTTCAGTGACCTGAGCATTCGAAACGTTCATCGAAAGATCACGTTTTGTTTTATACTGGAAGTTTGCAGTGAGTCTGCTTTTTGTACGCATGTTTATTCCAATGAGCGGCGCAAACTGTTCTGAAATGAGAACCTGACTAATGACGTAAACCGGCAATGCCGTGCTCGTTATCCTTGTGACTCCAAAATAAGAGTTGTTGTAATCGTTAATAGGTTTGTCAATTTCGAGAACGGATGGGTCATTGAATTCCAGCGCGTTTGAAAAATTGGCCACGCCATAGGAAGATTGATAGGCGTGTGAGATGGTAATGGTTTGAAATATATTTTTAAAGAAATCAATCTTCGTTAATCCCGTATAGTCTACACGCCAATTTGGAAGTGGTGTTTTCGGAAAAGGAGTAAGGGACATGGTGTTAGCATCCTTACCCCCGTATGCCGCAATAAAGGCCGGGATCAGCACATCTTGCGAAGCCGAATCGTACTCCACGCTAGGATTACGAAGCGTTAAACGGTTACGGATAATCTCAAGATTTTCCTCAAAGGTTTTAAAGACTTCTGATTCTGTTTCGGCATTGGAAGAATTGAATGCAGTATTGATGGAAAGGAAAGAAATTCTGTAGCTGCCGGAGCGGCTGGGGCTTAAGCTTGCAAAGTCCGTGTGTCAGCATTACAATTCGGCAAGAGTTCGTTCCTAATAATGTCATCTATCCCGTCATCATCGTAATCGGTAGATTTCCTGATAGGAGCTCATGGTTTCTTTTTTCACATCGACCTGGATCTTAAGGTCAGGCGAAGGCTCGATTGTAGCCCGCAAGTTGATCGATTCATCCATCCGTTGCGTGAAAGGCGTGGTCAGACTTTCATTTTGCGTGAGCCAACCTTTTTGTGCCGCTGTGTGCCGGATATTTGGATTTTGGCTTCCGAAAATAAATCCCCAACCCGGAGCATTCCAGCCTTCGTCCATTCCAAAATATTTTGGTGATGGCGTGAAGCCTGGCAAGAGCGTACCTTCAGTCAGTTGGTAAGTACCATTAATACCACGGAGTGACATGAGAAGTCTTAATAATCCCTTTGCAACGCCTGGCATACGTTTTGACCGTATCGGGAGGTTGCTGCACCCTCGGGTTGGTGGAAGTTCTTGGTGCTGGCCTTGGCGGCGTATTTAATTCCTTTAAGAATTTTACTTTATTGTACAGCTTGACCATATCAACCCGGCCTGAAAAATTCTGGTCACGGCTATTTTGAATTATATTTTTAAAATCCAGCTCATCCGGCAAGCCAATTACAACATCACCATTGTCCGGCTTATCAAGAGGTCCGGCCCGCCACTCATATCTGATCTGATACCGGTAGTCTGCGCCCAGCCAATCAGTTGCAGGAATTTTGTCGAGCGGCAAAGTATAGTTGAGGGTAAGGTTCTGATCGAAATTTTTCATCCGGCCAAATTTTTTCAGATTCTTGACTATTTCCGACCTGACGGAATCGCCTTCGCCATCGGGCTCATCAATGATAGCATAGGCCCTTGCCGAGTAGTCGAACGACAGATTTTTGGAGAAATTCCACCGGATATTGTATTGACGATTAAACGTAAAATATTTCAGGTAATTGGGATCGGAAATGAAATCGTCATTTCGATAAACATTCTTGCCAAAGGACCGATCCAAATCAAAACGGACCCCCAGACTGCTTGGCATCAAACTGAAATTAAAATCCTTGATCAGTTTTAGCCACGGCGAACTCAATGCCTTTGAATCCTTGAAGGGTTCGATGCCGGTGGCCTTTGGCGAATATGCATACGCCACCGACCCTTTATATTGTTTTAGCAATTGTTCCTGAATGGTGAAATTGGTTCGCAGCGCTTCACTATAGGCATAGCTAAAGGATAAATTCTCAATGTCCCAAATATGTGATCTAGCCTCAGGGTTAACTTTCACCTTTCGGACATTCGTGAGATTAAAACTTTTTCTGGTGGTCTGATCCCGGATTAGTTTTAGATAATTACTTTTTTCTTCCTCTGTATTGAAGGAAGAGAGCGCAGCGTCGATCCTCAAGTCCGGATTGGCCGGATCATATTTTGGATTGATCGTGGTGTTTTCATAACCGACGAACATCGGTATTTTGATCCCGGTATTTCCCGGAAGCAATTTATCTACGTTGACACTGGCGGAGATATCATAGGCAGTGGTCTCATCACGCGTGCGTTCAAATATTTTGGAACTTACTGCGCCGAAACCAAAAGTCGTGTGACGGAAGGCACCCGTTACCGTTGCAAAGTCTGCTAGTTTCGCACTTAACGTTGAATTGACGGCCCACCCCGCCGTGCGATCGAATTCCGTGACCCGCAATTCATTTGCCCAGATACAAACCGAATGTAATTGTTTGTCTGCCGTTTTTGGATTTCGCACGCCGATCATCAACACTTGAACACTGCTTAAATCAGGTCTTCCAAAAATGCGTATGCGGTGCCGGCTCAACTTGTTTGGGCCCTTCGCGGGGATAAAGTTCGGTAAGCGGAAAGTCTTCCCGGTCGCGTGATGCTTTCAAAGCAAACAATTCCGTCATGGCGAGGTCAATCTCATTTTCTTCCGGCCAGACATCCCGTTCGTCCGCGCTGCCTAACGGAGAAATTTTAAGGGGGATTTCAATTTCGTAATAATTTTGGTCAAAATCAGTACCCATGCGCAAGAAGACCGTCATGTCGTCGTCTTCTGATTCGACTGTTGGCGTGAAAAAACATTTTAACTCTTCCGTAATTGAAGAGGTCCATGGAAAGGTTTTTGTAAATGGCCCTTGCATCGCCATCTTCCAAATCATCGATACATACCTGTATGGATTGTTCGTTGAGTTGACGTGGGACAGAAGAAGTGTTATCACGGTCGCGCACCACGCCGGGTGGGATCACATACGGAGATTTGTCTTCTCCACCGGCGGCATTTTCTTCCAGGTTCACAACGTTAACGGTAAAGTTGTCTGCTCCCGGCTCAGGATCGGGGATCAAAGCCCCTTCGCGAAGGTTATCGGTATATCTTCTCCAGCGGCTTCCCACCATCCGGAAATTTGCAAAACGAAGTACTACGGGATCGCGAAAGCCGGTTAGCAGCATGCGGACATATTTAATGGATTTGAAACCATCAATTGCGCCAAACCTGTTTTCAAATTCTCTGACGGGAATCCTGAACAAGATACCAGTCCACCTTTTCCGGAAGCCTTCCCTGGTCGTCCGTTTGAATTTGATCGACGATGTATTCCTTTCCGATTTCCAATTGCTCCGGCTTCAAGTCCATGTCATATTCATAATATTCTTCCAATTCGGTCAATGTATTATCGGCGTTGAGATCTTCATTGTCAGGAATTGTACTGCCGGATTGTGCCACTGCATCATCACCTGTAATGATGGGTGAGTTGCTATCCTGCCCATTCATTTGTTTGTAACGCTCCAAAATTTTTGCGTCTGATAGCATCGTACTGAGTGTTAAGCCAGTGTGTAAAATTATCGGCCGAAGGATCAGCTTCAACGATGGGCCGCGCGGCAGGATTAACCGTGTTCAGAAAGCTTTGTGGTGTTTCTGAAAAGAAAGTTACTTCTTTGTCGGTTGGGAGTCCGTCGATACCAACATCCTGATTGGCTCTGGCAGCGGTCGAGTTGTCAAAGGCGCCGATCAGATAAGTTTGCGTTGAAACATAACCCCAATTATTTTTTGCTGCGCCTGCGTCCAACGTACCATCTGGAGGCAGTCCATTTTCAAAGGCATGTTTGCCATCGCGCGCCAGGTCTTCAGAAATACTTCCAAGTTGAAAGATCAGTTTTCCACCCGTGGTGTTGTTTCGAGGTGGATTAATTCCGTCATCAACATTTCCATATTCAGTGTTGAATAAATGGATCGAGCAACCAGAATTCTATGTATTCAATATTCGCTTTGTCAAAATCAACTTCCGTTTCAATGGCGTTGGTAATACCACCCCAGTTGGCTTCCGGGTCAGTTAGAAATCCATTGTTGTCCAGGCTTGGATTGTAATTGTACGGACCGCGTTCCCGTGGGATAGTAGGCTACGTCAAAAATTTGTTCAAAGAAAATTCCCTGCTGAAGCTGTCGGTATGGAAAAATTTCCTGCGGACCCACTGCTCTGCTGTAATGCATCTTTAAATCTTCATCCGTGATGTTATCGGGCTTAAATCGTCCCACATTCCGGTAGAGTTGATTATCGACCTGGTACCAGGCAATTTTTGCCCTTTTGTATCCAGCCCTCACGTCGTTGCTGGCTTGAGCGCTTGGATCAAAACGATTGTCGTCGGTTTTAGGTGTTGACGCAAGTTTCCATCCCGCCGGGCTCATCAACGAATAAGGTGTGGCGGAATTTTCAAAGTCATCTATGTAGGCAGTTCCTTCACCATCCACTACGTTGGAAGTACCAGGAAGTAACTGGGCAAATTCTCCATTGAAGTTTATGGTTGATTGTTCTTTGGTTTGTAAGAAAGGGAATGGCATCAACAATTTTGGTCAGCATCCGGCTCTTTTTGTTGATGTTGAAGTCAAGACCATACTGCAGGTTTCTTGCAGGTTCAGTACCAATTTGGTTGCGGCTAACCAAGCGGACGTTCATTATAATACAAGAAATGTACTACCCAGGTTGATATCATCGTTCAGGTGATAATCAAACCGCGTTCCCAACAAGCTTCGGGTTTGAAAAGCAAAAGGATCAGACTGTTCATACTTTACTTCAATTTGTTTTCCGGAACTCAGAATGGACTCATTCAGAATAGTCACTTTTGAAAAAGTATAATCGACCACGAAATCTGTTCCTTCTACCAGTGGCAATCCGCCGGCAAATACTTTTACGGAACCTTGCGATACACCAAATCCGGGAATCAAAATCTCTTTTGAAGAACCTGCATTGTAAAGTCCTTTGATGTAAAATTTATTTTTTGTAGCAAACAATTCTGCATCGGCTTTGGTGGTATTATAGAGTGTATCGTATGAATATTTTTGAATCAGGAAGCTTTCGTTGGATTCTCCTCTGAAAGCCTGTCGCAGTCCTTCACTGAAAGGCTTCAGCGTAGGAAAAATGATCATCCCGGTTGTGGTATTGATTGTGATGCCTTCGATGAAGTCGAAGTTACCATCTTTTTGCGGGTCATTGACCGGATTGAGTTTGTCTAGTCCTAAAACTTCGATAAGCTGCCGTGTCCTGACATTGGCGCCCTCTTGCAGTTGTGGGTTGTCGATACCTGTTCTATCATCGCGATAAATAATACGTAACTGGAATCCTTCTCGTGACAGCTGATTTACATTCAGGTTGTAAATGTTTTTCATCATCAGCTCCCACGTCGGTATTATTCTTTTGGAAGCATCGCGAATGGAAACTTTTCTGGGACGAAGGAGTTTCAGGAAAATTATTGCATCGTCTTGGAAGGTTAGCGTATTCATCCGAAGTTTCTCCAACTTTATAAGGACCGTCCATTGTATGAGTATTCATATGCAACTGCCAGCGCTTCATCATTTTGCAGTTTGCGGGTTAAGGTAATGTATCCCAGCTGTGGGTGAAATGTATATTCTGTAGGGGCAAGTTTTCGGGCGCTGGTTATTTTTTCATAGTCCGTGCCGTTTGCCAGGCCCTTTGTTGGCGAGTTGTACATCGATATCGCCCCTGACGATTCAGACCGGAAACAAAACTCGTATAAATCATTGGCTTCGTTTGCATTTGGATATGTCGGACCTTTTTTGCCGCCAACATTTGGATTATATATCGTGTTCCCTTCCGCTAAGTCCATAAGCCCAACCACACTTCGCAACGTTTGTGTATCATTATTCCGATTCAGAACATATACTTCTACCCGAGTGATATTGACACCCGAAATAATTTGTGGAGGATTGCCAATCCATTTGGCATAATTTTCACGGAAGAAATGTCCCAGGAAAAAGTGCCGGTTATCGTCATAGTTAGAAGCTATAATTTCAAATGGTCTTCCCTGGCCGCTGTTTTGGCCACCACTCCTCCCAGGTTAATGGAAGCCGTTTTACCCCGTTGTGTTGTAGCGATTGTTGTCACATCCAGCTTTCCAAACTGCATTTTGGCTTTTATCCCAAAAAGATTTTGGGCGCCCTGTATGAGTGTATTGTTTAGGGGAAGGCTGACATTACCAATTTCAAGCTTTTGAAGGATGTCTTCTTTGTAGCCGGTGTACTCGACTTTCATGTTATTCTGAAAGTCAAAAGAGTTGTTGTTGTCGAAGTTGGCGGTAACAGCGAGCTTTTCGCCAATCTTTCCCACAACGCTCATGTTGATTTGCATGATCAAACTCAAACCCACCATTTCGTTGCTGGCGTATAGGTATAGCGGGATTACTGATTTTCTGCCATTCGCCTCCAAAATCGAGTGTTACAAATCCTCGTGGAACCAGTTCGATATAGCTTCCTCCAAAAATTCTGTCGAGAACAGGGCTGATGAAAATTTTAGGAGTAAAGCCCCGCCCGCTGATCGGGCTTTCACCGTCTTGTGCCCGTGCGCGAGTTTGCCAATAGCTTTTTAGAATCTGACGGTCCTGGTATTGTTTAAATTCCTCAAAGGTCATGCTTGAAGTAGGCCGGTAGTTGAGGTCTCCGATCTTTTCGTAGATGGTATAATTCCCCGCCGTATCAATCTCCACGTCAAGCTTCATCTGATTCGGATCCTTGAGATTTAAGGGTGATGCGGGCGTTGTGTTGGAGAAAGGATCTCCATATCGGTCAGTGGCCCTGTAGGTCGGCCGGCGGCTTGGCGTGTAGGGCTGGTTGTTGGTTGTATCTTGTTGATTCAGGCGCGTAGAGTCCCGTTGTTGCGCATACGCCGAGGAGGGTATGAACAAAATGCTTAGCCAAACGAGAAATAGTTGGCCAAGCGTGAGAGCTTTATACTGGCACGTAAAAAATGTCAAACGTCCTATGCGTTTTTGAGGGCCTGCTTAACTAAATCTTCTAAGGTAATGGTATTTCCTGATTTTTTCAGGACGGTATCCACACTTTTCTCTGCTGCTGCCTTAGGCAGACCCAGCGTGAGTAAAGCTGATAACGCTTCATTGCGCATGGTATTGTGAGGCCCAAGCGAAATAGCTGGCTGGGTTTCTTCCCAGGTTTCTTTTTTAAGTTTGTCGCGCAATTCAATGATCACGCGTTGTGCCGTTTTACCTCCAATACCCTTAATGGCTTGCAGCGATGCTGCGTCCTCCCGCACGATTGCCGATTTAAGTTCATTGCTATTCATATATGATAGCATGATAATCGCTGTACTGGGTCCTACGCCGTTGACCGAAATCAGCTGTTGAAAAAGTTTTTTTTCAGCTTGGCTACTGAACCCAAATAGTACATGCGCATCTTCCCGGATGTTAAGATGGGTATGCAGCATAACATTTTCTTGTTCCTTTATTTCGGAAAAAGTTTGCAGGGAGATTTGCAGCTGATATCCTACACCTTGTACATCTACAATAACATAGGTCGGGTCTCGATGAACAAGTTTTCCTTTTAGGAATGCAATCATGTTGAGGGTCTTCTAAAGTTCCAGCTTTCGTACGGTTCAAAACGCAAATAAAATAAAGATTTTCAAGACATATTAAGATCTCACTGTATTGCCAATCCGAATTCTATAAAGAGTTTTTTAAATCGTTCTACAGGTGATCATTCTGGTCATGTAACTGCGCATCAACCACAGCAATGGCCGCCATGTTTACAATTTCTCGTATCGAACTTCCCAGCTGCAACACGTGAACTGGCTTTTTCATACCCAGCAAAATGGGCCCGATCGCCTCTGCCCCACCAATCTCCATCAACAATTTATAAGCAATATTACCGGAGGACAGATTTGGAAAAATTAACGTATTCGCTCCTTCATTTGCCAGGGCGCTAAAGGGAAATGTCTCTTGCTGAATCTGTGTATTCAGTGCAACATTTGCCTGGATATCACCTTCAACAATTAAGGATCGGGTTCTTTGCTTTTGCCAGCCTTACAGCTTCACGTGTTTTTTCCGGAACAACGCCTTTGGATGAACCGAAATTAGAATAAGAAAGCATAGCGATTCGCGGCTCCATATCGAAGAATTT
This sequence comes from uncultured Bacteroidota bacterium, assembly GCA_963739105.1. Taxonomy (GTDB): domain Bacteria; phylum Bacteroidota; class Bacteroidia; order Cytophagales; family Cyclobacteriaceae; genus Chryseolinea. The sequence continues at coordinate 61,460 of CAVTZI010000010.1, read as the reverse complement.
AACACCGTGGGCCGTCAATTCAATGATCTCTGCAAGTTCTTTGGCATCCGGATTAAGATTTACCGTGGTATCTGCAAAAAAGAATGTGCCTCGCTTGTTCATAATGATGTACATGCCTGCAACCCGGTTTACGCCCTCAGCCGTACCGATAATTTGCAGTGAAGGTAAAATCGTTTTGGGATAATCTTTCGTTAACCCGCTAACCAACGCATCGGCGTCCCCATGTTCTACCATCATGGCTGCGTAGTAGTTTCGTTCGCGCAGAAGACGCAGGCAATCCTGGAAGGTCATTCCCTTTCGTTGCCTTTTTTTGTAGAGCAGCTCGGCATAACGATTGACAGTTTCAGATTCTTCACGCGGATAAATAATAGGACAATCGTGCAAATCAAGTTTGTGTTCGTCGATAAGTTGTAGGATCTCATCTTTGTTTCCTAACAAAATCGGATGCGCTATTCCCTCATCCTTTAAAATTTGCGCAGCCTTTAACACTTTGCTGTGTGTTGCTTCGGTAAAGACCACTCGTTTGGGATTTTTCTTCGCGCGGTCAATAATCCGTGACATCAATTTTTGATCAATGCCGATTCGTCTTTGAAGCTCACCGTGGTAAGCGCCCCAATCTGTGATAGGATTCTTTGCCATTCCAGAATCCATGGCTGCTTTGGCAACGGCCGGGGAGATGGTTGTTATAAGTCGTGTATCCAGCGGTTTTGGAATTAAATACTCCCGTCCAAAACGGATTTGATCAGTACCATAGGCTTTTACCACCATGTCGGGCACAGGCTCCTTTGCCAATTTAGCTATTGCATGCACTGCTGCCAATTTCATTTCTTCATTGATCTCGGTCGCACGAACATCAAGTGCACCACGGAATATATAGGGAAAACCCAGCACATTATTAACCTGGTTTGGATGATCAGAGCGTCCCGTAGCCATAACAATGTCAGGTCGCGTTGCCATCGCCAGGTCATAGGCGATTTCGGGGTTTGGATTTGCCAGCGCAAAAACGATAGGATCTTTCGCCATATTGTTCAGGTCTTCAGGGGTAATGGCATCTGCCACCGATAGGCCCACAAATACATCACAACCTTTCATGGCCTCCTGCAATGTGTCGACGTTTTGGTCGCAGACAAATTGAGATTTTATTTCATCAAGACCTGCGCGGCTCTTATTCAACACGCCTTTGCTATCGCACATAATTATATTTTCCTTTCGGGCACCCAGTGCCATGTAGAGTTTGGTGCAGCTAACGGCCGCGGCACCCGCACCATTGACCACGATTTTTACCTCTTCGATTTTCTTTCCGATAATTTCAAGCGCATTTAACAAGGCCGAAGACGAAATTATTGCCGTGCCATGCTGATCATCGTGCATGATGGGAATATTCATTTTCTCTCGAAGCTCTGTTTCGATCTTAAAACATTCGGGAGCTTTAATATCCTCCAGGTTCACACCTCCAAAAGTGGGCTCCAGTGCTTTTACAATTTTGATGAACTCGTCAGGATCTTCTTCATTGATCTCAATATCAAAAACATCGATGCCAGCAAATTTTTTAAAGAGCACACCTTTTCCTTCCATCACTGGCTTGGCTGCTTCTGGCCCAATATTACCCAAGCCCAACACCGCTGTTCCATTAGAAATCACCGCCACCAGGTTTCCTTTTGCCGTGTACTTGTAAACATCTTCCTTATTGGCAGCAATTTCCTTGCATGGTTCTGCAACACCGGGCGAATAGGCAAGGGCTAAGTCAAGCTGAGAGGTCAAGGCCTTGGTGGGAACAACTTCAATTTTTCCAGGTTGTCCCTGCATATGATAGTTCAAGGCATCCTGTTTTCTTATTTTTTTAATGGACATGTCGTTTTGGTTAAAGGATAAAGATAATAACGGATAGGAAAAGATATTATATTGTTCATGAGATATGGAATCAAATAGAAGGATTTCTATTTCCTTTGAATATTAAATCGCGTTTAAGATGATTTCCTGGTTTAAAGGATATGTGTTGTACACCATTGTTTTTCTGATTGCATTGCTCATACTGGGTGACATTTATCTTATTTATCAAAATAATCAGGTTATCACCTTTAATAAAAATCAGCAAGAGCAAACAGAAAAGGTTAAAATAAGCACCAGCGATGTAATGAAGAATTTGCATCTTTTAGATCTGGCGGTGAGAAGTTATGCATTTGTCAGCAATCGCCATTATAAGAATGCCATCGAAATTGCCATTCGAAACAAAAATACTGCCTTGCATGCGCTTGAGACTTCGCTTCGCTCACAACAATACTCCAATGAATAAGTTTTATGTTGTCCGCGATTCAATCGAGGATTATGTTGCAACAACGCAGTTCATGGTCGATCTGCTTGATAAAAAGGATCGCGCTGCTTTTGTAAAATTACTGGAAATAGATCCGGGATATAACGTGTGGTTGCAATATCAAGATTTTTCAAAAGATGTTTATGCTTTTGAGGATGAAATTGCCCGCACGGCAAAATTGCAGTATGATACAGCATTAAACAACATTTACTTTTTGCAAATCGTCCTTTTTTGCATTGCAGTGCCAACATTAGCATACACTGCTTACTATACAAACAGGACGATTCTAATATCCGAAAAACTCCGAAAATCCGAAGAGGAAAAAGCCAATATTCTCGCCCAGCAAAATCAATTGCTCGAAAGGACGGTTCATGAAAGAACACGGGAAATAGTCGCACAAAATGAAGAGATCACCGCGCAGAACGAAGAAATTGTATTGCATAATGAGAGATTGCAGGAAGCAAAAATGACGATTGAAAAGCAAAACAAATTTATTCAGGAAAAGAATGAAGAACTTGCAACAGAGGTAGAGCGTCAAACGCAGAGCCTAAAGCAAGCAAACGCCGAGCTGATCGATCACAATAGCAGGCTTGAGCAATTTGCATTTATTATATCACATAATCTCCGGGCGCCCATGTCTCGAATTATTGGCTTATCGTCCATTTTGGATTTCACAAAAGACGCAAGTGAAGTTTCTGAAATTGCCAAATTGATGACGAAGTCCTCACAAGACATGGATCACATCATAAAGGATCTTACCGAAATTTTGGGTGTCCAAAAGATGAATGTAGGATCCATGAATAAAATTCAACTGGCTGGTCTGCTCTATAAGGTAACGGGAACACTCGAGGATGATATCAAAGAATCTCAGGCCAGCATTTCCGCGGACTTTAGTAAAGCCGACAGTGTAGTAGGTATTTCCAGTTATATGGAAAGTATTTTTTATAACTTAATCAGTAACGCTATTAAATACAAACATCCAGGCAGGAAGCCCGTCATTACAGTACAATCACAAATGCAGGATGAATATGTGCAAATCGATATTGGCGATAATGGCTTGGGAATTGACCTGGAAGTACACAAAGAAACTTTATTTAGTCTTTACAAAAGACTTCACTTTCACGTCGATGGGAGAGGTTTAGGACTTTACCTTGTAAAAACGCAAGTAACTGCACTAGGCGGAAAAATCGATGTGAAAAGTAAAGAAGGTGAAGGAACGGTCTTTAGCTTATGGATCAAGAACTTTTCCCCTGCTGAAACTACTGCGTGACGTTCAGGTCCTCGCTGGTTTTAAAGGACCAAAGAATGGTTTCTAGTTCGCGCATGAATTCACGTTTGTCCTTGCCGGGCGCAAAAGCAAATCCTTCGATGTAGTAAAGTAAACCTTGTTCCTGATCCGCAATGGCGTATCCCACAAATGGACCACCCATGGTTCGGTTATTGGTTCGCCACAATCCACGAATTTCCATGGCAAAATGGTTGTTGAAATTTACCTGACGCGTTAAGAGCTCCGCGTCCTCTCTTTCGATAACCAGGTAGCTGATCGGATTCCTAGGATCCTCGAATAAATATTTCTTTGCTACTGCATCCCGCCATGCTATAATGCTATCGGGCAAGAATTGATACTCGCTTTCATAAGGTTTCCAGGTGATAAAAATGTCCCGGTCCTTGTCGGGATCAATTTGCCGGAGCCAGATAAAATCCTTTTGTCTATTGGCCAGTTTGTATCCGACAGGGACGCGAATATCAATCTTTTGCTCCCTTCGCAAAAAAGCAGCTACCCCTTCCGTTGATTTTTTTGTAAAGAGACTTTTTTCCAGTCTCGCACGTTCCAACAAATTGAAGTGATCAATAATGTTCTGCCGATTTTTTTTGAGATGCTCAATGAGATTTTTTTCTGTGTCACCAAAGAGGTATAACACTTCCTGGCCTTTCGCATATTCATCTTTGATGGAAGACATAAAAAAACTGGTGTCTTGTTTGATGCGCGTGATGGTCTCGGGGCTTATTGCTTCTCGTATTGTTCTTGTACCCCTTGTATTCTGATCCAAAGTAAACACGTAAACTAAATTTCTCAGTTGGGTCAATAACTTTAAATTCCTTTCCGGATGAATATAGATCGTAGTAAACATCGGTTCATCCTGGGGTAATCCTGGCACGGTAGCATGAAATATATTTCGAAGCTCAGTACCCAGCGGGCCCTTCCATTCCATCGAATCAACGATCAAAACAATTTCTCCTGGTTTCCCATTAGCCTTTGGTAGATAGTCTGAATTTTCTTTGTTGCACGCTGTCATTAGCGCAACGAAGCTTATTAAAATACAAATCGCGTACTTCATGAATAGAAATTTCGTGACTATAATGTTTAATATACGTAACAGTCACACTTGAGGGTAAGTTATTATTACCCTTTGGATTTTTAGCGCCAATGCGGAAAATTAAATGCCAATGATTAATGTTTGGCCAGGCTGAATTTTGGCGTTATTCAGTTTATTCAAGGATTTAATTTTTTCGATCGTAAGACCTTCAAATTTTTTGGAGATATCCCACAATGTATCGCCAGGCTGAACCACATACGTCTTCGATCCGGTTATAGGCATCGGAGAAACGGTACCACTAGACTTGCTGGAAGCAAGTACGGATGAATGAGAGCTTTGTTTCTGCCAGATATTGAGTCGTTGACCTACACGTATTGTATTTCCTCTGAGATTATTCCATTTACGAAGATCATTTACACGAACGCCATGACGAATAGCAATGGATCCTAACACATCACCGCTTTTTACTTTGTATACAATACGATCTCTGCCATAGGTGCTTCCTTCAGTCTTCTGCGCTAAAATCTCCAGCTCTTTTTTTCCAATTTTTGAAGCTGAATCAAGAATCGCCAGGCGATTCAGTGACAACAGGTCTTTGGTCTCTGTGGGTATATATAATGTGTAGGTTTTTTTAGACTCAGGAATTGCATTGCGTTGAATGGAGGGATTGAGTCTTTGTAAGTCTTCGATGCATGCGCCTGTCAAATTTGCAAAGGTTTCGAAATGCAGAAACTTTGAAACCTGAAGCGTATCGAATTTGGGAAGCATCTCTTCACCTTCATCAAAGAAGTTGTGCTCATCCAAATAATTCATCGCGTAAGTGATGGCGACAAACTGCGGAACATAAGAACGCGTTTCTCTTGGAAGATTAGGATAGATCTCCCAGAAAGACTCGTTTATATCCTGATCTTCTGATGGCTCGTCTTTACATTGCCAGGACCAGTATTGTATGCTGCTAATGCGAGTTCCCAATCATGAAACATGTTGTATAGATCGCGTAAATAGCGGCAAGCTGAGTCGGTCGCTTTTTCAGGATCCATTCGCTCATCAATATACCAATCGTTGTTAAGACCATAATATTTACCGGTAGCCGACATAAACTGCCAAAGGCCTACCGCGCGAACACGGGAAACAGCCCGCGGATTCAGTCCTGATTCAATGATGGAAAGATATTTCAACTCATCCGGCAAATTGTATTTGGCGAGGTATTTTTCAAAAATGGGGAAGTATAAGATTTTTCCTGCGCATCATCATGCGTGTATACTCACGATCCTTAACCGTGAAATAGTTGATGAATGCATGAACCCGTTCGTTGTAGATCAATGGCATTTTTTTCTCAATACAAGCCAAACGATCGCGATACAATTCAGGACTATCTTCGCCAGGAATATATTCTAACTGACTGGGTAGTGCAAAATAAACGAAGTCCGCAGTGTCTTCTTTGAAAATCAGCTCTTCCTCAGCGATTGCTACTTCGAGTGAGTCAACCACGACGGAGTCCGGTTGAACCTGGCAAAATGCTGCTGTTGAAAAAATGATGAACAGAAAGAGAAAGCTTTTTCTCATGATTGTCAGTTCATTAGAGAGTTTGAAAAATGTAATAGTTTTGATTCTTCGAAGTCGTCTGCAATTACTTGCAGGCCAATCGGCAAACCTTGTTTATCCTTTCCACAGGGTATTGCTATCGCCGGCACGCCTGCAACATTAGCTTGAACGGAAAAAAGATCCGCCAAGTACATCTCCAACGGATTATCTGTATGTTCTCCAAGCCGGAATGCCGTGGTAGGCGTTATAGGCATAATAATGAAATCGTGTTGTTTTAAAATTGCCTTTGTTTTATCGCGGATAATTCGTCTTACTTTTTGTGCCTTTGTATAATATGCATCGTAGTAACTCGCGCTTAATACGAAAGTGCCCAACAGAATTCGGCGTTGAACTTCTTTTCCAAAACCTTCTGATCTGCTTTTTTTATACAGGGAATTCAAGTCGTTAACGCTTGGACTGCGGTAACCATATCGTCACACCATCATATCGCGAAAGGTTCGAGCTCGCCTCCGCTGTTGCCAGTATATAGTAGGTCGGCAGCACATACTCCATCAACGGAAAATCAATCACCTCCACCGTATGGCCCGCTGCCTTTACGGCTTTGATCTTATTTTGAATACTTTCTTTTATTTCGGTTTGAAGTCCAGTAGATTCATCGATTTCCCGAACGTACGCTACTTTGTAGGCTTTGCCATTGGGCTTCACCAATTCTTTGGAATAAGCGGGAACAGGCCTTTGGGAAACAGTGCTATCAACTTCATCACCGCCTGCAATTACCTCTAAAACCAAAGCGACGTCCTCCACAGATTTTCCAAAAATTCCAATACAATCAAAAGACGAGCCATAGGCAATCAAACCAAAGCGTGAAATTCGGGAGTAGGTAGGTTTTAGGCCAACAAGACCGCAAAATGCGGCCGGCTGACGAACCGAACCCCCTGTATCGGAGCCCAACGATACCCGGCACATGTCGGCCTGAACAGCCACGGCTGATCCTCCCGATGAGCCACCGGGAACACGGCTATTATCGGCATCATTCAACACCGGCCCGAACGCAGAATTTTCATTCGATGAACCCATCGCGAACTCATCGCAATTTTGGCGCCCAATTATGATTGCATCTTGATCCAGCAAGCGTTGAACCGCTGTGCCGTTAAATTGCGAAATAAAGCCGTCAAGGACCTTGCTGCTGGCCTGAAGCGGATGATCCTTATAGGCCAAAACATCCTTAAGGCCCACAATTAGACCTGCAAGTTTACCAGCCTTACCTTCTTTGATTTTTTTGTCTACCGCTAGCGCGCGTGCAAGCGCTTCATCCTCGTATACACTTAAAAAAGCATTCAGATGTGCTTTTTCTTTGATGTTTTCCAGATGATGCCGAACCAGATCTTGAGTAGAAAGAACTCCTTGCTGCAGATCGTGTTGTATTTCGCGAAGTGTAGCGTATGTCTTCAACACTATTATTTCCCGTCTTCGATTTTTGCTGCGTTGTTAGCGTCTTCAACCTCTTTCTTTACGTCCTTCACTGAATCTTTAAATTCTCTAACGCCTTTTCCAAGACCTTTCATGAATTCAGGTATCTTCTTGGCGCCAAAAAATACTAGTACAAATAAGCCGATGAGAAGAATTTCCTGGAATCCAACCCCCTGTAAAAACAATATTGTAGTATTCATGGCAATTAATTTTAATCGAACAACAAAAGTAGGGTAAAAAAACGTACCGTCAAATGAATAACGCGGTATGTCATGACCGGGTTGCAGGTATGATATCAGGTCGAAAATGAGGATAACACTTCGGTTCGAGCTGATCTTTCTACATGTTTTTTAGCCAGGCCTGAGGGTCTAAGGCCGTGGTGTTCTTAAAAATCTGAAACCGAAGTTCTGAAACCCCTTCCGTATTCGAAAAAATCTTACCGATTTCCTGGTTTGTGATTACTTTTTGGCCAGTCCTGACAAAGACTTCCTTTAATCCCGCATACACAGTCAAATATTCGCCATGTTTTATGATCACAGTACTTCCCAATCCCTGAATAAATGCAACTCTGCGTACCTCACCATCAAAGATGGACTTAACCTTTTCATTTTCTTTCGTTTGAATATTTACGCCATTGTTTTGTTGCACAATACCCTTCAACACGGGGTGATTTTGACGACCAAATTTTTGCGAAACAAAGCCCGAAGAAACGGGCCAGGTAAACTTATTTCTGTTTTCCTCAAAAGAATTGGAAAGCATTTCACTTTCGCCGGCTTTTGCACGGGCAGCCCGTTCCATTTCTTCCCTGATTAAATCTTCGATGAGCTTGTCCAGGCGGGCCACCGATTTTTTGGTTTCCGCGAGATCTTTTTTAAGCTTTTTTTCTTCTCGTTCCAACGAGCGCACAAGGCTGCCTTGCTTTTTCTTGAGGTTCGAAAGGTTATCATTTTCGGTAACGACCTGGCTCAATAACTTATTTTTTTCCTCTCGCCGGGTACGTATCTCCTTCACATGGCCGGAAAGTTCACCCTGCACTTTTACAATTTGATCGGCCTGGAGCTTCCGTGTCTGACCGTATTGTTCCATGTATCGAAGCCTCATGATCAGTTGATCGAAGGACTTGGCAGAAAACAGAAATGTCAACCGCGTGGTACTGTTGTTGACTTTCTGCGCGACGAACAGCATGGAGATATATTCTTTCTTTAACTTCTCAAGATCATCCTCAAGTGCATTGATGATATCATTATTTTCAATGATCTCAGAATCCAGAAAATTTACTTCACCTTTTATGGAGGTTATCAAACTTTCCTGGACGCGGATTCGCTGATTGAGGGCATTGAGCTCGCCCAATGAATTTTTCTTCTTGGTCGAAGTTTCACCAATGATTTTTTCGACCTCCTGAATCTTTTCAAGATTTTCTTGCTTTTCCTTTTGCAGTTGGGATTTTGTTTTCTGTGCCGATACAGAAAAAGTAAGCGTGCAAAAAATAAGAAAGAGCCAATATGCGTCTACCTGCGCACATATCGTTTAGGTATATTAAAAGGGAACTTAAGCTCTTTATCTCCAACTTCAACTTTATTATATTCGAAAATAACAGTTGTGTTCAATATTCCAGCTAGCGTTTTGTAAAACAGGCTGATAGTTCCGTTATATGGGAACAATTTATTGTCCAATGGTTGAAAGTTAGAATAGTTAAGAACCAATGAGTTGTTCGTGTTGGTTTCTTTCATCTCCACTTTTTCAATTTTCATGCTGGCAGAATTAATGTAATTCAAGACGCTGATTGTCCCCGCATCTTGCTTCAGCATAAAAAATGAATTTTCCTGTACAATTTGATCCTGGTCTGTGCGCGTCTCGATCAAATTGCCCAGCATTGCCGATTGGATAACGTTGAAGTTGATATTAAAATTATAACGTTTAGAAAGTTCAGCATATTCAAAAACATAAAATTCTTTATCAACATTGCTTACGATGGTGATCGAATCCTTATTGATCAAGGCCTTACCACCTTGTACACCGATAACTGAAAAGGTCATCCAGATCACACTGTCTTTTCTCACGCGAATATTTGCTTTTACATCACGTTCCTTGTTTGCATCGCGTAAAACCATACGGGCTTTGCCCTGGAGGTATTCAAAATCAATTTCTTCAATAGATAGGGTAGGCGTTGGCTTGGAAATGGTGATTGGACTTACAACTTTCTTGCTACAGGAGACAACAAGAAGTGAACACATGATAACGATAAGCCCGATCGTTTTATTCATACATTTTCCGGTTCGCTATTTTTTTATTTAAGGTTTCACTGTTAGCATTCATACCACGGGCTTTTTGCCATTGCTGAACGGCGCCGTTAACATCTCCAAGTTTAAAAAGTATATCACCATAATGCTCAAAATGGGTCGCATTTGCATTCCCAGTACTAATTGCTCGCTCGATCGCTTTTTTTGCCTCCTTATATTTTTCGCGGGTATACAATACCCATGCATAGGTATCGAGAAAAGTGGGATTGTCCGGACTGTTTTTAGTCAACTGCAACGACATTTTCTCGGCCTTTTCAAGATTCGTCTTGCGAAGCGCTAAATAGTAGCTATAATTATTCAAGGCCGTATTATTATCAGGATTGAGTGCCAATGCCTCATCGTACGCCTTGTCTGACTTGTCGTAGGCCTTGGTCGCGTTGTAAGCGTCTCCTAACATATTACTGACATCGCTCATAAAATTTGAATCTGACTTGGCAAGTTTTTTTGCTTGCTCAAGTGAACCAATGGCTTCCTGGTAATGCCGTTTACGCAAGTGCGCAAAACCATGAAAATAATAGAGCATCCCCTGGTTAGGAAATAACTCCAATGCCTCATCTGAGTGCTTGATGACGTCATCAAACGACTCCAGTTGAACCTCAAGATAAATTAAATTTTGCCAAACTTCGTAATTCACTTCACTGGATTCGACCGCCATGACATATTCTTTTGCAGCTTCCCTGGTTTTTCCAGTCGCTAAATAAAGGTCGCCGCCGATGATGTGAACATTGGGATTTTCGGGATTTGATTTTTGTAATTTTTCAAAAAGAGCCAGCGCAAAATTTTCTTTATCGGGATCAGAAATTTTCTTGGCTTTATTTTGATTTAACTCGGCATTGTAAGAGGCAAGGATAATAACTTTGCTGCTGACCTCGATTGAATTGTCCTCAAAAAGTTTAAGCAACAAAGGCCTCGCTTTTTCTTCCTGATTATTGTCACGATACATCCCCGCCAACAGCATTTGTGCATTGCCAGCGTCCTTATTTTCAGCTGTAAATTTTTCCAGTGTATTTGATCGCTTCATTGCGATATCCTTTTTGGGAAAGAATTTCCGCGAAAGCCATAACATACCGCTCTTCGCCAGGAAAAGCGTCAATCAGTTTTTCGCCCTCCGCAATTCCTTCTTTAAGTTTGCCCTGTTCGATCAGTATCCGCATTTTTTGAACGGAGGAAACCTCAGAAATTCCAAGGGCATTTTCCGCACGGTTATAGGTCTTAACCGCGTCGTCGAATTTGTTGGCGTACTGGTAGACAGCGGCCAGTTCGTATAGATACTCTTCCGTGCCGGGTACTTCTTGCAGCAAAGTCTCGTAAGCCCACGCAGCTTTATCAAACTTGGTCAGACTGCCATAAATATTGGCGGCCAACAGGTAGAAGTACTTATTTTTCTTTTCAAGCTTCAAAGCACTTTCAATGCTGAACGAAGCCTTCAATAAGTCCTCCTGTTTGTTACTGCGGGATAAAACTTCTGCAATTTTATAATGTATCGTTGCGTTATCAGGTGTGATCTCCAGCGCGCGCTGGTAGTATAACAGCGCTTTTGCGTAATCTTCCAGAATGAAGAATTTTTCTCCCTCCGTAAAATAAAATTCAGCTTCTCTTAATTTTAATCCAGAGGCGTAGACATCACCTGCATCTTTCTTTTTGCGCTGGGCACACAACGACAACGGCAGTGCCATCAGAAGCACTACTACCCATGCGATGGCACTATATACCTTGACGTCTTTCAATGCTGGGTTATTGAATTAAAGTCTCCTACGCTCAGGTCTTGAACTGAACCTTCAAAAATAGTGAAATTCCCTAACATGCTATTTTCCAGCATCGCGTTTCGAAGGGTTGCCTCTTTCTGAATGATGGAATTCTTAATTCGGCTATCCGAAATCCGCGAGTTTTCGCCCACGGAAACATATGGGCCAATGACAGAATTTTCAATAATCACCCCATCGCCTACAAAACAAGGGGATATTATAAGGGAATTGATGAGTTTAATTTTTTTTGATACCAGGTCCTGGTCTTTTATCAATTCAAGATATCGCTGGTTGGTTTGAACGGTAACATTTTTGTTGCCGCAATCCAGCCATTCCGCGACAACGCCCGGAACCAGCTTTGCACCTTTTTTACTGAAATTTTGAAGGGCGGACGTGAACTGAAACTCTCCTTTGTCCTTAATATTATTGTCGATGAGGTATTGCATTTCTGCTGCCAATGCCGCGCCATCTTTAAAGAAGTAAATGCCGATAATGGCAAGATCAGAAACGAAAGATAGTGGGCTTTTCTACCAATTCGATTATTTCGCCTTTGTCATTTAAACGCACAACACCAAATTGTGACGGATCGGAAACATGTTGTACCCAAATGATCCCATCCTGGTTGGTATCCAGTTTGAATTCGGCTTTAAATAAGGTATCCGCGAAAGCAACAATAACTTTTCCTTTGAAAACTTCTTTGGCAAATAGCAAGGCGTGAGAAATTCCCATCGCCTGTTCCTGATAATAAATTTTGCCAGTAGCACCAACTTCTTTGGCAATCGTTTTCAAGCTTTCCTCTACATCTTTTCCAAAGCTGGGATGTATGATGAATCCGATGGTATCTATTTTTTCAGGGCAAACTTTTGCAATGTCTTCTACCAGCCTATGTACGATAGGTTTGCCGGCGATGGGTAACAGTGGTTTGGGAGTTGTGAGTGTGTGCGGACGCAGGCGTTTTCCAAGACCCGCCATGGGGATAATAATATTCATGTAAAGGGTGTTAGATGCATGGTAAAACTAGAAAAAAATCAATTTGTTAGCCGGTACGCAGTCCTTTCTTTTCAATTAAATAGACGATCAAAGATATACTAAAAACACACCGGCATGAAAGCTTGTGGCGAGCCATTGATCTGGTCAATGTAACGGCGTTAACAACGTAAACCAAGAATGTGGTAAGCAGGATGTATCCCAGACTTTTCCAAATATTATAAGGAATGGGATAAAATTTTTGCCCCAATGCGTAACAGATGCGCAGCCATCGAAAAATAGCAAAGCAAGGTTGCCCAACTACTTCCCATATATCCTGCGATGGGAATCAGCACGTAATTGGCAGCAATTGTGATAATTGCTCCTGCAACGGTAATGATTGTCGCATAATACGTCTTGTCGGTAAGTTTGAACCATACGGTAAGATTATAGTAAACACCCTGGAAAAGATATCCCAGGAGAAGAATCGGCACAACAGGAAGTCCTTGCCAATATTTGCTGTCGCCCAAAAAATATTTTAGTATGTCCAGGTTAATACCAACGCCGAGCAAAAGAATACAACAAACAATCACGAAATAGTGATTGACTCTGGCAAAAAGGCCAGGGGATTGTTTGTCAGACGCATTTGAAAAAAAGAAAGGCTCTGCAGCATATCGGAATGCCTGGATGGCAAGTCCCATCAGCACAGAAAGCTTGTAGCAAGCGCTAAAAATTCCCAGGGCATATTTAGAACTCTGACCGGGATAAAAATTTGCAGGAAGCCACCAGTCCAATGTTTGACGGGAAAACATTTCATTGGTCATTCCAGCCAATCCTGTTATCATGATCGGATATGCATAGCTTAACATGGCAGGAGAAATTGTCTTGTCGAATCGCGGGCCGCCAGGAAAACAATGTTTTCCAGAAAAACAATAAGTAAAAGGCATTCGCGATCAGATTCGCGATTACAATGTATCCAATGCCAACGGATGGATCATACGCAATTTTGAGAAAATAAACATTTAAGTCCGATGAGAAGGACTACATTCAGAATTTTGCCCATGGCAAACTGAGTGGCTTTTTTCTGCAGTCGAAGTCGGGCAAAGGGAATGGCTACAACCGCGTCGATGAACATTATGATAACAAACCAGATGATGAGATTGGCTGTGCCCCGGGATTTCAAGGGCACCGCGATGTCCATTCGCATTCAGGATGAGCAGACAGGAGAGGAATAAGCTTATGACAACGACGGCGGTTTGGGCAAGATTAAAAATTCTTTTTTCATCGGCACCTGGCTTTGTGGCGAAGCGGAAATAGGCTGTCTCCATGCCAAACATGTAAATGACATTGAATACAGCAACATAGGCCAAGATCTTATTTAATGATTCCATATTCCTCCGGAGAAAAGACGTCGGTGTGAAGACGAACGAGCAGAAAGTTTAGAAAGCGCGGGACAATGCTTCCTAGCCCATAAAGTACTGTTTCACCTGCGAGTCTTTTAAGTTTGCTCATTCGTCGCTGTCCGTTATCAGTTATCAGTTATCCGTTATCCGGCCTTTCCAGGTTTTCGATTCATCAAGGCAAGCGTTGAACGATAACAGAATTTATTTACCCGTAAAATTTGGTGATCTTTTTTCGATGAAGGCAGCTAGTGCCTTCTTTAAAATCATCGGTTGCTGCGCACGCCGCGAAATTTTCCGATTCAGCTAAATATCCAGCATTTTCAAATCCAAAACCTGCATTTACACTTTTGATCACATTGGAAACGGCGATCGGACTTTTACTAACGATTTTATTCATAATTGAATTTGCTAATGCCATTAATTCGTCGCGATTCGAGACCACATGATTTACAAGACCAAGTGCTTTTGCGTCCTGGGCAGAGATAAGATCGCCTGTTAGCATCAGCTCGAGCGCCTTGCCCCGACCTACCAATTGTGTCAGCCGCTGGGTTCCACCGTATCCCGGAATGATGCCCAGGTTGATTTCCGGTTGACCGAATTTCGCGTTCTCGGTTGCAATTCGGATATGACATGCCATGGCCAACTCACATCCACCACCCAATGCAAATCCATTTATAGCCGCAATGATTGGTTTAGGGCAATCCTCCATCTTTTTGAAGAGGGATTGTCCTTTTTTTGCCAATTCCAGAGCCTGTTCACGATTCAGAATCGCTAATTCTTTGATATCAGCTCCAGCCACGAAGGCCTTTTCGCCTTCACCGGTAAGTATAAGTCCCCTTATATCATCGTTTCGATAAAAGTCCTGAATAAGGTCCTCAAGTTCTCCCACCAGTTCGGCATTTAAAGCATTTAGAGCTTTAGGTCGAGTTATAGTTGCGGTTAATACCTGACCGATGTGCTGGATTTCAAGATTTTTCATTGTTTTGACGCCTAGACTAATGCAACTTATGAGCTTTTTGAATAGACACAAAAGAAATCATTGAAAGGATTGGTTCCCACCAAGATTTGGGCGATTAGGTTGATAAAAATACCTTACTTCCGCAAGCAATTTCTGGTTACCCGATACCCTAAAATGGGCATTTATCGATTATAAAGCTGAAATAGCGAGCCGCAATGGACAACAAGAAACGTTTTTTAGGAGCTGTGACCGGGTTGAGGGGATTAGTCATATTACTAGGTTTTTTAACTGATGGCACTGACTGATGCGAGCGCTACCACCTATTATTCGACTGGCGAATGGTGACTGGAGCATCGACTATCTGGAGTTCGATCAGCAGTACTGACCCCTCGGGTATTGCCTTGCCGCCGCTTGTTGCCGGGGACATTATAATTGTAGACAACCAGGTTACAATCACCAATGGTACATTACCATAGGACCGGCAGTAACAATTATCATAAGGACCGATTTTTCTCCGAAACATCACCCAACCCCAGCCAAACTTAATATTTTCAAATGGAGGCAAGTTGGATGCTGACCTCCGCAAGTTCTTCCGTTGTTTTAGAAAACACTACGGGTGGTCCTAATCCCGACCCACTGATTGACGGGAACAAACAATGGTAACGCAAACATGATCGAGGTGGGAGGCGTCAACTTTTGGGAGGCGGGCATGGGCGATATACAGGGGGTAGGTACCTTAGGACCTGGGGGATCTTGCCGATCAAATTGATTTCATTTGCAGCGACTGACCTTGGAAATTCTATACAATTGAAATGGGTGACCGCAATGGAAAGAAACTTCAGCCACTTTGAACTTGAGAAATCAACGGGGAACTTGACATTTATTCCGATCGCACATATCGAGGGGAAAGGCGGGTTGGAGGTCGTCACTTCCTATATTTACTTAGACTCCTTGCCGCAAAGCGGAAAAAATTACTACAGACTTAAGGCTGTTGATCATGACCTTACCTTTGAATATTCGCCAGTCGTTGTAGCCGAATCCAAAACTGACAAGCAAATAGTCGTTTACCCTAATCCAGCCGTTGGCGGTAGCATCAACGTTAGAACAAATTTTTCACCTCAGGAGGGCGACCGGATAGAAATCTATAATACGCTGGGATTGAAACTGCAGGAATTCAATGTCATTGAATATGAAAATGTCCTGCCTTTCAACGATACAATAAAGCAAGGTTCTTACCTGTTGCGTTATGTCTCGTCGACGTACTCTCAGGTGATTCGCTTTTATTCCAACTAACTAATTAATTTCCTAGCTCGCAGGTTGTCCGCTTCACGGTGTTATAGACAAAGTCTAACGCTATTTGAATGGCGGGCTGGCAACGGCAGGCAAGTTCTTCAAGATATCTTCAGTCATCTCTTCAAGACCAAAAGACGGTTCCCAACCCCAGTCAAGTCGTGCGACTGAATCATTAATCGACTTGGGCCATGAGCTTGCAATGGATTGGCGAAAGTCGGGCTTGTAGGTAATCTCGAATTCCGGAATGTGTTTCTTAATCTCCGCGGCAATTTCAGAAGGGCAAAAGCTCATCCCTGAAATATTATAAGAAGATCGCACGCTAATTTTCTCTGCTGGCGATTCCATAAGGTCTATTGTGGCCTTTACAGCATCATCCATGTACATCATCGGCAAATACGTGTCTGGCGCCAAAAAACTTTCATATTTTTTTTCTTTCAACGCCTTCAAAAAAATGTCAACCGCGTAATCGGTTGTTCCTCCTCCGGGCTTGGTTTTATATCCGATTAAACCTGGATAACGCAAACTGCGTACATCCAGTCCGTGCTTTCTAAAATACCACTCACACCATCGTTCTCCGGCTAGCTTGCTGATACCATAAATAGTGATGGGATCCATAATCGTATTCTGTGGCGTTTTGATCTTCGGCGTAGTCGGTCCAAACACAGCGATCGAACTGGGCCAGTAGACTTTTTTAATTTTCAGATCCACAGCTGCCTGCAGCACGTGCATCAGACTTTCCATGTTTAGCCGCCAGGCCATTTCTGGATTCTTTTCGCCAGTCGCTGAGAGGACGGCAGCCAAATGGTAGAGCTGCGTGAATTTATTTTTCTGGAGAAGGGCTAGAAGATTTTTTGGATTCAAAACATCCAGAATCTCAAAATTCCCCTGCGTTAAAATTCCCTCGGGCTCCTTGATATCCGTCGCTACTACATTTTCTTTTCCATAAAACTTCCAAAGCCCAGCGATTAACTCTGAACCCAGTTGGCCCCCTGCGCCAATAACTAGAATTTTTTCCTTCTTCATGATCTGCGAATGCTGCGCGAAATTACAAATTTAGGCCGGTTGCCTTCGTTCGATAAAGCTTTTGTTAAATTAGCGCAGTGAATCTTGAAGCATATTTGATATCCAAAAAAATTGACTCCGCCGCTTTTCTTAAGGCCGAACCTGAGCTTTGGAAATCGTGGGATTTCGAATTTCAACAAATGCATCCCAATAGCTTTACCGTTCAAAAGCTCAACCTGATCAACCCAATCCGGAGAAAATATCCCTTACCCGTGATGCCGGAGAAGCAAGAACCTCCAACGCCAACGTCGGACCAACCAATAACGCCGCCTGCCCTTGAGCCTAAAACGGCCAGTCCTGCAGCCTCAAATCCTAAACCATCAATACCAAAACCTGTTTTCAAACCAAAACCTAAAATGTCGTAACGCACATGTATAAAAGTCTCCAGCCGGTTTTGCAGAAACAACTTCAGCAGATCAAAGAACTCAATCTTTTTAAAAAAGAACGAATCATCACGACCCCGCAAGGCGCCGTGATTCAAACCAAGGATGGCCGGGAGGTTATTAATTTTTGCGCTAATAATTACCTGGGACTCTCAGCCGACCCACGGGTGATCGAGGCTGCAAAAAAAGCCATCGATACGCATGGCTATGGTATGTCATCGGTTCGTTTTATCTGCGGCACTCAGGATATCCATAAAGAACTGGAAGGGAAGATTTCAGAATTTCTTAAAACCGAAGATACTATTCTCTACGCGGCGGCCTTTGACGCCAACGGCGGAGTGTTTGAGCCGTTGTTTGGTAGCGAAGATGCCATTATCTCTGACGAATTGAATCATGCTTCCATCATTGATGGCGTCCGTCTTTGCAAAGCCATGCGTTATCGCTTCAAGCATAACAACATGGAGGATTTGAAGCGACAACTGGATGAAGCGAAAGCGGCTGGCGCTAAACAAATAATCGTCGTAACAGACGGTGCCTTCTCCATGGATGGAACGATTGCTCAGTTGGACAAAATTTGTGATCTGGCCGATCGATATGAGGCTGTGGTCATGACGGACGAGTCGCACGCAACGGGGTTCATAGGGAAAACCGGCCGCGGAGTTCCTGAGTATTGTGGCGTAATGGATAGAGTGGACATTATCACGGGTACACTTGGGGAAAGCACTCGGAGGAGCGTCTGGTGGTTTTACTTCGGGCAAAAAAGAAATTATTGAACTGCTGCGACAACATTCACAGACCGTACCTTTTTTCAAATACGCTGGCACCTTCGATAGCAGGAGCCTCCATTGAGGTATTTAATATTTTGTCTGAGACGACAGCCCTTCGCGACAAACTGGAAAAAAATACCAAGTACTTCAGGAAAGAAATTGAGCGCGTCGGTTTTGAAATTAAACCAGGCGAACATCCTATCGTACCGGTCATGCTGTATGAAGCGTCCCTTGCTCAGACGTTTGCCGAGAAATTACTGGAGAAAGGAATTTACGTTATCGGATTTTTCTTCCCGGTGGTAGCGAAAGGTCAAGCGAGAATTCGCGTGCAAATTTCCGCAGCCCATGAACAACATCATCTGGATAAAGCTATCAATGCCTTTCAGGAAATCGGAAAAGAACTTGGAGTCTTAAATAGTTTGAAGTTCGAGTTTGAAGTTCGAGGTTGCCTGAGAATAAAGCTGTCAGCTGTAAGCTGACTGCTGCATGCTTTTCTGCAGTCACGTCGCGAGTCGCACGCCCAAGCTTTCTAGCTTTAAGCTTTCAGCTTACTTAATTCCCAGCTCCTTTTTCCGCTTCTCAACAATGTCACCCATCTTGGAAGTGTCTTTTGACATCAAGCCAAAAGCGGGATCAATATTCTGCGAAGGAAAGAAATAGATATATCCCCTTTTGCCTTTAAGCTTAAGCTTATAAAGATTCAGATAAGGAATAATTTTCAATGACTTTACTTCAGGCCATTCAAACCGGATGTTCCGGTCGCCTTCTGTAACGATGATCTTATTTTTTCCAATGGCAACACGTCTTACTCTGTCAGTGATGAGCAGGTAGGCAGTAAAGCTTATCATGCCCAAGGTGAAAAATACCAGGGCTACGAAGAAACTTTTGGGGCCAAACTCGTACTGAAAAAAAATAGTACCGGTTACTGCCCATTGAAGAAAACTAAATGCGAGGAAAAAATATTTCGCGAAATAAAATTTGACGGGACTAGCTTCTACCATCTTGAATTAAGTTTAAAAAATGTATACGAAATTACGATAAATCTTTTATTAAAGTTTCCTGATGATAAACTTTCTTCAGCTAGCCACTTTATTGTGCCCCAACTTCAATCACTATCGGAAAATCGTGACCTCGAGAAAATGTGTAGGGATATTGTGGGTTCCCTTTTAATTTTCTTGTCACCTCAGGTACCTGATCATCGACATAAGATTTTAATTCGTAGATCGTGACCTTTCCATCTTTCGGCGCGCCATCTGCTTCTCCTTGCAAACCTTTGATGAGCACGTGCGTGAATAATCCGTGACCCAAAGTGTTAAATTCCGTAGCAAATTGTTCACTTCCTGCCGAAGCCATTACATGAATTCCGGCACTCCTGGAAAGCTGTGCGATCGCTTTTTCCTCCTGTGCTCCCCGCGTGGCAAGCAATTCAACGGACCCTCCCGATTGACACGCATCCATAACAATAAGTTGTTTCAGCGCCTTGATGTTCTTGAACTTTTCCTGAATCACACTCGCTTCAATTGCCTCCTTGTGAAGGGAGGAAGCATCGTATAATCTCGAGCTCTCTGTCGGTATGAAGTAAAATTTGTTGTCGATCATACTTCCATGCCCGGCATAGTAAAAGATCAAGACATCTTCCTGACTAATCCGAGTCGAAAGTTCGTCTAACTTGTTGAGAATTTTCTGGCGCGTTGCTTCCTTATCATACAATGTATGAAGTTCAACATTTTTAAAAAGTTGCCTGCTCTTGTCATTGACCAATTTGCCAAACGATTCGGCATCAGCCCGGGCAAAATTTAAATTGAGTTTGCTGTTTTTGTACTCGTTAATCCCGACAGCAAGGACGTAACAAGTGCTGTTTTTTGCCACGTGATCTGAAAATAATTCAGCGGTCTGGGCATCGGATTCAATGTTGTCTTTATTGCGGGCTGTCGCAGAAAAGACATTCGCGCCACTCACGAGATTCACCTCGTGCTTATAGGTAGTTGACTGTCCCCGTGATTTTGGAAAAGAAAGAGATTCATGGTTCAGCGGAACACTTTTTCCATTGTGGAATAGCTTCAGATTCTCCACGCCATTACCATTGTCAACGATCCTCACATACACCTCGGCCTTGCCTTTTACCAAGGGGATTACCGCCAGCTTCACCGTGGGAGGAGGTGAGTTTTTCAGACTTCCTTGGATGCTTTTGGATTCCGTGGATCGGTTTTGAAAAATTTTCGGCAGGAGATCGGGCCGGTAAAATTCATCAAAGAATTGATCCACCGAATAGGTTTTTAATCCGCTGACAAAGTGGATGAATCCTCTGGCATCGTCGGTGCTGTTAAAAAAGCCTTCTGGATTTTTCACCATCCAGTCCCGTTCACCAAGGTGAATATGCTCGAAGAATTCCTTCCCGGTATTCAGGTCCCAAAATTTGGTAACGCCATCAACGCTGTGGCTGATCAGCATTTTATTGTCGGGACTGAACAACAAGGTGGTGACTTCTGCTTTGTGACCTTCAAAGGTTCTAACCACTTTTGACGTGTGGATGTCCCAAACCCGAATGGTGCGATCTGCTCCCGCTGAATAGACCAATTTTCCATCTGCACTGAAAATGGAAGCATGTACTGCGCCGATATGACCTTTGAATTTTTTAGTCATGAGACCGGTTCCTACATCCCAAATTCTGACGGTTCCATCCCAGCTGGAGCTCAGCAGTGACTTTTGATCGTTGCTCAACTGAATGGAAGAAATGATGTCAGTGTGTCCAATAAAATTTCGGACTTCTTTTTTGGTGTCGGTCTCCCACATCTGCAGCGTGTTGTCCAGCCTGGCGGTGAAAAGGTAAAGATCATTGGGATGAAAAATAAGTTGGTAGGCAGAAGCGTTTGCCAAGTCAAAATAGGTTTGCAGTTTACCAGTTTCCAGGTCATGGACCTTCATGGTGGCATCCCAGCTGGAAGAAGCAACGTGGGTTTCATCAGCACTAAAATGAATGTCAAAGATCGGTTCACGATACGATTGAATGACCTGAATGCGAATCCCCTGTGTCAACATTCCATAGCATTATTTTTCCATCACCTCCTCCGGTAAGCAACCGCTTTCCGTCGCGCGATAAGTCGTAACATAGTACCGCTTTCTTGTGGCCGACAAATTCCATTACTGACTTCCCTGTTGCGATATCCCATTGTTTTACTTTCGTACCGAATTTCCCTTTTATTAAAGTCTTGCCATCGTTGCTGATCAGCAATGAATTTTTGAAACGGATATATTTGGCGATCGCCGACTGCCAGTAAAAGTTTGGATCGTAATTCAATCCTCCACGATCGCGTTCGTTGAGATATCCGGTGAACGTCATTTCATTTTTATTTTGCGTGAAATTCCAGGCGCTAACGGTATTATCGTCGGAGGTAATAAGAAGAGACTTATTGTTTGATGTGAAAGCGATTTCATGAAACTCGCTCTGATCCTTTGCCTGTATCGTGACAAGAGAATCACCACTTAACGCATCCCAGACGCGTGTTTCCTTTTCGGTAGAGCGTGCTAATGTTTTTCCATCGCTGCTAATGGCAAGTCCTGTCAGGTCATCCGTTTTCTCCTCGTATGTTTTGATAAGTTTGAAAGAATCGAGATCGTATTTTCGCACAGGTCCATTATGAGAAGCAGCGTACAGCATTTTATTATCGAAGCTAAAAACCACGCGCGTTCCGCATCCACCACACCAGCCTTCTTCAGGCTGAAAAGTTTTCATCAAATGTCCAATCGTTGGTGTTGTACAGATTAATAGTTCGATTGTCCTCGCCGAACGGCAAGCAATTTTCCGTTTGGTGAAATTGCAACATCTACGCCACTTCCAAGACCCTTGTCAGGGGATGCAGAGATTTTTTTAATGATTTTTTTTGAGGAGAGATCATATACCGTAACGGAATCGCCATAGCCCGAGTTCCCATATCCGGCTACGACAAAAAAATGTAATCTGGGATCAATAGCCAGGTCTGTGATGATGTCATCGGTTTGAATGGAATAAATTTCTTTTCCTGTTGATACTTCCCAAAAACGGATTGATTTATCGTTGCTACCCGTGATCAAGGTTTTCCATCTGCGGTGAATTCCAGACTTGTAACCGTCGCTTCATGTCCTAAATAACTTCTCACCTCCCGGCCAGTACTCATCTCCCACAGCTTCGCAGACTTATCCTTGCTGCCAGAAGCAATGTAATTGCTATCAGGACTTATCGCGACGGCCACTACCGCTAGTTCATGACCTTTCTGAACCACCGTTTCCAACGACTGGCAAAGCGCTAAGAGTGGACAAAAAATGAAAACAAGAATTAAGGCGCATGGCATTAGTAAAAGTTGCTCCTAAGGTCTCGGCTTGCATTTCGAACCGATTGAGGATTCTAAAAAATAATTCAAACATGTTACCCAACTGCGATTCAACTCCAACACCTCGTGGCTTCATGCGATTGCAACCTACGGCACCTCAACACTCCTAGAAAGTTAAAACAAAGATTTCATGCTTTCGCGGCAGATGATTCGGCAGGCTCGTTTTCTTCGACGGATAGTTCTTCCCACCGGGCAGGCTCATTATTATGGAGGTAGTCTAATATCTTTTTCTCAACATGTTTGAGTTTTATCAACCGGAGATACTTGCCATTGCGCGCTAAAATCAGCCTTCCGGTTTCCTCGGATATTGCCAAAACCAGCGTATCGGTGTTCTCGGACATACCTACCGCCGCCCGGTGACGCAAGCCATAGTGCGCCGGAAGATGGTCATTTTCAGTAACCGGTAATACACAACGTGCTGCTTTGATGCGACCTTTATAAATAATGACTGCACCGTCATGAAGGGGAGAATTTTTGTTGAATATCGAAAGCAACAGCCGTTTGTTCACGGTAGCATCGAGGGCATCGCCGGTTTGCGCATAAAATTTTAATTCAGTATCCCGTGAAAAGACAATTAATGCTCCGGTCTTGGTTGCCTTTAATGATTTCGCAGCCTCAATTACTTCATTGACATCGAAATCATCATGATAGTCATGTCTCCAGTTTGCAATGGTCTTAAAGATATTTTCACGGAATTCAGTTCCTCTTCCGATCACCAATAAAAATTTTCTAATCTCGGGCTGGAATAAAATAATCATGGCCAACACGCCAACACCCATGAATTGTCCCAATATCGTAGCAAGCAATTCCATTTCCGCCGCGCGCACGATCAGGTACACCAGATAAAGCGCGAGGATGCCCAAGAAGATATTCATGGCAATACTTCCTCGAATGAGTTTATAAACCTGATAGAGCAGAACGCTAACCAGTGCGATGTCTACGAAATCAACCCAGCTTACCTCAAGAAATCCTATCTTAAAAAGAAAAATCATTGTTATACAAAGGTAAAGGACGATGTACTATTTATGAAGTAACGCTGAATATTAAAATAGATTATCGTCAATGTGCTGCAGTTGTTGATGAAAATAACCTACATACTTCGGATGCTTCCTGAACATCATGAACGCGCAGGATGCTGGCACCTTTCATCAATGCAATGGTGTTAAGACAACTGGTGCCGTTGAGTGCATACTCAGGCGTTGTAGACAATGTTTTCCATATCATCGACTTTCGGGACAAGCCCACAAGAAGAGGTTTGTTTAGAATTTTAAGATAGTCAAGGGAGTTTAAAAGTGTAAAATTTTGTTCTATAGTTTTGGCAAAGCCAAATCCCGGATCAATTATAATATCTTTTATTCCAAGCGATGTCAATTGATGAATCTTGCTGATGAAAAAAATCCGTTACGTCCTTCATCAAATTTTCATAGTTGGTGAGTTGATTCATCGTTTTCGGATCGCCCCGCATATGCATGACGACATACGGTACTTGCAGAGATGCCTACCATGTCAAGCATGGCAGGGTCTTGCTCCCCTCCACTAATATCATTTATCATGGCAGCACCTTCCTGAACGGCGACATTCGCCACCTGACTTCGAAAAGTATCGATGGATATGAAAGCTTCCGGAAAATTTTTAACAATTGACTTGATGGCTATTGAAATTCGTCGGATTTCTTCACTCATCGGGATATCTTCCGCGCCCGGACGCGATGAATATCCACCCACATCAATAAATGTGGCCCCATGGTTCATCATCTTTTCTGTTTGTTCGAGAATCGTCGTTTCCGAATCGTATCGTCCACCATCGTAAAAACTATCTGGCGTAACGTTCAAGATCCCCATTATCCTGGGTTCCTTGAGATGAAGCAGCCGTCCACGGATGTTTAATGTCTGATTTGGGTAAAAAATTTTATTTTCAAGCCAAGATTTCATGCAGTTCTTGATGGAATTCTGATTCAAATTAAGAAGTTTGCCAGCTAAATTATTTCCCTTGATCGAAAAAACAACGCAGGAGTACAACTCGATAATGGCCATCTGCAAGTCGCTGTTTGAAAAGAAGACACGTGATTATGGCACCGCCTGGCGGATTTTGCGCTTACCTTCAATCACAGATCAGATATTCATCAAAGCACAACGCATCCGGAGCATTCAGGAAAAAGGCAAACAAAAGGTCGATGATCCTATTAAAGATGAATTTATCGGCATCATCAATTATTGTCTGATTGCTTTAATTCAAATGCGAGTTACAAGATTCTTCTTCTTTAGAAATGACTTTTGAAGAATTAGAACCTTATTACGATGCGGGATCAAAAGAAACGTTTGAGTTGTTGCAAAATAAAAATCATGACTATGGCGAAGCCTGGCGTGAAATGAGAATTACGTCGATAACGGATATCATTTTGATGAAACTTCTGCGCGTAAAACAAATTGAAGATAATCAAGGGAAAACTTTGGTGAGCGAAGGTGTCAAAGCCAACTACCAGGATATGATCAATTATGCCGTCTTTGCCTTGATAAAATTGAAAAATTGAAAAATTGAAAGATTGTAAGATTAAAGATTGTAAAATTGAAAATTCGCGCTAATCTTCAATCTTCTAATTTTCCAATTTTCCAATCCTATAATCCTCTAATCTCATAATCCTAATGAAATTCATCGATAACTTTTCCCGTTTTTTAGTTGGAGGCCTTTTTATTTTTTCGGGGCTGATCAAGCTTAACGATCCTATCGGAACGGAAATAAAACTGGAGGAGTATTTTGAAGTTTTCGGTCAGGATTTTGGTTCGTTCTTTCTCGTCTTCAAACCCTATGCGCTGGAGATCGGCATGTTCCTGA
Organism: uncultured Bacteroidota bacterium; assembly: GCA_963739105.1. GTDB lineage: Bacteria > Bacteroidota > Bacteroidia > Cytophagales > Cyclobacteriaceae > Chryseolinea. The sequence goes on along the minus strand of CAVTZI010000010.1, from coordinate 35,740 downwards.
TTGTGCTGGAGGTCGTGCTGGGTGTTGCCGTTCTGATCAACTACAGGATGACGATCACGACAAAAATACTTTTGGCGCTGATCGTGTTTTTTACCTTCCTCACCTTTTACTCGGCTTACTTCAACAAAGTCACGGACTGCGGATGCTTCGGCGACGCCATTAAACTAACACCATGGGAATCTTTTATTAAAGATGTGATCCTGGTAATTTTTATCCTGCATTTGTTTTGGTACCGGAAGCGATTCCAGCCACTCTTGTACACCAAGCAAGGCCATGCGGTGATCGCTTTGACCACCGTTCTCTGCTTTTTTCTTGGCGTCTATGCCGTACTTCATTTACCATTTATTGATTTCCGGGCATATCGCATCGGCAACAATATTCCACAACAAATGTTGCCGCCAGAGCAACCTATTTTTGAATACACTTTTCAGAAAAAAGATGGTGAGCAAATCACATCCGATAAATACTTAACGGATACATTGATGTACAAATATGTTGGCGTCAGACAAACGAACGAGGAAAAAACGAAGGCGAAAATTACCGATTATGCGGTATCCAGCGTAGAAGGTGAAGATGTAACACAATCCACGTTTGAAGGCACCAAACTATTATTCATCATATATGATGCGTCGAAAGCTTCCACCAAGAACATGGACAAAATCAGGGCACTGATTAAAGTCATTGGATGGTAAGATAGAAATGATGGCACTGACGTCATCGGGCGCGGATCAATTTGAAGCGTTTCGCCACGAAAATCAATTGGCCGTACCGTATTATTTCGTGGATGCTACTGTGCTTAAAAACCATTGTACGCTCAAATCCCGGCATTACATTGTGGGTGAATGGAACGGTAAAAGGCATGTGGCATCACAACGATACCCCTGATGCTTCAGAAGTGCTGACACTAGCCACTCAACAATAATTTCAAACATGAAAATATTTCTGATCGGGTTGTCTGGCGTCTGGTAAAACTACCTTGGGAAAATTGCTGGCCGACGAACTTCATGTTCCTTTTGTTGATATGGATTGGGAAATTGAAAAAAAGGAAAAGAAGTCTGTCAAGGAAATTTTTTCACAAGAAGGTGAAGATCACTTCAGACAGTTAGAATCGGAAGTATTGCGTGACTGGGCAGGCGCACAACAGGATTTTGTGATGGGTACCGGAGGCGGAGCGCCGTGTTTTCATAATGGCATGGAAGTAATCAATCAATCCGGATTGAGTATTTTTTTAGACGTACCTGTTGACGAACTCATGTTGAGGTTAGCGTCAGCAACGGATCGTCCATTGTTAAATGCTGGCGACGAAAGGGACAAAGAAAATAAGTTGAATGCGCTACGCGCCTCAAGACTTCCCATCTATACCAAGGCTCATATCATTATCGAGAATCCTAGCCTGGAAAAATTGCTTAGTGCACTTCGGCTTAAAATGTGAAGCCGAACGTTAAAATGTAATTTGCCGATTTAAATTTTTGATAGGCTACAGGATCGTTGCCGATAGTAGAGTAATAAGGCGATCGGGTTCCTTCTGTTGAACTGAAGATGGCACCTAAATCCACGAAGAAATTTTTTGTCCGCACACCCAAGCCGCCACTAAACGATTGGACGCTATGGTCAATGTTGCCGGTTTGTCGATAAGGATCCTGCATGTAGTTATAGCCAGCACGTATTCTATAAATCTTGTACCTGTATTCGGCACCCAGCCTGTAATTAACGACAGGCTGGTACTCGGCCTTCACGCCTTCATTTTCTGCATCAAAATCGTCTGCTATATCAGAATTATATTTTGCTTTTCCATAATCCACAAATTCAACCTCGCCGGAAATGAAACCAAATTTGGAAATGAAAGTCGCTCCGGTTGTAACGCGTAGGGGTGTCGATAGATTGTATTCGGAAATCACCGGTATATCTTCAAAATGTTCAGAAACGTCTCGCCTCGGCGGAAAGCTTTCGTTGTTGGGGTCACCGTAATAATTCCATACGCTTTCAATGCGCGCTGTGTAAGTGTCTGTCATGTTATAATAAGTGGGCGTGACCAATGAGGCGCCTACCTGTAAAAAATCCACGGGCCTTAAAATTGCACCAATGGTAAAGTTTACACCTGATCCACGAATATCATAATTCTCTGTTGTCTTGAAGTTATCGATAGGCACGTACGTCGGATCCTCGCTGTATCTGAAATTTGATTCTGTGAAGTACTGTGTTACTTTATACCTGATGGATGTAACACCGATTCCGGCGCCAAGGAAGAACTTGTCGCTAAAGTTTGCGCCATAGGAGATAGACCATTGATATTGGGAACCCTTTGATTCACTAAGTTCTTCCTGATCCACGGTTCTGACTTCTGCGGGGAAGCCTGGCTCCGCTGGCAACGGACTTAAGACCGACCTATAGGCATACTCGCCGGTATTATCGATGAAATCTTCTGATCAAGTAATTATTATACGCTAGCGCCGTTAATGTTGTAAAATTAGCTCCAGGGGTCTCGTTCTCATGCCACAGCATTGATTCGGGATCAATCCCATAGGCATCATCAATGAAGTAATCAACCATCGAGTTTTCACTGTTAGTACCGCTGTAGTTGAACTTTCGATTCAGATCGTTTGTCCGCGTCATAGAAATTCCAAAACTCCCGCCCAAAAATCCTTTTTCTTTGCCGGTCTCATGGTGATACACTAAACTCAATCCGGGAATATTGAACATCGACTTGGATGCATCCGTATTCTCGCCAAGATAATCCGATGAAAAATTGCTCGTCGTAACACCTGGGCTAAAGGTAAACTCAGAACGATTGTACATTCCCAGGCCTGAGGGGTTTGACAGCGCTGAACTATAGTCCCCACCCAGCGAAACCTGAGTACCTCCAAGTGCCTGAATGCGGGCGCTTCCACTTGGCCTTGTCCTACTGAACAAGAGTGCATTGTCAATGAAATCCTGCGCATAACACAGGGATCCAAGAGACATGAGAGTAACTATGAAGACAAATTTCTTCATTTTTTTATACTAGAATTTAGTGTTAATTAATTGCCGCGGCCTGAAGATCTTGAACCGGTGCTGGATGATCCGGAACTGGATCCGCCACTATTCCCGCCAGAATAGGAACTGCCGCTGCTGCTTCTTCCGTGTATCATAACTTCTGGAAGTGTTACCAGAATTTGATTCGTTCCACGAGCTTCGCGTGTTGCTTTCCCAGGACGATCTTGATTGCTATTTCCTGAATTAGAATTCAGGATTAGCTATACGAACCTGAATTTTGCTGTGTTTGATTTCTCCACCCCCGATTGTAATAGTCTGATTGCGTGTTCACGGAAGAGCTTGTTCTGCCACCTATTGCTGGACGTTCATTAGTGTTGGTCTCGACAACCTGTCTATTGTACGAGCGAGCAACTCTACCATTATCACCGCTTAGCTGTGTGCTGCGGGAGCACGTTTACCATATACCGGGCCGTGATAACCAGATTCTACGATAACCACCTTCGTCGGATATCCATAACCTCCGCCATAATATGAGCGCATGCCGATCCGTAATAGGGAGAACCCCATGCCGCCCAGGAATTATATGGATTGTAGCCATAATTTCCATATCCAAAATTCATACCCCACCCATAGTTATAGGAACTTCCCCAATGATAGCTGAAGGAACTAGACCAGCCTGACTGATAGTAAGGATTACACCATGGATTTCCCCACGTGTCATACCTACTTCCATAATACGGGCTGTTGAACGAATTGATGTAAGGGATCATAGTAATTGCCACCATACCAAGGGTTGCTATACCAGTTGTTAAAATTATTATTCCAATTATTGAAGTTGCTTGCGTTATTGTATTTGTAGTTATTGACGAAATAGTCTTGATTGTCAGCTTGCGCAGTCTGTGAGTTTGACCGAGCCTCATATTCCGGATTTACGTTGCGTGCCGAATAGCTGTCCGTGGGGTTAACGGCCTCGTCAGCCACCGTTGCTTTTTTGCTCTTTTTGATGCTCGCCGAAACTTCAGTTGCTTTGGCTGCATTAAGTTTCGCACGGTCCTTAGAGTTAAAATACATGTCGTCATTCTCTATTCCTTGCGCCGAAGCGGCAACGGTAAACAGCAATGAAACTAAACTTAATATCGCGACTTTGCTTTTCATACCTTCTTAACTTTTGGTCTTCCTCTAATAAAACGTTAAATCGTCTTAAAAGTGTTGATAAAGCTACAAAATTTACGCCGTATTTGTTCCGACTAAAATTATATTTGCGCTTCGTTTTAAAAAAGAATCAATAATTATACCAGGCAATGGGGAAAGAAATACCAACTCGAGCGGAAGATTATTCATCGTGGTACAATGAACTAGTGAAGAAAGCTGATCTGGCAGAACATTCCGATGTGCGGGGATGTATGGTCATTAAACCCTATGGATACAGCATTTGGGAAAAGATGCAGCAGGCCTGGATAAGATGTTTAAAGACACAGGGCATGTTAATGCTTATTTTCCCTTGTTCGTGCCAAAAAGCATGTTCGAGGCGGAAGAGCAAAATGCGGAAGGTTTTGCGAAGGAATGTGCCATTGTGACACATTATCGCTTGAAAACCGATCCCCAAAACAAGGGAAAACTTATTGTCGATCCTGACGCGAAACTGGAAGAAGAACTGGTGGTTCGGCCAACCAGCGAGGCGATCATCTGGAATACCTATAGAAAATGGATTCAATCCTACCGGGATCTACCACTATTAATAAATCAATGGGCCAACGTGGTTCGATGGGAAATGCGGACCAGGCTTTTTCTGCGTACTTCAGAATTCCTTTGGCAGGAAGGTCATACTGCTCATTCGACAGAAGCCGAGGCGATACGTGAAACGGAGCTTATGCTCGATGTTTATGCTGATTTTGCTGAAAGCTTTATGGCCGTGCCTGTCGTAAAAGGCAGGAAGTCGGCGGGCGAACGATTTCCCGGGGCCGTTGAAACATATTGCATTGAAGCCATGATGCAGGATGGAAAATCCCTGCAGGCGGGAACCTCGCACTTCCTCGGTCAGAATTTCGCGAAGGCTTTTGACGTAAAATTTGCCAGCAAAGAGGGAAAACTTGATTATGTCTGGGGTACTTCATGGGGCGTGAGCACGCGTTTGATGGGTGCTTTGATCATGGCCCATTCTGATGATGAGGGCCTGGTGTTACCTCCCAAACTTGGCACCTATTCATGTGGTGATCGTGCCTATTTTCAGAAATGAGGACGAGCTGAACAAAGTTACGGCCGCAATAGATCCTATCATAAAATCGCTTCGACAATTAGGCTACGCCGTGAAATTCGACAACCGGGATACCCATAAGCCTGGTTTCAAGTTTGCCGAATGGGAGTTAAAAGGCGTGCCTGTACGGCTTGCGATTGGACCTCGTGATCTGGAGAACGGAACCGTGGAAGTTGCACGCCGGGATACGAAGACAAAAGAAACCCGGAAGCTGCAGGACATGGCCAGCGAAATTCCCAAACTCTTGGATGCCATTCAGGAAAATATGTTCCAGAAAGCGCTTGCATTTCAGGAATAGTCTGATTACCGAAGTAAATTCCTACGAGGAATTTAAGCGTGTGCTTGACGAAAAGACCGGCTTTGTATCAGCCCACTGGGATGGAACGCTGGAAACGGAAATCGCCATTAAGGATGAAACCAAGGCTACGATCCGCTGTATTCCGCTGGATGCAAAACTAGAATCAGGGGTCTGTATTTATTCGGGAAAACCTTCGGATAGAAGGGTTTTGTTTGCCAGGGCTTACTAAAATCTTAGGGCGTTTTTACCCTTTTTGATAAGTAGATTATTAGGAAAATAATCCTCACATTCGTAGTCCTTTAAACTAGATTCTCCATGTTCATGTGGATTATTATCATTTCGTTGTTAGCGATAGGCTTGAGCCTGATCATTGTCGAGCTTGTGTTTATTCCGGGGACAACTGTCGTGGGATTGTTGGGATTGATCTTTACCATTGTTGGAATCGTGGTGAGTTATCGTCACTTCGGAAATGACATTGGTTTCTACATTTTGATCGGAACTGGTGTCACCACGTTGGTGGCGCTGTTCTTAAGTTTTCGTTCCGGGGCCTGGAATCGGTTTTCGCTGAAATCCTCGATCGATAGCAAGGTAAATGAGGATATGCTTAAAGTTTTAAATGTGGGAGATGAAGGAACCACCCGCTCGGCATTACGGCCTGGAGGAACTGCGGAATTTGCAAATCAAAATTATGAAGTCCGGACTACCGGATCTTTTGTTGATAGCGGTACACGAGTGAAAATTATACAAATTCAATCCAATCAAATAATCGTTGAACCCTTAAATTAATTAATCATACGCTATGGAAGCTGTACCTCTGTTAGTCCTGATCTTCGGTGGGATCATCCTGTTTTTTGTATTTCTTTATTTTGTTCCGGTAAACCTGTGGATCACAGCCTTATTTTCCGGTGTGAAGGTTGGCTTGTTCGATCTGGTCTTTATGCGGATTCGGAAAGTGCCACCGCGCATCGTCGTAGATTCCTTGATTACAGCTACGAAAGCAGGCTTACAAATTTCTTCCAACGATCTTGAAACACACTATCTGGCGGGTGGAAATGTACCCAATGTTATACGTGCTTTGATCTCCGCCGATAAAGCAAATATCAGTTTGAGTTTTAAACAAGCTACCGCTATCGACCTGGCTGGACGCGATGTATTTCAGGCTGTTCAGATTTCGGTTAATCCAAAAGTTATCACCACTCCGAAAGTAGCGGGTGTAGCCGCTGATGGTATTCAGTTGATTGCTATTGCACGGGTAACCGTTCGGGCAAGTATCGCTCAGTTAGTTGGGGGTGCGGGTGAAGATACCATCCTGGCGCGTGTCGGTGAAGGTATTGTTTCATCGATTGGCTCGGCGAAATCTCACAAAGAAGTATTGGAAAGTCCTGATAAAATATCAAAACTGGTGTTATCGCGCGGTCTGGACGCAGGTACTGCATTTGAAATACTTTCCATCGACATTGCCGATGTTGACGTCGGTGCTAACATTGGCGCCAAACTGCAGATCGATCAGGCTTCCGCTGACTTAAAAGTTGCTGAAGCACGGGCTGAAGAGAGACGGGCGATGGCTGTCGCGCTCGACCAGGAAATGAAAGCCAAGGCACAAGAAGCCCGGGCAAAAGTAATTGAAGCGGAAGCTGAAATACCGAAAGCAATCGCCTCAGCTTTTGAAAAAGGAAATTTGGGCATCATGGATTACTACAAAATGCAGAATGTTCAATCCGATACGGAAATGCGACAGGCGATATCCGGTTCAGGAAAGCAATCCTCTGGGCCACCTAAAAAAGATTAAGTTGTAGGGACGCAACGCATTGCGTCCCCACATTCTGACAAGTCAAAATTTAACCTGCACCCATTCCGACCGGGTCATCGCAAAAAAGATATTATTGGATGGCGCGTAAGAGAGGTAATCGTATATCAATGGTATTGTGCTAATACCTTGCGACGTGATCGCTCCATATTTGCCATCGCGTTGTACGATGATGTAACCGTTGTTGAGATCCAGGAGGTTATGAAACTTTGGATTAACTAAAACCTTTCCCAGGGGGTCAGCGAGCCCAACCAATCCATTTTGCTTGATCACAATATTTCGATGTGGTAAAACGGAAACTGCTTCGTACCGCGGTAAAAGCACTTGCTTGCCAGTCTTATCCACTACGCCGTAAAATCCTTTTTGCTTAACGACTGCAAGTCCATTTTTAAAATCAAAGACTTCATCATAAGTGGGTTGAATGGCGATTCTATCATCGTGGCCGATGAATCCCCATTTACCCCTGATCTTCATGGCAGCGAGTTGTTCACTGAAAGGTTGAATGTCATCGTATCGATTGGCAATTCGCAACCTGCCCTGTGAATCGATGAAACCGTACTGACCATTTTTTTTGATGCCTCTTAATCCTTCGGTTTCAGGATAAATTTTTTCGACCATGTCGGGAAGGATCTTCCGATCTCCGATCACGCCATTCATTCCTATTTGCCAAATCGTGCCGGAAGGAAGATATTCCAATAAATTATTTCCGTGAAGCTCAAGTCTGTTTTCTGAAAAATAGATGATGCCGTTGTCAAAGGATTTCAGGTAAGTAGTTTTCGGAGTATACTCGAGGAATCGATCTTCCGCGATGAGACGAATCTTTTTAGGTCGCGGAGGAACAAGCCAACGCTCAGACTGGTCGACAATACCATATTGTCCATGGAATTTCACGACAACATTATTGTCAAGTTGCTGGAGAATCGAATCGTAGGTGCAGGAAAGTATCTCCTTTCCCGAAGGTGAAAGCGCGCCCCAGAAATTTCTTACGATGACGGGGAAGAATTTTCCGTTGTGTGGGAGTATAAAATCGTATGGCTTTGTGTGAAGCGGGTTGCCAATTGAATCCAGCAAAATCCATTGGTCTTTGCCACCTTGCCTGGTGTTTGAAAGAAAATAATTGTTGTCCCATTTAAGCGCAGTATACTTCGGCTCAATGACAATGGTACCATCGTTTCTGATCACACCATAGCGCTGGTCGACGGAAAATATTGCTTTGCCATTTATGAAATTTTCAAGGGTTTGGATTCTTGTGTTGGATACAGCTTTTAAGTTATAATCGGTAAGTTGTATACTACCTGAAGCGTGGATCTTTAATAAATTCTTACTGATTTCTGATATCGAGTCTGCCTGAACTTTTTGGTGAAGTTTATTTTGTCCGTCAAGAAACAACCAGGTCGCTGGCTGTCTTGAATAAACAGAACCATCTTCATTAATTTTAATCTCCTGGTGTTTTGGTTCGATTTTAATGACTCCATCGCGATCTATTAAGCCTTGCTGCGATCCGCTATAAAATATGGCATATTGTTTTTGGAAGGGTAAGATGTCGTCAATGGTAAAGTTTGTGATTTGTCGCCCGCTCTCGGTAAACAAAGCCCACTTGCCCTCAAAATTTTCTGCAGCATAACGAAGGCTCCCAAGAGAGCGGATGTTTTTAAATAGCTGAGGGATCAATACTTTGTTCTCCAGGTCGATCAGTCCATACTTGTACTGACTGCCGATCTTGGTAAAGACAATTGCACGAAGCGACGATAACTTGATGTCGTCGTACTGAAATGGAATTACTTCTTTGCCCGATGGCGTGATCGCGCCTGCAAGCATGCGCAACGTGCTCGGTGATTTCTTTCGCACGATCAACAGCGAGGCATCGGCAGGTGAAATTTCTTCAAACTCTGCTTTGGTCAAGATATGATTCGCAAGACTTATGAGTCCCCATTTACCTTCTGATCGATAACCGGTGGCATTGTTCAAGCACAGAAAATACACCATCGCTCCAGCCCAAAGCTTCATACTTTGCGGGAATTAAAACCTTGCCGCTTTCGTTCTTCAAACCGACCTTACCGTTGTCTTCAAAAATGCTATAACCTTCGGCGATTGAAAAAATGGGTAGCAATAAAAGGCAAAAAATGTACTTCACGCGCTTCATCTGATTACAAATTTAGGTCAGAAAATGGAATCAAATAATTTTTATGAAATTTGTCCGGCAGATGGTAGGAGGAGGAGATGTAAGATACTCATCAATTAAAAACAAAAGTCAATGTACGTACAGCAATTATACACCAACTGCCTGGCAGAGGCAGCCTACTACATCGAGTCTGAAGGCGAGGCTGCGATTATTGATCCGCTGCGGGAAACCGAACCCTATATTAATCTTGCTGAAAGCCGCGATGCGACCATAAAATACGTTTTTGAAACTCATTTCCATGCTGATTTTGTGTCGGGACATATCGATCTTTCCCGTCAGGTAAACGCACCGATCATTCTATGGTCCTGAAGCGAATACCAGCTATAAGGTCTACAATGCAAAAGACGGAGAAGAATTTAAGTTGGGCAAAGTGAAAATTCGCGTTTTGCATACGCCAGGGCATACACCTGAGTCCTCTTGTTACCTGCTCATCGACGAAAGAGGTAACGACTATGCGGTATTTACCGGTGATACTTTGTTCGTAGGCGACGTTGGTCGACCTGATCTGCTGGATGGCGTGATGTCCAGCGAAACGCTCGCCGGTATGCTGTATGATTCTCTTCAACAAAAAATAAAAACACTGGCCGATAATGTCATTGTGTACCCGGCACATGGTCCTGGATCCGCCTGCGGTAAAAGCATTGGTTCGGAAACATTCAGCACTATAGGTGAGCAAAAGAAGTTCAACTACGCGTTGCAGGACATGAGCCGCGAAGACTTCATTTCAAAAGTTACCGACGGGATCTTGCCACCACCTCAATATTTTTTTGAAGATGCACGGATCAACAAAACGGGATATGATCCCATCGAAGATGTGATCCGCGAGAATACGCAGCCCTTGCCGATAGAAAAATTCAAACAAGCTGTCGATGACGGTGCCTTGATTCTGGACACACGCAAAGCCGATGAATTTGAAAAAGGATTTATACCTGGATCAATCAATATTGGACTCAACGGACAGTTTGCGGTCTGGGTCGGAACACTCATCGATATCCAAAAGGAGTTGGTTTTGGTCACTGAACCTGGACGGGAAGCAGAAACGGTTTTACGCTTGGCTCGCGTCGGATATGAAAAAATTCTTGGCTATTTGAAAGGCGGTGCAAACGGCTATGATGGTCCATTGGAAAAAGTACATTCTATACCGGCTCAGCAAATCAAAGATGAATGTGAATCAGAGGGCTGTTATGTTGGATGTTCGTAAACCTGGCGAATGGAGTGTAAGCCATATAAAGGACGCCGTATTTTTACCGCTTGCCAATTTTCCCGCATAACCTTTCGGATCTGAACAAAGATGAAAAGTACATCGTCCACTGCGGTGGAGGATATCGTTCAATGACGGCTATCTCAATCATGAAAAACCTAGGGTTTAAGGATTTGATAAACATTCAAGGTGGGTTTGGCGCAATGCAAAGTGCTGGCCTGGAAATCGTGACCGAAGAGATCATGGCGTAGTTCAGATCAGCAAATCACGACAACAATCGATTGAAGTTCATCAATCCAAAATTGATGGATTGAAATCAGGCGACAATCATGTATCTGTTTTCAAAATGAAGTATTATTAAGAATAATTCACTTCATTTTCTCATGGCTATCAAAGTCGCTATCCGGCATCAAACCTCTTACCAATACGATCGGCTTGTAAACTTGTCGCCGCATACATTTCGACTACGGCCTGCAGCGCATTGCCGCACACCGATCCTATCGTATTCGTTAAAGATAAAACCGGAAGAGCATTTTATAAATTGGCAGCAGGATCCGTTTGGAAATTTCCTGGCCCGTGTTGTCTTTCATGAAAAAACGAAATTGCTTCGTTTTGAAGTGGAAGTTATCGCAGAGATCATTGTGATCAACCCATTTGATTTTTTTATCGAGGAATATGCAGAACACTTTCCCTTCGCTTACGATGATCAACTGAGGAAAGAACTTTCACCGTACATGGAAGTCACGGAAAGTGGGCCCGTTTTTGAAGCGTGGGCCCGTGATGTCAAACCCACAGAAGAACTTCGCACCATCGATCTACTGGTAAAGTTAAATCAGGCGGCGCAACAAAGTGTAAATTATACAATCCGCCTGGAGCCAGGAATTCAAACCTGTGATCAAACGCTAACGCTTCGAAGCGGGTCCTGCAGGGATTCTGCCTGGCTGCTTGGTGCAGTTGCTGCGCAAGTTGGGATTGGCAGCCCGGTTTGTTTCAGGATACCTAATTCAATTAAAAGCCGATACAAAAGCCTTGGACGGACCATCAGGAACTGACTGTGGATTTCACTGACCTTCACGCCTGGACCGAAGTGTATGTTCCAGGTGCGGGATGGATAGGCCTGGATCCAACGTCAGGGCTGTTTGCCGGTGAAGGACATATTCCATTGTGCTGTACGCCTGATCCGTTAAGCGCCGCACCTGTTACCGGAATGACCGATAAATGCGAAGTCACCTTTGATTACAAGAATGAAGTCTTTCGTATCCATGAAGACCCTCGCGTTACCAAACCGTATAGTGAAGAGCAGTGGGCTACCATTCTGGCAGTGGGACAAAAGGCAGACGAAGATTTGGTGCAAGGCGATGTGCGACTAACGATGGGTGGCGAGCCAACTTTTGTTTCTGTTGACGATATGGAGGCGAAAGAATGGAATACCGCCGCAGATGGTCCTCAGAAAAGGAAACGGGGATTAGCAGTTGATCCAGCGGTTGAAAAATTCTTTTGGTCGGGGAGGCTTCATTCATAAAAGCACGGGCAAATGGTATCCAGGTGAACCTTTGCCACGGTGGCAGTATGGTGCGTTTTGGCGTAACGACGGATATCCGATTTGGAAGAATGACAATTTGCTCGACCTGGACGATAAAGACGCGACAAGTACCGTCGACGATGCAAACCGATTTGCGTTGACGCTGACGAAGTTCCTGAGTATTGGAGAAGACTATGTGCACCCCGCATTTGAAGATGCTTTTTATTTTTTATGGGAAGAAGGTAAAGTGCCGCTCAATTTGGATCCTTATAAAGCCAATCTTCGCGATCCTCTGGAACGGAAAAAGCTTGCGGAAATTTTGGCGCATGGCATGGACCAACCTATAGGCTATGTCATTCCACTCGAATGGAATTATTGGACAAACAGGTGGATCTCCTGCAAATGGAAGTTCAGGAATGAACGGTTGATCCTGATTCCGGGAAATTCACCTGCCGGGTTACGCCTTCCGTTAAAGTCAATATTATACGTTCAGCCTCACAAAGAGCAACGAAAAGTTGAGCGCAGTGCATTTGAGGAATTACCTGCGCTCGATGATTTTCATATCACCGCGCAACAAAGGTATAATGCTCCTGTACATCCTGTCGAAGTTCCACTGGAATTCTTCACGGTAAAGAAGGAGGGCAATTCTGATGGGAAGGAAAAAAACAAAAAGCCAGAGCCAAGGAAAAAACTTCCGGAACAAGACACCCTCGTTAGCACTACGTTCGAGGGCCATGTAACCAAGACAGCATTATGTATTGAAGTCCGGGAAGGGAAAATTCATCTCTTTATGCCGCCGCTGATTTATGCGGAGCACTACATGGATCTGCTTGCTTCGATTGAGAAGACCGCAGAAAAACTAAACCTGAAAGTTGTGATCGAAGGTTATGAAATGCCTACGAGACAATAGGGTTACAAAACTTGCTCTTTCTCCGGACCCTGGCGTTCTTGAGGTTAATATTCATCCGGCAAAAAGTTGGAAGGAGCTTGTCAATAATTATGATATTTTATTTGAGCAGGCAAGGCTAAGCAGACTTAGCAGCGAAAAATTCATGCTCGATGGCAAACATACCGGCACGGGCGGAGGGAACCATATCACGATCGGAGGAATTACACCCAGCGACAGTCCGTTGTTACGAAGGCCGGATTTGCTTCGCAGTCTTATTACTTACTGGCAGCATCACCCTGGCTTGTCTTATCTCTTTTCTTCACAGTTCATCGGGCCAACCAGTCAGGCTCCTCGTGTTGATGAAGGTCGGCCGGAAATGTTATATGAACTTGAGATTGCCTTTAGTCAGATTCCTGAAAAAGGCGAGGTTCCGTTCTGGCTCGTGGACCGGATCTTCAGAAACTTGCTGATCGATATTACGGGCAATACCCACCGCGCCGAATTTTGCATTGATAAATTATATTCACCCGATAGCTCAACGGGGCGATTGGGAATACTTGGAGTTCCGCGCTTTTGATATGCCACCCAATAAACAAATGTGCATTGTGCAGTTGCTTTTATTACGGTGTCTGGTCGCCTGGTTTTGGAATAAGCCCTATAAGAAAAAATTGGTCCGGTGGGGAACGGCACTCTATGACAAATTTATGTTGCCGCATTATGTTAGACAAGATCTGGAAGAGGTGATCCAGGACTTACAGGATGCCGGGTATTTTTTTCAATTGGCGTGGCTTGAACCTTTTTTCGAATTCAGATTTCCTTTGTATGGAAAAATTTCTGTCTTGGAAATGGCCTTGGAATTGCGCCTGGGAATTGAACCCTGGCATGTGTTGGGTGAAGAATCTGCCAGCGGAGGTACTGCGAGATTTGTTGATTCTTCGGTTGAAAGGATAGAAGTGAAAGTGACGAAATTTTAATGCCGATCGTTACATGGTAACCTGCAACGGGATCCCTATTCCGCTGAAGGAAACGTCGGTCAAAGGAGAATATGTTGCCGGCGTTCGCTATAGAGCCTGGAGTCCCCCATCGGCGCTTCATCCTACGCTGTCTACAGATGTGCCCTTGACCTTCGATATTTTAGATACCTGGAACAACAAGTCAATCGGCGGATGTACCTACCACGTTGCACATCCTGGCGGAAGAAATTACGATACTTTTCCCGTCAATGCTTTCGAAGCTGAAGGAAGAAGAATCAGTCGCTTTTGGAGCGAAGGACATACGCAAGGTTATATCACGCCATCGCGGATGTATTCAAATGTTGAACGATATTTGGAAAAAAATTGGATTCCGAAAAATTTTGATCCGCCGCCTATAAAGATTAATCCTGAATATCCTACTACCTTAGATTTACGTCAATTCTGATCGAACGCCTTTGAGATGGAAAGCATTAATCCTCACACGCAACTAGAAACCTGGGCAAAAAATTATTTTGCCAACCCACCATCGTGGGATGAATGCTATGGATTTAAAGGCGAGGTCAAAGACCATTGGAAAACACTTTTACAAAATATCGATCGTCTTGAGCCTGGGGAATTAAAAAACCGGCAGCAGGAATTGCTCAAACTTTTAAAGGAAAACGGTGTCACCTATAATGTGTATGGAGATACCGATGGATTAAATCGTCCGTGGTTGTTAGATACCATGCCATTGGTCATTTCGCCTGCAGCCTGGCGAATTACAGAACGCGGACTGAAACAACGGGCATATGTCCTAAACAAATTGCTCGAAGATCTTTATGGTGAACGAAAGTTGTTGAAAGATGGAATAATACCACCTGAATTGATCTATGCGCACTCGGGATTTCTTCGCCCTTGTGACAAAATAAAACTTCCGGGCGCAAACCAACTGATCCTATATGCGGCGGATCTGTCGCGGGGACCGGATGGGAAAGTCTGGGTTTTGAAAGACCGCACACAGGCTCCTTCGGGAATGGGGTATGCATTGGAGAACAGAAGCGCACTGAGTCGGGTCCTTCCCGAATTATTCAACAATCATAAAATAACCAAACTGGGAGGCTTCTTCAATAATATGATGCAGGCTTTCCTTGAGATCGCACCGCAAGGGAAAGACCAACCCAGAATTGTTTTGTTGACTCCTGGTCCGCGGAATGAAACTTATTTTGAACATGCCTTCCTTGCTTCCTATATGGGTTTCACCCTTGTACAAGGTGATGATCTGGTTGCGCGAAATGGTTTTGTTTGGATCAAAACAGTAGAGGGCCTTGAAAAAGTTGACGTTATCCTCCGCAGGGTAGATGATAATTATTGTGACCCATTGGAGTTCAGAGAAGATTCTCACCTGGGTGTTCCAGGTTTGCTGGAAGTGGTGCGAAAAGGAAATGTATCAATAGCCAATCCGTTGGGTAGCAGCATCCTGGAGAACACGGGTCTCATGGCTTTTATGCACAACGTGTTCAAATATTTTCTCAACGAAGATCCGATCTTCAAAATGGTCGCGACCTGGTGGTGCGGCCAAAAGAAGGAAATGGATTATGTGATACAGCATATTGATGAGTTGGTGGTAAAGAAAATCGACAGAATGATAGGGTCCGAGACCGTTATCGGAAGGCAGTTATCCAAAGCGCAAAAAGAGGACCTCGTGCGGCGAATAAAAGCTCAGCCTTATTTGTACGTCGGACAGGAAGAAGTAGGTTTTTCGACGACGCCTGTTTTTACAAAAGATAAACTGGAGCCACGTTACACGGTGCTTCGAACATTTTTGGTTGCGGCCAAAGGAGGTTATGAAATTATGCCTGGAGGTCTTACCCGTTGTTCGCCGGAAAAAGGAAGCTTCCTGGTGTCCAACCAGGATGGTGGAATAGCAAAGGATACATGGGTTGAAGCTTCGATAAGGCACTCCGGTACATCCCTGCTGCATCACAGCGATCTTAAAAGAAAAGCCGTCTTGCCCAGTCGCGCAGCAGAAAATTTATTTTGGGTAGGAAGGTATGCTCAACGTGTGCTTCGTATTTCACGATTCATTCGCATTGTATTTCGCAATCTCAGCCAGAGTGGATACTATGGTCAGGACTCCGAAGCGCAGCGGGCGTTACTACGAACGGTCACTCATCTCACGGATTCCTATCCTGGATTTCTCACCGAAGAAGATGACTTAAGCGTTGATGATAAGCTTGGAGAAATTCATAAACTAATTTGTGATCCGGCGCAAAACGGTAGCATCCTGTTCACCGTCAACAGTCTTTTGAAAGCCATGTACGCCGTGCGGGACCGTTGGTCCGTTGATAATTGGAGGATCATTGACGACATCGAAAATGTGAAAAGGAAACTTGCAGCATTGGAACCACAAGGTATTCGGCACGTCTTCACATTGCTGGATGAATTGAATGGAGGCCTGCTGTCTTTTTTGGAGATGAATCGCCAGAGTATGTACCGCGGTGAGGGTTGGCTGATGTATAGGATTGGACAATTGATTGAAGAGCTTTCACTGGAATTAGTCCAATACCGCGCCTTGTTAACCTTCAAGTATGAAGAAAGCGTCGCGTTCCAGATTTTAGAAGCTTTGTTGGTGAGCAATCAGAATCTTTCAAATTTTCGATCCGTATACCGAACCTACTTCGATATCGCGCCCGCATTGGACCTGTTGTTTTTGAATAAGCAAAATCCGATTTCTATTCTTTCACAATTGGAACAGTTGTTGAAATTTATTGAGCAATTGCCACAAAGAGAAAAAGGGACGCACGACGGGGATGTTGCTAACCTGGCATTTGAATGTTACAGTAAAGTCCGGTTGCTCGATGTTGAGAAGCTCATGGAAGCTGATCCTGATTTGGATTTCAGAATTGAATTGGATCGTGTTTGTGAGTATCTCAGCGCAAAGATTTCAACGCTTTCGTTGAAGCTCACGGCGAACTACTTTAGTCATTCAACCTATCAGTCACAAGGGGCAAAAGATAATTTTAAACTAGAAATCTGATGAGATATCAGGTAAGACATATCACTGAGTATACTTATCAAGATGCTGTAGGCTTGTGCCATAACAGGTTATGCCTTACGCCGCTGGACCTACCCTATCATACATTGATCTCGTCGAACATAAAAATTGTTCCAACGCCTGATGAGATTGTCTATAGGAAAGATTTTTTTGGTAATACGCTTGTATTACTTCTCCACGTACAAGGAACACAATCATCTTAAAATTACGGCGGTGAGTGAAATAGGACTTGAGGATCGACCTCAGGGCAATCAAGCTTTCCAGTCACCCATGCTGTGGCAAGACGTGAAGTCCGTGCTTGCTGAACAAAAGAGCGATACTTTTGATATCATTCAATATACCCTTCCGTCCCAGTATGTACCTTATAGCGAAGTAATTCGTGAATTTGCAGAAGATTGTTTTGTTGAAGACTCAACGTTATGGTCGTCTTGCAACGCGCTGATGCAAAAGATTTATAAAGACATTGAATTCAAACCTGGATTTACGACTATCAATACCCCGGTTGAATCGGTTGTGAAAATAAAAAAAGGAGTTTGCCAGGACTTTGCGCACTTGATGATCAGCTGCCTCCGAAATATGGGACTTGCTGCTCGTTATGTGAGCGGATACATCGAAACGATGCCACCGCCAGGGAAAGAAAAATTGGTGGGAGCGGATGCATCGCATGCATGGGTTTCAGTTTACTTTCCTTCCATTGGTTGGGTTGAATTTGATCCCACAAATTGTATGCTTCCTGCCTACAAACACATTACTGTTGCTTTTGGAAGAGATTATCATGATGTCGCGCCAATTAAGGGTATCGTCTTCAGCTCCGGAGGACAAAATCTGTCGGTACAGGTTGACGTGATGCGGCTGGATTGAATCTGGATTACTCCAACTGTTTGTGAAAATAAAGCTCATGCTCTTTCAACAATTCCGGATGCGCGATCTTCACCAAATCTTTCAAAATTATATCAGGCCTTAAATACCCGAGTTCTAAAAATTCGCTTCCACCCTTGGAACCCTTACGAGCGTTGGAAGTATAAACTTGTCTTTGTTGAAAAGGCTTGAACCGGGCATAACGGTGATCTGCGTTCTCAATTTCTTTCAGTGATGAAAACGAGCCGACACCGATCCAGAAATCAGCATCATGTGCTTTTTCATACACCGATTCAAAACTCAGTTCAAGAAATCCACTGGTTGAGTCGTCATCCCACAAGTAATGATAGCCGGCATCCCTTAGGAGTTTGGCTGCATAATTTTGTCCCCCAGGCAGGAACCAGGCATCTCCATAAACAATGCCGCTGAGTACAGTGCGTTTGCTTTGTGCCTGGTCCGCCAGTGCCTTCGTCTTCAGGTATTCTTTTTCTATTACGGCGAAAACAGAATCAGCCTTTTTTCCTTGTTGAAAAATAACGCCATGAATTTGATCCACTCAGCTCTTCCCAATGGATGTTTTTCTAAGTACTCGGCATTTATTACCACGGGTACATGGAGGTCTTCTATCTTTTTAAACTGCCCATAATCACTGTTCATCGTGTAGCCCATAACCATATCCGGGCGAAGCATGGCAACTCGTTCCAAGTTCAGGCCTTTATCAACTCCCAATTCTTGTACTTTTCCAGCATCGACCAGCTTGCGCGCTTTTTCGGAACTTATATAATCCGTGCTGGGAAATCCTACGAGCTTTTCCGTTTCCTCCAGATAATCCAGCAGTGGAATATGAGTTGTTGACGTACAAACGATAGAAGATAATGGAATAGAAATAATGCGAACGTCAGTTTCATGGTCGGGAACAGGTCTGACCTTTTGGAACTAATAAATATTTATAGCCGGAAGTGGCGCCCTGAAATGGATAGACCACTTCAACGAGTTTAGTATTGTCGTCCTGATAGGTGACGCGGAATCCCGAAGCATAGCGAAGGGTCGTCGCTGAAGGTTTGTTTTCCGCAAACGGCATCGATTTTTTTTCTGGCTGACAACCTAGAATGACGAGACTTAATAGGGCGATGAAACTATTTTTCATGTCTGCAAGATAGTTGTCCGTTATCCGTTAATCTAGTTATCCGTGTAGTACCGTTATCCGAGGCCTCACGGATAACGAATAACTGATAACGATTAACGGCGCATCCTTGGAAAATGCAACGGAGTGGCTTATGTTTGTTCCGGATTTGTGGTTCTTCTGCTGTTACCAGCATCAGGAGATTAAAAGGGAATACCGGTGCGAATAATCTATTCCGGAGCTGTCCCCGCAACTGTAATCCCGTCCCGATCTCATCGGGATCAGCTTTTGTTCTGCAATACCATTGTGGCGCCCCATGGGCGCCATGAGAAGGTGAAACAAGAGTCGGGAAAGCCAGGAGACCTGCCAGAAATTTTTTATTAGCTCAAAGCTTTCGGGAGAAAGGCTGACGATGTAGTTCTCGTGCAAGTATTGTATTAGCACTACTCCTCACTTTTTTAGCGCAGGTTTTGAATTGAAATTTTATTTGTTCGATTCAAAAGAATGGCACGGTTTAATTTTTTTACGGGTTTGCTTTTTCTGATAAGCCTTGGCGCGCGTGCTCAGGTAGGAGATACTACCTATCTAAAAGAGGTGAGTGTTTATGGACTACCGGTCACTTCGTACGCAACGGGTTCAAAGGTTGTTCAGATTAAATCCGGTGAAGAAGTAACAACACTATCCGATAAACTCATCGACGAGACATCTTTTTATTTAAAAACCTACGGGAACAACCAACTCTCCACCATTACCATTCGGGGAACCACCGCTTCGCAAACGGCGGTATTGTGGAATGGTATTAACATCAACTCCCCCACATTAGGGCAAACAGACTTCTCGCTGATTCCTCTTTTTCTTTTTGATGAGGTGTCGGTCCAGTATGGAACTGGCAGTGCACTGTATGGATCCGATGCCATTGGCGGGAGCATCATGATCGGTCAAAGCAGCGGGCAATTCGACAAAGGTTTCGCGGGAACATTTTATCAGCAAGTCGGAAGCTTCGGAAAATTCAACACTGGGCTTAAAGGTTCTTATAGCAACAATCGATGGGAGTTTCGCACAAAACTTTATCGCTCATTTATAGAGAATGATTTTCCTTATGAATCCCCGGCTGTTGGCTATTCAAAAAAACAAAATCATGCGGCGGTAACCAATTATGGATTCGATCAACAAGTGAATCTTAAAATTTCAGAGACGCAACAACTTTCAGCAGAAGGCATGTATACTGACAACTTTCGGGAAATTCAACCTGCCGTAACCAATGATCAGGCAAACGAAACGCTGAAAGACCGTCATGTACGTCTCAGCCTTAAATATCAAAATGACTCTCGCTTGGGAATCCTTTCAGCAACCGCAGGATACATTTTCAGTGATCAGGATTATACAGATGATAATGTTAGTACTGTTAAATCTAAGCAATTGACCGCGTTGGTCAGCATGGACAAGAGTTTAAACCCTAGAAGTAATCTCCGCTACGGAATAAATTATTCAAACTACAGCGCATCGTCCGAGAATTTTAATTCAACAATTTCTGAAAACAGGTATGATGCGTTTGCATCATTTCGTTATGCGTTGCACCGTGACTGGCTTGTGAACGTCAACCTGCGGCAGTCATTCTATGCCAACAATTATGCGCCGTTTGCGCCGACCCTTGGTACCGAATTCCATGTTTTGCGCGATGAAAAAAATAATCTGGTTGTTCGTGGTCAGGTAGCGCGAGGTTTTCGCGTACCTACTTTAAATGATCGGTATTACATTCCGGGAGGTAATCCAGATGTAACACCTGAGGATGCTATCCATTTAGAAGGTGGCGTGAACTGGTCAAGGACATCTGACTCCTGGCACTACGCCATTGACGGAGTCATTTACAGCGGTTGGGTTGATGACATGATCGTGTGGCAAAATGAAGAAGGTATCTGGTCGCCAACGAATCTGCGACAAGTTAAACTCCATGGAATTGAAGTAGATGCTAAAGCAAAGTTTACCAGACCGCAATACCGGATTGTCGGCAACCTTAACTATGGATATACCAGATCCATCAATCAAAAAGGACCGGACAGTTTTGTAAATAAGCAACTGGCCTACGTACCAGTTCATGTCCTGAGGGCTTCTGGTGCCGTGCTTTGGAAGCAGTGGACATTTGACATAAAGCTTAACGTTACCAGCGTCCGGTACACCACCCTCGATAATGACAGTTATCAAGCGCTCGATCCGTACGGACTGTTGGACACGTCACTCAGTAAATTTTTCTTATTGAAGCGGACCCGCTTCCAACTTCGGGCGGAGGCAAACAATATTTTCAATATCTATTATGAAAATTTAAAAAATCATGCCATGCCGGGCAGAAATTATTCAATCAGTATTTCCATAAATTTTAATAACAAACAAACCCCATGAAAAAGTTGAAATTTTACGCGTTGATTTTGGTGACGATTTTTCTGTTTCTTTCTCCTCGTGCGATGACGATGATGACCAGCCAAAAGGAAAATTCGAGGAAGGCGTTCTTGTTGTGAATGAGGGAAATTTTCAGGATGCCAATGGAACGATTAGTCACATCAGTCCTGATGGCACCGTAACGCAAGATCTTTTTGGAACGGTGAATAACGGGTTAGCATTGGGCGACGTGGTTCAGTCGATGAGTATTGACGGTGAGTTCGCTTATATCGTGGTGAACAACAGCAATAAAATGGAGGTTGTAAATGCGAATACATTCGAGGCTGAGTATACCCTGAAAAACGTGCTGTTACCCAGATATTTTACAACCCTCGATGGCATAGGGCTACCTAACGGAGTGGGTAAGCTATTCCGAACCTGGCAGAGTTGCAATTATTGATTTGCAGAATCATGTAGTCACAGAAAGCATTACTACGGATTTTGGTGCTGAAAATATTATTGCTCACCAGGGTAAACTTTATGTATCGAACAATTTCAGTAACACGGTTTCTGTAATTGATCCTGTCGGCAAAGAAGTTATCAAAACAATTGAAGTTGGTAATTCGCCAGGGGCTTTTTTAGTAGACAAGGAGAATATGCTTTGGGTAATTTGTGCGGGCGCGTATCAAGGCGGATGATGGTGAACTCGTGCAGTTGGATCCGGCGAAAAGTGATGATGAAGCAGCGAACAGTGTACTGAAAACTGTCGAACTCCACGCAAATGTGTCGTCCAAGGCAGCCATCAATAAAGCGAAGGATAAAATTTTCTATTACAAAGGAAATTCAGTTTACGTTTTGAGTACATCGGACACTGAAGCACCGGCTTCGCGCGCTCTTTACAGAAGCACAGGCATCCAGTTTTTATGGGATTGGAATTGATCCCGAAAACGATGTGCTTTACATGGCAGACAGTAAATCATTTGCAGGTAACGGAACAGTTTATCGCTATAACCTTTCAGGAACTGCAATAGATGATTTCAGCTGCAGGTGTCGGACCAAATAGTTTTGAATTTAGATAATTATGCCAGAAAAAGGGAAACCAAAAGAAATACTTTACTATATGGAAAATGGCCTCCTGGTTTTTACCGAGGCCTACCATTTAAAACGAGGATATTGTTGTAAAAATAGATGCAGGCATTGTCCCTATGAGTTTAAAAAAGAAGGTAACGATAAGCTGGAGCGGGGGTAAAGATTCGGCTTTCGCGTTGTATAAAATTTTCGCGTCGGGCGAATTTGACGTTGTCAACCTTCACACGGTCATCGATAAAGATTCAAAAAGAGTGGGATTACACGGCGTTCGGGAAATGCTGATCGAAAAACAAGCTGAGCATATCGGAATACCACTCGAAAAAATTTATCTACCTGCTTCCACCGATCACGAGGTTTACCGGTCAACCATGCAAAAATTTTATCGTGAATGTGCTGATAACGGAATTGAAGGCGTCGTGTTTGGAGATATATTTTTGGAAGACTTAAGAGATTTTAGGTTGAGCTTGATCGAACCAAACAAGTTCACTGCATCCTTCCCGTTGTGGAAGCTTGACAGTAAAGTCTTGCTAAGTGATTTCATTGCCATCGGTTTCAAGACGACCCTTTGTGCGGCTGATGCAGCGCTCTTTTCCCCGCATCAGATGAGTTTGGTCGATCATAAATTTTTAGCACAGTTGCCTCCGGGTGTTGATCCTTGCGGAGAGAATGGTGAGTTCCATACTTTTGTTTTTGATGGACCACTATTTAAAAAGCCCATTCCCATCACGAAGGGTGAAATCGTCAAAAAGACATACAGCTATCAAAGAAAGGAACCAAATGGAGAAGTAAAAAAACTTGAGTCCTCCTTCTGGTTTCAGGACCTCCTAGCTTTAAGCTTTCTGCTTTATAGCTTTAAGCTTTTTAACTTCTCGATGGTACTCCTCCAACAATTTCTCAGCGGCCAGTTTCGGTGATATCTTTTGTTTCAGGATCTGATTCTCCAATTTCTTTTTTTGATTTTGAAGAATCTTAAAGCCTTTATAATCCGAGTGCAAAAGATGTTGGAAGTGATCCTGAAACCATTCCATGTTTTGTAAACCCCTGTTGTGATCAAAAAAACCAGAGCTGGTAGCTTGCTCTTTGTATGCCAGTATTAATTTCCAAACATCATTAATACCTGAACCTGTATGCGCAGATGCCGTCAGAACTTTTGGCGTCCACTCAGAATTGAAGGATGGTTGAAGATGGAGCGCTTGTTGATAAGTTGCTTTTGCAGCATTTGCATTTTTTATGTTCTCTCCATCGGCTTTTGTTATCACAAGTGCCTGAGCGATTTCCGTGATCCCTTTTTTCATGCCTTGAAGTTCATCGCCGGCTCCCGCCAACATGAGGAGCAAAAAGAAGTCCACCAAATTTTTCACGGCCACTTCAGACTGTCCAACACCCACCGTTTCAATAATAATCACGTCATATCCGGCAGCCTCACAGAGCAACATGGCTTCGTGCGTTTTTTGTGCTATACCACCCAATGTATCGCCTGCGGGACTAGGTCGCACATATGCCGACGGATTTTTTGAAAGTTCTTCCATCCTTGTCTTATCACCGAGGATGCTTCCTTTGCTTAACTGACTGCTGGGATCAACGGCTAGAACAGCTACCTTTTTTCCAAGACTGATAATGTGTTTGCCCAAAGCTTCGATGAATGAACTTTTGCCAACTCCCGGGACACCGGTAATCCCAATTCGAATGGAATTACCTGTTGCATGTATGATTTTCTCTAAAAGGTCTGTGCTTAATTTCTGATCCTCGGCTAGATTACTTTCAATTACCGTGATAGCCTGGCCTAGTATCATGCGGTCGCCTTGCAAGACACCTTTTGCTAATGAACTTGATCTGTGGTCTTGGTTTGATGGATTGCTTCAAGGTTATCGTAAATGCTGGCTTAAATTTCTAAATTTACTAACACATCGTAAATCTGCATGAGAAAATTTTGGATTGATTGTGTTCTCGCAACCGCTATTGGTCTTCCTTTCGATGTGGGGACTTTTCGGGATTACGCAACTTACAAGTTTTTAATGCGTTTGATCCAATTGGCCAGGCGCTTAGCGATGTTGAATTAACAGACTATGTTTTTTCGTCACTACGAGAGGACCCTGATGTGGATCAAAATATTGTTATTGTGAATATCGGAAATCTGTCGCGCAGACAAATTGCAGAGCAAATTCAAATCATTAGTAAATATAAACCTAAAGTAATTGGTATTGATGGTTTTTTCGATTGCTCGAAAGGTCTGAGAGATACTGTTAATTGCCCGCAGCTTAAGGATACCTTTGGGAATCTGATGTTGAGTAATGCGATTCAGGAAGCTGGGAATGTAGTCCTTGTTACCAAAGTTCTTCAGGCGATACACTTTTGCCAGCCGATGTGTACGATTCACTTAGACGTTCTGATTCACTCTTTACGGACTCATGCTATTCGTGAAGGTTATGCGAATTTGGATACAGATGCAGCCTTTCAAGATGATGTAAAAACGTGCCGATCTATTCAATCCCAAGATTGATATCAAAGGCAAGGCGCACTATGCTTTTGCCGTTGAAATGGCAATGGAATATGATTCCATTAAAACGAAAAAATTTCTGGAGCGGAATAACTATTCTGAAGTAATCAATTATAGGGGTAACGTCTTCGATATTTTCGGATCGACGAATTATCCGCAAATGTTTTACACACTCGATGTTGAAGACATAACGACCGAAAATTTTGTCCCGGAAATGATCAAGGATAAAATTGTCATCTTCGGATTTTTGGGAGAATACCTGGGTGATCCTTCCTGGGATGATAAATTCTATACTCCGCTAAATAAAAAATTGGCAGGGAAAGCCAACCCCGACATGTTTGGTGCCGTTGTTCATGCAAATATTGTATCCATGATATTGAACGAAGATTATGTAGACGCAAATGGCAGAATGGCAGGAAGTAGTGATGGCAATTATTCTTTGCTTACTTAATGTGGCATTATTTTCGTTGATCAACACGAACTTGCCCTTGTGGTATGACGGAATTACAAAGCTGTTGCAGTTGATTCAATTGATATTGTATTCAGTTTTGATGGTAATGATTTTTGCTTGGTATTCCTTTAAGTTTAATGTTACACTTACCCTTGCAGCTGTGGCTTTGGTTGGTGATGTGTATGAAGTTTATATGAGTGTATTTAAAAACCTATATTATAAGATTAAAGGATGGTTTACGATTACCCGCAAGGATGAAGATGTATTAACGCCGGTAAACACCTGAAAAATCGTAATTTTCAACAGTTTCTCAATTTTAAAATCATGAAAACAATACACTTTTTGACCCTCTTTTTGTCACTTTTTATCTCTTGTGCTATTGCTCAGGATTATGCTTTTAAAGTTTTGGCAAATAAAGGAGCGAATGAAGTTAAATCAGGGAGTGAATGGGCTCCCATTAAGACCGGCGCTAGCCTTAAAAATGATGACGAGTTGAAGCTCAGCCCTAATTCCTATATGGGACTTAGTGCATGCTACCGGCAAACCTCTGGAGCTTAAGCAGCCGGAAATTATAAAGTTTCTGACCTTGCTTCGCAAGTAAAGAGCGGTACGAGCGTGTTAACAAAGTATACCGATTTTATTCTTAGCAGTAATTCGGCGGAAGCAAAAAAGAACCGTCTTAGCGCCACGGGAGCAGTGGACCGAGGGGAAAATGCTGCTATCCAATTAATACTACCGCAAAATCAACATTCGGGTATCTACAACAATACCGCAATCATCAGTTGGGCGGGAACGAAAGTTGCGGGACCCTACGTCGTAACGATTAGAAACATGTTCGACGATGAGTTAGCGCAAATCGAGACTCCCGAAACAAGCTTTCAGGTTGATTTGGCAGATCCTAAATTCGCAAAGGAAAATGCCTTGTTAATAGAGGTCAAATCAAAAACGGATCCCACGCAAGTTTCCAAGCAACATTTGATTAAAAAACTGGCCCCTGCTGAACAGGAAAGTGTAAAAAAATCGCTGAATGAAATTATGGGTGAAGTGCAGGAACCGACGGCTTTGAATAAGTTTATTCTCGCTGGTTTTTACGAGGAAAATAATCTCTTCATCGACGCCATTTCCGCCTATGAAGAGGCTATCAAACTCGCACCGGATGTTGCGACGTACAAAGACGCGTACGACGACTTTTTAATCCGTCACGGGATCAAGCGATAACTGAAAATTTTTCTTAAAAAAGTGAAGCCGCGATGCGGCTTTTGCCGTTTATAGGCAGTATGTAAACTTCTCACGGATTATCTTATTTTTGTCTAGTAATCCTCTTCCCGTAAAATTTCTTAAACAATGAAATCACGTAGATTGGCTTTCTTCGGTGTCCTGTTAGTGGCTTTTGGGTACGCCCACGCGCAGGACTATGCATTTAAAGTTCTTGTCAACAAAGGCAGGAATGAGTTGAAATCTGGCAATAACTGGCAACAGCTCAAGGTAGGATTGAGTCTGAAATCCGGGGATGAACTCAAGATTTCGGAGAACTCTTACTTAGGATTGGTGCACGTGAGTGGCAAGGCGCTGGAATTAAAACAATCTGGTAATTATAAGGTCGGCGACCTGGCTTCAAAGGTTAACGGTGGCTCTAATGTCTTGAACAAATACACCGACTTTATTCTGAGTTCGTCAACAACACCTAAGAACCGGCTAGCGGCCACTGGTGCTGTGGACCGGGGTGCAGACAATATTCAGATGTATCTCCCAAAGCCTGAGTTGGCAGTGGTGTATAACGACAACGTTATCATACAATGGGATTCACAGGGTGCACCTGCTCCCTACATTGTTAGTTTTAAGAGCTTGTTTGAAGATGATCTCGACAGACTTGAAACAAGTGAGAGCAGCGTAGCGATTAACTTAAGCAGTAAGAATTTTGCCAATGAAGATAATATAACTGTAGAGGTATCGTCAGGCACGAATAAGAATAAGGTCTCGAACAAATACACTTTGAAAAAATTATCCAAGGCTGATAAAGCACGGATTAAGGGTGAATTAGAAAAAATTGCAAGCACAACCTCTGAACAGAATGCCTTGAATAAATTATTGTTGGCGGCCTTTTATGAGGAAAACAATTTGCTGATTGATGCCGGTACGGCTTATGTTGAAGCCATTCAGCTGGCGCCAGATGTACCGCAGTACAAGGAAGATTACGAGGCATTTTTGTTCAGACATGGCATGAAAAAGGCGCCTGCCAAAGTAAGCATGATAAGAATATTAAGATACAGAAGCTGCTCCCCAAGAGCAGCTTTTGCTTTTTATGACAAGGTTTGGCCAAACGCATTTATATTCTATTTTTGTGCTTCTCAAAAAAGTCAAGACCTATGAGTGTATTGGTAAATAAAAATTCGCGTGTAATCGTTCAAGGATTTACAGGCTCCGAAGGATCTTTTCATGCCGGCCAAATGATTGAATATGGCACCAACGTTGTCGGAGGAGTAACGCCTGGAAAGGGAGGAAGCGAACACTTAGGTCGTCCCGTATTTAACACGGTGAAAGAAGCTGTTGAAAAAACAGGGGCCGATGTAACCATCATTTTTGTACCGCCGCCATTTGCAGCCGATGCAATTATGGAAGCTGTAGAAGCAGGAATAAAAGTAGTCATCACCATCACGGAAGGAATACCTGTAAAGGATATGATGGTAGCTAAAAAATATTTGCAAAATAAAGGTGTGACGCTTATTGGGCCCAACTGTCCAGGAGTAATTACGCCAGGTGAAGCAAAAGTTGGAATCATGCCGGGCTTTGTTTTTAAGAAAGGCAGAATTGGAATTGTTTCAAAATCAGGAACGCTGACGTATGAGGCCGCTGATCAAATTGTAAAAGCTGGGTTAGGTATTTCAACCGCGATCGGAATTGGCGGTGATCCTATCATTGGCACTCCCACGAAGGAAGCTGTGGAATTATTAATGAATGACCCTGAAACAGACGCGATCGTTATGATCGGCGAGATCGGTGGAAATTATGAACCGGTAGCCGCGCGTTGGATCAAAGAGAAAGGAAATAAGAAACCTGTTGTTGGTTTTATTGCGGGTCAAACTGCTCCCGCTGGCAGAAGAATGGGACATGCGGGTGCTATCATTGGAGGAGCAGAAGATACTGCCGCTGCTAAAATGAAAATAATGGAAGACTGTGGAATAACCGTGGTGGATTCCCCTGCAGAAATCGGAGAGACGATGTTAAGGGTTCTGAAGTCAAAGTAACCTTAAAAGGTCGTTCTGAATTCTTTTTCCAGGTATTCGTTAAGGTTGTTTAATCCACGAAGCATATTTAATTTTTCAGGAGCTTCGTCGGCATTATCATTTTTGTAAAAAACCTCAACAAACAAGTCGCTAAGCATATAAATATAAATTTTGCGACCACCCTTTAATCGGGTTCCCAGTGCAATACCCTTCTTCTTTAAATAGCTGACCTGCTTTTCAATAGAAAGTCGTCTGAAGAAAAACTTAAATAGCATAGCAATGCTTTGTTGGTATGCTGACTACATCGTCTAATATCACGCCAGAACTAAAAAGCCCAAAATCAGCATGATTTTAGGGGTTTTTCAGGTGAAGGGTCTGGTTTTGGGACGGCTTATTTTCAAATCAAAACCTTGAATTAAGCTGGTTAGCTGTACCACTTCAGAAGGACTAATTGCATATCTTCGTTTTCCCGTCGTCTTCAACTTCGCCAAACCATACGAGGCCGTATTCTTTATAGATTCCAATTCCTATAGCATTCCATTTTACTTTACTCCAGGTGCCACTATTGATCATAAGAGGGTTATGCCCCGGACTTACTTTCCAACCATCAAGACCTTCCTTTGCATTAGCACCCAACGAACTGTAATAAGCCATTTCATATCCACTCCCTGAATAACCGGCGATCTCCTGTGGCTTGGTCCACATACAGCTGGATACTTTATGATCATTGGTATAGCAGCACGAAGTCCAATTTCCTTTATCAGACCAGCTGTGGGGATTGCATTTGCCTTTCGGATCAAACTCATAGTTTTCCGACAGATCTCTTGCGTGGGTTTGCGCCACCAGGGTGAGCTTCTGTGACAATGGAATGGGTGGTAATTTTTTACTTTTCCGGTACTCCATGATTAGATCATAGAGTTTTTTTTCCTCTGCGCTTAAGCAAACCTCAGTTACAACTGGTTTTTTGCCAAAACCCGCCAAAAGGAAAATCAAAAAAGACAATAGCGCAAACGATCTCATAATGCATTATTTTTTCAATAACGGCTATGATATAAAAAATATCCTCTATTTCTAACCTTATTTTTTTAATTTGCCGCCCGCAAAAAAGGGGGCCCTGCCCAGCATTAAAATTAAACACTTGTAAAATGAGCGATCAGAAAATCAGCATTCGTAACGGTAAACTTATTGTGCCAGAAAATCCCACCATACCTTTTATAGAAGGCGATGGCACAGGAATAGACATTTGGCCAGTATCTCAGCACGTATTTGACAAAGCGGTTGAGAAAGCTTACGGAGGCAAACGCAAAATCAATTGGAAGGAAGTATTGGCAGGTGAAAAGTCATTTAACAAAAGCGGTAACTGGCTTCCTGAAGAAACCCTCACAGTTTTTAAAGAATATTTAGTAGGTATAAAAGGCCCTTTAACGACGCCTGTTGGAGGTGGTATCCGTTCTTTGAATGTTGCCCTTCGTCAGGAACTGGATTTGTATGCTTGCGTACGACCAGTCCGTTGGTTCAAAGGTGTTCCTTCTCCAGTGAGAGAGCCGCATAGGACAGACATGGTGTTGTTCCGTGAAAACACCGAAGATATCTATGCCGGAATTGAATTTCAGGAAGGCACAGAAGAGAACAAAAAGTTCATGCAATTTTTTAAAGAGACCTTTCCAAAGAGCTACAAAAAAATACGCTTTCCGGAAAGTTCAAGTATCGGTATCAAACCTGTTTCCAGAGAGGGAACAGAACGGTTGGTCCGTGCTGCTTTGGAATATTCTTTGACGCACAAAAAACCTGATCTAACATTGGTTCATAAAGGCAACATCATGAAATTCACGGAAGGTAGTTTCCGCGATTGGGGATATGCCTTGGCGAAACGCGAATTTGGTGCTGTAGATTTAGACGGTGGACCTTGGCAGGTAATTGAGAAAAATGGACATAAGCTCATCTTAAAGGACGCGATCGCAGATGCTTTCCTACAACAGATTTTGTTGCGCCCTGATGAATATTCTACCGTTGCAACCCTCAATCTAAATGGTGATTACATTTCAGATGCGCTGGCAGCCATTGTTGGAGGAATCGGCATCGCTCCTGGTGGAAATATAAATTACATGACAGGTCACGCCATATTTGAAGCTACGCATGGCACGGCGCCAAAATATGCCGGTCAAGATAAAGTCAATCCTGGTTCAGTAATTCTTTCCGGTGTAATGATGTTTGAATACATGGGCTGGCAGGAAGCTGCTGATCTGATCTATAAAGGTCTCGAAGCTGCTATTTCGAAAAAACGTGTAACCTACGATTTCCACCGTCTGATGGAAGGAGCCACTTTGTTGAAGTGCTCTGAATTTGGCGAGGAGATTGTAAAGAATATGTAAGCGATAAAGATTGAAAAAAAATGCGTAATCAGCGCATTTTATACTAGTCAGCCGAATTATATATGAAAAACTTTTACCACGAAGGCGCGGAGACACGGAGGTCGACATTCCTTTAACTCCGTGCTTCGCGTCTCCGTGGTTAAGCGCATTTAGATTAAAAATTCAACATCTTGATAGCGGTAAGCGCCGCCTCTTCTCCTTTATTCCCTAGCTTTCCACCTGCCCTATCCAATGCCTGTTGCTGATTCAACGTGGTGATTACACCAAAGATGACCGGCTTTCTTGTCTTAAGCCCCGCTTGCGTTATACCATAAGCAACGGCCTGGCAGATGTAGTCAAAATGAGGTGTATCACCTTGAATAACACATCCAAGGCAAATCACTGCATCAATCTTTTTTTCCTCCGCCATCCACAAAGCGCCGAGTGACAACTCAAAGCTTCCAGGTACATTCTTACGAATGATATTTTCTTTTTTTACGCCATGAGCCTTCAAACTTGTCACTGCTCCGTCATAAAGAGATTCTGTTATCTCCTCATTCCATTCCGCTACGACTATGGCAAAATTCTTTTTAGAAAGATTCACCTTCGACTTTACGTTCCCTGATGTTAATGGTCCGGCCATATTGGGTTGATTTTGAGATACCCTAAAAATAAAAAAGGGATAGAAAAATCTATCCCTTCAATGCTATGAAATATTTTTAAGAATTAGGCTCCAAACGTGCTTTAAACTTTCGCGCATTCTGGTACTCCGACGATTCCCAATATTGATTGATGATTTTGTCATAAGTTTCCCGCGCCTTATCATTCTGATTAAGCTTTTCATAGGCCAAAGCTTCTTTCATTAAATAACTAGGAGAAAAGTATTTGTTTGGTTTATAGTTGGCGGCCTTGTTATAATATTTGGCTGCATCATCATACTTCTGCTCTTCCATATAGCTGTCACCGACCAGGCCATAGGCCCTTGCCTGAATCAATAAATCGCTGGCGTTGAAATCTTCGAGATAAAGTCTAGCCAGCTCAAATTTTCCTTGCTTAAGGTAGCTTACGCCGGCATAGAAATTAGCAAGGTTGGCAGCATCGGTGACGCCGTATTCATCAATAATTTCGAGGAATCCCAAGTTGTTTCCATCACCATTTAGCGCCTTGTCCAAACTGTCTGCTTCAAAATAATAAACAGCCTGAAACATTTCCTTTTGGGCCAAATCATTCTGACTGTTTTTGTAATAATTGAAAGCGAAATAACCTCCAACGATAATCAGAATTGCAGCTGCAACTCCTACTACGATTTTTGGGTTTCTGCTCAAGCCAATTCTCCGCACCTGCTAATTTTTCTTTTAGAGCTTCTGGGTTTTCGAGGAGTTCGTGTTTGTGTTCTTCCTTCTTTAGCCATTGTATTTCCATATTATTCCAACCGAAAACGGCGGAATCAAAAATTCTTAATATTCCGAAAGTTTCGGAGGGGCGCAAAACTACAAATTAGATGATTCTAAACAAAAGACTTGTCCGTTAGTCCAAGATAAACGGATAGTCGGTTTGAACATAAACATCCGTTAGGGCCTCAGATGGATCCGGATATTTAGATTCCTCTGCAAATTTTACGCTTTCATCAACCTGCCCGATTACTTTTTGGTCGATTGCTTCCAGTTCTTGTTCAGTGGCAAACTTCTTATCCAGGATTGATTTTTTAACCACTTCAATCGGATCGCGTTGTTTGTACTGCTCTACTTCATCCTTGGTTCTGTACTTCTGCAGGATCTGACATTGAGTGGCCTTTGTAACGGTAAGTGCGGAATTCCAGAAGGGTGGGGCCTTCACCATTGCGAGCTCTTTCTGCAGCCCGGGCCACCGCTCTATGAACATCCTCCACTTTCATTGCATCCACTGGTTCAGAAGGCATATCGTACGCATCTGCCAAGCGTGTAAAGGTCTGTCACATTTGATGATCTTTTTACAGATGTGCCCATGGCGTATCCGTTGTTCTCAATAACAAAAATTACTGGAAGTTTCCAGAGCATGGCCAGGTTGAGTGTTTCGTGAAAAGCACCTTGCCTTACAGCACCATCTCCCATATAACAAATGCAAAGATTTCCAGTCTTATTATATTTTTCTGCAAAAGCTAGTCCCGCGCCAAGAGGAATTTGCGCTCCAACGATACCGTGACCTCCGACAAAGCCTACATTTTTATCGAAAATGTGCATGGATCCACCTTTGCCTTTTGTCGTTCCGGTTTCCTTTCCGTAAAGCTCGGCCATTATTGCCTTAGGATCAGTTCCCAATGCTAGTGGATGACCATGGTCGCGATATGCTGTAATCCATTTATCGCCCTTTCTTAATGCGCTTGCCGCACCAGAAGCACAAGCTTCCTGGCCTATATATAAATGGCAAAACCCTTTAATCTTCTGCATTCCATAAAGCTGTCCGGCCTTTTCTTCGAACTTCCGCATCAGCTGCATGCTCTCATACCAATACAAGTATGTTTCCTTTGAAAATTGTGTCGTGTCGTTCTTTTTAGCCTCTGCCGGCTCGTTCTTCGCTTTGGTTGTCGTAGGCATATCCCTATTTTTGGATTCGAGTTGCGAAATTAATTCCCAAACGAACATTCGCCAAACTTTCATCCATTAATTCCTTTCATGCATCTTGAAACGCCTCTATCTTTTAAGTTTTAAGAACTATTCGGAAGCCAATCTCCGTTTTTCGCCCAGAATCAATGTTTTGGTGGGTAAGAACGGAAGTGGTAAGACCAATTTATTGGATGCCATCTTCTATTTAGGCTTCACAAAGAGTGCTTTTTCGTCTTCCGACCAGCAATGTATTACACAAGGCCAAAACTTTTTTTTAATAAAAGGAGAGTTCAGGAAAGGTGAAGCCTCAAATGAAATTACCAGTTCCGTTCAAATCGGGTCTAAGAAAATCTTTAAAGAGAATACCCGAATATCAAAAGCTAAGTGAGCACATCGGAAAGTACCCCGTTGTTCTCATTGCACCTGACGACGTAAATCTCGTGAGAGAAGGAAGTGAGGAGCAGACGAAAATTTTTTGATGGAATCATCTCCCAACTCGACAAATTGTACCTCGAAAATCTGATCCAGTACAGCCAGGCCTTAAAGCTTCGTAATGGCTTTTTGAAGATGTATGCGGAACGAGGATCATCGATCGATTGGCTTACAATGGAATCCTACGATAAATTTTGATCGAATCGGGAGAATTCATTTTCCAAAGACGTTCAAATTTTATCGGGGAATTCTTACCTGTGTTTCAAAAATATTATCTATTCCTGGTTGAGAATTCTGAATCGGCCGACGTCTCGTACTTATCGGAATTAAAGGATAAAGGATTTTTTCAGGGGCTGTTGGATTCCAGACGAAAGATGCTGCCCTGCTCAGGACAAATTTCGGAATTCACCGCGATGATTTTGAATTTATATTGGCGGACGAGCCATTGAAAAAATTTGGCTCGCAGGGTCAACAGAAATCTTTTGTTATCGCAATGAAGCTCGCCCAATTTGAAATTCTGGAAAGGCACAAAGGTTTCAAACCCATCTTACTTTTGGATGATATTTTTGATAAATTGGACGACTTTCGAATTGCCCGGTTGTTAGAACTTATAAAATCAGAATTTGGGCAACTATTTATTACTGATGCGCGACCCGAAAGGACAAAAGGTTTGTTAGATCAAATTAGCGTACCCTCAACAATTTTCACGATCGATCAGGGAAAGGTGAGTCTATATGAGCAACAAGAAAAATGAATTTCAATCCGTAGGGCAGGCCATTCGCGATTTGCTCAATTCCTATCGCCTTTCAAGTAAGTACGATGAAGCTAATATTATAGAATCCTGGGAGCGGCTCGTGAGAAACCGATCGCGAGTCGGACCAAAAAGATTTTTATCAAGAATAAAGTCCTTTTTGTAGAGTTTGATTCCCCACGATGCGCCATGATTTCTCCCTCCACAAGACCGAGGTCCTGGAGGTGTTTCGAAAAGAGTTCGGCGACGGCGTTATAACCGAAATTATAGCCATGTAGGTCCTGCGGCGGTCCCCGAAGTCGCAGAAGGCCAAGGGAATAAATTGCACTAGGCCAATAATCAGTTAAATTCTTAGCATAAGTTTTGAAAAAGTGGAAAAGCGTCTAATTTTGCACTCTCTTTTTAAAAAAGCCTCCTTCTCGGAGGCTTTTCATTCGTTCTTTAAAATATTTGTTGGGGGAATACCAAAGCGGCCAACTGGGACAGACTGTAAATCTGTTGTCTTATGACTTCATAGGTTCGAATCCTATTTCCCCCACGGTTTATTTGGTTCGAGGTTTCGAGTTTGAAGTTTGAAGTTGGTGGCAACTTCCGGGCTTTTCGACTTGAATTCGATAATAAACCCAATTAGTACTATAGTAAACGTGCGAAGCCTGGAGCCTCGAAAACTTCAAACTTCAAACCAGATACTAGAAACTATTTACGCGGGAGTAGCTCAGTTGGTAGAGCGATAGCCTTCCAAGCTATAGGTCGCGGGTTCGAGCCTCGTCTCCCGCTCTTTGAGAGCAGTTATCCGTTATCAGTTATCCGTTTAAATATGAATAACGAATAGCAGTTAACGAATAACGGCTTTAAGCTGTTGTAGCTCAGTGGTA
>CAVTZI010000009.1:0-27384 GCA_963739105.1 uncultured Bacteroidota bacterium | reverse complement strand
ACAACTATAAAGAGCTAAAAAGCCATTCGTTTACGGATGGCTTTTTTTATTTGTTTTTTAAAAAATTCTGATAGTCTTCTTGCGTATCTAAATCGACGGAACCTTTTGGAAACGCCACCGTCGCTACTTGATCGGGAAATTGTAGGACAATCTTTTTAGCCCCCTGATCATCACTCAAGAGCAACAGATTTGAAAAAAAAGATCGGCCAAATAAAACAGGAACACCACTTGACCTGGCATAGTAAGAGGCTATGATTGCCTTTTTCTTTTCATGAAATTTTTGGATGAGCTTCTGCAGGTGTCCAGCCGTTAGAGCAGGTTGGTCACATACCATCAGAATTACGCCTTCAAGCTCTCCATCGGATTGGATCAGATAATTTAATCCAGTTTTTATTGAACTTCCCATTCCTGTTTTCCAATAGAAGTTAGAAACAATCTTGACCGGCAGCTTCTCAAGAAGATCCCGATGTGGTTTTTCGTTTGCGCCTAAAACGACAACAACTTGTGATGGGTTTGCCGCCAAAGCCTGGTTTACGCATTTGCAAAGGAGGGGCTCTCCATCAATCTCTAAGAGCTGTTTCGAGCTGCCCATGCGACTGGATGAACCAGCCGCTAAAACAATTATGCCTATACTCATCGGTTATGGTAGTGAGAATGCTAAATAACTATCTCCTGATTTCGTGCCCGACTTTCCTCCCCCGCAAGCAATCACCACAAATTGTTTCCCATTCGCTTCGTATACCGATGGCGTTGCATATCCAGCTGCTGGCAGCTCATATTCCCAAAGAATTTTGCCCGTTTCCTTATCAAAGGCTCGGATTTTTTCGTCCCGACTGGCGGCGATGAAAACCAATCCGCCACCGGTGGCGACCGGTCCGCCATAATTTTCCGCGCCTGTTGCTGG
Source organism: uncultured Bacteroidota bacterium (assembly GCA_963739105.1). Classification (GTDB taxonomy): domain Bacteria; phylum Bacteroidota; class Bacteroidia; order Cytophagales; family Cyclobacteriaceae; genus Chryseolinea. The sequence continues at coordinate 26,480 of CAVTZI010000009.1, read as the reverse complement.
AATGCCTTTCTCTTTTAATTCCTTAAACTCACCGAAAGGCACCTGCCATTTTATCTCCCCGTTGTTAAGATCGATCGCATTCATCGTTCCCCATGGAGGCTCTACTGCCGGATAACCCTCTGGTGTTAAAAACCGAATGTATCCTGTATTGGAATAAATAACATCGGGGTGACGTTCGAACTGCCCTTGCTTTTCTTCCGCAGTACGTTCCTGCAGATCGAGAATATAGCGCGCAATAGCATCCCTTTCTTTGTCGCTTAAGTGAGAGAAGGCAGGCATCGCCCCTTTGCCAGTCAACATGAATTTTTTCACACTTTCTTTGTCAAACTTATTTTTTAAATTTCTTAACGGAGGGTATACATGTCCGTCGCCACCGCGATCAATGCCATGACAAGTAGCGCAATTCGTGCGGTAAAGGGAAATGCCAATCCATGCATCCTCTTTCATTCTCACGTCAACCATGGCTAATATCCAAGGCATTTCATTGGCGTTCACATATAATATTCCTGAAGGATCGTAGGAGGCTCCACCCCATTCTGCTCCGCCGTCGAAGCCGGGAAAAACAATAGTACCTTCTTTGCTGGGTGGAATAAATTGGCCTCCTGTCCTTAAATTTTTAAACTTTTCCGTAACGAACGATTCTATTTCGGGTGTTAATTTGTTGATCATATCTTTTGTGAAGGCTTGCCTGGCGAAGGCCGGTGGCTTGAGCGGTAGCGGTTGGGTTGGCCATGCTTCCTCTCCTTCTAAATCTGATTTGGGATACTCCTTTTCTTCAACCGGGAACAACGATTCTCCTGTGTCACGGTTCAAGACATACACAAATCCCGATTTTGTCGTCTGAATGACCGCATCAATTTTTTTTCCATCATGCGTGACCGTGCCCAGGATCGGAGAGGCAGGAAGGTCCCGATCCCAAAGATCATGATGGACCGTTTGGAAGTGCCATTTGTGTTCGCCGGTCTCCGCATTTAGGGCAAGAATACAATTGGCATACAAGTTTTGACCTTTTCGGTTCCCACCCCAAAAATCAAATGACGCAGATCCAGTTCCAGCGAAAACTAATCCACGTTTATGATCGACCGCCATTCCACTCCACGCATTCGCGCCACCGATTCTTTTCCAGGCGTCTTCCGGCCAGGTCTCATATCCAGGTTCGCCCGGATGGGGTATCGTATGAAAGACCCACGCCAGTTTTCCTGTCTTCACGTCGTACGCCCGTAGATACCCAGGGGCCGCGATAGGTCCTTCATTTACTCTTGAACCCATGATGATAAGATTCTTATAGATTACTCCTGGTGTGTTTGAAACTACCATCAGGTTTGCAGCACGGTCGCCAAGTCCTTCTTTCAAACTTACCCGACCATTCTCACCAAAGCTTTCAATCTTTTTTCCGGTTCGGGCATCTAAAGCATACAGATGCTGGCCGAAGGAATACAAAATCCTTTTGTCTTCCCCTTCTTCCCAATACGTTACTCCCCGGTTGACACCTAACCCTCCATCAGCCTTGTCAACTGAATCGAATCTCCAGATCTGCTGGCCAGTGGCAGCATCCAACGCAAAAGCTTTTAAGGTCGGGGATGTTCCATAGAGAACTCCATCAACGATGATGGGATTACATTGTATCTGAGACCGGTTTTTCGCTGTATCAGCTTCGCCGGAATTGTAACGCCACGCTAGTTTTAAGGAACCGACGTTGGCCGTGGTAATTTGATCCAGGGATGAGTACTGCGTTGCCTCAGCATTGCCTCCTTTTATTCGCCAGGTGGCCAATGAGGGATTTTTAGATTCAGGCTTTTCCGAGTTGCAGGACACCAGGAGCAATACGAAATAGGCTAGACAGAGGTAAAACCGCTTCATCAGAATAGTTTAAAGAATGAAACTCTGAATTTCCCTTCAAGAATACAAATGGAGACGAGGAGATCTCTTTATTCCATCGGGCTGGCCTGCAGATAGTCCTGCTCATCAATGCTGTTTCCCTCTGAAGAGTCGGTGTCTACTAATATTTTCCAGACACCATTTTCTTTTCTCAATGCTACATGAAAACGGCCATAAAACGTTCGGATATTTCCAGTCTTATCCGTTATGATTACTTTATAAATGCCGACTTCCATTGCCTGATTGTCGTTGGCGATTCTTTCTGTGAAGCGGAGACCCAATTGTCTTTTGCTTGCCTGAAGTTTTACCCTGATCATCTCCCCGCTTTTGTTGCTCAAAGTATTCATTCCAATTCAGCACCATTTTGGCATCGCGCGGCGATCTCACCACCTCCTTCGAATGAATTGCCATGAAACCATCAGTGTCACGATTATTGTAAGCACTGATGAATGGCTTCCAAACTTGATCGTTAATTGCTTGCTCAATAGATTGTCCTGTCACCTGCACGACGTGCGCAGGTGAGCCAAATTATAAGCGGTATTTTCATTTGCAATTTAAAGTGCAGCGTGACTAGAGATGTCTTTCGCTAAATAGACCTGCTTAAAGACCTGGTCACTTTGGGTGTCACGATGATGAATGGGCGCGTTCCGGTATTTGAGAAATCCACCCGATCGGTTCACAAATTTTCCCTGAATCTCAGCAATGATGGCGACTGCAATTTCATCCGGAGTTTCTGCCCCGATATCCAACCCTATGGGGGAATGTATCCGATGAATATCTTCAGCCTGGAGTTGAAGACCTTGTGCGGAAAATTCGACCAGCATCTTATCAAAGCGCTTGCGCGGTCCGAGAATTCCAATATAAGGTGTGTCAGTCTTTATCAGCTTCTTCAATACGTCCCGGTCGTATTCATAGTTATGGGACATCAGCACACAGGCAGTGAAGGGTGTGATTTCAAAATCGCGGTCAATGAAATCCCGGTGGCAAAGCGAAAGTTTGTCGGCCGTTGGAAAAAAAAGTGGAGCGATATGGGCGACACATTCATCCGTGACCTGAACATCCCATCCCAACGATTTGGCTAATTGACTAACGGGTCTCGCATCGAATCCACCTCCAAAAATAATAAGTGATACGCTGGGCTGAACGAGTTCCATAAAGACCTCAACTTCACCCTTGCTTGTTGTGAAAGTCTTCGCTTCAGACTTCTTTGTGTCGAAAAGCTGAAGCAAATCATCCTTTACAGCATTGCTCAATTCGATATTGGAAAAATAATCCTGAACCTCACCCGTTGCGTGCGTGATAATTTTTTCTCCAACACCGGAGCTTGCATTAAAAATTGTAGCCAGTGTTAAGGGTTCTTTGGTAGCGATAAACCTTTCAAACAGGCTGATGGGATTTTTTTCTTCCGATATATTTATGGGTTCAATTAAAACATCAATGACACCGTTGCATCCCAGCCCAATACCTAAATTCTGATTGCTCTCCTCGCGCGTATCATACGTTACAGTCATGGGTTTATTGTCACCCATCACTTGCCTTGCCTTGCGCAGGGCATCACCCTCCAGGCATCCGCCGCTTATGGAACCAATCCATTTGCCATCGTCGGTAATTAACATGCGGGCGCCCGGACTTCTATACGAAGACCCACGAACTTTTACCACTGTCGCAAGCGCTGCTTTGCGATTCGTAAAATCGATTTTTCGAAATTCGGTAACAATGGTTTTAAAATCCTTCATGGTTTTTTCTGATCATCGTTGCGCCTTTACTTCAGTGGGTGTAACGGCCCCTCCTTTATTTCCCCAGGAATTTCTCACGTAATTAAGAACATCACTCACTTGTTCGTCGGTCAAATCAACCGCTGGCATTTCACCATTATACGTTTTACCATTTACGGTCATCTCTCCCGATGCACCCTTTATGATTTGTTTGATCGAACGGGGCTTATCGGCCATTAAATAATCCGCTTTTGCAACCGGCGGAAACACACCCTCAAGGCCTTCTCCTTTTTCCATATGACAGGTAATACAATGAACGTCGTAAACTTCCTTCCCCCGTTCAATACTCGCCTTCAAATCGAATTTTTGTGTCTGAAAAGACATTAGCGAAATAGTAGAATAATAAACAGGGTCACAATAATAGATCCGCGCATAGTTTGCGTTTTAAATTGAAAATTGTTTGAGTGTGAATTTAAACTTCTTCCAGGTTAAAAGGTAATGTTCGAATTCGTTTACCCGTCAAATCAAAGATAGCATTTGTCAAAGCCGGCGTAAAAGGAGGTAATCCAGGCTCGCCAACGCCCCCCGCCTTTTCGTCATTGTCCATTATATGCACCTCGATTTCCGGAGTTTCTGTGATTCTAACCATTTTATAGGTATCAAAGTTTTTCTCTACCGCTTTTCCATCCTTGAAATGAGTAGCGTGTTTAGTTGCGGCACCCAAAGCCATGATAATACTACCTTCTACTTGCGCCCTGATAATATCAGGATTGACATACCAACCACAATCCATGACAGCCCAAACTTTGTCGATTTTTACCTTTCCATCAGGTTTTTTTGAAACCTTCACAACTTCCCCAACAATGCTTGAGAAACATTCTGTAATCGCCACGCCAAATCCCTCATTTTTCTTCCGGGATTTCCAACCACTTACTTCTTCTAATTTATTGATCAGGAGTTGATACCGTTCTTCGCCCAAATGTTGTCTGCGAAATTCCAATGGATCCTTTTCGGCTGCGACAGCAAGCTCGTCCATAAAGCTTTCGTAGGCAAAACCATTAGTTGATGAATAAACCGATCTCCACCACATAACCGGTATCGGAGAATCCAGTGGCAAATCTGAAAAACTGAAATGCGGAATGCTGTCAAAGTATGATTCTAAGAATCCTTCCGTAGTGCTGCCGTTGTAAGAATCCTTGGAAGCACCGGGCCATTGGTGATCCATATTCTGACCCGCCATCTTGAACTTATAACTTGAAATTCTTCCACCTTCATCGAGGCCACCGGCACATTGATAAACCATGCCAGGCCTAAAGGGGCCAAGCAAAGTATCGTCTTCCCGGGTCCAGATTACCTGCACAGGACCTTTGATCTCCTTGGAGATCAAGACAGCTTCTTGTGTGTAATCAAAAAAGGCTTTCCGGCCGAAGCCACCTCCAAGGAAGGTCATGTTTACAATGATTTTTTCTTTCGGCATCCCCAGCACTTTGACCAGATCGTCCTGTATCCAACCCGGCGCCTGAATCGGCCCCCATATTTCAGCCGAATCTTCTTTTACATCGGCCGTGCAGTTGAGCGGCTCCATACAGCTATGGGATTCGTAGGGTGTTTCATACACCGCTTCGACTTTCTTTGAGGATTTACTGAGAGCCGAGGCAGCATCGCCCTTTGTGCGATAAGATATTCCCTCTTTGGTTTTCAGTGCCTCATTCATTTTTGCGTATAGCTGTTCCGTACTATGATGATCGAAGCCAGTATCATCCCATTCCACTTTCAAAGCCTTTCTTCCTTGCAGCGCGTTCCAAAAACTATCCGCTACAACAGCCACACCTTCACGCTTGGTAGAAAATACATCTACACTTACTTTAAAAACGTGTTTAACACCGGGCATTTTCTTAGTCTCAGTGTCATCGAAGCTTTTGACCTTACCCACGAATCGCGGATTTCGTTCGATGACAGCATAGAGCATGCCAGGTAGTTTTTTATCCATTCCAAAAATGGCGGTACCGTTGGTTTTCAGAGGTGTATCCTGGCGGTGAACTGGTTTGCGAAGAATTTTATAGTCCTCGATTTTCTTTAATGCCACAGTCTTCGGCATTTCCAGCTTGGATGCTTCTTCTACCAATTCGCCGTAGTGAAATTTCTTATTGGATGGTTTGTGGATGACGTTTCCCTTTTCTGCATAACAAGTAGCGCTATCAACGTTCCATTTTTTGGCCGCAGCTTGAATCAGCATTTCGCGGGCCGATGCTCCCATTCGCAGGAGGTGTTTATACGCCGAACGAACGGTTGAGCTTCCTCCGGTAATTTGGCTACCATATTTTTTTTCATTGCCGATACCAAAAACGATATTGACCTGGTCCAGGTCTACCTCTAATTCTTCGGCGATCATTTGTGGTACCGTCTGAAACGCTCCCTGCCCCATTTCCGCGCGATGGTTCATAATCGTTACTTTGCCGGTTGTATCTATTGAAATCCAGGCATTCAATTCCACACCCAGATTTTTGGCCGTATCGGTTTTTAATAACTCCAACTCGGCGCCTTTGGTCGGCGTATATAGGCCAAGCGTTAGTGCAGCACCGGTAATACCTGATACTTTAATGAAATTTCTCCTGGAGACTTTATTTTGAATAGTCATAAATTTTAATGTTGGAGTGGTCTACTTTACGCTAGCTTTTTGTCCCATCAATTGTGAAGCAGTTTTGATTGCCTTTCGAATTCGAGGGTAAGTTCCGCATCTGCAGATGTGCCCTTGCATAGCGGTATCGATATCCTTATCCGTTGGGTTGGGATTTTTCTTCAGGAGGGCCGTTGCAGCCATAATTTGACCTGACTGGCAGTAACCACACTGGGGTACCTGCTCCTGAATCCACGCTTGTTGAACCGGATGCGAGTTATCGGCAGAAAGCCCTTCGATTGTGGTAATATTCTTGTTATTAGCTGCCGATGGCGGGTATGGAGCATGAGCGGACAGGATTTCCTTCGAGGTGTACGGTGCAAGCGCCACACTGTGCAATGCCACATCCGTACTTTGTCCCGGTGAGTCCCACTATATCGCGAATCGCCCAAAGCAGCGGCATCTTTGGATCAACATCCACGGTATAATTCTTGTCGTTGATTTTTAACTTTATAGAAGCCATGATTTTAATTGGAAAGTTATAATGGAAAGTTACGAAATTACTGCGGTCCGTGTCTTCAACCTGAACGTCATGTTTAAGAACTGATGAGAATTACATATGAACGGTATTTTACAGATGACTAATGAACGTTTTGTCCGGGCATAATCTTTTTATACATTTGAACATTCTTTTATTAATTCAAGTTATTATTGTGGTCAGATTAACATTGTGAAGCTATTATGAAAAAAATCGTTCTGTTGTGCGGGATGATATGTATTTCCGTGTGCGTGTTGTGCCAGACTAAATTACAAGTGACCGTAACACATATAGTAGGGCAAAAGGGCGACATCATCGTTGGAGTTTTTGATAGCGACGAGAATTTTTTAAAGAAACCAATCGACAGCAAAATGATAAAAGCTTGCCGGCGATTCCATCACAGTTGTTTTTGAAAATCTGAAGCCCGGGAAATATGCGGTAAGTGTTATACATGATGCCAACAAAAATAAAGATCTGGACAAGAATAAACTGGGCATACCCAAAGAAGGATTCGGATTTTCAAACAATGTGATGGGCTCGATGGGTCCTCCTACTTTTGAACGCGCTCAATTCGATTTGACGCCTGATCAAAAAGATCTGGACATTGATATCAAAATGAAATACATGTAGTTGTTGAGTTGCTTTTTTCAGAGACTATCGCAGGCCGAAAGGATTTGTGAAGCCATCTTGACATCCACGATACCTTTATCGTGACTCCAGGAATTGTAGATGTAAGTAGCAATCTCGGCAATTTCCAAGTCGGTCAACGTTGGGACACCTGGCATTGGTTGGTTAAAATTTTTGCCATTTACAATTAACTCGCCGGACTTACCACTTCGCATCAGACAAAGGACCTCTTCGAAGTGGTTTTGCATGTAGTCGGACGTATCCAAAGGAGGATAAATTAATCCTAAACCCTTTCCATTTTTTTGATGACAGTTGCTACAATGGCGAACGTACAGTTGCTCCCCCTGGATAAAATATTGATCAAATTTTGTTGAGGTGTCTGGCGATGGTTTTGAGTTGCAAGCGTACAGCAGCATGCAGCAAAAAGCTACAAGCTGCAAGCTACAAGCTGCAAGGCTCGAATTTTTTCCTCGTAGCCTTCTGTCTACAGCTTGTAGCTTGAAGCTAGAGACTTGCAGCTTATCCGTCTTTCCCATCCTCCTTCTTTAGCCTTTTAATGTCTCTCAGTAATTTATTTACTTCTTCTTCTTTTGTGCCATCGTATTTTCCGCGGATTCTTTTTTGTTTGTCAATTAGTAAAAAAGCACCGCTATGGATAAAACCATCCGGTTCGGATCTGTCTTCCAGGGCTGTCGCGAAATAACTTGTTTGAGCAATTTTATAGATGTCTTCCTTGTTTCCTGTGACAAAATGCCATTTGTTGCTTTTCACACCCAGTCTGTTTGCAAAATCATGCAATAGGCCCACCGTGTCATATTCCGGATCGATAGTATGGGACAATAATAAAACCTCTGGATCATTTTCAATGGAGTCGTAGACCCGAAGCATTTGGGTTTTCATGATAGGACATATTGTGCGACAGGAAGTGAAAAAGAAGTCGGTAACATAAATCTTGTCTTTATACGTCTCATTCGTTATCTCGACGCTATCCTGATCCACAAATTTAAAATCAGCGATGGTGTGGTAAGTGGTGTCGGTTCCTGTCACTTCACGTTCACCAAAGATTGGCAAGGGCGGGTCTTCCTTTGGGGTGCAGGCGGATAGCAAACAGCATACAGCAAACAGCATACAGCTGTGACGGAGAAATTTAGCCTTGTAGTTTTTATTACACCGAAGAAGCTGTGAGCTGAAAGCTGTAAGCTGTAAGCTGCTATTTTCCATCTCTGTATTTTTTATAAATCCGAACGCCCATCATAATTATAAAAGTCACGACGAGTAATCCTGCTATTCCCCATACGATACTCAGCGCACTTTTTAAAACAATAAGAAAAACAATACTGATCAAAAAAAGTGTTGACACTTCGTTCCATAAACGCATTTGCGTCGATGAAAATTTCAACACGCCCCGTTTTAGCTGTCCAAATAAATAGTGAAGGGAGAAGTGAAAGATGTACAAAAAAAACACGAGCGTTAATTTAATGTGCATGAAGCCATACTGAAGCCAAACAGGTTGATCTATTAATAGTGAAGCTCCCATCATCAAAGTTATGATGGCCGAAGGCCAGGTAATCCCATACCACAACCCGGACGCCATTTTGGTTAGCTGTTTCAAAAGAATTGACTTTTCAGGTTCAGTTTTTCCATGCGCTTCGATCATGTGAACCAGAAGTCTGGGCATATAAAATAATCCTGCAAACCAGGTAACAACGAAAATGATATGAATGGCTTTAAGATAAAGGAAGGTCATGTTATAAAAGTCTATACTGGAAAGACCACAACAAAAATTTTTTATAGTTTTTTTATTGGATCGTTATGGTATCGCCGACCCTGACAGGATTGTAATCTAAGGCAACAAGATTTTGGCCGAAGTATACCTTGTTCTCACGTTTCCTGTACGTGGAAAGAGTTTTTAAAGGCTCATGTCCCCTTTCGCCTGTATCTTGGTTTACGGTGGGGAGCTGGCAACGAGCACACATTTTGACGCCGACAAACCTTGTTGATCCAATCGAGAAATTGCGCCAGGTATCCTCCTCAAACGGTTCGCCTCCCGCAAACACAAAATTTGGTCTAAAACGATTCATCGGTACGGATTCAGTTAATCGTGAATTCAGATCATCAAGTGAGCTCTGGCCAATAATTAGAAAGGGGTAAGCATCTGCAAGACTTACCTGCTCGTGGTTAACCTCATATCGCGGATCAACCGGCCGGGAATTTTCTTCCGGAAAATAAACCAGTCGGCACGGTGATTCGAGCAGTTCTGAAAACCATTGATTATAAGAACCATCAAGATCGAAGGCTGAAACAACATCATCCCAGATGTTTACGGTAGTGGGATTTGACAGGGGTGGTTTTTTAAGGTCCAGCTTCATCGAATGCTGGTGATGTGTAATCGTTAAAAGTCCTTTATCGATTGACGATTTGAAGAGCGCCATTTTAGGGAATACCCGCTGCGTCATCGCCGTACCGGTCTCATCGACCAGCATTAAACGTCGGTCATACTCAAGTCCTTTTTCCATCACCGCGGCAGACGACAAACTAATTCCGCCAAGTGATTTTATCGGGTAAATCCAAATTTGCGTTAGCTTTAATTCAGCCATTAAACTTTTTGTTTTTAATTTTATGCTAACTTAAAAAGTTATCGTTATCTAAGCGAATTAAATGGGTAAGGCTTCGAACAATATTTACCCCTTAAACTAATACGTAAATAACGCAAGCTCGGACGATGCCAAATACTGCTGCCCTATGGTATTTTGAAAGTGTCAATCTCTACAACATACTTTGTCCTCACAAGGTGAAGAAGATGGGTGAGAAGCATGAATATGTGAGATACAAACGTCAACAATTTATTTACATGCCGGATGACTCGGCTACCCACATCTATATGATTGTGGGTGGAAAAGTCAAGATTGGCCACTATCTGGAAGAGGGAGATGAAGTACTCTCAGCAATCCTCACCACCGGAGAAATTTTTGGCGAGCTGGCAATGGCCGGGGAAGAAAAGCGAGTGGATTTTGCACAGGCAATGGAAGATACAGTAATCTGTCCGTTGACTATTGAGGAACTGAAGTTATTAATGTACGAAAATAAAGAACTAAGCTTTAAAATTCTCAAGTTGATCGGGTTGCGTATCATGAAATTGGAGCGCAAACTTGAATTGCTGGTTTTTAAAGATGCGCGTACCCGTATCGTAGAATTTTTGAAAGATGCAGCAGAATGGAAGGGAAAAAAAGTAGGATTTGAAACACAGATTCAAACCAGTTTGACACACAAGGATATTGCTTCGCTAACAGGCACGTCGCGTCAAACGGTTACGACTATTTTGAATGACCTGAAAGAGAAGAACTTAATAAACTTTAATAGAAAACAAATCTTGATCAGAGATTTGGATAGTCTGAGATAAGGTTGATTTTTCAACTGGCGCAAGTAGCAAGAAGAAAGGAAAGGTTGCCAGATACTACACGCTTCGCATAATGCAATCTGCTAACCAGATTCCCTTTGTAAATAAAGATACATTGGAAAAATAGTATAAGAATAGACACGTCTTGCTTCAAGTGTCTTAAGCTGCGGATTGCGTCCATGGCATTATTTCTCGTAATGTTTTTTATTTCTATGAAATTCATTCCTGTACTGTTCCGTTTTTCGGAAATCAAAACGATGTTTTGATCAGCATCCGCGAAACCCCTTATGAATGTTACGACCACCTCATTATTTTTCTTTTTTATGCAAAAAGGTTCCGGCGAGCCTACGCAATGCGACAGCAACGCTTTCATGATGTCATACTGTAACGCCTTCATATTCGAAAGATTTAATTATTTATGAAATTCTTCAGCATTATCATGCCAGGCCACCGGCCTCCGGAAATGCTTTAAAAAAGGCATCTGAATGACCTTGTTTTCCCAGGCCGGGAAGGCCCGAATTGAATTTATAAGACACGAAATAGCCACGAAGTCACTAAGACACAAAGTTTCACAAAGGAAGGCCTTCGTACTTAGAGTATTCGAAAAAGTGAGAGTTTTTTTTTCGGAGCTATGCTCTGAAATTAATGGGAAGATCTTTTTCCTCGTCGATATGGTTGAGTGGCTCGAGCTCCCAGTACGAAAGCCCTAGAAGTTTGATGGTGTGAACGGTATCTGACAAAACTTTTGCTGTACTCCACTTTTTATCTTTGAAAAGATCTCCATGGAGATAATTCATTCCTAATAAATAATAGCAACCACCATTTGCCGGACCGATTACTACATCGTGTGTAAGAAGCCTTCGGAAGGCTTCATTGATAATGCTTGTGGTGAGGTCAAGACAATCTGTGCCAATCATACAAATCGACCTGTAACCATTGTCGAAACCCAACCGAAAGGCATTTGCCATTTTCTCTCCAATATCGAATCCGATTTGAGTATATTTTTGAAATTTGTTGTTCGACCAATTGTCGTTTCGATCAATAAAATCTGAGTAATAAATCGCCTTTGGAAGGGAAAGCTTTTCCGTAATACCAATTGTATGCTCACATAACAAAAGATGTATTGAATATGCTTTGGCTTCTCCGATAACAGCAGCAAGTCGTGGCTTTACCTTTCCTAACTCCGGATTTTTGTAAAATATTGTTAGCAGCGACTCGGGTTTGGATTTTTTGGACGGCATTTTTATTCAATTTACGCTTCAAGATTTTTTGATGATACGTGTCACGTATTAAACGCAACAATCCATAAACGCAGTATTCCTAAAAGTAGCGATGGATAATGAACAAATGGCTGCTCCCCTAAGGAATGCGGAAACTCCTGAAAGCAATTTAGCAAAAGCTTAAAGCAAAAAGCAAAAAGCTTAAAGCAAAAGGCACGAACGATAAACGTAAAAAAACTGGAAAGGCAGCAAGCTTTAAGCTTTAAGCTTTTAGCTATTGTACAGTTTCTCGTAGTATTCTTCTGCCATTCTCCCTGAATCGAAAAATGGAAGAACATCGTTCATGCTCGAAGCAATCACCTTTTGCCATTTGGCAGGATGGTCATAATACAATGGAATGATTTCCTTTTCGAGGACGTCTAATAATTTTTGAGCCTCGATTTTGTCTTTGGACTCCTGTGTCAAACCATCATCGGCAGTATCGATAATAAAGCAATTTTTTCCATGCTTGGCGAATTCAGGAACCCACCCATCAGGGATTGAAAGGTTTACTGAGCCATTCATCGCGGCAGTCATTCCCGACGTACCCGACGCTTCGTGGTATAATCTTGGATTGTTTAGCCATATATCAGATCCTTTTTTGAGGTGGTCTGATAGCCATAATTCATATCCTGTTACAACGGTACAGTTAGGTAAATCTTTTGTCTTCCAATAGATCTCATTAAAGATATTGATCGCGCCGTAATCCTCCGGGTAGGGCTTTCCTCCCCATATGATCTGGATTGGATAATTTTTATTTTGCGCGATGCGTAAAAACCGATCATAGTTATGCAATAAAAGATTTGCGCGTTTGTAAGATGCAAATCTTCTTGCCCACACGATGGTCAATACATTTTCATCGAATAGTTTTCCGGTTTGATTGGCGACCACGCGAAAAAGTTTACGCTTCATTTCTTTCTTTCGCTGAATCATTCCATTCTCGTCGTTGGCCTTTAAAGCCTTTTCAAGCTGAGGATCCTGCCAGTACGTTTTGTTTTGCGCATTGGTGATCGCAATGATCTCACAAATATTTTTATAACCACCCCACATCTTGTTCGAAACTTCTCCATGCAGCTGTGAAACCCCATTTGCTCTTCTTTGCAAGTCTTAACGCTGTAAGCGTATAATTTAATACGCCGTTTTCCGGTTGAACATATTCATTTACCTGTTGAAGAGTCACGCCGTTGAAAAAGCTCATGCTATTAAGCAGCGGAAGACTGTGCTCTTCATTGCCCGCTTTCTCAGGCGTATGCGTTGTGAATACCACACGCTTCTTCACGTCAGCAATATTTTTATACTTATCCAAAAGGTAAAAACACATAGGCAGGGCGTGGCCTTCATTCATGTGGTATATTTCGGTCTCCCGCTTCAGAACATCCAACAACTTTGCACCACCGATTCCCAGAAGTATTGATTGCGCAATTCTCGTGGTTTCGTTAGGATCGTATAGACGATGGCTTATGGTCTGAGCAAGAAAATCGTTCTCCGGTATGTCAGTACTTAACAAAAACAAAGGCGCGGATTGGAAGACTTCAGGTTTCAGCAGATAGGCTTTTACAAAAACTTTGGAACCATGAATGGTGATAGGGAAAACAATATGGGTATCTGTAAGAAAAGAGTAGTCCTTATCGCGAAAGCTAACCCTCAGTGTTTGATCTTGATTTCTTTCTTGATCGTAGTATCCTTTTTTCCAAAGTATTCCTATTCCAATTAGATTTTGTTTCAGTTCGTATGCACTTCGTAAGTGAGAGCCCGCGAGAAAACCCAGACCACCACTATAGATCTTTAACGGCTGGTCAACTGCAAACTCCATGGAGAAGTACGCAGCAGGTTTGGAATATTTCTTGTTGAATTTGTATGGAAAAAGTTCGTTGAGGTTGATCATATTAGATTCTAAAGACTCAAACGTAATAAAAGAGTATCAATTGATTAACATCAAATATCAAATGAAACTTACAACGTTGGATGCAAACGATTGATAAAGTAAAGGACTTGCCCTATAGTACTTTGGATTCTAGAAATTGCAGGAGTCGCTGCAGTGAACTGAATTTAATTTCGCCATTCAAGGTCCACTGCAAACCGCCATCACCTTGATCAATGTTAACAACATGAGCCGCGTTGTGTTCACTGATTATAAATCCATTTCGTTCCAGGGCATTCTTTGTCCAAAGATATTCATGACCCATTCCCCTAAGGTGGATGCTCACACCCCGGTGGGGTTCATGGTGAACCCTGCCGGTTTTCAAGTCGAATCCTTTGAATTGAAAAATAGAATCAAATGTCCCGTCAAGAATCAGGTCCTCCGGAATCCCCGTTGTAATTTTTTTATCTGGTCCTGCCAACCATATAATATCAGCTGTTTGAATGGCCAGGTCTAATTCATGCGTAGAAACCAAAATCGCTTTATTGGACTTATGTGCCAGCTGTCTTAACAGGTCCATAATCTCAAGGCGATTATTCAAATCCAGATGGGCCGTTGGTTCATCCAATAAGATAATAGGAGTGTCCTGCACCACAGCTCTGGCAATCATTACCATCTGAACCTGCCCATCGCTTAACTCATGAAGTTTTTTATTTTTCAGGTGCTCAATTCTGATTTTTGCCAGTACTTGATTGATGATGTCGTTATCGTTCGAGCTAAGCTGGGCGGTCCAGTTCAGATAAGGATAACGGCCAAAGGAAATTACGTCCGCTGCGGTCATGTTGCCGGCGGTAATTCGATCGGTAAGAACAACGGCCAACTGGCGTGGAAGGTCATCAGGATTTTGAGACTCCGACGTTTTGTAAGTGATTTGTCCAGATAAAGGTGATTGTAGACCTGCAAGCGTTCGAATGAGCGTCGACTTTCCCACGCCGTTTGGTCCCATAAAGCAGACCAACTCCCCGGCATTTAGGTTTAGGCTGAGACCCTGGAGTAATGTATTATGCTTATAGCCAACGGTTAGGCCGAGTGTTTCAATACAAGTCTTGACCAAATCCTTTTCCATATTATATAGACACTCGTTTTGCTTTCAACACAATCCAAATAACTACCGGCGCACCTATTAAAGCTGTAATTGCATTGATAGGAAGCACGTATGAACTTCCCGGAAGCTGCGCGATGATATCGCAAAAAAGCATCAGTATGGCTCCGCTTATCATAACCGCTGGAAGGAGAATACGGTGGTTGTGCGTCTTGATGATCAACTTGGTTAAATGAGGTACGGCTAATCCAACAAATGCAATAGGCCCGCAAAAGGCTGTTACCCCTCCGGTTAGAATAGCAGTGGATAGAATAATCAGCAACCTGGACTGGCTTATATTTTATACCAATACTTCGGGCATAATTATCTCCCAAAAGCCACGCATTTAATGATTTTACTGAAACGGTGCCTATTAGCAAGCCGGCGATCACGATCAAGAATAGGATTTGAATCTCGACCCAACTCAAACTTCCTAAACTTCCAAAAGTCCATAAAAGGTAAGCTTGTTGGTCTTCTGCTTTGCTGAGAAACTGAAGGACACTTACAATTGAGGCGGTGGCCGCGCCCATCATTAATCCGATGATCAACAAGGAAGTGTTATCGCGAAGCCGCTTTGCAATTAACACCACAATTACAAAAACGCCACCGGCACCTATACTGGCCGCCATCACAATTGCCCAGGGACTCGGATCGGACAAAAGGGAAATACCCGTTGCCTGACTCATTATTAATAATGACACCGCCAGACTTGCGCCCGAACTCAAGCCCAATACATCGGGCCCAGCCAAAGCATTCCGGAAAAGAGTTTGCATTTGTAAACCTCCAATAGAGAGTGCACTTCCTGCCAAGATACAGGTGAGCGCCTTAGTCACTCTAAACTCCCAGATGATATCAGCATAAATTTCGTTGGAACCAGTTTCGCCAAACAAAATTCTGAGAATATCCCCAAAGGGAATATTAACGCTCCCCAATGAAAGGTTGAGGACAAAAAGTAAAACCAATAAACCCAAAAGGATACCCCAGCGTGTGTAACGAGTTAACTGCATGACTGCTTGGCTTCAGACAATGATACATGATTTTGAAACGAATCCATTACTCTCGCTTCTCCATTAACGTGAGTCGTTTTAAAGTTAGGAATCAGTAAGTTTTAGGTAGGGTTGAGGATAGAAAATTGGATCGGCGAGAATGAAAATCCTTCGAATTACCCGGAATCCGGACGTTTGGCGTCTCTCGACTTTCCAAAAGTGCGGCCAATTCCTAAAAATTTTGAAATCGGCTCTTGGTAACTATGCTTTAGTTCCTATCTTTGCAGTCCTTTTTGCGGAATGAACGTAAAAAGTCCTGAAAAACAGCATAAATAGGTTCAGCCATGCCTGGAATTATAGGAAAGAAAATAGGAATGACCAGCGTATTCAGCCCAGACGGCGAGAGTATCGCATGCACGGTAATCGAAGCAGGTCCTTGTGTGGTAACGCAAGTAAAAAATGAAGAAACAGACGGATACCGCGCTGTTCAGCTTGCTTTTGGCGAGAAGAAAGAAAAAAATACTACGAAAGCGGCCATCGGCCATTTCAAGAAAGCCAATACTACTCCTAAGAGAGACGTTGCCGAGTTCCGCGATTTCAAGAAAGAATTTGATGGACTGGTAGAGCTTGGAAAGGAAATCAGAGTTCAGGATGTATTTGCAGAAGGCGATTTTGTAGATGCTATCGGAATTTCAAAAGGTAAAGGATTTCAAGGCGTCGTTAAACGTCACAACTTTGCCGGGGTAGGTGGACAAACACACGGTCAGCATAACAGGCTTCGTGCTCCTGGTTCAATGGGTAATGCTTCTTTTGCATCCCGCGTTCCAAAAGGTAAACGTTTGGCTGGTCGTATGGGTACTGATCGCGTAAAGCTTGCCAACCTTAAGGTGGTTAAGATCATGCCTGAACAAAATGTAATTATTGTTAGCGGCTCTGTTCCTGGTGCCAAAAACTCAACTGTAATCCTTCAGAAATAATGGAAGTAGCAGTATTAAAATCAAGCGGTCAAGCAACCTCCAAGAAAGTCAATCTTTCAGATAGCGTATTTGCTATCGAACCGAATGATCACGCTATATATTTGGATGTAAAAAGTATCCTCGCGAATCAGCGTCAGGGAACGCACAAATCAAAACAGCGTAACGAAATTTCGGGTTCGTCTAAAAAATTAAAGAAACAGAAAGGTACTGGTGGAGCTCGTGCGGGTAATATCAAGAACCCTCAGTTCAAAGGTGGTGGACGTGTTTTTGGTCCTGTACCTCGCGACTATTCCTTTAAGCTTAACAAGAAAGTAAAGGATCTGGCAAGAAAGTCGGCCCTTACCTATAAAGCAAAAGACAATTCAATTGCAGTACTGGAGGATTTCAATTTTGATTCCCCTAAGACAAAGCAATATGTAGCCCTTCTTAAAGCCCTTTCATTAGGCGACAAAAAAACACTCCTCGTTCTTCCGGAAGGAAATAAGAATGTTGTTTTAGCAGGAAGAAATGTTCAAAACTCAAAAATTACTACGGCAGATCAGATCAATACTTTTGATGTGATGAATGCTGACAACATAATTTTTGTAGAGAGCTCGATAAGCAAGATTGAAAACTTATTAAATAAAGAGTAATGGGTATCCTGAAAAAACCTTTGGTAACAGAGAAAGTCTCTGCGCTGAACGAAAAAGGCAAGTACGGATTTATTGTTGATACCGATGCAAATAAGGTAGAGATCAAGAATGCCGTTGAGAAGCAATATGGTGTCAACGTTGAACATGTCAACACCATGGTGGTGATGGGAAAAAAGAAGACCCGTTATACAAAAGCAGGAGTATTGGCTGGCCGTAAGCCGAGTTTCAAGAAAGCAATCGTAACGCTTGCTGCTGGTGAAGTAATCGATTTTTATAGCAACGTATAATATTGAGCCATGGGGTTGAAAAAATTAAAACCGGTAACAGCTGGTACTCGACATAGACTGGCACCTTCGTTTGACGATATAACATCGTCGACGCCGGAGAAGTCTTTGTTGACAACACGGAAAAAATCCGGTGGTAGAAACAGCAATGGACGTATGACAATGCGCTATATCGGCGGTGGTCATAAGCAAAAAATAAGAGAAATAGATTTTAAACGCGACAAAGCAGGAATTCCCGCTACCGTTAAAACGATCGAGTACGATCCTACAAGATCAGCTCGCGTTGCGTTGTTACACTATGTTGACGGATCTAAAACATATATCATCGCACCTGAAGGTTTAAAAGTAGACCAACAAGTAATATCTGGTGCTGACGTTGCTCCTGAAGTTGGAAATGCACTTCCACTCGCGAAGATTCCGCTGGGTACAATTGTTCATAATGTTGAAATGAAACCTGGAAAAGGTGGTGCTATCGCAAGAAGCGCTGGAACTTTTGTTCAGTTATTGGCTCGTGAAAATGGAATGGCAACTTTGAAAATGCCTTCTGGCGAAATGCGCAACGTACTGGATGTTTGTATGGCAACTATTGGAACGACTTCCAATGCTGACCATATGAACGAAAGCGTGGGCAAAGCTGGTCGCACGCGCTGGAGAGGTAAAAGACCCCGTACCCGTGCCGTTGCAATGAACCCAGTAGATCACCCGATGGGTGGTGGTGAAGGTCGTGCTTCAGGTGGTCATCCAAGATCACGTAATGGACTTTACTCAAAAGGTAAAAAGACCCGTCATCCAAAGAAATATTCAGATCGTCTAATCATAGCTAAGAGGAAAAAATAATGGGACGCTCGATAAAGAAAGGACCGTATTGTGACTTCCGCGTTTTAAAGAAAGTTGAAGCCACCGAAAAATCAGGTAAAAAGTCTGTCATTAAGACTTGGTCAAGAAGATCAACGGTGGTACCGGAAATGATCGGTCATACCTTCGCTGTTCATAATGGGAATAAGTTCATTCCTGTGTATGTGACAGAAAATATGGTAGGTCACAAGTTAGGTGAATTTGCACCTACTCGTACGTTCCGCGGACACTCAGGTACTAAGAAAGATAACGCTAAGTAAAAATGGAAACTGTAGCGAAAAAGAAAAGATCAGTCGTAAAGCGCGAGAAGCGTGATGCCAGAAAAGAAGCGGCAAAAACAGGCCCTTCTGTAGGCAAGTTGAAAAACGTTCCAACATCTCCTCGGAAGATGAGATTAATTGCTGATTTGATTAGAGGTGAGCGCGTGAACAAGGCGCTTAATATTCTGAAATACGAACCGAAAGTCGGCGCGCCTAAATTGGAAAAGCTGTTGCTTTCAGCTATTTCAAGTTGGGAAATAAAGAACAAGGATTTAAAGCTCGAAGAGGCTGACCTGTATGTAAAGGAAATTTGGGTTGATGGCGGTCGCGTTCTTAAGAGATTAAGACCAGCTCCACAGGGCCGGGCACATAGAATAAGAAAGCGTTCTAATCATGTTACACTTGTTGTAGCAAGCTTGAAAGATAACGCTGGCGCTGCAGTTACAGTTGAAGAAAAAGAAACTAAGGAATAAATGGGACAAAAAATTAATCCTGTAGGTTTTAGATTAGGTATCGTGCGCGGTTGGGATTCCAACTGGTACGGTGGAAAAACCTTCTCTGATAAATTGGTTGAAGACCAGAAAATCAGAAAATACGTTGAAGCCCGTATTCCTAAGGGCGGTATCGCCAAAGTTGTAATTGAAAGAACGTTAAAGCGTATTACCCTTACCATCCACACTGCCCGTCCGGGTGTTGTTATTGGTAAAGGCGGAAATGAAGTTGATAAAATTAAAGAAGAGCTGAAGCAGCTTACGAACAAGGACGTTCAGATCAATATTTTTGAAATAAAACGTCCTGAGTTGGATTCAAAATTGGTTGGCGAATCAATTGCACAACAAATTGAAGCTCGTATCTCCTATAAGCGTGCTATGAAGCAAGCTATCGCATCGGCTATGCGGGTTGGTGCAGAAGGAATAAAAATAAAGGTATCGGGACGTTTGGCTGGCGCTGATATGGCGAGAGCTGAACAATATAAAGAAGGACGTATCCCTTTGCATACCCTTCGCGCAGATATCGATTATGCTATCTCTGAATCTCAAACAGTGTATGGTAAAATAGGTATCAAGGTTTGGATATTCAAAGGCGAGATCTACGGCAAACGCGATCTTTCTCCGAATGTTGGCGTAGTAAGCAACGCGCAGCAAGGCGGTGGCCAGCACAAAGGCGGCGGCAATGAGCGTGGTGGTGACAGAGGTGGCCGTAGAAGAGGTGGTGACGACAGAAGAGGTGGCGGCGGTGGTGACAGACGTGGTGGTGGAGGCGGAGATCGCCGTGGTGGTGGAGATAACCGTGGTCAAAGAAGATAATTATTTCGAAAGCAAAACATAGGTAACAATGTTACAGCCGAAACGGACGAAATTTAGAAAAATGCAAAAAGGCAGGGTGAAGGGAATGGCCACAAGAGGTCACTCAATCGCCTTTGGTTCTTTTGGATTGAAAGCCTTGGAAGGCGGATGGATAACAGCACGTCAATTGGAAGCAGCTCGTATTGCTGTAACACGTGCCATGAAGCGTGAAGGTCAGGTATGGATCCGGATCTTCCCTGATAAACCTATCACCAGAAAACCTGCTGAAGTTCGGATGGGTAAAGGTAAAGGTGCTCCTGAATATTGGGTAGCAGTCATAAAGCCAGGTACAATACTTTTCGAAGCGGGTGGTGTAAATATTGCCACAGCCAAGGAAGCATTGCGCTTAGCAGAAGGTAAGCTGCCAATGAAAACGAAGTTTACAATTAGACGCGACTACGTAGAAACTATCGCCACTAAGTCATGAAAAATTCAGATATCAAGGCTTTAACTTTAGCCGAGCTCACAGAAAAAATTGCCAGCGAAAAAGAAGCGCTTCGCAAGTTGCAATTTGCTCATCAGGTATCGGCCATTGAAAATCCGATGAAATTGCGTGAAGCCCGCAAACTCGTGGCAAGATTGAATACTGAATTAACAGCGAAGAACACAAAAAAATAATTTCCTCATGGAAAGGAACGATAGAAAAGAAAGGATCGGAAAAGTGACTAGCAATAAAATGCAAAAGACTATTACCGTGGCTGTTGACAGAAAGGTAAAACACCCGATCTATGGAAAATTTGTAAACAAAACAACGGCGTTCAAGGCGCATGACGAAACCAACGCAGCAGGTATCGGCGATACTGTGCGCATTATGGAAACTCGTCCTTTGAGCAAGGATAAACGTTGGAGATTAGTTGAAATAGTAGAAAAAGCGAAGTAATCATGATACGCACCGAATCCAGACTAACAGTAGCCGATAACAGCGGAGCAAAAGAAGTTCTTTGTATGCACGTGCTCGGCGGAACACACAGACGTTATGCGTCTGTTGGTGATAAAATTGTTGTGACTGTTAAGTCAGCTATGCCTACCAGCCAGGTTAAAAAAGGAACTGTTTCCAAAGCCGTGGTAGTTAGAACGACCAAAGAAGTAAGAAGAAAAGACGGGTCTTATATCCGTTTTGAAGATAATGCAGCTGTTCTTCTCAATGCACAGGACGAACCCCGCGGAACCCGGATTTTCGGTCCAGTGGCTCGTGAGCTAAGAGAAAAACAGTTTATGAAAATTGTTTCACTGGCACCTGAAGTGATTTAAGTCATGGAGAATAAGAAAAAAGCAAAATTGCACATTCGTAAAGGCGATACCGTTTTGGTTATTGCCGGTGATGATAAGGGCAAGAAGGGAACGGTACTTGAGGTTTTACTGGATAAGAATCGTGCCGTTGTAGAAGGTATTAATATTGTGACCAAGCACACAAAGCCTTCAGCCGGAAAACCAGAAGGTGGTTTGAAAAAAACAGAAGCAGCGCTTCATGTGAGCAATTTGCAACTTGTTGATCCCGCAACGGATAAGCCTACACGTATAGGCCGCAAGTTAAATGACAAGAATAAGCTGCAAAGATATTCTAAGAAAACAGGAGAATTTATTAAGTGATGGCAACTCCAAGATTAAAGGACAAATATGTAAAGGAAATTGTCCCTGCTTTAAAGCAGAGATTTTCTTACAAATCCATTATGCAGGTTCCGAAAATTGAAAAGATCTGCATTAACAAGGGTATGGGCGTGGCAGTAACTGACAAAAAATTGGTTGACGTTGCATTGGAAGAAATCAGCACGATCACCGGACAGAAATCAGTTTCCACTAAATCCAAAAAAGCAATTTCTAACTTTAAGTTAAGAGAGAATATGCCTATTGGAGTTCGTGTTACGCTTCGCGGAGATAAGATGTATGAGTTTATGGATAGACTCATGAATATCGCTCTTCCCCGTGTTCGCGATTTCCGTGGTGTATCTGGTAAAGGATTTGACGGACGTGGAAACTATACACTTGGTGTTAAGGAACAGATCATTTTTCCTGAGATTTCTATCGATAAAGTCAATAAAATCAGCGGTATGGACATCACATTTGTGACTTCCGCTAAAACAGATGAAGAAAGCTTTGAGCTCCTGAAAGCATTCGGGATGCCATTTGCAAATAAAAATTAACGAATAGCATGGCTAAATTATCAGTAATAGCAAGGCAAATTAAAAGAGAAAAGCTAGTGGCAACACACGCAGCAAAACGTAAAGCTTTAAAAGAGGCTGGTGATTACCTGCCTTGGATAAACTTTCTCGTAATGCTTCACCGGTAAGACTTAAAAACCGGTGCAAACTGACAGGTCGTCCCAGAGGATATATGGGAAAATTTGGAGTTTGCCGTAACGTATTTCGTGAAATGGCTTCTCAAGGAAAAATACCTGGCTTGACTAAGGCGAGCTGGTAATAAAATAACATATTGGTTGCTGAGTATCAACGTCTCCCGGCAGCTGGGGGAAACCTGATAACAGTTTGGATTATTGAATTTGTTCGATATCTTTGCAGCCCGGTTTAAAAAACGCGGGCTTGCTTTTTTAATAGAAAGGAGAAAAAGATGACTGATCCCATAGCAGACTACTTAACCCGGTTACGGAACGCGATAAAAGCGAACCACCGCGTGGTTGAAATCCCCGCTTCAAATCTTAAAAAAGAAATCACAAAAGTTCTTTTCGATAAGGGGTATATCTTGAATTACAAATTTCAAGAAATCACACCTAGCCAAGGCGTGATTAAGATCGCTTTAAAGTACAATCCTGAAACAAGAGAATCAGCGATTACAAAGCTTGAGAGAATAAGCACACCAGGTTTGAGGAAGTATGCGAATACTGGTTCGATGCCTCGGGTTCTGAACGGCTTAGGCGTTGCAATTCTTTCGACATCAAAAGGTATAATAACCGACAAGGAAGCGAAGTCGATGAATGTCGGAGGAGAAGTATTGTGTTACGTTTATTAATTGAAGAAGCATGTCACGGATAGGTAAACAACCAATAACAATTCCAACAGGAGTAACTTTCAATTTCTCAAAAGAGAAAAATAAAGTATCTGTTAAAGGCCCTAAAGGTGAATTGCATCAGGCTATTGATCCTGACTTCACCATTAAACAAGAAGGTGCCGTTGTATCGTTGGAACGTCCTACGGATCAAAAACGTCACAAGGCCATGCATGGACTTTATCGGGCGTTGATCGCTAACATGATACAAGGCGTTTCAAAAGGCTGGAGACATCAATTAGAATTAGTTGGTGTTGGTTATAAAGCGAATGCTCAATCAAATGTTCTTGAACTCAGCTTGGGATATTCACATAATGTATTCTTAGCAGTTCCATCTGAAATTAAAGTTCAGACAGTTCAGGAAAAGGGACAAAACCCTACGATCATCCTTGAAGGAATTGATAAGCAACTTATCGGGCAGGTAGCCGCTAAGTTGAAGGAATTGAGAAAGATAGAACCTTACAAAGGAAAAGGTATCAAGTTCACTGGTCAATATGTACGCAGAAAAGCTGGTAAGGCTGCTGCTAAATAAGATGTAAGGACGCAAGACATCGCGTCCCACAAGGATAGGATAAATATATAGGCATCATAGAATAATAAAAGACTATGGCAGGCAAGAACAGAGAAAGAAGAGAGCGAATAAAAAAAGGTGTTCGCAAGAAAATAAGCGGAACAACAGAGAAACCTCGGTTATCAGTTTTCAGAAGCAACAGAGGACTTATGTTCAGATTATTGATGATCTGAAAGGTGTGACCGTTGCTTCAGCTTCAACTACTGAGTTGGGCGATAAAGCAAAACTAAACATCGCAGATTCAAAGAATGTAGGTAAGAAGATCGCTGAAAAAGCATTGGCTTCCGGCATTCAGACTATTGTTTTTGATCGTAACGGATACCTGTATCACGGCAACATAAAAGCTTTCGCTGATGGTGCGCGTGAGGGTGGTTTAAAATTCTAAGAACTGAAATATGTCAGTAAGCAATATCAGTACAGTAAAAGCAAGCGAAATCGATCTTAAAGAAAGAGTCGTTGCTATTGAGCGTGTAGCCAAGGTGGTAAAAGGAGGTCGCAGATTTAGCTTCGCCGCCATCGTTGTGGTTGGTGATGGTAATGGTGTGGTGGGTTATGGCCTGGGTAAAGCCAATGAAGTAACAGACGCTATCACCAAAGGAATTGATGACGCTAAAAAGCACCTGGTGAAAGTGCCCATTATTAAAGGTACTGTTCCCCATGAGTCAATCGGAAAATTCGGCGGTGGTTTCGTGTTGTTAAAGCCTGCTTCGCCTGGTACAGGCGTTATAGCCGGTGGTGCAATGCGTGCTGTATTGGAAAGTGCTGGTGTTCATAACGTATTGGCAAAATCGAAAGGATCTTCAAATCCTCATAACGTGGTAAAGGCTACTTTCAAGGCCCTTACAACGATGAGAGATGCCTTCTCGATAGCAAAGAACAGAGGAGTGCCTTTGAGCAAAGTATTTAATGGTTAAGATTATGGCGAAAGTACAAATCACCCAAAAGAGAAGTACCATTAAAAGACCCGAAACGCAGATCAGAACGATCAAAGCATTAGGTCTGGGTAAGATTAATAGAACCGTTGAAGTTGAGTTAACACCTCAAATTGCGGGGATGATTTCTAAAGTGAATCATTTGATTACTGTAAAAGAACTTTAAGATGAAGTTACATACACTAAAACCTGCTGAGGGTTCCGTAAAAACGAATAAGCGACTTGGCCGTGGTCAAGGTTCCGGTGGAAGTACTGCAGGACGTGGGCACAAAGGTGCACAGTCAAGATCGGGTAACTCCAAGAAGTCTGGTTTCGAAGGCGGTCAAATGCCCCTTCAGCGCCGGATTCCAAAATTTGGTTTTAAAAACAATAACAAAGTTTATTTCAAGGCTGTAAACCTGGACGTGCTGGAAGGTTTGGCTGCGACAACAAAATCAGATTCTCTTAACTTTCAAACCATGGTTGATAATGGTATTGTAGGTAAGAACGACAAAGTTAAAATTTTGGGAAGGGGTGAGTTGAAATCAAAGCTTAACGTAGAAGCACATGCATTTTCAACTACAGCAACACAAGCAATAGAAAAAGCGGGTGGAAAAGCCACAACTGTGAAGTAATGAAGCGATTCTTTCAGACCATAAAGAACATATTCTCCATTGAAGACCTGAGAGTCAGGATCCTGAATACCATCGGATTTTTGATCATTTTCAGGCTGGGTTCCTTTATTGTACTGCCGGGTATCGATCCGAACTTGTTGGATCCCAACAGGAATTCAAGCGGTATATTAGGATACCTGAATAACTTCCTTGGAGGCGCGTTTAACAATGCATCCATTTTTGCGCTGGGCATCATGCCTTACATCTCGGCTTCGATCATCGTGCAGCTTTGTCATTCGCTGTACCGTATTTTCAAAAGCTGCAGAAGGAAGGTGACTCAGGAAGAAAGCGTTTGAATCAGTATACTCGGGTTCTTACCATTTTCATCACAGTTTTCCAAGGATACAGCTATTTGAAAGGAGCGATCGATCCTGCAGTGATCATAACCCCAGCATGTTCTTTTACATTTCATCGGTTGCGTTGCTAATTGCAGGAACGATGTTTTGTATGTGGTTGGGTGAAAGAATTACCGACAAGGGAATTGGCAATGGAATTTCAATGCTGATTATGATTGGTATCATTTCAAGATTACCGCTCTCATTGGTTTCCGAAGTGACGGACAAATTCCCAGGAAAAGCAATTTTCTTTATTATCGAATTATTCGTCCTCTTCGCGATTGTCGTAGCAGTAATAGCATTGACACAAGCCACGCGCAGGATTCCGATCCAGTATGCAAAGCAGGTAATTGGAAACAAACTCTATGGAGGTAAACGCGACTTTATCCCATTGAAGCTAAATTCTGCTGGGGTTATGCCAATCATCTTTGCACAGGCATTGATGTTCTTTCCCGCCCTGATCGCAGGAATTTGGAGAGACAGCGATGTAGGAGCGTATATCGGATCAACATTTTCAGATCCCTACTCCTGGCAATACAGTTTGTTGTTTGCTGTAATGATTTTGATTTTCACTTTCTTTTATACTGCGATCACAATCAATTCGAATGACATCGCT
>CAVTZI010000008.1:0-159483 GCA_963739105.1 uncultured Bacteroidota bacterium | reverse complement strand
TCCACCAGCTCCGCCGACTCCCGCACCTGGTCCGCGCGCTCGCTGCCCGCGGCGTCGCTGAAGCGGATGATGTCGTACCAGGCGGGCATGACCATGCCGCCGTTGATCGTCACGACGCGGCGGGGGCGTTCGGGAAGACGAAGCGCACGTCGGGCAGGCCGAGGAGGGGCACGACGGGCTCGAAGTCGTGGCCGTCGGCTCCCAGGCCGTGGAGCCAGACGACCGATCCGCGTGGCTCGCCCTCCGCCTCGACCTCCACGCAGGACAGCGGCTCGTCCGTGCCGCGTCGGTCGCTCATGCGGGCAGGGCGACGTCCCGCATCGCCTCGTACACGCGCCGCCGGGTCGGGCAGCGGCGGCCAGGCCAGGATGCCCAGGGCGTCGTCCACGTAGGCCGCGCGCGCGCATCCCGATGAGCACGGAGCTCACGCCGGGCGTGCTGGCCACCACCCAGAGCGCCTTGCGGGACAGGGTCTCCGCGCGGCGCTCCGGCGGGAGCAGCGGGTCGAGCGCGGCCGCACACCGCTCGGCGACCGCCCGGCTCTGCGCGGCGGCGCGGGCGCGCAGCGGCGCCCAGCGCCGTGCGCAGCTCGGGCAGGTAGCGCGCGCGCCAGGCCTGCCACGGCTCGGCCAGCGGGCCGGTGAGGGCCTGGTCGAGGGCCTGCGAGCGCCTGCAGCAGCGCGCGGGAGGATGCGCTGCGACTCGAGCGGTCCCAGTGCTCGAGGCCCCGGACGTGGGCCGCGGCGCCCTGCAGGTCCGCGCTCCAGCGGAAGAACTGCTCGGGCGGCGCGCTCCCTCCGGCGACCCGCAGCCGCGCCGCGATCTCGCGGCGGTACTCCTCCTCCAGGTCGGCCAGGCCGGCGAGCTGGTCGTCGAGGACGTCCGCGCCCGGCCTCGCGCGCTCGGGCACGTCGGCCAGCCGCACCATGCCCTCGCCGGCCATGGCGTTGAGCGGCCGGTTCACGAGCACGCCGACGCCGTCGGCGGCGGCGTACTCCAGCACCGTGCGGTCGTCGGCCGGCCCGTTGTTGCGCTCGAGCGCGGCGCCCGACTCGAAGAGGTTCATGGGCAGCTGCAGGACGCGGAAGTGGTGGCCGTCGCCGCCCGCCTGGCGCGCCGCCTCCAGCATGCGCGTGAGCGACGTCGCCTCGGGATCGTCCGCGGGCCGCGTGCAGGTGTTCGAGGAGACGCCGTACCAGCGGATGCGGCCCGCCGCCACCTCGCGCCTCGAGGAAGGCGAAGGCCGCCCGCAGCCGGCGGTAGAACTCCTCGCGCCGCTTCTCCAGCGTCCCGTGGCTGCGCTCGTGGGCGTCGGACAGGTAGTACTCGGGGTTGTGCAGCAGGCACACGTCCAGGGTCTCGAGCCGCAGCCGCTCGCAGCGAGCGCGCGAGCTGGTCGCGCCAGGAACTCGGGATGGATGCAGTGCCACACGCCTTCGCGCGTACTTGACCATCTCGGGGAACGGCTGGCCCGCCGCCTCGCGCTCGCTGCGCCAGCTCCAGGTTCTGCGCCCTGGACGTAGCCGATCTTGGAGACGACGACGACCTCCTCGCGGCGGAGCGCGCCGGCGCGCGACCAGCTCGCGCCAGCGACCTCGCCGATGAGGCGCTCGCTGCCGCCGTCGGTGTAGTTCGTGGAGGTGTCGACGAGGTTGCAGCCCGTCGCGCAGCGCCTGCGCGCAGCGCCTCGCGGTGCTCCGGGCGTCTCGTCGTCCACGCGGTAGCCGCCGAAGCCGACGCGGCTGCACGACGAGGCCCGGTCGTGCCCAGCGGCCCGTAGCCCCGGTGGCCGGCGTCGCGCGATGCGCGCGGCGTAGGCCGCCGTGCCTCCGCGGTGGCCGCGGCCGGGCAGGCGCGCCGGGGCGAGCGGCGCGTCGCCGCGTCGGCCGCCGCGGCGGCCGCGCCGACGAGGCCGTCCGCGACCGGCGCCGGATCGGTGACCGGGCGCCTGGCAGGCGAAGTCGCGGCAGACGTAGAGCGCGGCGCGGCCGTCCACCAGCCCCTTGCCCGCGAGCAGCGGCAGCCGGCGTCGCGCGGCGCCCGGGATCGTGGTGGCGCGACGATGCGGTTGGGCAGGTAGTGCGCGGCCCACCTCGCGGCGCAGCGCCTCGAGGTCCGGCGCGCCCGGCGTCGCCGACGAAGGCCAGCTCGACCGGCCCCTCCAGCAGCAGGTCCACCACGGCCAGGCTCCTGGCGAACGCGCGCGGCTGGCGCGCGATCGCCTTGCCGTAGGCGCGGATGCGCCGCGGCCGCCTCCTCGCGCAGGTCGTCGCGGTCGAGGTGGTACGACAGCCGCGCCAGGACGTGCGCCGCCACCGCGTTGGCGGCTGGGCGTGGCGCCGTCGTGGCCTTCGCGGTGGCGGACGATCAGCGGCTCGTGGCCGCGGGCGGTGGAGTAGAAGCCGCCGTCCTCGTCCGCGAAGTCCGCGCGCGATGCGCTCGGCCAGCGCGCTCGGCCTCGCGCAGGCAGCGCGTCGGCGCCGCCGGCCTCGTACAGGTCGATGAGCGCGTCGGCCAGGTACGCGTAGTCCTCCAGGTAGGCGGCGAGGTGCGCCTTGCCCGCGCGGTAGGTGCGCAGCAGCCGGCCGTCGCGCGGCGCGCAGCGTGTCGAGCACGAAGTGCGGCCGCGCGCGTCGGCGGCCTCGAGGTAGCGGCGGATCGCCGAGCACGCGGTACCCCTCGGCCAGGGCGCCGATCATCGAGGCCGTTCCAGGCCGTGAGCACCTTGTCGTCGAGCGCCGGGGGGCACGCGCTTCAGGCGCGCCTCGTAGAGCCGGGCCCGCGGCGGCGGCCAGCGCGCCTCCAGCTCGTCCGGCGCTCGACGCCCAGGCGACTTCGCCACCCGCGGGCCCGGTGCGCGACGTGTTGGGGATGCTCTGTGCCCTCCCAGTTGCCGCGCTCGCGTGATGTCGTAGTACGCGCAGAACCGCCGCGCCGTCCTCCTCGTCGCCCAGCGCCTGCGCGGACCTCCTCGGGCGTCCAGACGAAGAACTTGCCCTCCTCGCCCTCGGAGTCGGCGTCGGTGGCGGAGTAGAAGCCGCCCTCGGGCGACGGTCATCTCGCGCAGCACGTAGTCGAGGATCTCGGTGGCGATCCGCGCGGTAGAAGGGGTCGCCGGTGACCTGGTAGCCCTCCAGGTACGCGCGCGCCAGCAGCGCGTTGTCGTAGAGCATCTTCTCGAAGTGGGGCACCAGCCAGCGCTCGTCCACGGAGTAGCGGTGGAAGCCGCCGCCGACCTGGTCGTACATCCCGCCGCGCGCCATCTCGTCCAGCGTCTTGCGCACCATCTCCAGCGCCCGCTCGTCGCCGAAGCGCCGGTGGCAGCGCAGGAGGAGCGACAGCGCCGCCGGAGGGCGGGAACTTGGGCGCGCGGCCGAAGCCGCCGCAGCGCGCGTCGAAGTCGCGGTCGAGCTGGTCGCGGCGCGGCGCGCAGCTCCGCCTCGCCCACGGACGCCGCCCGGGCGCGGGCGCGCGCTCTCGCCGCAGGTAGCGCGGCGACCTCCGCGCGCCTGCGTCGCGCAGCCCGGCGCGGTCGCGTCTGCCAGAGCTCGGCGATGCGCTCGAGCAGCGTGCGGGAAGCCCGGGCCGGCCGTAGCGGTCCTCGGGCGGGAAGTAGGTGCCGGCGAAGAACGGCTCCTGCTCCGGGGTCAGGAACACCGTCATCGGCCAGCCGCCCTGGCCCTGGTTCATGGCCAGGGTGGCCGCCATGTAGATGTCGTCGAGGTCGGGCCGCTCCTCGCGGTCCACCTTGACGCAGCACGAAGTGCTCGTTCATGAGCGCGGCGATGTCCTCGTCCTCGAACGACTCGCGCTCCATCACGTGGCACCAGTGGCAGGCCGAGTAGCCGATGCTGAGCAGGATCGGCTTGTCCTCGGCGCGGGCCCGCGCCAGCGCCTCCTCGCCCCAGGGATACCAGTCCACCGGGTTGTGGGCGTGCTGCAGGAGGTAGGGGCTGGTGGCGCCCGCCAGGCGGTTGGCCGGCCGCGAATCGCTCGTCATCGCGGGCCGCGGTTGCGGAGGAGGCGGACCTCGTCGGTCTCTTCATCGACCAGGGCCAGGTCGAGGTCGCGGTCGCCGTCGAAGTCGAGCAGCAGCGCGCACGAGGCCGCCTGCGAAGCGGGCACCACGGCGGCCTGGCTGAAGCCTCCGCGGCCATCTCCGGCCAGCACGGTCCAGGAACCGCCGTAGCTGGAGAGCACCCAGTCCAGGTCGCCGTCGCCGTCGAGGTCGGCCAGGTCGGTGGCGAGCGTGAAGGGCCCGACGGTGTAGGTGCCCGCACGCCGCAGCCCGCCGCGCCCGTCCCCGAGGAGGATCGCGCCGTTGTTGCTGGTGGAGTTCACGGTCGCTACGTCCGCCAGGCCGTCGCCGTTGACGTCGCCGGTGGTCATCATCCAGCCTCGCCGCCCGCGTCCACCGGCGCCATCCGCGTGAAGCGGCCGTCGCCCTCGGAGCGCAGCACGACCGCCTGGCGGCCCTGCCCGCCCACCACCAGGTCCAGGCGCCCGTCGCCCGTGAAGTCCGCCGCGGCCAGGCCCCACTCGCCGTCGCTCCCGGCGTCGAACGGACCGGCGCCGCCAAGCTGGCCGGCGCCGTCGTTCAGCAGGATCGAGACGCTGCTGCTCCTCGACTGGGCGACGGCCACGTCCACGTCGCCGTCGCCGTCCGCGTCGAGCACCGCGAGGCCGCGGGGAAGTGGCCGACGGCGATCGTGCGCGCGGGGGCGAAGGTCGCGTCCCCGCGGCCGAGCAGGACCGACACGGTGTCCGCGTCGATGTTGGCGACCGCGGCGTCGGCGCGTCCGTCCAGGTCGAAGTCCGCGGTCTCGGAGGGGCTGGCGCGCGGCCCGACCCGTGCGGGCGGGCGCAGGAAGTCCTCGAAGCGCCCGTCCCCCCGGCCGCGAAAGACGCGCAGGTCCGCGCTGTCCTCGTTCACGATCGTGAGATCCAGCGCGCCGTCGCCGTCGAGATCCGTGGCCAGGCCGCCGTAGGCCCGCGTGCGCTCGCCCGGGCTGGCGCGGGTGGTCATCACCTGGAGCTGTTCGAAGTCGAGGGCGGAGGGCGCGCTGCGCGTCCAGAACTGGAACGAGTACCCGCCCGGCTGGAGGAGCGTTCCGTCCTGCGCCCGGATCCCCTGCCCAAGGAAGACCGTCACCATCTCGCCGGCCGACCAGGCGCGCCCGGCCCGGAGCGTCACCGCGCGGTCGCCGTCCCCGAACTCGTAGCGGCCCGAGGCCGGCCCGCTGCCGCGCCCGAAGGCATGGAAGGTGCGCGTGCTGACCGACGCGCGATCGACGGGACGATCGAACCGCACCGTCACCGCTGCGTCCGCGGGCGCTCCCAGCGCGTTCGCGGCAGGCTGGACCGAGACGACGGCGAGCGACGCCCCGGTCGGCGTGGTGCCGGACTCGCCGCCGCAGGCCGCGGCCAGGAGCAGCAGGGCGAGGGTCAAGGCGCGCGCGGCGGGATGGAGGAAGTGCGAGGTCACGGAGCAGCCATTATGGATCAGCGCGAGCGGCCGAGTCGTCCCGTGCCAGAACGCCATCGCCGGAGGGCGACGAGCCTTCGAGGCCGCAGAGGACGCAGAGGAACATCCCCTTCTGCGCTCTCTGCGACCTCTGCGGTGAATGAGGTTAGACGGCTGCGGGCATCGGAAGGTCTGCCATCTCGAGGCGACCGCCGCGGCGTTGATGGTCGCCGCGATGCGGACGGCGTCGTGGACGTGCTCCTCGGTCAGCCCGCCCGCGAGCACCACCTGCTCGTGCGCGCGCATGCAGTTCTCGCAGCCGTTGATGGCGCTCACCGCCAGGCAGAACAGCTCGAAGTCGACGCTTGTTGCGAGGCGGGCTGGGCCAGGCGGTTCATGCGCAGGCGCGCCGGCTTCTCCGCGTAGACGGCTTGCCGATCAGGTGGCGGAAGCGGTAGTAGACGTTGTTCATCGCCATCAGCGCCGCCGCCGCCCGGGCGTCCTCGACCACCGCCGCGTCCACGCCTGCGCCGGCGCGTCCGCCAGCACCGCCTCGCGCAGCGCCGGGTTGCGCGCGGCGAGCGCCGAGGCGACCGCCACGCCCCAGCGCTGGGCCGGGCTGAGCGCGCCGCCCTGCAGCACCGACTGCAGGTTCAGCCGGATGTCCTTGGCCGCCTCGGGGATGCGCCGCGCGGACGGCGTCGAGGGCCGCCATGTCACGCCGCCTCCAGGGTCGGCTCGCCCTGCTTCCAGTTGCAGGGGCAGAGCTCGTCGGTCTGCAGCGCGTCGAGCACGCGCAGGACCTCGTCCACGTTGCGGCCGACCGAGAGGTCGTTGACGCTCGACGTGGCGGATGATCCCCTGCGGGTCGACGATGAAGGTCGCGCGCAGGGCGACGCCGTCCTCCTTGTGGAGGACGCCGAGCGCCGCCGAGAGCTCGCGCTTCGTGTCGGCCAGCATGGGGAAGGGCAGGTCCTTCAGGTCCGGGTGGTTCCGTTGCGCCAGGCCAGGTGGACGTAGTGGGTGTCGGTGCTCGCGCCCGAGCACCTGGGCGTCGCGGTCGCGGAAGTCCTGCTCGCGGCGTCCGAACTCGGCGATCTCGGTCGGGCAGACGAAGGTGAAGTCCATCGGCCAGAAGAAGACGACCTGCCACTTGCCGGGATAGCTCGTCGCGGTGATCTCGCTGCGAACTCCTTGCCCTTCTCGCGGCTCACCACGGCCTGCAGCGTGAAGGACGGGAACTTGTCACCAACGGTCAACATGCGACTCCTTCTCCTTTCGAGGTCTTGGAGAGTCTGTCACTGGATTCATTTAAAGTTAGATGTCGTCTAATCTCGAGGACCAAAAAAAGAGACGGCCCCGCTGCCAGGTCTACCGGCGCCGCGCCGCCCGCCGCCGGCCGCGCAGCACCACCTGGTACTCCCGCACGTCGAGCCCCGCAGGCCCTGGACGTGCGACACCTCAGCGCCTCCCAGGGGACGTCGTGGATGCTCCCGGTCTGCTCGTCGACGAAGTGGTGGTGCGCCTCGGTCTTGGGATCGAAGACGACCTTGCCCTCGGCCAGCACCAGCGCGCTGCAGCAGGCCCTTCTCGACGAACAGATTGAGGGTGTTGTAGACGGTGGCCCGGGAGACCATGGGGAAGCGCTTCTTCACGCGCGCGAAGACCTCGTCCGCGCGGGGTGGTCGTGGGCGTCCAGCATGTGCTGGGCGACCGCCACCCGCTGGGCCGACGGCTGGATGCCCCGGCTCTTCAAGACGTCGACGACCTCGCGTGCCACTTTCATTAGATTAGATCTAAAGTTCTACTTTGTCAAGTATGTCGTCCCGATATGGGTCAGGACCGCGCCGAAAGTGACCGGCCGCTCCTGGACGAACCTAACCTCTCCGGAGGGCACAGCAGGGAGGGGGACGTCGGCCGCGCCATTGGTGAGGATAGACCCGAAAGCCGTCCTTCTGCAAGTAAATCTGTCCTCCCCTGCGGCCGAGCGGGCCGGGGAGCGCAGCCAGGCTAGCGGGCGGGGCGGGGGCCGAACGCGCGGATCGCGGTGTCGCAGTTCGCGATCTCGGCGGCCAGCTCCTCTGGCCTGCTGGCATCGCGCGCGACGGCGCCGCCCTTGTCCCGCAGCGCCTTCCAGAACGCGTGGGCGTCCTGGAAACGGGCCTTCGCCTCACGCCAGTGGCCCAGCCGCTGTTCCGGCGACCTGCTCCCATCGGCTCCGAGAGCCGCATGCGCCTTCCCGAAGCCCTCGGAAGTGCCGGCCATCATCGAGGTGGTGTTGGTGTTGGTCGGATCGGCCGCGAGGATCGGCTCGAACAACGCTGCCGCGCGGCTGAGCGTCACCAGCGCTTCTCCCGGAGAGCCGTCGCGGGCCAGCAGCACGCCCATGCGCATGGTGACCCATGCGAGGTCCTTCTGGGCCTGCAGGTCGCCCGCATCGGCCCGTGCCAACCGCTCGGTGCGGTCCAGCCCTTCGCGATAGAGCGCGCGCGCCGCCGCCAGGTCGCCTGCCTGCTCGAGGAGCTGGGCGAGGGCCATGCCGTCGATCATCACCTGCCGCTGCAGCCTCGGATCGGCCGCGACCGCGGCGCCGAGCGACGCGTCGATGGCGACCGCCTTGCGCTGGATCTCGAGGGCCGCCGCCAGGTCCGGCACCACGCCCTCGACCGGCTTGCCTTCCCAGAGCGCGTTGGCGAGGTATCCGTACGTCGCGGTGAATTTCCCGCCGTGACCGGCTATTCCAACGGTTTCCGCTCGAAATCCTGTTTCATGGAGCGGCTTGACCTCACCAACGTGCGCCTGTCGGCCAATCCAAGGCATCGCCAAGGTCGCCGACCTGAAGGGCAAGAAGATCGGCGTCGCGATCGGATCGACCAGCCACTACACATGCTGCAGGCGCTCGCAAACGGCTCAAGCCGGCCGACATGACGCTCGTCAACTTGACGCCGGCGAACATGCCGCGGCCTTCGTGGCCGGGCAGATCGATGCCGCCTTCGTCTGGGAGCCGAACATCGGCGTGATCGAGCGCGCGGGCGCAAGGCCGATCGCCTCGACCAAGAGCCTCAACATGATCACCGGCGGTGTGTGGGTGGCGCGCAAGCCGTTCGTTGCCGGCATGCGGAAACCGTGCGCCGCTTCCTGACCGCTTGGCGCCAGGCGCAGAAGGACTACAAGGCCAATCCGAAAGGCGTTCGCCAGTACGAGGCCAAGCGGGTCGCCATGACGTCCGAGCAGTTCGACGGGCTGATCGAAGGACAATCGGCGACGAACCCGGATTTCGAGGATATCCTCACCGCGGGCTTCATGGGACCGCCGGGCAAAGAGACGAAGTCGCGTCTGATGAAGCATCTGCAGGGGATCGCCGCGTTCCTGGTCGACGAGAAGCGAATTCCGGGCGCGCCCGGCAACTGGCCGGGCATCTTCAACACCGGCCCGATCCAGCAGTTGCTGGCGAAGTCCAAGTAAGCCGGGAATATCCGGCGGCGGTGATCGCCGGATCGGGGGGAGGGAGTGCCAGTCGCACGGAGATGACGAGCCCGGTACTCAAATTCGATCACGTGTCGTTCGGCTACGACGGCCGCACGATCATGAGCAACACGACGTTCGACATCCACAGCGGCGAGATCGTCGTGCTGCTCGGCCCGTCCGGCTGCGGCAAGACCACGATCCTCAACATGATCGCCGGCTTCCTTACGCCGACCGGCGGCGCCGCACTTGTCGACGGCCGGCAGATCGACGGGCCCGGACCCGACCGCGGCGTCGTGTTCCAGGCCGCCGCGCTGTTCGACTGGATGACGGTGGCGCAGAACATCGCCTTCAGCCTGCGCTGTGCCGGACGCCCGCGGGCGGACCAGCAACGCGTGGCCGAGGAAATGGCGGCGCTGGTGGGGCTGTCCGGTTTCGAGGGCCACTATCCCTATCATCTCTCCGGCGGCATGCGGCAGCGCGTCGGGCTCGCGCGCGTGCTCGCCGCGAGGCCGCGGGTCATGCTGATGGACGAGCCGTTCTCCGCGCTCGACGTGCAGACCCGCGAGCAGCTGCAGGAGGAGACGCTGCGGATCCGGGATCGCACCGGCTGCACCATCTTGTTCGTGACCCACAGCATCGATGAAGCGGTGTTCGTCGGCGACCGTATCTTCCTGCTGACCGATCTGCGCGACGGCGCCTACGAGCAATTCAACGTCGATTTGCCGCAACCCCGCGCCGCCAGCGAAAACCGGCTCAATCCGGAATTCATCCGGCTGCGCGAGGTCATCTACCGCAAGATGCGACATTGACCAGTTTCATTTGGACCAGTTTCATTTGGACCATATTCATTTTCCGTGGACTCGCATGACTTCCACCGCGATCAGGGCAAGGCGGCAGTATGTGGCGCTGGCCATCCTCTCGCCGCTCACGATCTTCCTGCTCTGGACCTTCGTCACGATGCAGGGCGCGGTGCCGGCGACAATTCTGCCGTCGCCGGGAGCGGTAGCGACCAGCTTCGTGGACATAATTCAGCGCGGTTACTCCGGGTGTTCAGATCTGGACCCATATAGGTGCCAGCCTGTGGCGGGTCGGCATCGCGTTCGCGGCGGGCTCGGTGCTCGGCATTGGGTTGGGACTGTTGCGCGGACGCGTTCCGGCGATCAATGCGCTTTTCATCGTGCCGTCCGAACTGGTGCGGCCGATCCCGCCGCTTGGCCTGTATCAATTTCGAGCGACATGAGTTCCCTGATGTGATGGCCTTCCCCTGTCACGGTTGGAAAAGAGACGAACTTTCCTGTCGTTGGGTGAAACTGGGAGAGACCTTTCCTGAAAGTCCATAATCTACCGGAGTCACCCTGTTGTAATTGATATATAATTCCCCCGGTAGGATGGAAGCCAAACTGCTTGGTGTCTGGATCAAAACGGGCAATTCCATTGTCCGTCCCCAGCCACAAGATTCCTTGCTCATCCTCCACGATGGCTTTGACTAGATCCCAACCAATCGCTTGTGTAGAATCGGGTCGATGCATGGTGGCTTTTCCCGTTTGTTTGTCTACCTGAACCAGGGGATAGGGGTGCCTACCCAAAGGCGCCCTTTCCGGTCCTCATGCAGGGCAGTAATAGCATTGGATGGCAGGGTATGGGCAGGATCGTTGGGATCGTGTTGGAAAAGGGTGGCCGTATGACCATCAAATCGATATAAGCCTTCATACGTGGCAAACCACATAAAGCCTTCCTGGTCTTGTAGGATCTTATATACTCCGTTTTTAGGGAGACCACGCTGGCCAGAAAGATTCTCAAAGCGGAGGTTGTCGGGCTGCGCATAACTAATTCCACTCATATTAAAGAGCAGCAGCGAACTTGTGATCCATGCTAAAGAAAAAGTTTTCATAGGCTAACTTCAGTTTCCTTTCTCAATGAGAGGCCTCTGTAAATTCAGAAGGAGTTCTTCCAAACTGCTTTTGAAAACATTTGGTAAAGTAGGAAGGATCATTGAATCCTACCATGAAAGCAACCTCTGCGATACTGCCCGCATGGTTTGTTAGTAACTCGGCGGCTCTTTTCAGTCGCATAATACGGATAAAATCTCCCGGCGATTGGTCGGTAAGGGCTTTGAGTTTACGATGCAATTGCGTCCGGCTCATGCCTGCTTCCCTGCAGAAAGCCTCCACTCCAAAATCCGAATCCGCCATATGTTCCTCCATGATCTGCATGACGTGCTGTAGTAATTTCTCATCCATAGAAGTAATGGCTATGGAGGCAGGCTGCAGTGTAATTTCCCGGCTAAACCGCTCCCTTAACTTCTTGCGACCTTCAATCAGGTTTTTGATGCGGGCCAAAAGTTCAGCAGCCTCAAAGGGTTTGATGATGTAATCATCAGCGCCCGTTTCCAATCCCTCTATCTTACTTTCACCGCTTGCCTTGGCGGTGAGCATAATTATAGGAATATGATCTGTTTTTTTTTCCTGCTTCAACTTACGGCAAAGCTCCACACCATCCATTTTTGGCATCATTAAATCACTAAGGATCAAGTCAGGTATAGTTTCAACGGCCAGCCTATATCCCTGCTGCTCCATCGGCTGCTTCCATAACCTTATAGTCGGGATGCAGGCTTTCACGTATGAAATGACGTATGTCTGCGTTGTCTTCCACGATCAGAATCAAAGGAGCACCTTCTGTTACGGGCTCCGATAAATTGTCAACTTCGTATCCGCCATCATTGAGTGGGGTGACACTTTGTTCGTCTCTTTCCACAGTATTTTCAACAATGGCTATCTCCTCAAAATCCGCTACCAATAACGGCAGGCGTACAGTAAAGCAGGCGCCTTCTCCAGGCTGGCTTTCTACCACTACTTCTCCCCCGTGTAGTTCTACCAGTTCCCGCACCAACGCCAGGCCTATACCACTTCCTTCTGCTCCCTTGTATGGGAAGTATCGGTCTGGTAAAAACGGTCAAATATCTTTGTAAGCTGATCTTTTGATATGCCTGCACCATTATCCTGCACCTTCATCTCCAGCATACTTACTTCGATGATTGATTAGCTTTTCTGACATTAGTGAAATGGCTGTGATCTTCTGATTGCAGCAAGGAGGCTGATACTGTAATCTTCTCCACCTTTTGGTGTAAACTTAAAAGCATTGGAGAGCAGGTTGGTGATTATCTTTTCCAGTTTATCGGCATCAAAATAAAGCACAGGATTGTCAGTGGGATATTGAAAATGATATTGGATCTGTTTGCTTTCAGCCAGGGAAGTAAAAGAAAATACAATCGCCTTGAGAAAAGTAATAATAGCGCTGGTTTTGTTTCCAGTCGCATATTTCCCGCCTCCAATTTCGATAAGTCCAGCAGTTGATTGACCAGATGAAGCAGGCGTTTGGCATTGCGCTGCATTGCCTGGTAGACCGGTTTATCCTGATTCGTTTCGCGTGAAAGAAATTTTCTAATGGACCTAAGATCAGGGTAAGCGGAGTTCGGAATTCATGAGAGATGTTTGCAAAGAAGCGAGACTTGAGTTGGTCTACCTCATGCATCTTCTCTGCTTCAATTCGCTTGAGTTTCAAATCGCTCTTGAGCCTTTCGCGGGAAACAGAATAGTGAATCAATCCAAACAATACGCTGATGCCTAACAAGGCATACAAACCATAGGCCCACCAGGTCTGCCACCAAGGCGGATGAATAAGTATTTTAATGTTTGCTTCTGCTTCATTCCAAACCTTGTTATCGATGGATGCTTTCACTCGAAAGGTATAGCTACCAGGGCTTAAATCAGTATAGTTGGCAAACCGCCGGTTTCCGCTAGGAACCCAGTCAGGGTCTACTCCCTCCAACTGATAAGCATACCGGGTTTTCTCTGGGGAGCTGTAATTGATGGCGGTAAAATCAAAGGAGAGAAAATTCTCCTGATAGGGCAATTCAATATTTTTATCTAGTGAATAATTTTTATCTAACGATAGGGCTATCGGTTTTTCCCGCACCTTTAAGCTGGTGATATAAACGGGAAGCGTATTCGTAGTTTCTTTGATGCTATCCGGATGGAAGATGACCAGCCCATTCCGAGTACCAAAAAAAAGTTTGCCATTATGTCGATAGACACTTCCAATATTGAAAAAATTATCGGGCAGACCATCGCTCTCGTCAAAATTCCGGCAGGTGTGGGTAGTGGAATTGAACCGGCATAATCCCTGACTGGTACCTAGCCAAAGATTCCCTCGTTCGTCACCCATGATGCTGTTCACCTGATTACTGGGCAAGCCTTCACGGGTTGTGAAGTTTGTGAAAACCTGGGTGAGGGGGTCCAACCGGTTGAGCCCTCCCTCAGGAGTGCCAATCCAGATGATCCCTTCCGGATCTTCATAAAGAGAGATTGCAAATATATCGTTGAGAATGCCCCTCCGGCGCCTGGATTTGTGCGTGTAGCGGGTAAACTTACCCGTTGTGGGGTCGAGGCGTATCAAGCCCGCCGATCATGACGCGACCCAGACCTCACCCGACCGGCTCACGAGGATTGCCTAGCAACCAATATCCTTCCAAAGGGAAGTAAGTGAACTTTTCCGTTACGGGATCAAACGCGGCAATCTCGCCCGTATCGCCGCCCAACCATATTGTACCTGTGGGGGCCATCGCCATCACGCGTACACTAATCTTTGAATCGATATCGCTTAAACCGATCCGTCTTACGGTCCAGGAGGTAAAGTCCTTTGTCTGTATCAGTGCCGACCCACAATCGACCTTGCTGATCTTCCAGTAAGGGCCATTGCATACCTTCGATGCTGTTGCGTGAATCGGCGGGGTTTACGGTAACCGGGATCATGCGCTGAGTCGTACGGTCAAACCGGCATAAACCTTTTTTACTATTCCCCACCCAAACGGTGCCAGTATGATCCTCCAGAATATTGAGGATATATTTTCTTGGAGGCAGGAGTCGTATAGAATGGACTGGAATTTAAAGCAGCTTTACTAACCCCATTACCCGTACCCACCCACAGGTTACCCAACCTGTCCCTGTACGTGGTTGAAACTTCATAGTGGTAATCGATGACTTGGTTGGTTCTCGGATTAATTCGTTGTAATCCCTCACTGGTAGCCAACCACAGGTGGTCGGCCGCCGTGGTAAACTTCAGAGATGAATTTAGGGACTGCCCCACCTGGATTGTAGGCCACGAATAGACCTGGCGTCCTGGTATCCATCCGGAACAAGCCATCCCCGTGAGTTCCTACCCACGCGATACCTGTCTATCTATGGAAAGCGACATGGGGATTGAAGGATGGATGGCCCTTCGGTGTCATTATCGGAAAAAAAACAAGCTTTTCCGTCGTTGGGTGAAACTGGTAGAGACCATCAGAACTGAGTGCCCATAAACTACCGGAATCATCTTGTTGCAAGTAACCCATACCCTTGAATTGCCCGTTGGGAGAAGGACACAAGCCAAATTGCTTGGTGTCTGGATCAAAACGGACAATACCTCTGCTGCCGTCCCCAGCCATAAGATTCCTTGCTGATCTTCCAGAATGTCCTTAATAATCCCAATCAATCGCAGAATCCGGTTGATGCATGGTGGCTTTTCCCGTTCGTTTGTCGACCTGAACCAGGCCGATAGAGGTGCCTGCCCAAAGGCGCCCCTTCCGATCTTCGTGCAGGGTATGTATAATATTGGATTGCAGGGTATGCTCCGGATCATTGGGATCGTGTTGGAAGACGGTAGCCGAATGACCATCAAATCGATATAAGCCTTCATACGTGGCAAACCACATAAAGCCTTCCTGGTCCTGTAGGATCTTCTGTACTCCGTTTTTAGGGAGGCCCCGCTGGCCAGAAAGATTCTCAAAGCGGAGGTTGTCAGGCTGCGCATAACTTATTCCGCTCATACTAAAGAGCAGCAGCGAACTTGTGATCCATGCTAAAGAAAAAGTTTTCATAGGCATACTTCCTGCGAGTCAATCGATCAGACAATCACCCTTTGCCAATAAAATTTACTTAGTTCGATCTTTCCGTTCTACTAAATTGACGCTATAGATTTTTGTTTACCTACCTTTTGCTTAAAGTTTTGCTATTTAGTAGATAGAGTAATAGAGCACAGCGATAAGGCATGACTTATTTCCTCATCCTTTGTCGTACGGTAACGACGTTCTAATTTTGTCTCGTTGTATGGATAAAAAAGGTAACAAATTTTTCAGCATAAAACCATCATAATCTGCTGTGATTTTGACAATGACTGTTTACGATCGGGTCAATTCACTTTTTCACTACCCGTCACCTTAAAACTCGTTGTAGAAGTAACCCTTTGACCGCGCGCAGATAAGTTGATCTCGTAATCACCTTGCACTAAATTCAAGGGTACACGTACCGTTATTTTTCCAGGCTGAACTTGCAAGACATCTGAATCTATACCATTGAATGTGACGTTGCTATCCGATACTGATGTGCCAAAATTTTCTCCAAAAATGGATACTACTATCCCGCCTTCCCCGGACTCAGGATAAAAGGAAGTAATGGTAATAGGCTTTGCACCACCATCATTTTTCCAGGCAGGAGTAATAGTAGGCCTTCATCACAGCTGGTTAGTGAAAGTGTAGCGATGGCTAAAACGAGGACGAGCTGCTTTTTCATATTGTTTTATCTTTAAGGTTTGAGATAAGACAACCTTTGTCTTATAAAACAAAATTGTACAATCGCGAAGGGGGTAGGCTAAGAATCCCGGGCTCATCTCTGGTAGATTCGCGATGCGAAAATCGGCAGGGCACGCGTGAGTAGTATTTTTGTGCCAGGCGCTGGTACTGTTGTTCCATTAAGCCATAATGCTGAGAAAATTAGTGCGGGTTTTACATCGACCATGGAAATGTTGACATCCCGTGATTGGATTATACGCACATTGACAAATACAGTGGGTATGTAAAATTGAGCCGCTACGATTGTAGCAAGAATTTACATCGCTGTTCGTAAATGAAATTTAACCATCAGCAGCAGTAGTAGAACAATTGTTTGACTTAGCAAACTCATTTGAGGTGCCAAGTGACTTAAACGATTTGTATGCAATTACTTTTTAGTATCTTGATGGATTGATGAGCAGGCTATCTATGCTAAAATATTTCATTGATCGGTTTTCATCTCTGCGGCTTTGCTACAAAGTGCCAGGATACTTGTAAAATTTCCCTTGGCAAATTTTCAATTAAATCAAAAATCATTTCGGTGAAAATATCCGAGGTAGTCGATGTCAGAAAGGACAAAAATACAATTGGTATTGTTCAGATTGCGTCGCAAAACCAAAAAGACTCTGCTTCATTTTATTTGCCTGGATTA
Source organism: uncultured Bacteroidota bacterium (assembly GCA_963739105.1). Classification (GTDB taxonomy): domain Bacteria; phylum Bacteroidota; class Bacteroidia; order Cytophagales; family Cyclobacteriaceae; genus Chryseolinea. The sequence continues at coordinate 143,253 of CAVTZI010000008.1, read as the reverse complement.
AAAGAGGTGGAGGAGTTACTCACGCGGTCGGATCTAGTCTCGTCTGAGGGGGGATTTCTTATGCGCTTCAGGAACCTGGCTGTTTCAGAATTTACCGTCGACGGAAAAGAAAACTTCAAGGCAGAATTATACGTGGAATTCTTTCGTCAGGTATCAAATTATTATTATCCATACCAGAAAATTTCTACATCCAACCAATCTAATTCCGCCACTCGTTCACATGCCGAAAATATCGTAGAAGCTTTATCAAGGTGCCCTTATTTTTTTTCATCAATGGAGGTTACACTCATTACGAACAACCCTTTACCAAGGAAGACTTAATGGATCCTGATCGCAGTTTTCGGTGAAGCATGTCGCTCGGTATTGTTGAGGGGCACCTATTAAGGCAAGAAATGGATGTCGATGGGTTTTATTCACATTACCCAATCTCAATCACCACATCATCCGTTAACGGATGGCCTACACACGTAAGTACATATCCCTCCGCCCGTTCGGATTGTGAAAGACCTTCCTCCTCGTCCAATTTTACCTGTCCAGACAATGCTTTACCACGGCAAGCCGTACAAAGTCCGCTTTGGCAGGAATATGGCAAGTCAATACCTTGATCCAGGGCAGTTTCGAGAATGGCTTTATTGGCTGGAACCAAAACTTTATATTCCTGTCCATCGTAACGAATGGTTACTTCCCTTGCCTTTGATTCGCCCGATACTTCTGGTTGTTTTTTATCCTCTTTGTTGATTGTACCTTGAACAAAGCTTTCTTTAAATATCTTTTCCTTGGGAATACTGCGTTTGTCCAGAAGTGATTCAACATTCTTCATCATGCCCTCCGGTCCGCACATCAGGTAGGTCGTCTTTGCAATTCCCCAATCCGGAATGCGTTCAAAAAGTTTTGTTAACATATCGTGATTCAACAGCCCTGAATATCCTTGCCAGTTCATCGGCGCATTGTCGAGCACATGGATCACATGCAATCGCCCTTCGTCTGCTATTTCTAATTTTTCAAGTTCAGATTTGAAGATTATGCTATCAATATCCCGATTACAGTAGATCAGGGAGCAAATGCTATTTTGTTCTTGTACCAGCGTGCTCTTGATCAATGACATCATGGGCGTAATACCGGATCCACCGGCAAATAAAATGATATGGCGCTTATTGTCAGGCTTGTACTCGGTCGTGAACTTGCCTATAGGTTCCATGACCTTCAATCGTAGACCCTACTTTCAAATTATCGGCGAGCCAATTGGACATCAAACCATCTTCAACACGTTTTACCGTGACCGCTAAATCCTGATCAACAAATGGTGACGAACATAACGAATATGCCCTTCGAACTTCTTTACCATTCACATTGACAATCAGCGTCAAAAATTGTCCAGACTTATAATTTATTTTACCGGCAGCAGGATGGGCAAATACAATCGAAATCGCGTCCTTTGTTTCCTGGACAATATTTTTTACCAGCAGATCATAGTACTTTGGTCCACTGCTGCCGCTGCTGTGCGTTTCTTCTTTCTTTGGTTTCTCTGATTTTTTAAAAAAGCTAAAGGCCATGGGTGTGATTTTCGTTATCCGTTGAAAAGTGTATTCGTGTTCGGTCAGTTACGTTATATGTTTACGCTATTACAACAAAGAAATAAGGCATTCCTGTTCTTCTTCATTGGGATACAAAAGTAGTCACTAATAATTTAAATTTTGGGTTGTTCGCATAAGCGATTAATTTTGACATTTAACAAACCTTACAGTGGAGCTAAATCCCCTTACCGCCATATCGCCCATCGATGGACGATATTTTGAAACCGTAAAGCCCCTTTCACCTTACTTCTCGGAATTTGCGCTGATGAAATATCGAATTCAGGTAGAAATCGAGTACCTCATCGCGTTATCTGGTTCCGTGGCCGAGTTGGATGATTTTCCAGTATATCGTTTGAAAGACCTACGGGGCATATTCAAGAACTTTACAGAGGAAAAAGCGGAAGAGATCAAGGAGATTGAAAAGACCACTAACCATGATGTTAAGGCCTTAGAATATTATATAAAAAAAGAATTCGATTCATTAAAACTGGAACCCTTCAAAGAGTTTGTTCATTTCGGATTAACCTCTCAGGATATTAACAATACCGCTATACCGTTGCTGATTAAGAATTTCATTGAGGATGAGTACTTTCCAAAGATTGAAAGTCTGCTGAGCCGTCTCAACGGTATAGGTAAGGATTGGAAAGATGTGCCTATGCTTGCGCATACACACGGACAGCCCGCTTCGCCGACGCGGGTAGGTAAAGAGATCATGGTATTCGCCACGCGTATTGAAAAGCAATTAAATCAGGTCAAAGCGGTTCCGTTCTCCGCTAAATTTGGTGGCGCAACGGGCAATTTAAACGCCCATTATGTTGCTTATCCGAATATCGACTGGAACAAATTTGCTGATGATTTCTGCAACCATTTAGGACTTGTGCGCAGCTTTCCTACGACACAGATAGAACATTATGATAACATGGCTGCATTGTTCGACGCGCTGAAACGTATTAATACGATCCTCATCGATCTGTGCCGGGATCTATGGCAATACATTTCCATGGAATATTTCAAACAAAAAATAAAAGAAGGAGAGATTGGCTCCTCCGCGATGCCACACAAAGTAAATCCGATTGACTTTGAAAATGCGGAAGGTAACCTGGGGTTTGCGAATGCTATTTTTGAATTTTTGTCTGCTAAACTTCCCATCTCACGCTTGCAACGCGACCTGACGGATTCAACGGTGCTGCGAAATATCGGTGTCCCTATTGCTCACACGTATGTTGCGATCCAATCTATCATGAAAGGATTGAGTAAAATTCAATTGAATGAAATTGCGATAAAACAAGACCTCGAAAACAACTGGGCCGTCGTTGCTGAAGCCATACAAACAATTTTACGAAAAGAAGGATACCCAAATCCTTATGAAGCCTTGAAGGCCCTGACCCGTAAAAACGAAAAAATAACACAACAAAGCATGACGGATTTTATCGATAGCCTTGCCGTAAACGACGAAATAAAAAAACGTTTGAAATCCATTACGCCATTTACATATGTTGGGGGATAGATTCTTCCTTCTCGAGATGTTCAAATAAATCGTACTCGATACCAACACGCAACGCCTCCCCCACGCCCCACGCCTGCGCTATACAACCGCGGGCTTTAAATGGAAATTCAGCATCAAAAATTTCCGATATTGTCCCAACGCCGGCTTCATAAAGCTGTTCCAGAAATTTCTGCAAAATATCTGCCGCTTGCTCTTTACCTTTTTCTCCTTTGACGTAAAACAATGCATCAAGGTATGGACCAATTAAATAACTCCATACCGTCCCATTGTGATAAGAGCCATCACGACTCCAAACATTTCCTCCGTACGAAGGCCTATAATCTTTTGATTGAGACGCCAGGCTTCTCAGCCCCTTTGGAGTCAACAGAAATTTTGTGATCGTCTCGAAAACTTTTTTTGCCCGGTCTTTTTCTAACAATGGAAATGGAAGACTTAATGCATAAACCTGGTTCGGCCGCAGCTCATCATTCTTAATGTCACCATCTATAAAATCGTAGAGAGAATTTTGGGTCTTATTCCAGAACAAACGGTTAAAACTCTCGCGCACCTTTCGGGCCTTTGCACCGTACGTTTCGGCCTCGCTAGCACTATCCACTTCCACGAGTAAAACACCTAACGTGCACAAGGCATTATACCATAACGCATTTATTTCCACGGCTTTTCCCCGGCGTGGTGTCACCACCCAATCTCCCACCTTTGCATCCATCCACGTGAGCTGAACTCCATCACTTCCACCCGACAATAATTCATCCCCAGGATCAACCTTGATGTTGTAACGCGTCCCTTTGTAATGGCATTCTATAATATCTTTTAAAACCGGAAGCATTTGTTTTACAAAATCTTTGTCACCGGTATGTTTATAGTAATAATAAATAGCATTGAAAAACCAAAGTGTAGCGTCAATGGTATTGTATTCAGGAACCTCACCATGATCAGGAAATCGATTTGGTAACATTCCCTCCGTTACATATTCCGAGAATTGCAAAAGAATTTCCTTTGCGTCTTCTTGTCGACCCGTCACCAAACAAAGTCCAGGAAGCGAGATCATAGTGTCCCTCCCCCAATCCGCAAACCAATGGTAACCTGCAATAATGGTATTATGGTCGCCTCTTTTTACAATGAACTGATCGGCTGCCAGCACCAACGATCTCAGCGACTCATTTAACGGAAATTTTTCCACTAATGCCAAGCGCCTTTCCGTTTCCATTTCGAAAAGCTGGAATGCATCTTTCCCCGTTGGGTCGTCGGTAGAAATAATTACTCCAAGCCTATCTCCTTTTTTTAATTCGAGGGAGAAAACTCCATGGGTATACAAATCTTCCCGATAATCTAAACCGCGATCCTGCTCAACTGAATATTCAAAATTGTAAAACCATCCTTTCGACTCTGTAAATTCAGATTGAGGCACGGCAATAAATAACTCAGGACAGCCCTGATAATTCATTGTTCTGAAAACGCCATCTTCAAAGATGTACTGCTGACTGATGAAATCATTCGCATAGGAAATATGATGGAAATCTTTACTGGCGTATAAAGGCAACAATTCGAAGTCAAACGATAAAGGCGCTTCCATTATCTCGTACAAAACAACCGTTGTAGACTCGCCATGAATTGCTGCGATCGTTTTTTTAATTTCTATACCATTTACCTCAAAATAAAATTGTGGGAACAAATCCCGCTCAAAGCTTTTTAGAAATTTATATCCTTGTGGATGAATTACTCCAGGATATTGATTGGTACCGAGATCATACCTTTCTTCTGCTACGATGATGGCTTCATCTAGTTTTGAGAGGACGTTCATTCGCCCTACAGGCGGTACAGTCGCAGCAACCAATAATCCATGATATCGACGGGAATTCGCACCCGACACTGTTCCGCTGGCATAACCACCCAATCCGTTGGTTTCGATCCATTCCAGGCTTTGAGAAACTCCAAAATCAGAGAGAACTTTTTTGTCGAATTTCATTGTTGAAAAAATTTCAGGTTAAACGACAACGAGTAAGACACTTTGCCACAAGGCCCCAAGACAAAACTTTCGCAAGGGACTCTGCGTTCCATTACGCTTTACAAATATCATCAATGATCTATTGCTAAATCATTTTCTGGGCTGTATTAATTTGGCCACTAGTCCGGTCCACCCAGTCTGATGGGTTGCTCCAACGCCTCTTCCATTGTCGCCGTGAAAATATTCATAGAAAAAAATGTAATCCCGAAAATGTTCGTTGTTCTGAAGCAAATCACAGTTTCCGAACACAGGTCGTCTTCCATCTTGATCTCTTTTGAAAATATTGATCAGTCGGTCCGACAAATCATCAGCAATCTGCTGCAACGTTTTATAATTTCCTGATCCTGTGGGATGTTCTACCTTGAAATCGTCTCCATAATAGTGATGAAAACGTTCGAGGGACTCAATTAGGAGAAAGTTGACGGGAAACCAAATTGGTCCACGCCAATTGGAATTTCCTCCAAATAGGGATGTATCACTCTCACCGGGCGTATACTTGACGACAAATTCGCTACCATTGGCATATAGCTTATAAGGATCAGTCAGGTGTTTTCGCGACAATGCCCGAATTCCATAGCTGGAAAGAAATTCCGATTCATCCAGCATTCTTTTTAACAATTTCTTCATACGGTGGCCACGCAAAAGTGACAGTAAATGCCTTTCGCCTTTCCCTTTTTCAGTCCATCGCGAAATCAGATTCGCCAAATCGGGTCGGTTTAATAAAAACCACTGGAGGCGTTTGGTAAATTTTGGCATGGAATCAAACAACTCCTGATCGAGAACTTCCACGGCGAACAATGGTATTAATCCTACCATCGACCGCACTTTCATTTTTAGTCGGTGGTTATCCGGCGTGTGAAGCACGTCATAAAAAAATTCATCTTCCTCATCCCAAAGATTGATACCCTCGTTTCCAACATTTGCCATGGCACCGGCGATGTATAAAAAATGCTCAAAAAATTTAGTTGCCAGGCTTTGATAGGTGGGATTTTCTTTCGCAAGCTCCAAAGACATCCTGAGCATGTTCAACGTAAACATGGCCATCCAGCTTGTTCCATCCGATTGTTCAATAAATCCGCCGGTCGGCAATTTGCTGCTTCTGTCGAAGACACCGATGTTGTCCATTCCCAAAAAGCCACCTTGAAATATGTTGTTGCCGTTGTTATCTTTTTTATTTACCCACCAGGTAAAATTCAATAGTAATTTATGGAAGACCTCCTCCAGGAATGCGCGATCTCCTTTTCCCTGTATATCCCGATCGATCTTATATACCCGCCAAGTAGCCCAGCCGTGAACCGGCGGATTCACATCTCCAAATGCCCATTCGTAAGCAGGAAGCTGACCATTAGGATGCATGTACCACTCTTTGGTAAGCAATTTCAATTGATGTTTTGCAAATTCCGGATCGACTATAGCCAGGGGAATTGTATGAAATGCCAGGTCCCAGGCCGCATACCAGGGATATTCCCATTTGTCAGGCATAGAAATAATATCCGCATTGTTCAGATGCATCCACTCGCTATTGCGTCCATTTTTCCGCTCCGGAGGTGGTGGAGGCTGTCCAGGATCTCCTTTTAACCATTGGGCTACATCATAATAGAAAAACTGTTTACTCCACAGCATTCCTGCAATAGCCTGGCGTTGAATATCTTTTTTGTCCTTTTCTGTAATTTTCGTTTGAATGTCCTCAAAAAATTCATCCGCCTCTTTTATACGGTCTTTGAAGATTTGATCAAAATCCTTGAAGGGATCGGAATAAAAATCCGAGGACAATCTTAATTTGATGGTTTTTGACTTGCCTGCCGGAATTTTCAATTCATAATTGAATGCAGCCTTGGTTCCCTTGTGATGCGTGTTAATAGCTTCCTTTTTTCCATGGATGAGAAAGTCGTTGATCCCATCCTTACTGGTGCCTTCCTTAAAATTGTTATACAACCGCTGCGAATTTGTTTCGTTTTCACAAAAAAGTGCACTGTGTTTTTCGTCAGCCAAGAAATGGTAATTACCGATCTCGCTATGATTAATCATAATGTAACCTTCATCCTCCAGATACATTTCCGGCTTATAACTATCATACCCCCATGACCAGGTGTTGCGAAACCAAATATGAGGAAGCACATGTAACTCAGCCTTTTCGGCGGCACGGTTGTGAACAGTAATTTTTATCAGCAGATCATCTGTATCTGCTTTTGCATATTCAATAAATACATCGAAATACTTGTTGTCGTTGAAAACACCGGTATCGATCAACTCAAATTCAGGATCGAGTTTTCCCCGCCTTCTGTTTTCCTGTACCAAGGTGTTATAAGGAAATTCCTGCTGCGGATATTTGTATAACATCTTCATGTATGAATGCGTGGGCGTACTATCCAGGTAGTAGTAATGCTCTTTGCAGTCTTCAGCATGATTTCCCTCATTTCCGGTCAGACCGAAAATTCTTTCTTTCAGAATAGGATCTTTTTTATTCCAAAACGCAACGGCAAAATTCAACAATTGATGATCGTCACTTATACCACCGATCCCTTCTTCGCCCCAACGATAGGCTTTGCTTCTCGCAGCATCGTGTGACACATATTCCCAGGCATTTCCATGCGCGCTATAATCCTCGCGTACCGTACCCCACTGCCGTTCCGTAAGATAAGGACCAAACTTGCGCCAATTTTTTTTCTTATCGCGGTCTTCAATTAGGCGGAGCTTCTCTTTGTTCATGAAGTGTTTAGGTGTTTAAGTGTTTAAGTGTTGTAGTCGTTGGCGCGTCTAATATCGATGCGCATCGCTAAAATAGTCTGTATTTGACGTAAATCCTTTCGTAACGCTAAACCACACTCAAACACTCAAACACCTAAACACACTTCAACCATTGTCCTCAAATCCCGGGTACAAGAGCATGCCGCCATCGACAAAGAGCGTAATGCCGTTTACGTAGTCCGCGTCGTCAGAGGCTAACCATACGGCTGCACCTCCAATATCTTCTGCTTCGCCTATTCTTTTTTGGGGAATGAGTTTTAACAACTGATTGTAGGATTCCGGCGTTTGCCACGCGGCGTGATTGATTGGTGTTCTTATCGCCCCAGGACCAATGCTATTCACTCGAATTTTCATGGGAGCATATTCTTGTGCCATGCTTTTCATCAACATCATCACGCCGCCCTTTGATGCGGCATAATTAGCATGTCCCGCCCATGGAATCACTTCATGAACAGAACTCATGCAAATAATTTTTCCTGCTGCCTTCGACTTTGATGGCACGACTCCCCTTCTTAAAAATTCTTTTATTGCTTCCCTTGCGCACAAAAACTGACCGGTAAGATTTACCCCGATGACACGATTCCATTCATCCAGCGACATTTCATGAAACTTACTGTCCTTTTGCAATCCGGCATTATTGATCAAAATATCTATGGTGCCAAACTGTTTGAAAAGCTCATCGTACATCGCCAGTACTTCATTTTCCTTGCTAACGTCCCCTTTAATCATCAGGGCAGTTCCGCCCTCTTGTTGAATTTCATCACAAACTTTTTTAGCCTTTTCCTCACTGGAAGAATAGTTTATGGCGACGGCCGCGCCTTCCTTTGCTAACGCCTTGGCAACCCCGGCACCGATGCCCGAACTTGCTCCCGTGACCAATGCTATTTGTCCTTCCAGTTTTCGATTCATGTCGTGAAATTATTGGAACTCAAAAATCGCATCTCCTTTAGTCTATCCTATGAGTTTGATAGAAGCAGAATTAATGCAAAATCTAAGACCCGACGGCGCCGGACCATCCGGAAATACATGCCCTAAATGGCAATCACAAACATTGCACATCACTTCTATCCGCGTCATTCCATAGGCAGAATCCTTTTCGTATTGAATTACATTGTCCTTTACCGGTTCGGTAAAGCTTGGCCAGCCTGTCCCTGATTCGAATTTTTGACCCGAATCAAAAAGCGGCGTACCACAACAACGGCAGGCATACAGGCCCGGCTCATGAGCCTCACAATATTCGCCGGTAAAGGCGCGTTCCGTTCCTTTTTTTCGGGTAATCCGAAATTCATCCGGGGTAAGTTCATTCTTCCATTCTTCATCCGACTTTTCAACTCTTTTGTCGGGAGCAGGATTACCTTTACTTGCGTAGTTTATGACGTCAGACCATTTCATGCTTTGTGTGTTGAAGTGTTGGGGTTCTAGGTGTTGAGGTTATCTTAGTAACATTTCCCCGATAGTTAGGTTCAATATAATCCTTCCTTACGTTCTAATTTCGCAATCTTCTGATAAATTTGCACGCTAACTTTTGAACCGCATTGGAAACCAAAACTCATTTCAACCCCAAAGGCGTTTATTCTAAATTTTTAGAACTATTTGATTCCCAACCTATTTTGGTACGATCACCAGGTCGTATCAATCTTATTGGAGAGCACACCGATTATAATGAAGGGTATGTGATGCCAGCAGCCATTGACCGCGATATTGTCGTTGCCATCGATTTTTCAATCGATGACCACTCGACCCTTTATTCAGTGAAGCACAATGAATTCTTTTCTTTCCACACCTCGGATCCTGCAAAGGTAAAATCCCCGTTGTGGGCTAATTATTTATTAGGTGTTGTTCGAAAGTTTATGGACGAAGGGAAGGTGGTCAAATCCTTCAACTGTGTTATCGATGGAGATGTACCGACAGGTGCCGGCCTCTCGTCTTCGGCAGCGCTTGAATGTAGTTTTGCATTTGCCCTGAATCACCTTCATCGATTTGACATACCGAAGATGCAGTTAATTACCATAGCACTATGGGCGGAGCATAATTATGCCGGCGTGAAATGCGGAATCATGGATCAATTTTCCAGTATGATGGGACTTTCGGGCAAAGCTTTTGTATTGGATTGCCGCTCACTGGAGTATCGCTATTTTCCCGTTAACCTGAAGGAATGTTCCATTGTTCTATGTGATTCGATGGTAAAACATTCATTGGCCAGTTCTGAATACAACACCCGAAGAGCAGAATGCGAACAAGGTGTTCAGATCATCAGAAAACATTATCCTCAGGTCTCGAGTCTGCGCGACGTAACGCTCCCCATGATTGAGGACTATAAGACGGAATTTCCTGAGAAAGTTTATAACCGGTGCCGCTACGTCATTCAGGAAAATGAACGGGTGTTAGATGCTTCCAAAGATCTGGAAAAAAATGATCTTCAGTCGTTTGGAAAAAAAATGTACGAGACACACAAAGGACTCTCCGAGCTATATGAGGTAAGTTGCGAAGAGCTTGATTTTCTTGTTGAAGAATCCAAAAAAATAAACGGGGTCCTTGGCGCGCGAATGATGGGAGGAGGTTTTGGTGGATGCACCATCAATTTTGTGCTGGATTCGGACTTGAAGGACTTTATAACCAAAATGTGCCAGGCTTACGAGAAAAAGTTCGGCGTCAAAATGAATACCTATGTTGTATCGATCAAAGACGGCACAGGAATTTTAAAACTTTAGGTCGAACTGAACCAAATAGGATTAATCGTACCGTGATAGTACATTTAAAATTGAAAATACTAAACAAACCAACCTCCAATATTTGTCACCCATGAAAAACTCTGCCTTCTCCTTGCTGATGGTATTTACCCTTGCAATTCTTTTCACAACCTGTAAACCAAAAACCCAGGAATCCAGCGATACGCTAACCGATTCGGTTTCAGCACCTGAGGCGACGATAACGCGGTCTGCTTATGGTAAACTTGAAGATGGCACAGAAATCTCCCTATATACGCTTACCAATACAGCAGGTACGGTAGCAACCATTACGAATTATGGCGGTATTATCGTGTCGATCAAAACGGAAGATAGAAATGGAACCTTTGAGGATATTGTTTTGGGATTCGATTCGCTCTCGAGTTATGTTAAATCCAATCCTTTTTTTGGATGCATCGTTGGCAGGTATGGCAACCGTATTGCAAAGGGCAAATTCAAATTGGATGACCAGACTTACAATCTGGCGGTAAACAATGGAGAAAATCATCTACATGGTGGCCTCAAAGGTTTTGATAAGGTTGTCTGGGCCGGTGATAACTATAATACACCTGAAGGCGCGGTGCTGAAACTTACCTATACCAGCAAGGACTTAGAGGAAGGATATCCCGGCAATTTACAAACCGAAGTGACCTATACTTTGACCAATGACAATGAATTGAAAATTGATTACAAGGCCACAACCGATAAAAAAACAGTCGTCAATCTCACCAATCACAGCTACTTTAATTTATCCGGTAATACAAAAACTGATATTCTAAACCATACCTTATCCATAGCCGCTTCCAAATTTCTTCCGGTAGACAAAGGGTTAATTCCAACGGGGGAATTCAAAGATGTAAAAGGAACTCCGTTTGATTTTACCAACGAAACCGTCATCGGCGAAAGAATCAATGATAAGGATCAACAGCTGCAGTATGGCGGCGGATACGACCATTGCTGGGTATTTGATGGTACTGATGACCGATCTCCTAAAGCTACTGTTTATGATCCGACCAGTGGCCGTTTCATGGAAGTATTTACCACAGAGCCAGGTGTTCAATTTTACTCTGGAAACTTTTTGAATGGAAGTGTTACTGGAAGATTTAACACCGTGTACACCAAACGTTTTGGCCTTTGCCTGGAAACACAGCACTTTCCCGATTCACCAAACCAGCCTTCTTTTCCTTCGACAGTTTTAAATCCTGGTGACGTTTATACTTCACAAACTATTTATAAATTCTCGGTTAAATAGTTCGAGGTTCGAAGTTTGAGGTTCGAGGTTGTTCGAGTTCGGCACTAGGTTTCACGCTTGGCACATTTGCATAAGGCTTCGAACAAAGAACTTCAGAAACTTCGAAATTCAAGGATTCTGAAGCATTCGTGAACGCTTAGTGACTGCGCGGTTCTTATTTACCTAAACTTAAATTATGTCCAAGTAAAAAAAGAGGTGTCTTTGAATGTGCGGCTGCGTTGTCTGAAATCAAAGGCTACGCCAATTCTAGATGCCTCATGTTTAGGCGAACTCTCAGACGGATTCGCGTCCAACGGTGTTCAAGAAAATTGAAATACCCAAAGCAAAAAAATAAAAGTTTCCGTTCCCATCGCTACGAATTTTAAACCAGTATCAGCGCTGACTGGACCGGAAAGTGAGCACGTCCTATTGATCAAGGTCAATTTGATCCAATTGACTTCGGAGGCGTTGAATTACCAGCAGAAATAGCCCCTCCTGACACCTTCAGAGTAGTTGAGAAAATGCCAGAGCCAATCGGCGGATGGGCTACGTTTTATAAAACGTTGACCAAAAATTTCAAATACCCAAAACAGGCGCAACGTGTTGGTGCAAATGGCAAAGTGTTCGTTGAATTTACCGTCAATGACAAAGGAGAACTCAGCCATTTCAAAATCATCAAAGGAATTGGCTACGGCTGCGATGAAGAAGCGAAGCGTGTAATAGCATTAACGAAGTGGACTGCTGGAAAACAACGAGGCCGCCCTGTCAATGTGAAAATGGTGCAGCCGATCGTCTTCAGTATGGGCGATTAGTTCGAAGTTCGAAGTTTGAAGTTCGAAGTTGCGCACGGAGTAGCGCTATCACGATTGCGCTATCCGTGCGTAACTTCGAACCTCGAACTTCGAACCTCGAACTATTTTAGCATTATGTACATTGCCTCGCCAACGGTCTTCTCCGATTTAAATTGCAATCCTAAGAAAGCAGCCATGGTTTGTGCAACCTGGTTTTGATAGTATTGACATTCGCCCTTCACTTCTCCTTTAGCAGGCGTATCTGGTCCAATCACCCCCATCCATATCTGGTCGGCGGCATTTATTTCTATACCATGATGCTTCCAGTCTTCTGCGTTAGTACCCCGGCCGTGATCACAGGTCAGGATCATGGTCGTTTTATTTTTATAAGCCGGATCCGCTTGAATGAAATTCCAAAGTTCCTCAATCAACCGGTCTGTGTTGTGCGCTGAATTGAGATAGGCGGCATATTCTCCACCATGTGCAAAGTCATCCGTTTCATCAAACGCAAAATACATCACCCGCGGTTTATTCTTTTTCATGTATTCGAGACCATAATAAAATGTGAACGCATCAAGTCGCACATCGCCCAACGGATTAGGTACACGCATCATTATTTCATTTATTGTTTTTTCCCGTTCGCTAAGATTCTTGCCCTTGGCTTCCACCAGGCCAGCACTAACCATCACTCCGCTTCGCTTGTCATTGATAATATAAGGAAACACATCCCAGGAAGAGAATGCGGCGACCTTGCCGCTGAACGCCTTCTGCGAATTGATGAATTCCAGAACGTTGGTGTTAGGATTATATATTTTATCATTGCTGTGGATTCGTTCATTGTCGGCATGTCCTGTTAGTATTTCGCTATAGCCAGGATAAGAAAACCACTGGTTGTTGCTCACGTTTACTTTACATCCCAGCGCACGATTTCCGTAGAGCTGGCCTTTTGTTGCCAGCGTATTCCAGAAAAAAGGAAGCAATGCCTTTCGCCTTTCGTTGAGATCATTTCGCCAAAATTTCTCCTTTAATTTTTCCATCCTTAAGATATTTTTGCTGACGCATGAAAGACGAATCGCCACCATTGAAGACTTCCTGCCACCGCATTCCGTCCAGCGTGATCAAGATGATGTTCTCAGTTTTTAACGATTGGCTAAAGGCATTGCCAGCGAAAATAATCAGCAGGATAAACAGTATGTTTTTCATAGAATAGTTTTAAGGACAGGAGAATGTTCACCACTCTCCTGTCATGATATTTTTAATTTGGATTGACATCCCACCAAACTCTGGTATTAATATCGTCAGCACCTTGCCTTGCCACTGCCGCATCTCTGTTTGGTGAATTGAGCGATTGTTCGATTCTTGGATAAATATACCGTACGGGTATTCTATCGTCGTTTTGATTGTCCACCGACGGTAAAATTTTTGGATACCCTGTTCTTCGCCAATTGAACCATGCTTCAACTCCTTGAAAATATGACGCTACCCATTTTTGATTTCCAATTTTCTCCAATTTTTCAGCTGGCAGTTCCTGTATAAGCAACTTTGGCTTGAGTAAAGTAAGCGGCCTCGGGAGTGACCCCATAATAATTAAACGATGCATTGATTCCATTGAGTATAGTATGTTTCTGCAGTTCCGATATCAATAATTCCTTTCTCCCTTGCTTCTGCAAGTAGGAACTGCAGTTCGGCATAGGTCATGATAACACCTTTTGCAACCTGTATTCCTTTGGTTGAATTTGCCTGCTTCATAAAAAAGTGGACCAATCCGCGCCTGATACTGTTGTCCCCCATTGTAGGTTTGTGCAACCACGTCGTCCAACCCATTGGGTATTCCATCATATTTGTCGTCAGCAGTAGAAGGGGTTTCTTCCGTTGCAGGCGTCGGACGAAAGAAGATAAAGAGCCTCGGATCACTCAAGCCTTGCAAATAATCCACCATAGTTTTGCTCGCGCGAAATTCATTGAAAGATCCAATCCGTCGAAGAAAATAAAGGAAATTGATTGGGCGAACTTGACAGGTAGCTATACACAGCATGATCTGCGTTGCTTTCAAAAATCGGATTGCCTGTGGGATCATTTAGAATGGCTTTCATATCGGCAGATACATCTCTACGATCGGAAATTCTCATCAGATAACGCAAACGTAACGAGTTCGCCAGCTTGCGCCATTTTTTTACATCGCCACCATAAATTAAATCACCACTCACGTTGATTGCGCCATCCAGTAAAGTATTAGCTTCCGATAGATCGGCTGAGTATGCCATTATAAATTTCCTCTTGTGTATCGTACTTAGGAAACAACATTCCGGTCTTTCCCTGGGATGCTTCGGAATATGGTACATCACCGTAACAATCGGTTGCCAACGAAAACATCCAGGATTTTAAGACCAATGCGACGCCTGTGTAGTTAGGCTGCTCGGTTTCCTCTGCACGAATGAGAATATTGTTTACGTCGCGCATATTGTCATACACTGCATTCCAAATTCTATTTAATTCACCCCATAGGTAACGGTCTTCATTCACAAACTGATTCTTGGCGGTTTGCTGAATAACGATATTACCAATACCCCAGGCTTCATTTAAAACTTCAGTCATCATATCCCTTTCGACACCGGTTAACAATAAGTTCGGTGTCGCGACTATAGGATTATTGGGATTCGTATTGACTTCCTCAAAATCACCGGTACATCCTACCAGAAAAATGGAAAGGAGAGCTATTTTATATTTTTTTAATGTCTTGGCTTTCATACTGATAAATTTTTAAAGCTTGAAGCTTAAGTTAAAACCATAACTGCGGGCAGAAGGAATTGCAACTGACTCCACTCCCGGAATGATTGTACCACCGGCGGATGAGGCTGTTTCGGGATCGATGTGCGGAGCATCCGTCCACAAAAAGAGATTCCTTGCCACGAAAGAAATGTTAACATCACGAATCGGGAATCCTTGAAGAATCGTGCTGGGCAGTGTATATCCTAACTTGTACTTCGCGCAGTTTAGCAAAAGACGCATCATACATCATACCTTCAATGAGACTTCGTCCCAGGGTAATCGTTGAATGCCACTCACGTGCTGAAAGTTTGTACATCGTTAGGTGGGTATCCTGTAACTTGACCCTCACCATTTCTAACAGGAACGACACCAGTCCCAATAACGCCATTTCCCTCCAGGCTTAAGTCATAACCATTGGCCCTTCCTTCAAGGGTCTCATCGATAATACCGCCTTCCCTTCCAACGGTTTGAGTATGCGAATAAATTTTACCGCCATAACGGATGTCAAACAGGAATCCAAAGTTCAGTCCTTTATAGGTAAATGTGTTATAAATACCCGCCATCCAGTCTGGATTGTAGTTTCCTAATTTTATTTTGGATGGAGTGGGTAGCGGTTTGCCTTGGGTATTGTACACAACTTCGCCAACATGCTGGCCAGTTGGATCGTAATATTCACTTGCTGGATCATCGCTGACCCGCAAATATCCAATACCATACATATCACCCATACGCTCCCCGACACGCGCCTCTACCGTAACATAACGATCAGCCATCACATAATTTTTAATTTCCTGGCCGGTCTCAGGATCTTTGTATAATTCCAGAACCTGACTTCTGTTTCTTGAAAAATTGATATCCATCGACCATTGGAATCCATTATCCGTTTGTATCGGAATCGTGTTGAGTATGACTTCAATTCCCTTATTTTCAATTAATCCGGCATTGATAATTCTCGAATTGTAGGCGGTTGAAATAGTAAGCGGTACCCTTAAGATTTGATTTTCACTACGTGTTTGATAGTAGGTGAAATCAAGACCAATTCTGCCACCAAGAAATTTTAGTTCAGTTCCGGCTTCGAATGAACGACTTTGCTCAGGTTTCAGATTAATGTTTGGGATAACATCGGATTCGGAATACGTCGGCAATCCTTGCGCTGGGGTTAGTGCAGTGTAAGTGGAGATTAACTGGTATGGATCGGTATCATTTCCAACGCCGGCTACGCCCAATCTAACTTTCGCAAAACTTAGCGGTCCTGTGGTAATATTCAACATGTCCGAAATTACCGCGCTGACCGAAGCGGATGGATAGAAATAAGACCAATTGTCGGATGGCAACGTGCTCGACCAGTCATTGCGAGCCGTTAACTCCAGAAATAAATAATCTTTGAAGCCAACCTGTGCGAAAGAGTACAAGCTGTTAATCCTTTTTTCAGATTGGAAAGTATAGTATTCCAACGCGACGCGTGAATTATTTAAGCTATAAATCCCAGGAACTGTTAATTGTGGTGCGCTGATGTCTGACAAATTATACCGACGTCTCATTGCATTACCGCCCACGCTGACCGCCAAACTCAGATCTGTGCTGATATCCTTGTTAAAGCTTAATAAAAAGTCAGCATTAGTTTCCTGCAAGAAAACTTGCTCTTCACGATAGCTTCCGAGCGGATAACGTTGTGTGCTGTACGCCCTGCGCCTGGCTCTGAATTCATCGCTATAATCCGTACCTATCCGCGCCATCAGACTAAGCCAATCTGTGAAATGGTAGGTAGCGTTTATGTTACCATACAACCGATCAACTTCCTGCCCATTGGTATTTTCATACAAATTGAAGTATGGATTGTCGTGGTAGTTATAGTTGAAATTGAATTGATTCAACCCAGTCCTTCCGGCTTGCCAGTAATTGCGCATAGAATTTAAATCAATCTGGCGTCCGATCCAGCAATTGATGAGGTACATAATATTTTCCGTTCCATAACTGAGATTGGGACGGTTATCACTCAAACTCTTGACATAATTAGCATTGGTTTGAATGCTCAGCTTTTTGGTGAGCTTGTATCCTGAAGAGAGTGAAAACGAATGCCTTTTCAAATCTGTGTTGGGAACCATTCCCTTCTGATCGAGCAAAGTATAGGATGCGCGAACATCCCCAAATTCATTGCTACCTGTAACGGCTATGTTTTGAGTATACGTTACCCCCGTTTCAAAAAAGTTCTTGATGTTGTCAGGTTGAGCAGAAAATGGAGTGGCAATGATATCGCCGCGTGCGGCCAATTGTGCTGCATAATCTACCGGACCAATTTGAGTATTGAGGTTTCCGACATCACCACCACGGAATCCATTTGTCGTCGGTGAATCAAATTGCGGCAACATCTGACCTTCCATTTTAGGACCCCAGTTTTCGTCCACACCATCGCGTACACCCCCACCGTTACCATCTTTAAATCCAAATTCTCCGTTTAAGCCTTGTCCATAGACATTTTGATAATCCGGGAGGCGAAGCGGGCTTCTCAAACGAAACGGTTGTGTTCACGCTGATCCCTGCACCTTTCGAGCCTTTGCCGGATTTCGTCTTTATAATAATGACACCGTTCTGCCCTCTTGAGCCATAGAGCGCAGTCGCACTGGCTCCCTTTAGTACGGTCAGAGACTCAACATCATCCGGATTAACAACACCAGCGCCGTTGCCATAGTCAACTTCCTGGTTGCTTCTGCCGGACGATCCGAAAATCTCATTCGTTATTGGAACGCCATCGACAATATAAAGAGGCTGGTTCTTATTGATGTTAAGAGAACGTTCTCCACGAATGGTAATACGTGACGAGCCACCGACACCACTAGGGTTTCCTACCACGGTAACGCCGGCAACTTTTCCCGCCAAGGCATTGCCAATGTTTGTTTCACGTGCCTTCGTCATTTCATCACCGTTTATCTCCTGAACCACATATCCCAAATCGCGTGTCTCGCGTTCGATACCCAGGGCGGTGACCACGACTTCGGAAAGTTGTTGAGAATCTGTGATCAATGAAACATCAATGGAATTCGTCCACCTGACCGCAATTTCTTGTGCCAGATAGCCTACAAATGAAAACACAAGAACAGACTCATTCGATGGGGCACTGATTGTGAAATTTCCATCCGCATCTGAAATGGTACCTGCTGCTGTCCCCTTGACTAAAATATTTACTCCCGGAAGTGGCGCAGCATCTTCACCGGCTGTTATTCGTCCGGAAACAGTTGTCTGCCCGTAGGCAGAACAGATTAACATGATCCATGCAGTTGCTATCAGCAATGCGCGACGTGGTTGAGATCCTAAAGAATTTAACTTCTTTAGTAGAGGTTGGTTCATAATTAAATGGTTATGAGTTGTTATTAATTACGTAATGAAAACGGACATCCAACGACGCCCGTTCTCATTGCTATGGCTATTAAATGCGAGTCAAAGGTTATGATTAGACTTGAAGTGTCGTTTAGTGAACCGTTACCCCTGCATTATTCTTTGAAATCAAAAATTAAAAATCGATTAAGATTTTTGCCTCGTCCAGAAATGAAAAATCAAAACTGCTCTCTGTACGACAGCATATTTTCAGTTAACAATAAATTAACGTCTGACCCACGCCACTTCAGCAATCATCCTGCGTTGCTAAATTTTTTAAGTTTACAATCAGTAAACCGAGTAACATGATTGACAATCAAGTTGTATCGCGTATCGCGCAAAAAATCAGAAGTACGAGATTAGAAAAAAATCTCACCATTCAGCAGCTTGCTAACCCGTACGCACGTGAGCAAAGGATTGCTTTCAAAAATTGAAAACTCTCGTACTATTCCGTCGCTCCCTGTTTTCGTTACGTTGATTCAGTCGCTTGAAATTTCATTGAAAGAATTTTTTCAGGATATGGTCCTCGCTAACGGAAAAAATTATCTCCTGGTAAAAAAAGATCAATACGCGCCGTTGGAGCGCGAACCAAGGTCAGGCGTGAATTATCAGTTCATTCTTTCGCAAAATGTAACGAACTGTACCATGGAAATAGTTTTGGTAACCATTGAGTCGGGCGCAAAAGGAAAACCCTCCACCACCAATGGCTACAAGTTCAATTACATAGTTTCCGGATCTTGTGAATACACCATTAATAATGATAGTTTTCAATTAGAGGAGGGTGACTCTTTATATTTTGATGCCACACATCTTTTTTTTTTTTTTTCTCCAATGGCTACAAGTTCAATTACATAGTTTCCGATCTTGTGAATACATCATCAATAATGATAGTATTCAATTAGAGGAAGTGACTCTCTGTATTTTGATGCCACACACCCCATACGCCTGTAAATAAATCGCGGAGAAAAGTAATCATGCTTTCCATACACTTTATTTTACCGGAATAGGTAGTTCGAGTTTGAGTTCGAAGTTGTTCGAAAGTTTTTGGTTTGAAGTTTTGCTCCTAGATAAATTTGCAGACATTTGATTACTTAGTAACCTCGAACCTCGAACTATCGAACTTCAAACTTGAAACTATTGAGCTGGTCAAACTTTCATATGCACAGTACTTACTGTGATGGGAAAAGCGAGCTGATGGATTATGTCGATCAAGCCAGGAAACTCAATATGATCAGCATTGGCTTTTCATCGCATGCTCCTGTTCCATTTCCCACGAAGTGGTGTATGAAGGCGGAGCGCTTTGACGAATACCTCATCAATATTGAAAAAATAAAAAAGTTGAATTCTTTCGTTGAGATTTATAAAGGCATGGAGGTTGACTTCATACCAGGAGTGACCTCACCTAATCTCTTTCGGGATAAATTAGATTACACGGTAGGATCAATTCATTTCATAGAAAAATTTCCGGATGGAACACCTTGGGAAATTGATGGAACGCATGCATTATTTTTGAAAGGGTATTCAGAAATTTTCAACAACAATATCCAGGACGTTATCACCCGCTATTTTGAACTGACCCGCGAGATGATTGCCACGGCGTGTCCATCGATCGTCGGGCATCTGGACAAAATCAAAATCCAAAACCCGGATAACAAGTTTTTCAAAGAAACAGACGCATGGTATCAGGACGAAGTAAAGAAAACCATCGATCTGATTCATTCCAGTGGAGCCATAGTAGAAGTAAACACCCGAGGAATCTATCAAAAAAAAACAGACACTACCTATCCAAGTCCCTGGATATTGAAGCTACTACACAAAAAAAATATTCCAGTGACGATCAGTAGCGACGCCCATCACAGCGATGACATTATCAATCAATTTCCGGAGACAGCTTTCTTGCTGAAAAAAATCGGGTTCAAAACAATTTCTGTTTTATCCGGGGGCGACTGGAAACCATTTTCATTTGATGAGCATGGTATCATACGCTAACTCGCGGATTACGCAATGGCTAAAGCAAACCAATGGTTTCTGGTTTGCCTTATATGCTACTGTGATGGCGTTCTGCCTATATACCTTCGTGTATGCCTTCCGTAAAACTTTTTCGGTCGCCACTTTTGAAGGCATCGCTTATGCGGGGATAAGCTATAAAGTATGGCTGGTGATGTTTCAGGTAGTTGGATATGCATTATCAAAATTTGTCGGTATTAAGGTAATATCCGAATTGAAGGCTACTTCCCGCGCAATCGGTATCGTGTTAATGGTACTTATCGCCGGAATTTCATGGCTTTTTTTCGCCATCGTGCCGCCTCCTTATAATATCGTGTTCCTGTTTACCAATGGTTTTCCGCTGGGCCTTGTGTGGGGAATGATCTTCGGCTACATGGAAGGCAGACGGTATACTGAGGTTCTGGGTGCAGGATTATCCGTGAGTTTTATTTTTTCCGCAGGCCTGGCGAAATCTGCCGGAGGCTTCATTATGCGTGATTGGGGGGTATCCGAAATGTGGATGCCTTTTGTCACCAGTTGTGTGTTTCTCGCCCCCTTGTTAATATTTCTGTGGTTTCTGGACAAACTTCCACCGCCTTCAGCATTGGATGAGGCCCTTCGCACGCAGAAGGGAACCTATGCATTTGACGGGCCGCATGAATTTCGTAAAATCTTTTTGGCCAGGAATAATACTCTTTACGTTGACCTATATGCTACTGACTACCTTCCGGGAATTTAGAGATAATTTCGCGGCCGAAGTTTGGAAGTCATTGGGCTATGGTGACTCGCCCGAAATATTCACAGCCACCGAGGTTCCGGTTTCTATAGCGGTATTAGGTCGTGATGGGCAGTCTGATGCTTATTAAAAATAATCAAAAAGCACTCATGGTGAATCACCTGATCATTTTCGTGGGGATGGTTCTGATAGGGGTCAGCACGTTTTTATTTCAAAAGGAATGGATAAGTCCGCCGCTATGGATGATTTTAATCGGGACAGGCTTATACCTGGGCTATGTTCCTTTCAATAGTATTTTCTTCGACCGGTTGCTTGCTGCATTTAAGTATGTGGGTACGGTGGGCTTCTTAATTTATGTCGCCGATGCATTTGGATACCTCGGCAGTATTGGCGTTCTGGTTTTTAAGGAATTCGGATATGCACAACTCAGCTGGCTAGAGTTTTTCTTTTCGGCCGGATACTTGATTTCGATCGTGGGAAGTATGTTAATCGCGGGATCGATGTTTTACTTCCACTGGAAACATAAACGTTGGGGAAAGGACTGATAAAACGAAATTTTAAATTCTAAATTTTGAATTTTGAATTCAAGGTGCTTCGCGCCTAATTCCTTGCAATAGGTTCGTCTACTTTCACGAGGCTGTTATAGTATTCAATGATACGAATTGCATTTGTCGGAAGATCTGCTCTTAACTTGTTGGCGGTAATAAAATTTTCGAGACGTGTATCGGGTTCCGATCGAAGCTGAGGAAAAACCTTCTTTTTAAACTTTCTTAACGCAGTTAAGCTCATCATTATAACGTATAAAATAATTGAAATCCAATTCGCTAGGATGTTCTGAAAATGCGCTCATTTTCTTTCTTCTGAGAACATCAACCTTCCCATTAACTACAATTTCGTATAATTGATAACTAGACCGAACACCATCGTCTTCCTTCAAGGAAAGATACCTCCGGTTAATATTGCTTCCCCGATCATAAAAATATAAAGATCTGATTTTATGGGCAGGATATACTGCACGTCGTTTCACCTTGCTCAAAAAGGATAAGATCATGTTCATCCTTCATTGATATTTTTCCCACGAGCACTTCACAGTTTGAAAGCACTACCGAACCTTCAAACCACACCAACGATTGTGCGCTAAGAATTTGAAAGTTGAGAAAGAGTAAACAAAAAAATATTTTTTTCGACCTCATGTTATTTTTAGGATAACATGAAGTTAACGTTTAGTTAATATTCAATCAACATTCAGACTAAAAATTTCCAGCACCTCGTGTACGTTTTCGATTAAGTGAGTATGCTTTTCTTTCTGAAGTTCAGTACGTGTATATGCGCCTGTCGTTACGCCGATCACCCACCCGCATCCCGCAGAGTTTCCTTCCAATAGGTCTGACGTCGTGTCTCCTACCTTGGCAACACATTTAGAATCTGTCACGTGCGTAAGTTCCATCGCTTTAAATATCAAATCCGGATATGGCCGACCTCTCGGAACTTCGTCGCTGGTTACACTTACATCGATCAAATTGTTTTGCACCCATCCCAGCCGCTGCAAAATTGAATCGGTGATCTGTCGATCGAACCCAGTATCGATCGCGACTTTGAGTTTCCTTTCTTTCAACTTTCTGAACGTATCCGAGACACCATCTTTTTCACCGACTGAAGGATCTTCCTGATAAAAATGAATCATCTCTTCGACAAAAGTGTGATGAATTTCCTGAACTAAATCTTCTGTTATCGGACCGTGAAAGGTATCACAGGTAATCAACAATGTTCGAATGGCCAGGGGTTTGGGAATCCCCATAACGGTGTTAGCATCATCCAGAGAAATCAAAGCGCCGTATCGTGCCAGCGCATTTTGCAAAGCGCGGTGCACATCATGATTATCTTTCACCGTAGTACCGGCAAGGTCAAACACTATTAGTTCGGGACTCATGTTTTTTCAAGCAAGGTAAAGTCCGTCACATATTTTATCTTTATAAACAACGTGAATCTTCTTTTAATTTTGATATCATAAAATAATTCTACGTTAATACTGGTGGCTTTATCTTCACTTAAAATTCTTGAACATCATGGAATCATCTATTGACAAAACATTGCAAGAGGTCTTTACGCTCTACGAAAAATTCGGAGACGCAGATTATATCGGCGAACCTGTCTCTCAAATAGAACACATGTCACAGGCTGCTCAGTTGGCAATGAAGGAAGGTTTTGATGATGAAGTTGTCTTGGCAGCCTTCTTTCACGACATCGGTCATATTTGCGTTATGCAAAATGAAGCTACGTCAATGGGCGGCTACGGCGTTATGAGCCATGAAAAAATTGGAGCCGACTATTTACGTGAGAAGGGATTTCCCGAACGCGTTGCTCAACTGGTGGAAAACCATGTAAGGGCAAAACGTTATCTGACGTTTAAATACCCTGAATACTATAATTCATTGAGCGAAGCCAGTAAAAAGACTTTAGAATTCCAGGGAGGCGTCATGAAAGCTGACGAGGCCGAAGCATTTGAAAAAGATGCACTGTTCGAAACCAGCATTCGAATGAGAAAGTGGGATGAACTAGCGAAAGAGATTAATGTAGCCGTGGTGGATCTGGAGGAGATGAGATCGAAGGCGCTTGGTGTTTTTAGTGTAAGTAGTAAGTAGTAAGAGGTAAGTAGTAAGTGTGTAAGAAGTAGTAGGCGGTTGGATAATGCGCTGAGATTCAGAGATCGCTTTCGAAAACCGGCTGCCAAAAAATCTACAAGTGTTTAAAAATGCCACAAAGACACCAAGGCCACAAAGTTTCACAAAGCGGTGAACGCCAACTACTAACTACTTCTTACCAACCACACCTCTCCTACGAAAGCTACCACCCCTGACTGCTACCGACAGGCACCACCGATTACCGATTACTGATTACCGATCACCACTCATTGTCTAAACGCCAGCAAAGGTATCTTGCTATGAAAGGCCATTTTTCGTGTCATGCTTCTGTTGAATAATTTTTCGTAGAAGCTAACATCATGCGTGAACATGGCTAGTAAATCTGCGTTTGATTCCGCTACATAATAATCGATAGCCTCATCAATATTTTTATTGACGATCACTTTACAAATGATTTTAGTAATGCCGGCCTTTTTAACGATTCCATCGATCTTTTTCTCCAGTGCCGACACCTCTTTTAATGAAGATGTTACGTGCAGTAAGTGAACCGTGGAATTAAATTTCTCCAGGTAGGGAATGAGCGTCTTAAGTTCTTTTTGAACATTCCTCAGATCCGTCGCGTACACAACATTCTTAAAACTTTTAAACTCACCCAATTCAGGAACCGCTAACACTGGCACATGACTAACTTCAATTACCGAAGCGGTATTACTTCCAAGCACATATTTTCTTAATCCACTCGCTCCTTTGGTTCCCATCACAATTAGTCCGGTGCGAAGTTTTTTTGCCTCCCTTTTTACAGCATCATTAAAAGATGTGCCTTTTGCCACTTTCACTTTGATCGATTCTTCTGTCTTAATCTGCTTAGAGATGCTTTTCACAAACTCTTCCAAATCTTCCCTGGAAGTCTCCAGCAGCTCTTTTTCCAGGGACTTTAGTTGAAGCCTCATGGTGGCGCGGGTCGGCTGAATAATGGTAACAACGTGCAGCAGCGTAAGTGTTCCACCCAATTTATTCGCGATCTTAAGGGCATATTGAACAGCAATTTTTGAAACTTCGGAAAGGTCCGTTGGAACTAGAATATTAACCATAGTATGATTTTGAATTGTTGGCCTAAAATAAGGTTCTTTGGTGGTAGATCAATTGAATTTTATCAGAAATGAATCACAGCTTTGCAAGCGATAACTACTCGGGTGTCCATCCGGATATCATGGAAGCCCTGCAGCAAGTCAATCATGGTCACGCAGGTTCCTATGGTTCAGATGAATACACGGCAAATGCAATACAAAAATTCAAGGAACACTTCGGCGAACACATTGAAGTCTTCTTTGCTTACAATGGAACAGCGGCGAACGTTCTGGGCCTAAGCACAGTTACTCAGTCTTTCAACGCCATCATCTGTTCTGATCTGGCTCACATTTACGTGGATGAATCAACGGCGCCAGAAAAATTTATAGGCTGTCGACAGATCACAATACCTACCACCGACGGGAAAATTTATCCCGCAGATATTGAAAATAAGATACAACGTGTCGATGACCAACACCATCCGCAGGCTAAAGTAATTTCCATTTCCCAATCAACAGAGTACGGTACGGTTTACACTATAGATGAAATAGCGGCGATCGCTGCAGTTGCCAAAAGACATGGATTGTATCTGCATATGGACGGGTCGCGAATTTCAAATGCTGCGGTAAGTTTAAATAAAGATTTTAGAACATTTACCGGTGACGTTGGGGTGGATGTCCTGTCCTTCGGCGGCACGAAGAACGGAATGATGTTCGGGGAGGCGATTGTTTTTTTTAACCCTGACCTCGCACGTCAATTTAAATTCATTCGTAAACAGGGAATGCAGCTCCATTCGAAAATGCGATTCATCAGCGCGCAGTTTCATGCCTTGCTCAGCAAGGACCGATGGAAGAAAAATGCGTCACATGCAAATGCAATGGCTAAACTGATGGCCGATAAATTAAAGAAAATTCCGCAAGTGAGAATCACGCAATCGGTTGATGCGAACGGCGTTTTTGTGACTATTCCGAAAGCCATCGTTCCAGCATTACAGGAAGAACAATTCTTTTATATATGGAATGAAAAACTCTCAGAAGCACGGTTGATGTGCTCGTTTGATACCAAGGAAGAAGATGTTGAGAGATTCGTGATGAAACTAAAGCAACTGCTGACGCCTAAATCAGAGTTTTAAGAATTTATAGATTCCCTTCAATTTATGCTTATCGTCGTTAAGACCGATAAGGTAGTAGCCAGGTCGCGAGGTCCTTAACTTTAATTCTAAGGGTATGTTCATCCAAAAGGTCCTTTTCGACCTTCATTTCATTACCGATAATATTATGCAACGTGACTTTTGTTTCAGTGAGATTGATGTGGTCAACTTTGACGTGAATGTATTCGTCAGCTGCTGGGTTGGGATAGATTTGAACTGACTTGGCAAGATCATGGCGCTCTGGCTTACTAAAATCCAAGTCCGTTTGGGCCTGAGCTCTCAAAGTCATCGCAAAGGAGGCCAGAATGATAGTTAAGTACAGTATTCTCATAGTGATTTGCTTCCCCCTACATACGACAACTTTCGCACCAAAGTTTTCATTAAAAACAGAATTTCAAAATTATTACACTATAGATGTCCGAAACGAATAAAAGGTTTAAAATTATTGTGAATTTTTTGTGAAAATTCTCATTTCTACCCCGATTGTTTAAATGCCTGTGGCAAGAAGTCAGTGACATCGGAAGCAATCAGGCTGTTCATTCCCTTTTCGTAGGCGGCCAAATCGCCCGCAAAACCGTGTAAATAAACCCCTAGTTGCGCTGCCTCAAGTGCCGAATATTGCTGTGCCAGCAACCCAGTTAGAATTCCGGTAAGTACGTCTCCGCATCCACCCTTGGCCATTCCGGGGTTTCCGGAGGAATTGAAGTAGACGGTGCCGTCTGGTGCGGCGATCGAGGTGTTCGCCCCTTTCAACACAACAACGGATTTAAGGTCCTTTGCTAGCTTCTTTTGTTTCTCAAGGCGTTCAAATTCATTCTTCCACTCCCCGACGATGCGCTCAAACTCCTTTGGATGGGGAGTAAGAATGCTTCCTTCGGGGATAATTTGTAAGAGCCCCCGGTTTGTTCCCAGGATATTTAAAGCATCTGCGTCGATCACAAACGGTATTTTTCGCAGCGCAGTATTTTTTGAAAAGCCTTGAATCGTTTGATCCGATTGCCCAAGGCCGGGTCCGATACCTATTACAGTAAAACCGCTTAACGATGGAGTTAACGTGAAAAAATCCTGGTGCTCGTCAATGCTCGCCATCGCTTCCGGAACAGAATTTTGAATGATGTTATAGCCACTCCCGGAACATGAACTGTTAAAAGGCCTAATCCTGACCGTAAAGCAGCGCGAGCCGCCAAAACCGCGGCACCCATTTTCCCATATGCTCCGGCCACCAGCAATGCATGACCAAATTTTCCTTTATGGTCAAATTTGGAACGCACCTTTAAAATTTTGCGAACATCTTTCTGAACGAAATAAAAGTAAGGTGTCTCGGCTCTCTTCAGAAAATCCTTATGTAAACCGATATCAAGCAGCACCCAGTTTCCCACAAATTGATGATGCTCGGGAAAAAAGAAAGCAAGCTTTGGCACTTGAAACGAAAGTGTGTGCTTGGCTTTAACAATAGAACCTTCCGATGGTGTGTCCGCCATTAATCCCGACGGAATATCAATTGCAATTTTTTGAACGTTCAGTTCATTTATGCGATCGATCACAGCAGCGTAAATTCCCTCCGGAGGTCGTGACAATCCAGATCCAAAAATGGCGTCCAGTAAGATGTCGACGTTGGAAAATGTTTCAGGATCGATTTTTTCCTTGACGTAGGATACTTCTATTTTTCCAGACAGGCGTTCAAAATTAATCTTAAAGTCTGCCGACTCTGGCATACTTCCCTTTACAATCCAAACCTGAACATTGTACCCAGCATCCGTTTAGCATTCTTGCTACTCCCAGTCCATCCCCCCCGTTGTTACCCGTCCCACAAACAACGCCTACTTTGCAAGTGGGATTATAACGTTCGGTGAACCATGTGACGATTGCGCGACAGGCGTTCTCCATCAAATCAATTGAGGCAATAGGACGATGCTGTATCGTGTAGGCATCGAGTTCGCGAATCTGATTTGTTGAAAGGATTTTTAGCATCAGAATATAATTAAAATGTTACAGCTTAATAGTTAACAGGTAAAAATAGCAACTGTTAATGATTCAGGCTTTACCTCTTGTAAGCGGCTGGCTCAGAACGAGCCGATCGAAATCGTCCTCGTAAATCGTACCTCGTACCTCGTAAATCGTACCTCGTAAATCTACCTCGTAAATCCCTACCGGTCAACTTCTCCCATCACTACGTCAATCGTTCCAATGATGGCAATCAGATCCGCGATCAAAACTCCTTTTGCTATCTCCTGAAGACTGAAAGGTTTACAAAACTGCACGACCGGCATTTGCACCGAAATGGAATATCACTTTTTCCGTCTGCCCGGAAGAAAAATCCTAGCTCACCTTTTGGTATCTCTGCCCGGACGTACAGGTCCTGAGCTTTTGGTCTTATTTTTTTGGGAACCAACGCTTGAGGATCAAAATCGCGGGTTCGCTTATGTTCCGTTGTGAGCTTATCCAGACATTGATCAACAATCTTCAACGATTCATAAATTTCCTCGACACGGACATAGGTCCGGTCCCAGCAATCGCCAGTCTTTCCCATTTTACCCTCGCCTATTGGAATATCGAAATCCAATTCAGGATAGACCGAGTAGCCATCGACTTTGCGCAGATCGAAACGCAAGCCTGAGCCTCGGAGCATCGGACCTGTAACGCCACAGTTGATGGCAAGATCGAGCGGAAGTACACCGACATTTGCTGTTCGGTCAACAAAAATCTTGTTCTCGATCAACACGGTATTCAACTCCTGGATTTTGGGCTTGATGTATGTTAACAAACTCCCGGCAACGTTCTTCAAATCCAACCGGAAAATCATAAAACAATCCACCGATCCAGATGTAGTTGTATAACAATCGCGCGCCGGATGCCCATTCCAGCAGCCGGAGAATATGCTCCCGATCGCGCATGAGCCAGAAAAAAGGTGAGAACGCCCCGATATCCATGCCATAAGTTCCAATCGCAATAAAATGCGATGCAATACGATTGAGTTCAGCCACCAGAACACGGATGTATTCCACACGTTTCGGAATCTGTTGCTCAATGCCCAGCATTCGTTCAACGCCCATGGCATACGCATGCTCGCAGTTCATGGAAGCAACGTAATCCAACCGGTCAACGAATGGAATGACCTGGTTGTACGGCAGGTTTTCCCCGTGTTTTTCAAAACAACGGTGGAGGTATCCGATATGCGGAACAACTTCTTTAACGATTTCGCCATCCATCAAAACTTCCAGCCTCAATACTCCGTGGGTCGAAGGGTGCTGAGGTCCGAGGTTAATGATCATTTCTTCCGAACGAAGATTGTCGACCTTGAATTTATTCGGCTCGGAAAGAATTAAATTCCCGGGTTGTGATTTATATTGGATTTGATCCGTTGGCATTAACGCGGTAAGCTTGAAATTTAATACGCTACTTTAATATCCCGATAATATTCCTGATGATTGTAATCCTTTCTCAATGGATGTCCTTCCCAGTCCGCAGGCATTAAAATTCTCCGGAGGTCAGGATGGTTTTTGAAATTGACGCCATACATGTCAAAGATTTCTCTCTCATGCCAATTGGCTGTTCTCCAGATATGGCTGACCGATTCTACTTCCGGTGATCTCTCGGCAATGTCACTTTTATCATTAGGTGATGATTGAATGGAATGGAATACAAATTGTACACTACCTCCATAGTTGCCGCCTGGACGCCGTTGTCTACGCCAGTCATGCAGGAAAGCATATCAAAATAGGTCGTCGGATTTCGATACAACGCGTCCATGGCCAGTACCAGGTCTTGCGCTGAAATTTTTATTGCCTTCGGCGACGCTGCCTCGTCGATGACAGGTTCCGTTCGGCAGAGAGGCTTTATTATTGCTAAAAATGAATCAAGCATTTATTTCAAGATTTTCTTTCTTTAATAAATTTTCGATAGCCTTCGGCGCCATCAAACTTTCATTTCTGATTTTTTCCTGGAGTTTTAGAAAACCACCGATAAGCGCTTCAGGTCTGGGCGGACAACCAGGTACATACACGTCAACGGGTATGATCCTGTCGACACCTTTCACAACATGATATCCGTGTTGCCAGTAGGGTCCTCCACAATTGGAACAAGAGCCCATTGAAATTACATAACGAGGCTCCGCCATCTGTTCATATAATCGTTTGATGCGATCGGCCATTTTAAAAGTAACGGTACCCGCTACGATCATCACGTCGGCCTGCCGGGGGCTTGAGCGCGGCGCCATTCCGAATCGGTCCATATCATAGACCGTTGTTCCTGTGCTCATAAATTCAATGGCACAACATGCTAATCCAAAAGTCATGGGGAACATGGAAGACAGACGTGCCCAATTGAGCAAGTCATCCAGCCTTGTTACAATTACTCCTCCGTGTTCAAAACGATGATCCAGTAAGCTCATGATCTTTTATTAGACCTCGCACAGATTTATACTTTTCATTAATAGCATCGTAATGGTTTTTAGGAACGGGAGACGAAAATTCTGTTGGTTTAGGATCAGGTTTTATCCAATCCAAATGTCCCTTTACCCACGCATAGGCTAAACCCAACGCAAGGACGAGAATAAAAACAATCATCTCAAATAAGGAGAACCATCCCCACAGCCCGTTAGTTTCTTTGATCAATTCTTTGTTTGCAAAAACCGTTGACCATGGGAAAAGGAATACGATCTCCACTTCGAACAATAAAAAAATCAGCGCAATGATGTAAAAGCGAATATTGAATTGTGACCATGCGGAACCTACTGGTTCCTCCCCACTTTCATAGGTCGAAAGTTTTTCGGGATTGGGACGATGCGGACGTATCAATTTTAGAGACAAAAAGCGTGACAAGAATAAAAATTATTCCAGCGAGAATAAATAGAAGTACTTCCCCAAACGCTGACAAATATTTTTGCTGGTCCATTGGGGCGAAGATAGTAAAGAGTTTCGAGTTTCGGGTTGCAAGTTTCGAGTTGTGCTTGGTTTATGGAATGCGCGCAGGTATTTGTGAAAGGTTTTCTTGCAGCATTTCCAAATCCCGAAGGGATTTAATGTACTAGCGTCAGCCTGTCGAGCGTCATGCCTTCTGAAACACGTTTCCTAGCGACGCAAATCGCAAGCATGAATTCAAAGCACCTTATCACATTCGCAGAAAGGTCATTTCAATCGTCCATTTTTTCCAAATAATCTTTGATTTTTAAAACGATTGTCGGCCAGGCATCTTTGACGGCATTGATAATACCAGTCCCAATCAGGTCCCTCTTTGTAGCCGCTCTGCACTACTGTTAACGTGGTGCCTATTCCTTCAGGCGTGGTGAGTACCATTAATTCCATGGGGCCTAATACAGGACGCTGAGGGTTAAAATAAACCAGGTTCTCAATTTTTAGCTGGCACGCCGGAAGGTATTCCGCAACAATACCGGTGGTCACGAATCCCATAGTATCGCCAAAGACTTTCCAGACCAACGAATAAAGGCCTCCTCGCTTCAACTCAATGAAAGACCTTTCAACACCCCACCAGTTTTTGAGGTGATTGATATCTGTAAACGCGGTCAGCACCAGTTCTGGCGGCTTCGCAATGACCACAGAGGATTGTACGAAGCGCATATTAAGTTTTTATTTCCAGGCAGCAATAATTACACCCATAACAGTCAACGCAACGATGCTGTATCCGGCATTGATCAAGAACAGGGTGAAGGATTTTCGCTCGAACAAATAATGTGTTCCCACGAAGGTTGCCACCCATCCAAAACCGGCAAGGAAACCCCAAAGCGCGCCCATGGCAGGTTTGTCTTCGGGCCCCATGAACATCGCCAGATTTACCGCTGCGATCAACCCGAGGAAAAAAGCAAGTCCAAAAATTTTGACCATGTTGCCATTTTTCAGGCTTTCCTCAGTAAAACCATTTTCACGCATCCAGGCTTTGCCAAAAACGGCCGGTGAATACCACAAGCCGCCGATTAAAAATGTTGAAAGCGCAGCTACGAAAATGGCGAAGTAGTTTAATTGAACGTCCATAATTTTTTAGGTTTAGGTGAGTGACTAAGTTAAGAATGTGGAATTTGAAGGCATCCTTTCAGATTTGTTCTCGGGGTTTGTCCAACATCCAATCAAATTGCGAACTTTGATAACACAAAACAGAACTTCGTCGCTGAAACGGAAAAATTTCATACTCAATCGCCACTATGAGCAAGTCAATTCATTCGTATGGTCCTGAGGTAAAACTCAATGATAACCTTATGCGAATGATCGGTATTCCTTTGTTTGGCGTCGTCATTCCAAATCTCACTGGACTATTCGGACCGCTTGCATATTCAGACGCTACGTATTGGCTTGGATACCTTTATTTTATCGGACTGGCCGCGTTGATCTGGCAGGGTAATCGGTATCTATTATTTCGCACGCGAAGTCGCTTCACCTGGTTTGACAGACCCATCGAAAAACTGATTTTGCTTTTCGTCAATAACATATTTTATACTTCTCCTTTAACGGTAGCCTGGCTGTGCATGTGGTATCAATGGGCTGGCTTCAGTTCCATCAAATGGGATACGATCCTGATCGTGACCTTAGTCAATGTGATTTGTGTTTTGTTTGTTACCCACGTCTATGAAACTGTTTTCATGATGAAGGAGCAGCAAGGAGAACAAGTTAAAAATGCCGAACTCTCCAGGGCAAAAGC
The DNA here is from genome assembly GCA_963739105.1 of uncultured Bacteroidota bacterium. Taxonomy (GTDB): domain Bacteria; phylum Bacteroidota; class Bacteroidia; order Cytophagales; family Cyclobacteriaceae; genus Chryseolinea. Next base: position 110,300 of record CAVTZI010000008.1, on the reverse strand, counting down.
AGAAGCCGAACTCTCTGCTCTGAAAAATCAAATTGATCCGCATTTCATGTTCAACTCGCTGAACACCCTTTCCTATCTTATCACCAATGATGCCGACAAAGCATTCAAGTTCACAGAAAACCTGGCAGAGGTTTATCGGTATATTCTTACGCAAAAGGATCAGACTTTAGTGCTGCTGGAAGACGAACTTTCTTTTACACTTAAATACACCGATCTGCTGCACCTTCGATTTGGAGATGCTTTGCAGATCAAGAAACATTTTAATGGAAGCACGGAAAAGGATTTTTTAATCCCTCCTACATCTGTGTTTGTTGCCTTTGAGAATGCTGTAAAACATAATGAGCTTAGCGAAGGCAAGCCGCTGCAGATCGATGTGGATGTGCGCCAGGGAAATTTGTTCATCATTAATACCATTCAAGAGCGCCGAATGCTTCAGCATTCTTCTAAAATCGGGCTTAAAAATTTAAACGACCGATTCAAGATCATTACGGGCAAAGAAATAACCGCGGGCCGCGAAGAAAATAAGTTCATCATTTCATTTCCATTAATTCCTGTTCCCTTGTGATTCATGCGAGTTTTAATAATTGAGGATGAACTCCCTGCCCGCGCCAAGCTGGAGGATATGCTAAAAAAATTGCAGCCGGATGCTACCGTTGTGGCGCGTTTAGGAAGTGTGGCAGAAACGATTAAATGGTTGACCGCGAATACTCATCCGGATTTAGCGTTTGTTGATATCCAGCTTTCTGACGATCACTCTTTCGAAATTTTCAGACGACATGCCGTAAAATTCCCCGTGATCTTCACCACAGCCTATGACAAATATTTATTAGAAAGTTTTGAGTTTAATTCGATTGATTATTTACTCAAACCCATTACCGAGGAAAGGCTGGCCCGTTCATTAACAAAAATCAGAAATCTGGAAAATCATTTTTTGCAGGGAAATATTCTTAAGCTGATTCATGCCGAGCGACCCAAAAACCGGATCATTGGAAAAAAAGGAACAGAATTTATTGCGTTGGAACTGGAGGAAGTAGCCTACTTCTTTACCGAGCACAAAATTGTTTTTCTTCGGGATTTTTCAGGACGGCAATTGATCATGGATAAAACATTGACAGAAATCGAAGAACAATTGGACAAAACAAAATTCTTCCGTCTCAATCGGAAATTCATAGTGCAGCTAAAAGCCATCGAACGTTTTAAACCCGACAACGGAAAGATCAGGATTTTTTTAAAACCTGAAATGAAAGAAGAAATTCACGTCAGCAAGGAAACAGCGCCGGAATTCAGAACCTGGGTGGAATCTATGTAGGGACGGAAAATTTTCCGTCCCTACATAGATTCAATTTTATCCAACACGCTTGGCCTTGTAGCCATCCTTCTGAAGGAGTTGAACAATTTTATCGCGATGATCCCCCTGGATCAGGATCTCACCATCCTTTGCAGAGCCACCTACACCACATTTCGATTTTAACATCTTCCCGAGTTTTTCAAGATCCTCCGGAGTCCCGACGAAACCGGTCACGAGCGTCACCTGCTTACCTGCACGCATGCTTTTGTCCAACGATACCCTGAGGTTCTGTTGCTGAGGCTGGTAGTGTTGAAGGCGCGTCGGATTGCCCATAACTAAATTCAAAATCCGAATTAGTGGAATACACTACTCCATCTCTTTTTTTCCAATCATTTGATTTTGCCATGTCCTACAGTGTTAAGAGCAAAACTCCGGTAAAAATCAAAATTAAGAAACTCACGACACTAAGATTGAATCCATACTCCACATTTTTTCTGAAAAAAATTCCCAACGCCGAGAAAAAGAACAAAGCAATGGGTGCAAAAACAAAATTTCCATAAATAGACTTTTTTAGCTTGACGGCTAACGTATCGGATTCTACGCGCCTGGGCACATCGAACAACATGGTACTCGAAATAGCAATGTCTCTCCCGGTGGCGAAATGATCGGAAAATTCATAGGCTATATCAATGGAGTGCCCTTCATTGGTTCGCATGACCCACCACGTGGTTGCATAATTGCGGGTATACGTTCTACGGACATTCGTTTCAACGATTTTCTCATGGGTAACGCGGTATGGTAACGCATAGTCCAGGAGGATTAATAGGGCAAATCCAAAGCAGAATTGCGTGATGCGTATAGCCCAAGGCATATACTCACGCATTAAGTCGACAAGCCGTTCGCGATCGCTCTTTCGGTGAACTTTTGGGCGCGCCGCACGATAAGCCGGATCGCGATGACGTGGCGGTGCTTCATATGGAGTCTCTTCAAATGCCGCCTGAAAGCGAAGGTCGTACATGTTTTTTTTGGCTGGATCTCCCAGGACATCGTATGCTTCGTTTATTTTTTTAAAAATACCTTCAGCGGCAGGATCACGATTTTTATCAGGATGGTATAACACTGCAAGACGCCGATAAGCACGCTTTATCTCATCATGGCTGGCAGTATACGTTACACCTAAGGTTTGATAATAATCCATTACGAAAAATAAAAATAAAAAGCCCAGCTTGTACTGGGCTCTTATAATAAAAGTGTTGAAGTGCTGGCGTTCGAGGTGTCGAGGCCAATTCAACATTCAAAATTCAAAATTCATCATTGATTTGATTGCTACTTCTTCCGCTGTGTTACGAAGGTCAAAACGGGACGTTTTGAATGGCTTACAACATCTTCCGCAATGCTTCCCGCCAAAACGTGTGCAAAACCGGTCCTGCCATGGGTAGCCATAGCGACCAGATCGGCATCGATGCTATCAGCGAAGTAAATAATACCTTCTTCCTCGCTTACATCGTTAAACACATTCAGTGTAAAATTTTTCAGTTGCAGTTTCTTCGCAAAATCCTGCATGTATTTTTTCACCACAACATCGCGCTGAAAATTACCAGGCGTATTGATGCGAACCAGGTGTATCGTGGCATCATAGAGCTTCTGTGTTGCTCTCACAATCCGTGAAAACACTTCTTCATCCTTATCCATGGACGTAGCATAAACAATATTTTTAAATTCCTTACTGGCTGGTTTTGCATGCATCGTTAGTACGGGACAATGCGACCTCCTAACTATTTTTTCAGTATTGGAGCCAATGATCATCTGTTCAAGTTCGGAATGTCCCGCCGTACCCATCACCACCAGATCAACTTTTCTTTCTGTGATAATAGTATTCATACCGTGATAAGGAGAGCCAATACGGAGCTCTTGTTTTACTCTTATCCCTTCAAATTTCGGGTCCTCGACCAGTTTGGTTAATTGTTTTTTTGCTTTTTCAATCAACTTCATGGTAAAAAGCCTTTCTTCCCAACGGCTATCGGCAGTGACCTGACCCTCAACATTCATGGAATTTCCAACCGCTTCCTCCACCACATGTAACAGTGTAAGTTCAGCATTTGCTTTTTTTGCAATATCAGCAGCCACTTCTGCGGCAATCATAGCTGGCTTGGAGAAATCTGTAGGAACAAGAATTTTTTTCATCGGTTTAAAATTTATTTGGGATTATGATCATCGATAAAATTAAAACAAATCCCGTACAATCAAATGGTGAAATGTCATTTTGAAACATGAGAAACGTCAGGAATAGCCAGATGTATCATTATCTTATTTGAACTGGCAGCAGAAGCTTCCAGTTACCGAATTTATAATTATAATTGACCGTTTAAAACCAGTCCTACTGACAATTGGCCTTGAATACCACACGCCCGGAAATTGAGTCCTTCACTTCTTATGATTTGGATGCTGTCGCAGGGTTACAGCCCGACGGTTGGCCGGATATTTTTCCATCCATTGAATATTATTGCAAGTCAGATTTTTGCTTTCCATTGAAGGCTACCCTTGCAGGCAAAGTAGTCGGCATCGGTACCGCTATTATTCACGGATACACGGCGTGGCTTGCGCATATTATTGTAAGTCCGGACCATCGAAATGCTGGCATTGGTAGCGCCATAACAAAAGCGCTCATCGACCTGAGTCAGAGAAATTCTTGTCGTTCACTTTTATTAATTGCCACAACACTGGGTGAACCCGTCTATAAAAAATTTGGATTCGAAGTGGAAACAAAGTATCTATTTTTCGACCATGGAATATCGCTGTCACCAGAAGCGTCACCCGAAATCTCCGCGTTTCAAAAGCCACATGAAGGGGCTCTTTTTGAACTAGACCGTCTTGTCTCAGGGGAGGATCGAAAAAAATTATTGCGCGAACATCTGAACAATACACTTGTGTTTGTTGAAAATAATCTGCTCAAAGGTTTTTATATGCCGACACTTGGGGAAGGATTAATCATCGCAGATTCCCCAGCAGCAGGGTTGGCGTTGATGAAACTGCGAACGGCTTCGACCAAAAAATTTTGTATTCCCATGCTAAATGAAAATGCCCTAAATTTTTTAAGTCAGCACGGCTTTACGGAATATAGACGAGCTTCCAGGATGATTTTGGGTGAAAAGGTGATATGGGATGGCAGTAAGATCTACAGTCGTATCGGGGGAAACCTTGGTTGATTTGGTTTGGCCGTGATGAACCGTTTAACAAGTTTTAGCTACATGTAAACCTGTTGCATTTAATTCCGGCGTACCTTTGTATTCAACCATTGCTGATCTCTATGCACGATCATAGTCACGATCATCACCATGCCCATAGCATCAACATCACACAGGTGAACAAATCGTTGATTGTAGGGATTTTGCTCAACCTTACCTTTGTCGTCGTAGAATTTGTCGCGGGATTTTTTTCGCACTCTCTGGCGCTGATCTCCGATGCAGGCCATAATTTAAGTGATGTTGGTAGTCTGGCCTTGGCGTTGCTTGCTTTTAGACTTCTCAAATCCAAAGCTACTGAGAAATTTACCTATGGTTATCGAAAGGCCTCGATTCTGATTTCTTTATTGAATGCCGTCATTTTATTAATAGCCGTTGGAAGTATAGGGTATGAATCCATTCATCGTTTCATCGCTCCACGTCCTGTAGCGACAAATATTATCATTTATGTCGCGGCCATTGGAATCATCATAAATTTTATCTCAGCCCTGTTGTTCTTTAGAGACAGGGAAAAAGATTTAAATCTTAAAGGAGCTTACTTGCATTTGATGGTTGATGCGCTGGTTTCCGTCGGCGTGGTGGTATCGGGCATTATCATGATGTATACGCAATGGTTTTGGATCGATCCCTTCATCAGTCTCATCATCATGGTTGTCATCCTGACCAGTACCTGGAACCTGCTTCGAGACAGTTTATCGTTATCAATGGATGCTGTACCAACCAGTATTAAAATTGAAAGTATACGAGAGGCTGCCCTTAAACTATCGGGTGTGAAAGACATTCATCATATTCACGTGTGGGCGATTAGTACCGCCGAAAATGCTTTGACAGCGCACCTTGTTATTTCGGATACGATCTCCCATGAAGAAACATCCCTGTTAAAAAATCAATTCAAGCACACCCTGGAACATTTAGGCATCCAGCATGTGACTTTGGAAACGGAAGTTGAGGAGTGTCGTGAGGCAGCCGTGTTTGTGAGCTAGGTAATCGGTAATCAGGTAATCGGTAATCGGTGGCACTTCGTAGGAAAGAGTAGTTGGTAAGTGGTGGTTAGTAAGAGTGTTAGTAAGAAGTGGCAAATGATTCTCAGTTTGTAAAATTTGTATGTCGCATTGAGACATTTTCAGGTCACAAAGATTTCGTACTTTAAAAGTAGCCAGACATCAGTCTCCAAATCCACTCAAGAATCACCATCAACCACTAACTTACCACCTTACGACTCCCTTTCCTACGAAGCGCCACCGACCACCGATTACCGATTACCGATTACCACTTACCATCTACATTCACACACTAACCCTCCTCTACCTTCTCTAAAAAACGTTTCATCTTGCCGCGCAGCTCAAAGCGATACACATAATTTACTCTGAAGTTTCCGGTATTAAGAATTGTCTGGCGATCAAAACTTTCTGTGGATAAGCGTACACTGTTGGTGACATAAATAATGCTGATGGCCATTTTGCTGGAGTTATACCCGCCGAAAACACGAAAAAAACTATTGGGACTCATACCGCTTGACTTCACGGTTCCACTTTGATCGAAAACAGTATTTTGTCCGAAATCCAAACTTATGGAAGCGGATGCCGTGAGAAAAAAATGTTTTTTTATCACAAGGGTGTACGCGTATCCTGCATTGGGTCCGAATTCAAAAAAACGTAGTTCTGTAATTCCACGCTTAGCCTCTTCGCTATTCACAAGCGTGGGAATTATGGTGCTATCTGCTTCGATTTTTCCTCCATATGCCTCGACTCCAAAAATAAAAGTCCCGGCTGATTTCTTTTGCCATTCGCTCTGGAGAAAAGATGCCCGGTACGAAAACTTTCTATGATTCAGGATATACTGAACGGAAGCACCGATTTGATTGACGGAAAGATCGGGTCTTAGATAATATTCGGTATCGGGACTATTTGTACTATTATGCGTTAAAAAAAAACCGCGGTAAAACTGACCAAACATATCAATAACAAACCTTCTCGTGTACGTGTGGAATTGCAGATCCAGGTACTTTGTTTCACCCTTTCCCCGTTCAGGATTCAAAAAACCAAAACCATACGCCAGGTTTAAGGTAAACGATTTATACGTGGCACCTACACCCATGTTCAATGTTGTGTTTGGTCTGTATGTGAGGTTATAATTTTCACCGAAATCTCTGAATTTTAGCGACGTATATTTTTTTGAGAAATAAAACCGGCTGGTGAGCATCGTTTCATAGGAAACGTAGTAGGTAGAATCATATTTCAGGATCTGGGCGTATTCCATTTTCCGGACCTGGGCGTATCCCGTTCCTATGCAAAACGTCATCAAGAGTAGTAGACATAAAAGCACCTTCATATGATGGGTCAAGGTTGCAGGTAAAAAATAAAACATTCTCAGTCCTTTAAAATAACAGTGTCCAAAAATTAATGTTGCCGGAATTTCTTGCCATTCAAAGCTAATAAAAATATACACCCTGCACTTTATTTCTAGTCTCATAACAAGCGAAAGCAAACCTTTACGCGGCAATGTTGATAAAAATACCCACTCTTTCTTCCCAAACGGTTGTTGGTCCAATGGAGTGGGACGCCAACAAACATCGACAGTCTTAATCTCAGATACTTTATTAACTTTGCCCCAACATTGATGCACGGATTGGTGTTTGAATTGAATCAACCTTCGATTCCCTGATTTGTAACCTTAACACATTCGAAATGGAAATAACTAAAAACAAAGTCGCAGGCATTCATTACACTTTGCGCGATAATACCGGAACCATCATTGATACCAGCGATGGCCGCGAACCATTATATTATTTACATGGGGCTGGTAATCTGATTATCGGAATGGAGGAAGGATTAGAAGGCAAAACCATTGGCGATAAATTTCAGCTGAAGATTTCTCCTGCGAAAGGGTATGGGGAGAAAGATCCTTCAATGACGCAAAAGGTTCCCCGTTCGGCTTTCGGAAATCAAGAAGTAAAAAAAGGAATGAAGTTTCAGACCGATCGTGGCGCCGTTGTAACGGTAACAGACGTCGGACTTGATTCAGTAACGGTAGACGCCAATCATCCACTCGCAGGTGTTGAGCTAAACTTTGCTGTGGAAGTAATGGAAGTCAGAAATGCAACACAAGAAGAGCTCGAGCATGGCCACGTTCACGGGCCTGGTGGACACCATCATTAAGCTAGTCAGCTTACAGCTAACAGCATACAGACTCCGGTAGGATATCTTTGACTGAGCTTAAAGCTTATAGCTCCGGTAGCAAAGCTTTATCACTGCTTTCAGCTTGTAAGCTGTCAGCTGAATGCTGTAAGTTCTTAAAAATCCGGGCACGGTATAATCAACTTATCTTTCGGGGGTTTTCTTGGATTGCGCATAGGCCAGGTGTATACCAAACTAAATTCATGTGCGCCACCACTTCCGGTTCCAAGTTTGGAAATTGTGTAGTCAAAACTATAGCCAATATTAATAGCATCTTTCGCGCCTAGTTTGGTAAAACCGAGTAGCAAAACAATAGATTCGTTGTTAACAAAATCCCCGAGATTCTTAAAAGGAACGCCTCGATACCAGGCGCCTATTACCAATGGTTCTGCCGTAAAATAAAGGCCAAGATCCATTTGATCAAATTTTCCCTGATGACGGTATTGAAATGCAGGAGCAATACTACGCTCGCCCTTCCGCGCATAAATTCCACTACCCACGTGTCCGGGAGTCAGGTAAAATTTAAATCCACCATGTACGGAGAATTTTACGGGTAATGGACTGCTTTCATCGATGATACTTTGATTCGGTGTTGTCAAGTGCCACGCTGATACGCCTAGCCAGGCCGTGCGTGTAAAAAACACGCCACCAAATGAAATATCAACAAATGTTTTGCTAAAATCCGTCCTAAAAGTTTCCGCCGTTGGCTGATCGAGAAAGTTTCCCGTTGCGGGATCAAATTGGTCGCCGAAGGTTAGTTTATCAAAATTGATATCGCGATTAAAAAGCGCTATTTGTACCCCAGGTCGAAATCCTAGATTCTCATTGATTTGTAATTCGTACGCATATTGTAATCCTAAGCTTAGGGAGCGCAACCCTGCAAGTCCTTCTGTATCACGGTTTAAAATAACACCGACCGCACTATTATAGTCTTCAATAAAATAATCAAAATAAGCCGACATCGTTGTGAAATTCGCATCGATCGCCGGCCATTGGTTTCGATAGTTAATCCCTGCGCGCGCCTGGCCTGTAGACCCCGCCATAGCAGGATTTAAATACAAAGGAGCGGCATAAAATTGCGAAAATTGAGGGTCTTGTGCAGTTACCGAACTATCCAGCGCCAGCATCAACACACAAAAGAGCAGGAGTATCCTGTACATTAACATTCCTGTAATTTATATTACGCAAATAAAGCAAATATAGTGTAATCCGTTAATCGTTGTCTGTTATCCGTTAATTGTTGAAGTATTCCGTTTAATTTGGGACGCATCATTTAAAACTGGAACAAGTTATTTAGCGCTCACGATTTTACGGATAACGGATCACGCAATACATAACGGAAATTTTAGGCAAATTGTATACTTTAGATGAACTTGAGCGTTTTAGATTTGTCCCTAATAATCTTTGAGAGTATGTTGACCCGTGTTTCGAGTTTGAAAATGCTGAAAGCTAAATTATTATGGTCTTTTCTTCCTTTTCTGCTCATCCTGCCATCCATTTCATTTGCCCAAAGTTATACCGGACATAACTGGTACTTCGGAAACGGCCCATATGGAATTCGCTTTAGCCGTTCCGATGGTTCTGCAACGCTTGTCTCCAATCATGCTACATTAGGAACAGGTGGTGGTGCAGTAGCAAGCGATGCGACTAATGGTGACCTTCTGTTTTACACCGACGGTGTTAACATTTATGATCGTACAAATACTGTAATGCCAAATGGTTCCGGACTCGTGGGAAATGCTGCCGGCAATCAAGCCGTTGCCATCGCGAAAGTGCCTGGCCAGGATAATCAATATTACGTCTTTACAAACTCGGCTAACGGTACAACACCAGGCTCGATTTCCTATCGAATTGTAGATATGTCGCTGGGTGGAAATGCTGTTTTCCCAGCCCCTCCCGCGGGCGAAGGAACAACGGCAGGTAATACGGCCGTTACGGGACTCGCTTCTACTTCCGAGGCTATGCTCATTGTTCCTCAGGCAAACAGCGATAATTTCTGGCTGATTACACACGTCAATGGATCTGCCAACTTACAACGTCACGTTGTTTACGCCTACAGGGCCAACGACCACTACAACTTTCACGGGTGCGGGATTAATTGAACACGCAGCAAACTTTTCCTACTACCCGGGAACTTCGGGAACTGGACGAATTGCTGTGTCACCACAAGAGGCCACACGGGATGTTGAAATATTTGATTTTAATCCTGCAACGGGCCAGCTAACATTTCAACAACGGGTTGTAAATTCTGCGGTACCAACTGCTACCAATCAAGCCATCTACGATACCGAATGGAGTGCAAATGGTCAGTATCTTTACGTATCGAGGGCAGGTGAGCCAGGCGTACCAGCAGATGTGCTTCAATACGATCTGAACACCCCGTCATCAACTGCATTCTCCATTCTGCCCCCTACGCCCGCCATCGCCAATAGTTATGGATTGCAAATGGGACCTGATAGCACCATCTATCATATTTATCAGGCTACAGCGGGTGGTCCTTTTCTGATAGGACAAATCAGTGACACCGATTCTCTGGCCAGCTTAGTACAGTATAATCCACTGGCTTTTCCGGGGCCTCCCCCTCCGAATTTCAATGGCACACAGTTTCCATCTTTTGCGCCACGCGATACGGTTGATATTAATATCTCGTTTACGTCACAAGGCACCTGCGCCAATGTACCGACTTCTTTTTTCCCAACGGTAACGCCACCTGCGGACAGCCTGGTTTGGAATTTTGGTGATGGTTCGGGATCAAGTGAATGGAGTCCGGTGTATGCCTATCAGGCCGGCGGGAACCTACGATGTAACCGTCACGGCATATTTAAACGGACAAGTGGATAGCACCTCGCTTCCGATTACAATTATAGATTTTGACACACAAATAAGTTTAGTTCAAGATACCACAGGGTGTAGTGAAGATTTTCCATTTCCAAAAAAAGATGGTGTTCCTGGATGTACCTCGGGTTGCTTTTCAGTAACCGCCCAGGTTAACGGAAGCGGGACTGCACAACTCCAATGGTACGGGCCGTCAGGATTGTTAACAGGAGAAACGACGGCAACGCTTTCACCGGATTCGGCTGGCTATTATTACCTCACAGCAACTGTAGGTACCTGCGTTGCATATGCCGGCGTCAACATCAAAGAATATCTCATACAAGATCAGCGCGCCAACATTTGGTATTTTGGAAATGGTGCGGGCTTGGATTTTAATCCATTGCCGGATGATCCTGTTAAAGCAATTTCAAATACTGTAATGAATGCCCCTGAAGGGACCGCGACCATTAGTGACCGAAATGGTCAGGTGATTATTTATACCGATGGAAACACCGTTTGGAACAGGGCTAACGCCGTTGTTGCCACCGGCATTGGAGGCGATCCTAACTCTACGCAATCGTCAATCATCATTCCTGTGCCGGGAGATGAAACGCTGTATTATATTTTCACAACAACTGCTATTGAATCAGGCTTATATGAAGTACGCTATTCTCTCTTCGATCTTAAGTCCGGTACATTACGGGAGCAGAACGTTTTGTTGTTTACCAGAAGCACCGAACGACTAACAGGCAAGTGCTAACTGGTTAATCGCACATGAAGCCGGCAACAATTCATTTCGCGCTTATGAAATAACTCCAACTGGTATCAGCAATCCTGTGATCTCCAGCATCGGTTCTGATCACCCTTATGCTCCTGCAGAGGGTTCGAAGGGATACATGAAGCTGGGAACCAATAACATTATAGCCGTGGCGTTGTCAAATCCGGGTGTTTCCAACGTCGTAGAGCTTTTTGATTTTGTTGATTCTACCGGTGTAATCTCGAATTTCAGAACAGCCGACCTGAACAGCCCAACGGGACAGGTATATGGCGTTGAGTTTTCGCCGGGTGGCAATAAGCTTTTCGCTACACTGCAAGGAGCGGGTGCTTCACAAATAGTTGAATTTTCATTAGATAGCTTAGGTGTACCAACATTACTTGGGCCGATTGCCCCTCCTCCGACGGGAACCCTCGGCGCCATTCAAATGGGACCGGATGGCCAACTTTATGTGGCAGTCGATGGCTCGGGAACACTGGGCCAGATTCAGGTCGATGAAGATGAAGATGATCCTTCGACTTATATTCCTAATGCGTCGCCGCCATTGCTTGGTGGAACAACCAGCACCATTGGATTGCCGAACTTTATTCAAACCATTATCGATCCTATACAAGGTCCGGGTTTAAATGTCTCCGGGGTTTGTATTGGTGATTCAACACAGTTTTCTGCGTCGGGAAAGGACTCTGCCATTGATAAGTTTGACTGGACCTTTGGCGATGGCCAGGTGCTGGTCGATGGCGGACCGCAGTTAGCGCACTTGTACGCGGCACCCGGAACTTATACGGTAAGGGTACGTGTATACAATCAATGCGAATAATATTTTCTTCCTGATGAGATAGTGACGATTAGCGATGTACCATTGGATCCAACAGGCGTAGTAACGATTTGTGATGGCACCGAACTGCTGGACGCTAATCCCAGTAACGCGCCGAACCTGACTTACCTTTGGTCAACGGGAGATACTACGCGAACGATACTACCACCACGCCAGGCAATTTATCGGGTAACAGTGACGAATGCAGCCGGATGTACAACCGATGGAGCGATCCGGGCCGTGGATAACAGACCCATTGTCGATTTGGGTACCAATCTTACCATTTGTCAAAATACACCTGTGGCACCGTTGGATGCTCAAAACCCTACGACAGGAAACACTTATACCTGGACCATTAACGGTGCAGCGGCGGGAAGCGGCCAAAGACAAAGTGTTGATACTTCTGCGCCGGGAGTATTTGAATATGAAGTGACTGTATCAGATGGCACCTGTTCAGCGCAAGATTCGATTATTTATACGATCAATCCGACACCAGTTTTCACATGCCGTGGCGACGCCAACCTCATTGTGTGGTGCTGACGATGGACGTATTGATGTGAACATAACAGGTCCCGCTGGCGCCATGTTCTCCTATTTTATTACGGGCCCTACAGCCGTGCCATCGGGAACTGATCGAGGTGTAGGTCCAATCCCCACAGCCGCGCCACTTGCTGCCGGTACCTATGGAATAACCATTGCCGACCAGGTCACTGGATGTGCTTCCATAAACACAGCGACGGTAAATGACAATGCCTTTACGATAAACTGCAGTAACGCGAGCAACTAATTGTGATCCCTTAATTCTTAGAGTGACGCATACAGCAGTAACGCCACCAATGACCTACAGAGTGATAAACTCGGCGACCGGGCTGGCTAGTGCGCAGCTGGAAATGCCACGGCCGGTACTTTTGATATACCACCGGAGTTCCTTCTGGAAGCTATAATGTTGAACTCACAGCAAATGGATGTGTCTTCTCATCTCCAGCGCAGACCTTTTCACAAGATCCGCCTGTGGACATCCAATTCAACACCGCGAATATCTGTAATGGTACTATTACAGCAGTCACCACTCCTGTTGCATACTACCTATAATTGGTCAGCTTCACAATCTGGAAGTCTCACGAATCCAGGCAATGGTGCGACCGTTACTGTCAACCCTGGCACCTGGATGCTTCGGGTGACGACTGATGCGCCCGCTGGAAGCTGCCCAGGCCGCGACTCCACAACGGTAACCATAGACAACTACACACCAGCCTTCACGCAAAGCGATGCCTGTCAAAATCAGGTAACACTTACTGCCACACCAGCTGGTTCCTATACCTATCGATGGTTTAGAAATAATGTTCAAATTCCAGGCGGTCAAGTCATCACGGCCTCAGCAACTGATGATAATGTAGCATATTTTGTTAGAGTTGTAAGCACCCTGAACGGTTGTGTTAAACAATCTCCAACTGCTAACGTGCAGGTAGATGGTGCGCTAACCGTTTCACTTACGACAACAACGCCCTGTGAAGGTTCGCCCTTTACACTCACGGCAACGCCGAACCGATCGGCTTCGTTCCGGTGGTCACTTGACGGAGCTGTGATCTCCAGCGAAATCGGCCCTACCCTCAGGGGAGACCGTGCAGGTACTTACTCCGTTACCGTTATCAAGCGCCACCTGTAGCGCTACAGCAGAACTTGAAATAGATCTGGCTCCTACTACACCCGGTCTTTTAAGAGACGAAGCCTTCATTTGCCCTCACCCGGAGAATCCTGATCCTACAACGCGCTCCGTGGTACTGGATCCCGGTGATTTCGCCAGCTATGATTGGTTCAAAGATGGGGTATCACTAGGCAATACTGACCCCACATTCACGGCGGCGGAACCTGGAATATTTTCGGTGAACTTGATCAATGGTTTTGGCTGCTCGAGCACCGATAAAACGGAAGTCATCGAGGAATGTGATCCGGTTATCGTCGGACCCAATGCCTTCCGTCCGACCAGTACTGTAACTGGTGTTGGTGGCGACAAGGTCAATCAGAGTTTTAAACTTTTCACTTTCTTCATCGATGATGAGGACTTCCAGGTATTTATTTTCAACCGTTGGGGTGAAATGATTTTCCAATCCCCTGAACGGGATTTCAAATGGAATGGCGGGTACAACAACAACCTGAATCAGCAGGCGCCGGCAGGAACCTACTCCTATGTAGTTCGATACAAAAGTGAATATCGCCCTGAAGAAGGAATCCAGGAAAAACGTGGTGGGGTGGTGTTGCTTAGATAGCGATTGTAAAATTGAAAGATTGAAAGATTGTAAAATTCGAAGATTAGGGGATTAATTCTTAGGCCAAATCTAATTTTCTAATTTTCAATTTTCTAATTTTACAATCTAACAACCATCGCATTCCAACATGAAATCCTCCCTGAAAATCTTATTTGCATTGAGCTTTTTAGTTATTGTCGCAAAGTTTTCAAATCATCAAAACCACGTTGAATCTAACGGTGCGCGATGAAGTAGGAAATACGGTAGAGGGTGCCACTGTACAACTCTTTGAAAAAGAAGAAGATTATATCGCAGAAAAAAATGTGGCCGTTGAAGGTACAACGGATGCAAAAGGAATTTTAAAACTCAAAGATCTTAAGGCCATGTCTTATTTTGTAATCGTTCGAAAGGATGATAAAGATAATTCTGGCGGTGGTGAACGTACTGGAAAATTGGAAGAGAAGCGGATCAATAAAGTTACTATTGTTATTCAATAGCCCGACGTCATGCTTTAAGATTTGACCAGCCACCACAAGGCTATATTTTCCCGCACAAAGTAAATCGTGTTGGGTGCATTTCAAATTGTCGCAGTTAGGCCGCGGCTTTAAATGCGTTTAGTCCCAGCTTTTATTTAGTACAGGTCACAATGTCCACCACGAACCACAAAGCGCACGACGCATTTTTACCGCTTCACTTAGTGATCTCCCGATAGCTATCGGGGGTGCCTCCTTTGTGATCGTAGTGACCCTGCATTATAAAGCTCTTGGCTAACCAAGTGTTATGTTTACCTAAATTTAATATCCTATCGCGACAATTTGAAATGCACCCATCGTGTTTCGATTTGCCAAATCCACTAGAAATTTCTGAACTTTAGACTCATTGGTCGTCCGCTTGACCAAAGTATTCTTTCATACTTCGCATTTTTAGGCTTTTAATATCCAGGGCATGTTAATTCTATATGCTTTAATCGTCTATCTGCTTGGCGGGATTTTGTTTGCTCTTTTGTTTATCACGCGATTGATTCATAAAGTCGATGAAGGAAGTATTGGAGCGCCCTGGTCATTCCGACTTATCATCTTTCCAGGTTGTGTGATTCTTTGGCCACTGTTATTAAGGAAATATTTAACCACGATAAAAACCAAAGCATGATTAGACCCCTTCGAAGCTATCATTTTTTCATTTGGCGGGTATTGGCGGTCGTCTTCCTGTTGTGTTTTGTCTGGCTATTGTTCTTCGACCGGATTCTCCTCCGGGATATCGACAAGGTGAAGAAAGAGGATTTTTCTTTCACAATAACAAAGCTGTCAAATGATACCGGGCGGCTAACGGTTGAGCTAAAGAATTCCTTGAAAGTTCCGTCATGCGTGGTCTACCTCTCCTCGCCTTCTCAAAATCAGTTGCTGGGAAAAATAGATCAACTGGGTTCATATCACTTTGACATCCCACTGAAAGAGAAACCTGTTAGCATCCAGCTTTATGACCCTATTCATAAAAAAGAAATAACACGGCAAGAAGTATCCTATAACAACGAATAGTATGGGCGCATCCTATCAAGCCGTCTTATGGAATCGACAAAAAAGAATCTATGATTTGATTCTCTCCGGTTTTGTAATTTCCTTTCTCTCCTTGTTTACGATCGTAACATTAATAGTGAACCCTGAAGTAACACAAGAAACACTGATCATTCGATCCACCTCTACCCTCGCATTCTTTCTGCTGCATGTTATTCTATGTATTGGACCACTGGCACGTTTGAATCCAGTATTCCTTCCGTTGCTATATAACCGTCGTCATTTGGGGGTATGCATGTTTTTCATAGGAGCTGTTCATGGAATTTTTTCCATCATTCAATTCCATGCATTGGGCAATCTCAATCCCATACTTTCAGTTTTCCTTTCCAATACACACTATGAATCTTTCGTCAAATTTCCTTTTGAGATTTTTGGTATTGTTGGTTTGATCATTTTCTTTTTGATGGCCATCACCAGTCATGACTTTTGGCTTCACAACCTAACGCCACGAGTCTGGAAAACGCTTCACATGTGTGTGTATGTGGCATATGCAAGCATCATTCTTCATGTTTTATTGGGGTTTTTTCAGGATGAGATTTCGCCCGCTGCTGGTAGCATTTCTTGCGCATTGGATGTAGCGCTGTTATTACACTTCATCTCCTGGCGGGAAAACGCGAACGAACAAAGGACCATGAATCGATCCAGACGGATCAAAAGTTTGTGAAAGTATGTTCCGTGCATGACATTCAGGACAATCGTGCAAAAGTTGTTGCCCTTAATGGCGAACGGATCGCCGTCTTCAAATACGACAAAAAACTTTCTGCCATTTCCAATGTATGCAAGCATCAAAACGGTCCGCTTGGAGAGGGAAAAATCATCGATGGTTGCGTGACCTGTCCCTGGCATGGATATCAGTACCTTCCACATAACGGTTCATCGCCCCCACCATTTCGGGAGAAAGTATCGACCTATGATGTCAAAGTTGTGGATGACGAGGTATGGATCAATCCATCCCCCTATCCCGAAGGAACGGAGCGTCCCGCAGCGCGCATAAACTTATCATGAAATGAAAAACTGGATTACTCCTGACGACAATGAATTTTATGTGGGCTATTTTCCCAAGGCTCCCCGGCAAATTGCGTCGGCGACAAAACGAGTAATTGTTATTTT
This sequence comes from uncultured Bacteroidota bacterium, assembly GCA_963739105.1. Taxonomy (GTDB): domain Bacteria; phylum Bacteroidota; class Bacteroidia; order Cytophagales; family Cyclobacteriaceae; genus Chryseolinea. The sequence goes on along the minus strand of CAVTZI010000008.1, from coordinate 93,264 downwards.
GTTCACAGTCATGATTGGTGTCGCTGCGATAACTGCATTGGAACAAAAGGAATTTTCCCCAGCCAATTTCGAATATGGATTAGTTACAGCAGTGGATGGATACCTTTTCACCAAACCGGTTCCTCATCTGCAGGTGCCCTTGGGAAAAGACATGTCGGAACAAAGAACTTTATCAGACGGTATTGCTGGTTGGCTTTGGCAAGGCAGGCGCAAAAAATTTTATTTTTTCTCAGCGTCCGCTGTAGACAGAAAGTGGAAGGTGCAAAAGTTCGCCTGACAGGTTCGCTGATTTATGGCGATGGGAAAACGTTGCTTCAGGTTGACGAAGCAAGCAACCTGGAATACCTGGAGGGTAACACTTGCGGCCTCCCCCGTACGAGCTGACCAAGAAAAAATATCGGTTTCGGGAGAAATAGTGGATCCAAAATGCTTCTTCGGTGTGATGAAACCTGGAGAAGGGAAAACACATCGGTCCTGTGCCATCCGTTGTATTGCCGGTGGAATTCCCCCCGTTTTTAAGACAGATTCTTCGGGATATTTTCTTCTGGTGAATGAAAAAAATGAACCGGTTTCAAGTGAAATTGTGAACATTGTTGGTGATAACATTGTCACTTGAAGGCGTGACGATGTATTTCAATGATTGGAGGCTCTTACAGATTGATTCGGAAATAATTCGTAAACTTTCTGCGAAAAAAAATGGAAGGAAAAAGTGATTGCTTTTGAAACAGGAGTAACAAAGTGTAACTAATGCATTAACCACAGAGTCACAAAGAACACGGAGTTTCACAAAGGTCTATGAATCTCTGTGTAAGCTTTGTGCTCTCCGTGTCTCTGTGGTAAAAAATTCCTAAGCAATAGAATAAAAAATTAATAATAGACCATGAAAAAAAATGTCCTCATCACAGGCGCCTCCGGAAATTTAGGAAAAGCCACTGTTGATAAATTTTTAAAAGAAGGTTATAACGTACTCGCTACTGTGACGCCGGGAAAAACATTAGGATTCCCGGCGCCGGGAGTACAATTGTATGAGGCCGATCTCACTGATGAAAATTCGGTGAATGCTAGTAGTCAAACAAATTATTGCAGACCACTCAGCCTTGCATGCGGCATTATTATTAGTTGGTGGATTTGCACCAGGGACTATTCAAAACACCGACGGCTTGTTATTAAAAAAAATGTTGTCACTCAATTTTGATACAGCATATTTTGTTGCCAGACCTGTATTTCAGCAAATGCTTACCCAACCCGATGGCGGCAAGATTGTTTTAGTTGGCTCCCGGCCGGCGCTGCAGCCAAAAGAAGGAAAAAATACACTAGCCTATGCATTATCCAAATCCCTCATTTTTAAGCTCGCCGATTTTTTGAACGCAGAAGGATCTTCTAAAAATGTAACTACTTCTGTGATTGTCCCGAGCACCATTGACACTGAGGCCAATAGAAATGCTATGCCGGATAAGGATTTTACAGCTTGGGTAAAACCTGAAGAGATTGCTGAAGCTATTGCTTTTCTGTGCTCAGACCATGGGAAACCGTTACGCGAGACAGTGCTGAAGATTTATAACCGTGCATAAAGCATAAATCCAACGATGGAATAAGCTTAGAAAATAAGCGCAAACAGATACCACGCCATCACTAGGCACACCACCAACTTTAGCAGCGTACCGAACAGAAATCCAACGAATGATCCCCAGGCAGCCTTTAAAGCATGTTCAGAATTATTGCTAGCGATGAGCTCCCCGACAAAAGCGCCTACAAAAGGTCCTATTATTATACCGAATGGACCCAGCCAGAACCCTGCAATCAATCCTATCGTAGATCCCCATACGCCGTATTTACTGCCCCCATATTTTCGCGTACCATACAAAGGTACAATGTAATCCAATGCTGTTACCACTACCGTTATCCCCGCCCATATCCACAGAAATTTAGCCGTGAAGGGAGCATCGGATCGAAGCTGTTGCAACAGCAAAGCAACGTAACACAGCGGTGGTCCGGGCAATAAGGGCAATATGCTGCCCAGAATCCCAACCAGCATCAGTATAATCCCAAAGACAAGCCAGAAAGTATCCATGATGGATGATATCAACGAAAATACATAATTTAGTAGATGATTAAATTAAATTCCGTTCATCACATAGCCATCATTTGTTCGGATTATCAGATTTCAAAAAAATTTTACACGGAAATTTTAGGCTTTAGTATACACGCCGAATATTATCGTGAAAAAAGAAATTCCTTTAAACTCGACTTGAACCTTGGTGATCGATATTGTATTGAGTTATTTTCTTTTCCAAATCCGCCCGCGCGTACCTCCAGGCCTGAAGCATGCGGCTTGAGACATCTTGCTTTTGAAGTTGACGACATTGATGAGGCGGTAAAATGGCTGGAAGAAAATGGCGTGAGCGCTGAGCCAATTAGAATAGATGAGTATACTGGAAAACGTTTTACGTTTTTTGCCGACCCCGACGATCTTCCTTTAGAATTTTACGAACGATAATTATGATTCAGTATTCCGCTTATTTGAAAAATTTTTTAACAAATTTCCCAGAACTGGAAAAGGATCTTACCCTGGAACATCGTTGCCGCGGTTCAAAATACGATTCAGCAAAAAATAAAATCACTATCGTCGGACTTCAAAATCAAACAGGACGTTGCAATTCATAAGAAAGCTCAAATTGAAGAGAATGTTACCCTCAAGGGTCCTATCATCGTTTCTAACGGTTGCTTTATTGGCGCACATGCCTACATGCGTGGTGGTGTATACCTTGGCGAAAAGTCCATCGTCGGTCCAGGCTGTGAAGTAAAATCAAGTTTGATTATGTCGGGAAGTGCATTAGCACATTTTAATTTTGTTGGCGATTCATTGATCGGCTCCTATGTTAACATGGAGGCGGGAAGTATCATTGCAAATCACTATAACGAACGGCTGGACAAGACGATTTATGTGATGCTTAACAAAAAGAAAACGAAGATCGAAGTCACAAAATTTGGTGCTCTTGTCGGCGATCATTCAAAAATTGGCGCCAATGCGGTATTATCACCTGGGACCATCCTACTGCCCGAGAGCGTTGTTAAACGACTGGAATTAGTTGAACAGTGTTAGTTAAAAAAATAAAATTCAGGGATTTCGTTATTTCAATCCTTTGCCCGCAATATCATTCCTAAAGCGTTCCATGCCCTTTCGGTCTTGCAGGGTTACAAAGACCAGCTTACCATTTAATCCTCCGAACACGAGATTACTGCAATTTTTTCCTTTTAGCTGCACCTCACGAATTAACTTCCCATCCGGAGAAAGAACGGCAATGGTGCCTTTGCCATATCGAGTAACATACACATTTCCTTCAGCATCACACTTCATCCCGTCAAAACCGAAATCGGGAAATTCCGCGAACAATGTTTTGTTAGCGATATTTCCTTTTTCGTCGAGGTTAAATTTCCAGATTTTGCGTTGAACACTTTCATTAACGTATAACACTTTTTCATCCGGACTGAGGGCAATTCCATTCGTGGTTCCCATTTGATCGGTAAGCAACACAACCTTACCTCCTTTATCAATGCGCCAAAGCTTTCCCTTACTTTCTTTCCAGTTTGGATCCGAAGCAAAAATCTGATCCTTCTTATTAATGCAGATATCATTAGGCTGATTGAAGGCGTCGTGATGCGCATAAACGCTGACCTTCTTTGACTTCATATCCACTTTAAGAACGTTATGCCCCGTAAAATCCGCAAGGTACATCTTGCCTTTACTGTCAAACTGAATGCTATTGGCCGTGCTTCCCTCGGGCAACGTGATAAAAAGCTCAGCGTCTCCATTAGGTTTTACAAGTCCTACGGTCCCGTCACGTTCGAAATTAACCACGTACAGATTGCCGTTTTTATCAAAAGCCGGGCCTTCAATATTATTGGTGAAAATATTTTCTTTTGTGAAATCCTGAACGATAAAAAGACCGGCAACATCTTGTGCTTGAGCTTGAACACAGATCAGGGCTAGGACGATGAGAAAGCGGTGCATAAAATTCAATTTTGACGTTGAATATAGCCCTATACACCAAATAAAAAAACACTTAGGGATAGGCCGCGATGAAAAGAAAAACACCCCCGGAAATTCCGGAGGTGCTTTAGTTGGTTTAAGATAAGTTAAAACTGAACGGTCTTCACACGTCCTGCATCATCCGATACTTCGAATGTACATGCGCCAGTCAAGTTCTTGACATTGTAGACTTGTGCGAAGTCACCATTCACACTCTTAACTTCATTATGTAACAGGTTATTATAGCTATCAAATATTTTAACGGTAACCTTTTCGTTTTTAGCGCTCATTACCGACACCATAAATTTGCCTTCGGCTGTCGTTAATCGTGCTACACGAATGTTATCAACGGCTTTGACATTTTGGTAAACAATTCTTTCGATATGTTTACCGTTCGCATCCGTCAATTCCAGGCGATACTCACCGAAGTTAAGTTTGCCAAGATTCAACGGAAGGATAAATCCCTTCGTATTGTTAATTGATGCCGAATGGATCATCTCGTCATTAGCATTGTATAACTTCACCTTTACGTTATTGGCGGTTTCAGTTTTATAAACAACTCTAAATACATCCTTTCCTTTTGCAGATAACACCGCCACACCTGAAGTAGGATCATCATTTCCAAACGTTGCAACCGCGCCCATTAATAAAAATGCCACGAGGTAAATTGATTTAGTTCTCATATTAGTTTTCATAATTATTTTCATGTTTTAATTATGTTCAAATATACGGTAGGGATACCGTTCGAGGCTGAAAGTTGTAAGGAAACAATATTTTTAGGTTGAAACAACGTTTGCACTACTCATTAGTAAAATTTGCACGAAAGAACGTGTGAAAATTTCACTCGAAATCGATATTCATCACAAATATTTTTATACAACGTTTGCGCTAGAACACAGTTAAAAAAATGAAACTACTGATGGCCAATCGACGAATCGTCAGCTAATTCGACGACTGACATGAATCAAAATAGCGCGCAAAAAAGTCCTTAATTTTTTCACTTTTTTTAGAAATATTTCCTGCTTTAGCTGGTTACCTTTTTACCACAGGCACCCTGGTCTGCAAATAAAAAAGGCAACATGATAACATGTTGCCTTAGAACATTTCAAAGCAATACCAATTACTTTGTAACTGACTTAGTCAGTCCCTTTCCGTCGGTCACGACAAACCTGAATTTACTAGTTTGATCGCCGAGATTGTAGATCCGGGCAAAATCGCCGTTGATTTTTTCTTCGCTCTGATACAGAACCTCATTCAGATCATTGAAGATCATGATAGAAAGATCTTGTTTTCCCTGGCTGGGAACGGAAAGCACATATTTACCGGTGCCGTCAAGACGCAAAAGGTGCATGGTCTTTTCTTCTCTTTTGATTTGATGACTCACCGTCTCTGTGCGAACACCAGCATTATCCTTGATTTGAATACTGTAATGTCCCTCAGGCAAATTGGAGAAGTTATAAGGCCTTGCAAAACCATCAGTGTTTTTGATTTTTTCAGAAAACACAATCTGATTTTCGTCGTTAAGAATCAGAACTTTTACATCTGATTGCTCCGCACCTTTATATAAAAGTTTAAAGGTTGATCCGTTCTTTATTACAGCCGTAGTTATCCTTGGGTTGTCAAACGCGTTCGCAAAAGTGATACCGCTGATAAGCAGTATTGCTAGAAGAGAGAGTGGCTTATTCATAAAATATTTTTGTTATAGTCGTTAAGACGAGGTGGTTTCTCCAAAAGTTTCGAACGAAATCATAACGTTTTGTTAAATAATGCATGCTGCTAGCCTTAACGTTAGCCTTGTAAAAAAGTCGTGTTAAACGGAAATCTGCTTCGAGGGTTAATAAAAATTCAAAAAAAATGAAACAACGATGTAGACAATAAAAAGTTACAGCTATTTTGTTAATTCAAGTGAAAATTATCCTTGCTTTTCTCTTCGCGTTCCAGCAAGTCGATTTGAAACTTAATCCGGTTAAAAAGAAAAGCTTCCCGTTTGTCATCCTGAAGGGTTAAAAATCGGTATCGATCAACAATATCAAGGTTCAACTCGTTGGCTATTTGAAACAAATTAAATATCGTGAGGTTGTGAACGATGTTACGAAGCTTTAAATACTGCATAAAGAGATCATACAAGGCTGAGTTTGGAAATGTATCCATGGGGAATTTTCCACAACCGGACATTGCCGCCTGGATAAAGCTTAGATTTATATGTCCGAAGCAGGAGGTCCATACTGAATATATCCTTGCACTTTACAATTATATCCGTCTCACCCCCTGGATAGCGTTTGATAATACTTTCCAACTGCATCAATGAACCTATTTTCTGTTCATTTACGTCATGACTGAAGTAAACCCCAAATTGAATGTCATGGATCTCGGCATCCTGTAACAATTGACGATAGCGTGGCTCAAATATGTGCAACGGAACCAGTTCTTCCGGTAACGGTAAAATAGCAAGCGGAAACATTGGTATATGAAGGACTTCAGACATATTTTGAAATAAACACTATATGTTTTATAAGGTTAATAGTTCACTAAATAATGTGGCTTAACTCCAAAACGTTTTTCCAAATTTTCAGCGCCAGGTAAAAAACTGAGGTTGATGATAAATGAAAATCCAGCAATTACACCATCGGAATGTTGGATCAAATCGGCTGTTGCACCGGCAGTGCCACCGGTAGCGAGTAAGTCATCGTGGACGAGAACACGCCATCCTGGTTTTACCGAGTCGATATGCATTTCGACCTTGGCAGTGCCGTATTCCAAGTTATATTCAGCGGACCTGGTTTGATATGGGAGTTTCCCCGCCTTTCTTACCAGGATGAACGGACAGCCCAATTCATACGCCAAAATGGAACCGAAAATAAACCCCCTGGCTTCTGTCGACGCTATGGCATCAATCTTTTGGGACCTGAATTCCTGAACCAACGCGTCAACAATTTCTTTTCTCAATGCCGGATCAGCTAAGATTGGTGTAATGTCTTTAAAGACGATACCAGGCTTCGGATAGTCCTTCACATCTCGGATAGTGCGTTTGATTTTTTCAGAAAGCTGCATGCATTTCAAGTTGTAATTACACTAAAACAGGGACGACATATAGTAATCAAATATAGGGTAAGTTTTTACTTTCTAAACCGACTATGCCAATGCTGAGGGTCATAAATTTCTCAAAAAGTTTTTCCGGCGAATTAATTATTTCTGTTCCCTCCTTGGAACTTCATTCAGGTACATACTGGATTAAAGGAGAAAATGGGGCGGGTAAAACTACATTTTTTAGATCACTTGCCGGATTGATTCCCTGCGAAGGAAATGTTGAGTTTAGAGATGGAATTTCTCTGACGCAATTTCCTATTCGATATCGTGAACGCGTTAGTTATGGAGAAGCCGAACCGCTTTACCCTGGTTTTTTAACGGCGAAAGATTTGATTCGATTTGTCGGCAACGCAAGAAATTCCGCGCCGCTCCAACAAGACCGACTTATCAAAAAATTTGGCATCGATCATTACTTTGAAAAACCATGTGCGACCTACTCCAGTGGAATGTTGAAAAAACTTTCATTAGCGATCGCGTTTCTTGGATCACCGAAATTAATCATCCTCGATGAGCCCTTAATTACACTTGGATGAATATGCGCAAAAGACACTCGTAGGTCTCATCGACGAATACATCCGCGAATATGAGGCCATCGTTTTACTTTCTTCTCACCAATTTCTTGAGAACGCCAATATTCATATCAATCAGTCTTTTTGTATTAAGAACAAAATGCTCACTGCACTCGAATCCGATATGAGAGTCCTCATTCCTGTTTTCGTTCGTGAATTCTATTTGGCCAATACGGGTTTCTTTTTGCTGGTCATTGCCTTTGCCGGAGGTTTTATGCGAAGCTACGACCACATTGCACTTGCTGAATTTTTTATTAGCTCGCCTCTCGTATTGATCATACCCATAGGGTTTTGGTTCCTTTATAACTTGAAAGTGATAAATTTCAATTGGGAAAGAATAAAGCAAAACGAAAACGAATTCATTTTTTGCTTCATGCTTTTTCCCCTGTCAAAACAATGGTGGATGGCTATACGCGTCGTTTTGATCCAACTTCTTCCTGCTTTTATTTACGGATTGTTCCTCTGCTTATTGGCGTGGAAGCATGACTTGACCAATTCGCATCGTTGTAATTCTAATAGCGCTGACGCTTTTGGTGCTGATGAGTGCCTATCATCTCCGATGGTCGTTACACCACCCGAATCACGAAAAGAAAGTTTCTTTTATCGCACGCTTTTTCAACCTCCAGTTCACGAAGCCGTTTCCGCTATTTTTTATTGAATGGATCACACGACACGAATTGGTGATGTTGCTTGGAACAAAACTTTTTAGTGCATTGATGATAATAGGCATAACAGCCCTCTACAAAACTGACATTTATGACCTGAGGTTACTGAGCATAGGAATAATGATTGCCTCAGGAGCAAACGTCGGCCTTATGCACGCGTTGCATCACTTTGAGAATTTTCACTTAAGCTGGGTGAAAAGCTTACCGATCCCTTTTCTGAAAAGAATATATTTTAGTCTTATTACAATTGGTATTATTCTCCTCCCGGAAATCATCCTGTTAATTAAAAATTTTCCTGCCGAACAGCACTGGCATGACTATGTCATTTGCTCATTCTTTTTATTCAGCATTCCTTTTTTATTTTATGGTCTGCTATATGCTAAAGACCGAAATCAACAGGAGGTTATGACGCTTGTATTTTATTGCGGGATCGTGTGGTTTGTACTTGTCCTATTTAAGGTACCGATCTTACTGCTGGGAATTTTGAATGCGCTAACGGGTTTCGTCCTTTGGAAAAGGTTCTATTATTCCTTCGAATACGTTTCCAGGAAAAAAGGAGCGACTTAAAAAAACAATGAGATTATTTTCCGAACGACTCAACTTTGTAGTCAAGATTGGTTCCGAAGACCGGAAAGCTGATTTTGAATACAGCAAAAAAGGAACGGCCTTCAAAGCTAGGGCGATATCCAACTTCCGCGCCATAGGCCCAACCAAACATTCTGTTAAATCTTCCATCCATCCCTACGCGGAAGCCCATCATTTTCGTCTTTAGAGGGCTTATGTTATAGGTTTGCGTGCCGAAATTAGGACTCGATGGATCTGTGCCTGTATACACGATATTATCGGCTTCAAGCCAGGGAGATACAAGAATATCGGCATAAGCTGTAAATATTAAATCGTCGATCCCTTCCTCAAATTTGTCAAAATTTACCGCCACATTTTTTATCCAGGTCATCGAGCCACCAACATACAATCCCTTTGATGTTACGTTGCTGAAGACATCCAAAGGCTCGGTGCGGCCCTCTACGATGATGGTTTCAGGAAGTGAAAGGCCCTCAGCAGTTTTTAGATCTGCATTGGTCAGATCTTGTTTTTCTAACGCGCGCCCTACGTCTGTTGAGCTATCCCAGAGTATTCCACCTAAGCGCACGCCGTAAATCTTTCGAACTTTACAGGGTACTTCGGCGCTGAGCGGAACCCGTGCGGCCCATCGATTTCCTTTATAACTATTTTTATAAAGAAACATTTTGGTTTTTGAGCTCTCTTCAAAATCCTTGATGTGATAGGTTCCACCTATTTCGAAATAATTAAAAACTTCTGCGCGATTTTCAACATCGCTTTTCTTTATCGCAAGATCCCTCGCCATGTCAAAGAATTGCTGGCTGTAGGTCTTTCTAAAATGCGCACGAAAATCCATTTTGTCTTTGTGATAATACACCACTTCCGCTCCGAAACCCGCATTGATATTTGTAGAAAACAACTCACCATATAGCGGTTGGATCCCCACGAAAAGTTTGTTTACGGACGACGGCTCATCGTATAATTCCTCATACGTCACTGCCGTTTTGTCTTTTCTTTCGCCCTGCGCAAAAAGGTCGGCTGAGAATACCGTACACGCAGCTATCAACAGTAAAAAACGATGGTTCATAACCAGATTTAAATTGGGTATAATGAGTTAAAAATAAGTAATTCCTTAGACTAAAAATGATTTACCCTACATACCGGTCGCCATGCCGATGTAATAAACCGTTCAAAAAAATATTCAATTACTCCTCTTTTCCATTGTGTTCTTAAGGTGCTCTAACTCCTTTAATTTGGACGTTATGTCAGCTTCCTTAATTTTTCTTTCAGTAATGTCCTCAAACATGCCCAATACCGCCACAACTTCACCATGCTTGTTCATTACCGGTACTTTGCTCGTCAACACCCAGGATACTTTACCCTCATTATTAACATTCTTTTCTTCCAAATCGAGACGTGCTTTTCTGCTGTTCATTACAGCAAGATCATCGGCCCGGTACGCGTCGCCATGCTCTTTCCAGGGCATTTCGTAGTCAGTTCTACCGACCAACTCCAGGTAGGATTTCAAGCCCGCGACTTGCGCAAAAATCTTATTGCAGCCCTGGAACCGAAGGTCTTTACCCTTCCAGAATACGGCCCGCGGGATGTTATCAATAATAGTTTGCATTGTTTCCTGATCGTCGCTGAGTTTGTCCAGTGTGGTATTAATCCTCCTATTATTATAGGTCAATGTAACCAGATCTGAACATGCTTTTAGAAACTCCACATCCTCATCGGTCCATTCCTTTTGTTCCAGGTTCTCGCACACCAGGATACCCGTTATTTTACCCTCATTGAAAAATGGAACCGTTAGCATGGATTGTATCCCACGTTGAATCAAATAGGATTCAGCCAGTTCGCGTGTAGCCGTATGGGCATGGGCATCTTTGGCCCTGATAATTTCTTCGCTGGTAATGGCTTCAAAATATCCGGGATAGTTTTTACCAACCCACTCCGCTTCTGTTCCAAATTTTTTAGCCACGTTGTCGAAAAGTTTCTCGCATTTGAGTTTCTTTTCTGCAGGACTATAAGACCACACACTGCTACGCGAAACAACAAGTTGTTTCGCAATCGAAGTCGTCAGCTTTTCCAAAGCTCCCTCCCACTTGCCTTCCTGAATATCAGCTTTCTTCGAGAGCTCGATATGCGCCTGACGGTTTTTATTGCTGATCTCATTTCGTTTCTTTTCGCTGTCAAGCATCGTTTGTATATGCTTTTCTTTCCTGCGCATTTCCTCCTGCGTAGCTTCGAGCTCTTCCATGTTCTGACGCATCTCTTCCTCCTGCGCCCTCATCTCTTCGGTTTGCTGTTGCGTTTTTTCCAGCAGTATCCGCGTACTTTCATTAATCCGCACCGTTGAAATAGTTGACGCAATACTTTCTGCAAGCTTTTCAACCAATTCTATTTCATGTGGGTCATATTTGCCAAAAGTTGCCAACTCCAGAATCCCGAAGACCTTGCCATTAACTTTCAGCGGCATAACTAAAAGTGCATTTGGTTTTGCACTCCCGAGGGACGAAGTAATTGCCACATAGTCTTCAGGAACTTCTACCAAATAAATGGATTGAGCTTCCAGGAAACTTTGACCAACTAAACCTTCGCCGACGCCAATCGTTTTATTCAGAAATTTTTTACGTTCGTATGCGTAGCACGCCACCAACTCTAAATGCTTTTGACTTGCATTTTCTTCATTCAAGAGAAAAAGTCCGCCTTGATTACTTTTCGTGTACTTGACAACAAACTTGATGATGCTGTCGAAAAGGTCTTGTGTAGTCGTAAATGAAGTTCGTAACAACTCTCCAATTTGTGCCAGGCCCGACGTCGACCAATTTCGTTTACGATCTTCTTCCGCATTTGCCTTAAGCTTGTCACGCATGGTGATAAGTGTATTTCCCATAGTCCCGCTCACGAGTTCATCATCGAGGTTGGCGGAATAGTTTCCAGCCGAAATAGCTTCCATAAAATTCGACAACGACGTAGCACCCCGCTCCTGACGTTCCGCGATGGAAGTTTTGTCACGTTCCATTTTTCCGGATTTATCGAACAACCTGTATAAGAAAATTCCTATCGAAACAAGTGCACCGATCAAGACAACTATCGAAACCCAGGAGAGCACGTTTAACGTTGTCGTACGGCTCAGGATCTGCTGATCAATATATGTTATCAAACGATCGGATGTACGTTGAAAGTCTTTCAGCGAAGCATCAACCTGAAGATTCAAAACATTGAATGATTGTGTATCAACGACCTCTGCTGTGCTGTCAGTCGCAGCCGTTATGACCTGAGGTTTTGCTTGCCATCGCGCCTGCGTTGATTCCAAAAGGTTTTGAATATTATAAATGGTTTCCTTTAGAATGGCTTGTAAGTCTTCGTCCTCGGCTTTTTCAAAGGTGCCCAAATCTGTCTCCTTTCCTTCGTACATGGCCTCCAGGTGCACCTTGCTTCTCGACAGCGGATCGCGTACGTCGCGCTCAAAATTCAACTTTGAGTCGACTCGTTTTACGTGCTCCACCCAAAGGTTTGACTGTGCCACCTGATTCTTTAACTGGTCGCTAAGTCTGACATAGGGAAGATTGTTGTGGTAAGCGTTTATAGCTCCTCGCTGAACCACGGTAATTAAGATCATAACAACAAGACCTACGATACCAAATCCCAGCGTGAACTTCAGAGCACGGTTCCTCATGATCTAAAAAATGGAAGTTTAAAAAATTTGCTAATCGTGAAAAGTTATGAATATTAACCTTAAAATTAAAAGTTTGCCATACCGCACGAAGACTCAGCGGACGTGAGACGGACGTAATAAAATCCGGTAATTGATATTTTTTCGACAGTATCAGGAAGCGTTTGACTTCCTGGTTTCATTCGGGAGGGTTGAAATATGGCCCTAACGGCGTTTAAACTGACACTGCGACATTTTTTAAGGCCTTCTTACTTGCTTGTAAAATCTGATCTATTATCGGATCATTTATGGCTGTTGAGATGAACATTGCCTCGAACTGCGAGGGAGCAAGGTAAACTCCTTGATGAAGCATGGATTGAAAATAGCTCGCGAAGCGCTTGGTGTCTGATGTTTTAGCAGAATCAAAATCCACCACAGGTTTATCGGTAAAAAACAATGTAAACATGGAACCTACCTGATTTATTGTATACTGTAGTCCTTCTGTCTCGTATTGTTTTTTTATTTCCTCGGTAAGTTTTGTCGTTTGCTGATTGAGCTGTTGATAGACGTTGGGATTGTTTTTGAGATAGCGCAGCATGGCGAGCCCAGCAGCCATAGCCAGGGGGTTGCCCGACAAAGTACCGGCCTGATATACCGGGCCTACCGGGGAAATCGAATCCATAATTTCTTTTCGCCCCCCATAAGCACCGACCGGCAATCCACCTCCGATAATTTTTCCCAGCGTTGTCATGTCAGGCTTTACATTATATAACTCCTGAGCACCACCAAGAGACAACCTGAATCCCGTCATCACTTCATCAAAAATCAAAATGATTTTATGCTGATCGCAAATTTTGCGAAGACCTTTTAAATACCCAGGCTGAGGAATAACACATCCCATATTTCCCACGACTGGTTCAAGAATAATCGCAGCAATTTCATTTTCATTTTTCGAAATGATTTCTTCAATCGCGGACAGATTATTGAACGGCGCAATAAGTGTGTCTTTCGCCGTCCCTTTTGTCACGCCTGGACTATCGGGAGAACCAAACGTCAACGCACCGCTTCCTGCTGCAATCAAAAATGAGTCGCCATGGCCATGGTAACACCCTTCTATCTTTATGAACTTGTCCCTTCCTGTAAAACCCCTCGCTACGCGAATAGCCGACATCGTAGCCTCTGTCCCGGAATTTACCATCCTGACTTTTTCAATGGAAGGCATGATAGAACAAATCAACTCTGCCATTTCCACCTCACGATGCGTAGGCGCTCCGAACGACGGAGAATTTACCAGCGCTTCCTTAATTGCTTCCTCGATAATGGGATGGGCATGACCTAAAATCATTGGCCCCCAGGAATTAATCAAATCGATAAATTGATTTCCATCTTCGTCATAGAGGTAAGGCCCGTTTGCCCTTTTGATAAAAACAGGATTCCCACCTACAGCGCGAAAAGCCCTCACTGGAGAATTGACGCCACCTGGAATAAGTGTCTTCGCTTTGTCAAATAAGAATTTGCTTTTTGAAAAATCCATTACGTGTTTACGTCTTTATGTGGTATCCGGAAACTACTACCGTTTTTCAATGACCACAATGTTACCATCTGTAAATTTAATGAACGGGATTAAGAGCATTACTTCTGCCTTGCTGGTAGTTCACACCTTCAGTAAGAAATCCATTAACCGGTGCCTTTGCCATCGCTTCTTGAAAGTAGACGCCGTTCTTCTTCAGTTGATTTCCCAAAATCAGCATGAGTTCATATCCCATCGCAGCGTAGTCAGACGGAGGTTTGCCATGTGTTCTAATATATTTTTTTTCAAAAGCGGCCGTTGCCGGCTTAAGCGGATTTGTAAAATTAGGCGCTGTCAAAACGATGGGAAGCGTTTGAAATTTCTCAAGGTCGATGGAGGATGTTTGATTGATCCATCGTTCTGAACCCAATACAATAATCTGGTCGCGACGTGTTTCAATGCTGCTCACAACTTTCGCATAGATCAACGCATCGTCAGAAGCCACAAAAATACTTCCCAGGCTATCTTTGGGAAGTGTGAATTGTATCGGATATCTTGAATTCATCAAATTCAGTAGGCGTCTGTCAGGATGTCAAATATCAATTTCGATCCATCCTTCGGAACCTTGTGGGCAGCCATGATTTTTAGCCCATTTTTATAAGCTGCCTGAATAAAATTTGTTGCTAGCAAGGAGTCTCTTTTCGAAGCTCCATAAAACACCATACAGTTCTTTTTCTTCGCGTATGCGGCTAGAAACTCACCGGATTTTTTCCCCAGTATTTCGACAGAAGGCTGATACAAAAACGCATAGGGATTTGCACCGATTAGTTCACTGTTATTGTGAACCGGATTGAATGTGTTTACGCGATTTGCCAATGAAAATTCCTGAATAGGTTTAGCTTCATCCTGGAAAAAAGGCCCTAGTACGAGGTCTGTATTTTTCAACTCCTCAGTATTTAATATCGTCTTAATCTTGTCTACTTTCCATTCTGTATCGTAGGCTCTTAAGCTCAATTTTACGCCTTGTTTTCCTAATGTATCAACAGCCTGCTTCATGCCTTCGTAAAGATCAAGCACACTTTGATTTCTTTTGGGCGCCGGAGATGGTTCCAACGTATTTACCATAAATGGCAGCAATACGGAAACCGAATAAACTTCTTTGAAGTAGGAGGCGGGAGCTTCAGTAATAAAATCCGACTTCTTGAAATTAAATTTTGCGATCAGATTTTCAAGAAATACTTTATCCTCCGGAATAGTTTGATCCTTTGCTAAAAGTGTTGCCAATGCCCGGGCTATTACCGCATCCTTCGGATACTCTTCCAACATCATCTTCAATATCTCGCTATCTGTGATTGGCGCCAGTGCAGCACTTTTTGCCACGTCGATGTCTTGCTGAATTTTCTTATCCTGAACGGTTGCAAAAATTTTCAATGCCTGAAAATAGTCGCGTTCGTCAAGAAGTATTTTCCCCATCCAAAAATTTACTTCATCCATTTTATTCCAATTTGGATGCGTTGCTTTGAGTTGGTTTAACGAAGTCTTGGCAACTGACTTTGAACCCTTGATGATAGGCAGCTAAGGCGTAGTAAAATGAAGAATACTCCGAAAAGTTATTTTTTGGATCGTACGGAATCAACGGTTTAAAACTTTCCATGGCAAGGTTATACTTGCCTTCCCGGAATAACGCCTTAGCATTAAAATACTGTTTATTATAATCAACCTGAGCAAAAGTTGATTGCGACACAAAAACCAAAAGACTACAAATGAAAATTAAGTTTCTAACCATACTTGAAGTCAAGTTAGGGATTTAAATTTAGTGATTCAAAAACACGTTACGCCAGGCAAAAATTATTCCCATTCTATAGTAGCGGGTGGTTTGCTGCTGATATCATAAACGACCCGGTTGACACCTTTTACTTTATTAATGATATCGCTCGAAACGGAAGCCAGAAATTCATAGGGCAAATGCGCCCAGTCCGCCGTCATGCCGTCAGTGCTGGTAACTGCCCTAAGACTCACGACTCGTTCGTAGGTTCTTTCATCGCCCATGACACCAACGGATTGAATAGGTAATAACATCGCTCCCGCCTGCCAGACTTTGTCATAAAGGCCATGTTCTTTCAGGCCACTAATAAAAATGCTGTCTACCTCCTGGAGAATTCGAACTTTATCGGCTGTGATATCTCCTAAGATCCGGATTCCTAACCCCGGGCCCGGAAACGGATGACGTCCCAATATTGAAGGGTCTATACCCAATGTTTTTCCGATGAGCCTGACTTCATCTTTAAAGAGCGTATTAAGCGGTTCGACTACTTTCAGCTTCATCGTGGCAGGAAGTCCTCCAACGTTATGATGTGACTTTATAGTTTGCGAAGGGCCATTGACAGAAACTGATTCAATAACATCAGGATAGATGGTACCCTGACCAAGCCATTTTACATCCTGAATATTATGCGCCTCTTCATCAAACACATCGATAAATGTTTTCCCAATCGCCTTGCGTTTTGCTTCAGGCTCAGTCAAATCTTTTAGCGCCGTGTAAAATTTGGATTTGGAATCAACGCCTTTAATATTTAGGCCCATGTGCTTGTACGAATCCAGCACCTGGTGAAATTCATTTTTCCGGAGCAGTCCATTATCAACAAAAATACAATGCAGGTTTTTCCCGATAGCTTTGTGAATAAGGGTTGCGGCTACCGTTGAATCGACGCCGCCTGACAACGCCATGACTACCTGGTCTTCGCCCAGTTTTCGTTGCAATTCAGTAATGGTGGTATCCACAAACTGATCCGGTGTCCAATCCTGCGCGCATCCACAAATATGAACCACAAAATTTCGAAGCAGGTTTTTACCTTCAAGGGTGTGTGTTACCTCCGGATGAAACTGAATTCCATAGACTGGCTTGTATTTTAATTTATAGGCAGCGATCGCCACCGACGGCGTGCTGGCGATTACTTCAAAGTCATCCGGAATTTTGGCAATCGTATCGGCATGCGACATCCATACCTGCGTATCGAGTGAAATTTCTTTTAACAATTCGTTGTGATGATCTACGGTCGTTAGCCGTGCCCGACCATACTCCCTCGAATGCGAGGGCAACACGTTTCCGCCGTGTTGATGGGCAATCAGCTGGGCGCCGTAACAAACCCCAAGCACGGGGACTTTTTCGAAAGGCTTAATGTCGACAGTGGGCGCGCCGTTGTCCCGCACGGAACAAGGACTTCCCGAAAGTATTACGCCTTTTATATTGGGTGTGATGGCGGGTACTTTATTATATGGATGTATTTCACAATATACATTTAACTCCCTGACGCGACGGGCAATTAATTGAGTGTACTGGGAACCGAAATCTAAGATCAGAATTTGTTGTAACATCCCGCAAAGATAACAGAAGCAGGCGCCCTAGGATACGTGCGGAATAAAAAATTCTACGAGCTTACAATCAGGGGGTTAGCTCACCATTGCATCACCATTATTCCCAGTTGGAATCCCACCGTCGAAAAATTTGAGTAGTCAACAGCGTCGCTTTTATTGGTTGAGAAATCATAGTGGACTGCGCCCATAAGACCAAGCTTACGTCGTGATCCGAGTCTAACTAAAATGCCAGCTTCCGGACGCGCCAGAAACCCTACCGCCTTATCCGAATCCGTGTATATGTTATAGTACACTCGGTAGTCGTTATGGTTAGCCCCCAGCCCCAGGCCGACATAGGGAAAAAAGCGATCTTTTTCTCCCAGCGGAAAATAATATTGACTGCTGACGGTCAGTCCGTATTGATAGATGTAGTTGAAGTAATCCGTTGTGATGGCACCATTTCCATTTTCAAACGTTTCCTTTGGCTTGTATTCGTCGTATTGTGCCCAATTGAAATCGACACCCGCAGAGAACCTTTGATTCCTGCCAAAGAACATCCGGTAACCAATCTTAGCTCCCCGTCCGCTGGTATTGTCAATAAACTCCTTGCTTGATAATGGAATGTTCCCATCCCAATTGAAATAGAAATAATTTTCCTGCGCCTCTGCCATTAGCACCATGCACAAAAGCATCGCCGTTAAAATATATTTATTTTTCATTGACGAGGTAATTAGATTGAACAAACGCCTGGTCAATAGCATCCAGAGATTGTTGTGTATAATCGAGAGCACTGTACAAATCTCCCATATATGCGTTCCAGATGACCTTGACTTTACCGTCAGGTGTCACATTTTTTAAGTCGACGATTTCCACAACCAGCGCGCCGGTATTATAGGCATAGGTATTGACATATGGGTATGAGTAATAAGACCCATATCCGTAATAGTACGGATAATAATAATCCGGGATCGACAATTTGCTGAAAGACATTAAGGTCTTTCACGATGTAAACGTTCACACCCAGGTCAGGATTTTCGTTTCGATCCACGCGGTTATACAACCGATCATCCATGTTTTCCATAACCTGTTCCAAAACTTTTCGCGGATAAAAGTTATTATCAGCCCGCGCAACCAGAATGGTATCGTTCGGATTTGTATCTGAAACAAATCCGATAGTATCTGTGGGAATTGCGTAGGTGGTGTAAGCGCTAAAGGTTGCTTCCGGATCAAAATTTGTTGACACCACCAGTTCATCAAACAATTTCAAATTATCAGGCTCACTCTGGCAACCCCACAAAACCGTCACGACTGAAATAATTACGAATATTTTCTGCATACTTTATTATTATAATAAAACGAAAGTTTGTCCCGGAAAATTGTAGCATCCCGGAACATACCTTAGACACATTTCCCCTATGATAAGTTTAAAATTTTGCAGACAAAATTAAACCGGCGCCAAAAAGCAACACGAATGCGAGGGTGGAAAGCGCCATCTGCTTCAGGTAAGGATCGAGCTGTTCGGGTGGCTTCCGACTTACCGCAACCACATTTTTAATAAAGAGCGGCGTACTTAACAAAAACAGCCACTGCCAGATGGAATGAAGGGTCAAGGCGTTGTACAGGATTGCCGAAAATAAACCGGCGAAAATTAAAAAGCGGTGATACAAAATAGCATTCGCGCGCCCTATACGAACCGGGATTGAAAATTTCCCTGCCTTTTGATCCGATTCAATGTCCCGGATATTATTTATGTTCAAAACACCGATGGAAAAAAATCCACAACTGAGTGCCGGAAGCATTTGGTACCAGGAAAGTTGTTTTGTAAAAAGGTAATACGATCCCATGACTCCTACCAATCCAAAAAAAATTAAAACAGAGAAGTCACCTAAGCCAATATATCCATATGGTTTTCTTCCAACGGTGTAGGCGATGGCCGCCAGGATACTGAGCAACCCTAACCCAAAAAAGAAGGCCATGGCTTTCCAATTCCATCCAAACGAAACAATTAATAGTGTGATGCCGCTAGCGAGGCAAAGCAATACAAAAATGATGACAGCTGCTTTCATTTGGTTTGACGAAATGGCACCACTTTGAACAGCACGCGCCGGACCTTTGCGATCCGTATTATCTGCGCCATGAACGGAGTCGCCATAATCATTGGCTAGATTCGAAAGTATCTGTAAGAAAATTGTTGTAAGGATACAGAGCAAAAAAATATCCCATCTAAAAGCATCTGCTGACGCTGCCAGAAAACCTCCCATCGCAATGCATGAAAGCGCCAATGGTAAAGTCCGAAGACGGAACGCACGCAGCCAGATTTTTATTTCCATACGCTAAAATCTATGCGAATATAATTTCAAAAACTTTGAAACTCCGAATTTTAACCGATTTGCAAAATTGTAAGCCGCTCTTTATTGAACATCGTTTCATCATTCACTTTCAAACCCATCAACTGCTTTCCCAAAGGCGATCCAGGAGCGACAACTAAAAATTCTTCGCCATCAAGAAACAATTTTCCTATTCCGATGCTGATAAAGATTTTTTTCGAATTGGTGATGACTAAACTTCCCAGCATAATTTTTCCACTTCCCGTTTCCATGGAAAGATGATCGATGATGTTCTTAAGTTTGAGCGCTTCATCCAATTGTTGAGCGGCCTTATCACGTTCGATCTGCATCATCGCGCGCCCGGTTTCGTATTTGTCGCCCACGCTGCTTTTGCCCTCCTCGTTGGCAGCTTCCTGTGCATTGACCATTGATTGATTAGCGGTTTCAATCCGGGATGCAACGTATCGTTTACATTCCGCTAATAGCCGTTGTTTCAGGAAAATCAAATTCAAATGGAAAGAGAATTTATTTCGAAATCTCGTTGACAATTTGGGGATCTAACGGACCGACTTTGGAAGGGTAAAACTGAACATCACTTCCATTTTTACTGACCAGGAATTTACAGAAATTCCAGCGTGGGAACTTTACCAGTCTTCCAGTGCAACCATTTATAAAGTTGATGCTGGTGTCGTCCTCTTACAGAGATCTTACTGAACATCGTAAAAGTGACACCATAATTTTTCTGGCAGAATGAAGCAATCTCCTGCTCCGATGCCGGGTTCCTGCCACAAAAAATTATTGGCCGGAAATCCAAGGACTGTTACTTTGTCTCCGTAAGTCTGATGAAGTTTTTCTAATTGAGAATATTGCGGCGTAAATCCACATTTGGATGCCGTATTGACGATCAAAAGATTTTTTCCTCTATACGAGCTGAAATCAATTTCGCGCCCTTCAATATCCTTAATCTTAAAATCGTAAATCGTTCCCCCTACACGTTTTGCTCGGTGTGGCCTTGATAACTTGGCATATAAAAACGCTATCAGGCCCATGTTTTATACACCTATCTCATCCAAAATTTCTTTGTCTAATGGTTTTACTTTCGAAGGATAGAATTTTATAGTGCCGTCTGGTTTTACCAGGTACTTGCAAAAATTCCAACTTGGTTCCTGACCGGTCTTTTCTTTCAGGAATTGGTATAAAGGATGCTGATCACTCTCCTTTGACGGAAATTTTCTCAAACATCTGAAAGGTGACACCGTAATTCTTTTCGCAAAATTGAGCGATTTCAATACTTGTTCCCGGTTCCTGACCTCCAAAATTATTTGCGGGAAATCCCAGGATTACAACTTTACTTCCATACTGATCTTGCATTTGCTGGAGGTCGGCATATTGAGGCGTATAACCGCATTTCGAAGCAACATTAACAATCAACAAAGTTTTTCCTTTGTAAATAGAGAAGTCAATCAATTCGCCATCAAGCGAATTCATCTTAAAATCATAAAGGTTGTCATGGGACTGACGAAGATTAATAGGAGGATGAGGTATTTCATTTGGAATGTGTTTACGTGTTTTAGTGTTTTAGTGTTTACGTTACTCGGTAGCTCCTGACCACCGATTACTGATTACCGGTTACTGTTTACCGATTACCGATTCACATTTTTTCCGGTACAAAGATACCTAAAAGCCGCATAGCTTTCTTCAAAATGAATGCCACTGATTCGGAGACAGCAATCCGGAATTTTAGTTTTGCAGGATCCTCTTCATTAAATATTGGAATACTTTGATAGAACTGGTTGTATTGTTTAGCTAAATCAAACGCATAATTCGCAATAATGGCAGGGGAATAGTCCTTAGCTGCCTCCCTGATTTTATTTTCAAACAGGCTTACAACCTGAAGGACGTCGCGTTCGGCGGGCTCCAGGGAAGACAACAATTTCAAATCACTCTCTCTTACTACAATATTTAAGCTTTCGGCTTTTCTGATGATGGCTCGAATCCGGGCGTGGGTGTATTGGATAAATGGACCAGTAAAGCCCTGCAATTGTATGGATTCATTGGGATCAAAAAGCATCCTCTTTTTCGGATCGACTTTTAAGAGGAAAAATTTTAAAGCACCCAGCCCGATCATCTCAAATAATTTTCGAGCGTCCTGTTCAGTGACACCTTCCAACTTGCCGAGTTCGCGCGTTTGCTTTTCTGCCTCCTCTACCATTTCGTCCATTAAATCATCGGCATCTACAACCGTTCCTTCACGGGATTTCATCTTGCCCGTGGGGAGATCAACCATGCCGTAGGATAAGTGGTAGCATTTTTTTGCCCAGTCATACCCAAGTTTATCAAGAATCAAGAACAAAACTTTAAAGTGATATTCCTGTTCATTGCCGACCGTGTACACCTGTCCGGTAATTTTCGGGAAATCCCTAAATCGAAGAATAGCCGTACCGATATCCTGGGTCATGTAAACTGAAGTTCCATCGGCCCGCAACAAAACTTTTTGGTCAAGTCCATCAGCAGTAAGGTCAACCCAAACAGATCCATCCGGTTTTTTGAAAAAGACCCCGCGCTCCACTCCTTTCATCACTTCTTCTTTGCCCAGGAGGTAGGTGTCGGATTCGTAATACAGTTTTTCAAAATCAACGCCCATGCGGGCATAGGTTGAATTGAAACCCTGATATACCCATCCATTCATCGTCTTCCAAAGTTCATAGGTCTCATGGTCCCTTTGCTCCCATTTTCGTAACAACTCCACGGCTAACTGCATGATGGGTGCTTGCTTCTCGGCATCTTCCTGACTTACCCCCTTGTTCAATAAATCCTGAATTTGTTCCTTGTATGCTTTGTCAAAAGCAACATAATATTTACCTACTAAATGATCGCCTTTCACGCCGCTGCTTTCCGGAGTTTCTCCGTTTCCGAAAAGTTTCCAGGCGGCCATAGATTTACAGATATGAATACCGCGATCGTTTATGATCTGAACCTTATGTACCGTGTACCCATTCGCTTTAAAAATTTCTGCAACGCTGTATCCTAAAAAGTTATTTCGTAGATGTCCAAGATGCAATGGCTTATTGGTATTGGGAGAGGAATACTCTACCATAATTTCCAACCCATTA
Source organism: uncultured Bacteroidota bacterium (assembly GCA_963739105.1). GTDB lineage: Bacteria > Bacteroidota > Bacteroidia > Cytophagales > Cyclobacteriaceae > Chryseolinea. The sequence goes on along the minus strand of CAVTZI010000008.1, from coordinate 70,390 downwards.
TCGGGAAGCGTACCAAAATTCTTGTTTGCGTAAATAGACTGAAATACCTCTATCCAGATACGGTCGTGAATGACAAGATTCAGAAATCCTTTCACCACATTGTACCTGGCAACAATACCTGACTGATGCAAAAGATATTCACCCACCAGGCGTGCCGTTTCTTCCGGACCCTTCCGCGATAACTTTGTCAGTGGAAAGCAAACTACGGTGTGCGAACCTTCAAACTCCTGGTTCGTCGGTTGAAGTTGAATGTTTGTCGCTGGCTGATTGAATAAAGATGATACAGCTTCTTCTATTTTAGAACGGAGTACTAAATCAAGGTTCATGTAAACTCGTAAATCAATTTCTGTTAGGTGAGCCAATTGATACCGTGCTGGATCACATCACAACTTTAAGGTTCTATTTTTATAAAATCACCACTCCAATACGTAAGCAAAAACAAGCGGCGCTACAATCGTAGCATCACTTTCAATAATATATTTTGGTGTGTCGATATTGAGTTTTCCCCAAGTAATTTTTTCGTTCGGTACTGCGCCGGAGTAGGATCCATAGCTGGTGGTCGAATCACTGATCTGACAGAAATAACTCCAGAACGGAACGTCATCTTTTTCCAGATCCTGGTGAAGCATGGGTACAACACAAATCGGGAAGTCACCCGCAATACCGCCGCCAATCTGGAAAAATCCAATACCATCCTTGCCTGAATTTTTGATGTACCAGTCTGCAAGCCAAGTCATGTATTCGATCCCGCTCTTCATCGTAGATGCTTTCAGTTCGCCTGTGAATACATACGATGCGAAAATATTTCCCATCGTTGAGTCTTCCCAACCCGGCACCACCATGGGCATATTCTTTTCCGCGGCAGCGATCATCCAGGAATTTTTTGGATCGATCTCGTAATACTGTTTCAACACACCGCTGTTCAAAAGTCTAAACATAAACTCATGTGGAAAGAGGCGTTCGCCCTTATCTTCAGCACCTTTCCATACTTCGAAGAGATGCTTCTGCAATTTTCGAAATGCTTCTTCTTCCGGAATACAGGTGTCTGTGACACGATTCAGGTGATTTTGGAGAAGGTCCCACTCCTGTTCCGGTGTAAGGTCTCGGTAGTTTGGAATACGTTTATAGTGTGAATGTGCCACCAGGTTCATGATATCTTCTTCCAGGTTAGCGCCGGTGCACGATATAATATGCACTTTGTTCTGGCGGATCATTTCCGCGAAACTAATTCCTAATTCGCCGGTACTCATGGCGCCAGCCAGTGTAACCATCATTTTCTTTCCATCCGCAACATGTTTTTTATAACCTTTTGCCGCATCGACGAGGGCGGCAGCATTAAAATGTAAATAGTGCTTTTCGATAAAGCTGGAAATTGGTCCATTTTGACTCATGATCCTGTTTAATTGTAGTGAATGTTGTATTTCGGGCGAAATTAACTAAAAAGGCCGATGTTTATGTCTTAATTTTCGGAGCTAAAGAACCCGAGGGCTAGACTGCATGATTGCCATTAAACTAAGCTTTATATCCGTTATCTATCTGCTGAGCATAGGCCTATCTCATGGGCAAGACAAAGAAGGTTTCGTGGTCGTAAAAAAAGCGGGTACAACAACCATCTATGAACGCTGGATCACCTTCCCAAATTCCGATCCGCCAATCGAAGCAAGGGAAGTAAAGGGAGAATTCTTTTTTCGCAACACGATGTTTGCTGGATTTAACTTACTTCAAGACGAAAAAAAAATTCAGCAATGGCAAAGTCATGTGAGCGAGTTTAAAGTTTACCTCGAACGAGATACCATGAACTGGATGGAATATTCGTATCATGATATTCCCTGGCCTGTCAGTGATCAAGACCACTACTTAAAATACACCATCGATGAATTCATCCCTGAGAAATCTTTATTCATAACTTTTGAATCTCGTCAAAACGAAACACTTGCTCCCGTCCGAAAAGGTGTCACACGCATGGTGCTTTCCGGCAGCTGGCGGTGGGAGCAAATAAGCGCCTGTGAAACAAAAGCGACCTACCGGATTTTATCGAAGCCAATTGGTATTCCCAAATGGCTGACGGACCCGATCATCCGGAACAATATCATGACCACCATCGAAGAATATATTGCGCTATTGGAGCCTGCTCCTGTGAAGCGAAATGATTTTCCTGCCTAAGTATCAAACTATTTCGGGCCTATCTTAAGTATTATGCAGTCCTCAATTTGCATAAGCATATGCTCATAAGTCCGGTAAAATAGGCTAATATTATCAGACATCACGTAGCATAGTTTCGGATTTATGCTTTATTTCTACTCAATATTTATCCCAACGCGCTTTGCACATGCAGGTTCGGCTACCAAGTAACTTTACCAGATTGGAATAAGTTTATTTAATAATGCTTAATGGCCCCTTCAGCGGTTTAAGGTCATTTCGATTCAGGATAATAGTAATAATAGATGCCGCTACTCACCGCGTTGCCATCCCAATCATTTTGATATCCATCGGCCTCAAACATGGTTTTGCCCCATCGATCAACGATGATAAGCCTTGAATTTTTATAAAGTCCAATGTTCCTGATTTCGAAATATTGGTTGTAAGTATCGTCATTGGGAGTGAACACATTGGGAACAAAAACAGGATGTTCAAATTCAAGATCGATATTGTTTGACCAACTTTCGCTATCTCCAGACAATTCTATTGCGCGAATGATATATCGATGATGAAATGCGTCCGTAGCAACAGTTGCTGAAAGGCTTTTGGCATCTGCATTCATTTCCTTAAAAAATGAATACGTTGAATCGTCCTCCAATTTCCGCCAGACTTCATAACGTTTGACTCCCTTGATCCCAATCATGATAATAATTCCAATTTAAATTTATAGTATTAGCCGGTTCATCTCCAACTCCCACGAGCCGGATGGTATTATGATAGTTGCTGTATCGCTGTTCCAGACCGCATGGATCTGCAAGGCTTACAAAATACTCATACACAGTGTCATCCGTCGTATTTTCGGATAAGTCCTGAAAGGTATTTACATTAGCCGGCAATCGCGCGATCATTTCCCACTTCGGCCCCGCTAAAGGTCTCTTATAAATAAACACGCTGTTGGCATCGTTCCTTTCTTTTTCAGAAACCGACCATGCAAGATTGATGCTCTGTTCCATGGCTGTATCGACACTCACGTACTTTAATTCTATTCCAATATCATTATCGAAATTGTAAGTCAGCCGATCGACAACAATCGTGTCGGAGGCCTGACATCCGATTTCATCGAAAACTGAAACCCAGAATGTTCCAAGCTCTTTGGTTTCCAAAATTTGTTTTGTGCTTCCATCGGACCACTGCCATTTAAAATTTTCCTGTCCGTCAATATGAGTAGCCTCGTTTATGCATATGGAGACATCGGGGCCGAGGTCCACTTTACCTTTTCTTTCATTGATATGAACGGTGTCATACAATACACATTCTTCCCTTGTTACTCTTACCCAGTAATCGCCCGTCTGATCAACTTCGATAGATTGCGTTGTCGCCCCTGTACTCCATAGATAAGATTCTTTCCCGGGACCGGCGTCTATCACGGCCGTTGACCCTTCACAAAAATCAAAATCATCGCCAATAAATAACGTACTAAAAGATGAAAAATATCCATATCGCGCAGAAGTTCTGGCGTTGCCATTGACAATACCTGCCTGGAAGGAATGGTGTTCGTTTCTAATCAGACTTGATTGATTTACAGGTACGTCGTTAGGCCCAAAAGCTAGCTGTGCGCTATACCACTTATCATCAGTACCCGGCACCGGCAGAAAAGCCGCGGGAGGAATCAAAGTTGAAGATCCATTCAGTGTGAAATAAGGAACTCCTTCTTTCCTTACCAGGATATTCATTCCGAAAAATTCCGGATTGCTTCGCGTGAATCCGATTTGACGCGAGCCGGTACAATTGACAGGCGGTAAAACCGTCATCCCCATTTCACATCCGAAACCTGTCACATGAACCACATAAATTCTTTTGTCTGAAAGGATGTGCATGGCTGGCGATATGATCAGAAATTCCCGGAACTCTCCTGCATTCAAAGTGGCTATCGGAACATTGCTTCCTTCCATGTAAACACGGGTATTATTCTCTGTTGCTGTGATGAAAAAAAATTCGCCACCATTCAGAAAACCTTTTACGACTATATATTCTTTCCCCGCGACCTCAACAGGTATCAGCTGATCTCCCAGCAAATCCCTGCAAGTTCCATTAACAACCGAATCATCTTTTATCGTAATGGCTATGGGCTTGCTGCTTTCCACGATGGTACCTATGGGATTGTGGTATGCTGAGGGCGACAATTTTCGGAAGGAATAGGTTTCGCCCTTATTCAATCGGACGGTAATTACGCTTTGGTCTTCATGACCCAGAAGCGGTTTGGTAGGTCGCACTTTTATAAGGGTATTGTTTTCTGTAGCGACGATGTCAAATGAAAAATATGCCAAAGGAGAATAGTCTGTGCTATTTTCATAGCGACCTTGAGCGGCAATCATGAATCGTTTTCCCAGCGCATTTTTCCCTTTCAGTACAAAAATTTCAGCGTTATAAAAACGAAGCCTCCTCATAATAGGCTGTTATAGGTGCTGTGGAAATGATACGAAGACCTGACTTCAATACTGTGTTGTATGGATAAGTTTCCAAAAGCCTTACCCAATTGGAAAGATCTAAAACATGCGTTGTGTTTGCAGGAATGGTGACATTTGCCAGTTCAAGGTTGTTATTGGCGGGTAACGAAACATGAACCGTGGCTGCTTCCGATTGGGTTGAAATTCGCAGGACCAAGGGACCATCTCCATGCCCGGATGTAATTTCCGGAGGAGCAAACCAAAACTCAGTATCCACCTGAGCGGCACAACGAATTGAAATAATAAGGAAGAGAAAAAGGATCTTGTAGAATCTTGTCACATATACGCAGTTACTTAATCAAGTTAATCATTTATTCACAATTAACTCCTTAAGTCACAGGCGCGCTTTCAGCGATTTTGTTAAGATAGCAAGAATCTACTCTGCCAAGACGGGCCGGTTCACAATGGATTTCGCAGTAGCCTCCAAAATTTCAAATGCACTTTCCGCCATTCTATTTTCGGTATCCAGGGTAGGATTCACTTCTACAATTTCCCAGGCACACACCTTTGAATTTTTTGCCAACTCCGAATTCAAAACCTTGGACTCATCAACAGTCAGTCCGTTGGGGACGGGTGTTCCGGTACCTGTTGAAATTCTGGAATCAAGTGTATCCACATCGAACGAAACATAAATCAGATCACAATGATCCAACATCTGCAGCGCCCTTTCGGCAATTTTTGCAGGCCCAAGTTTTTTAACGTCTTCCGTCTCAATAAAATTAATATTGTATTTATTGATCAGGTAATTTTCGGGTTTTTCCAGATCACGAACGCCGATGTAAACAATATCCTCAGGATAAACTTTTGGACCTGGGATACCCACATTTTTTATTTGCTCCCAATATTCCAGCGTTTCACCGCGGGGATCATTTACTTTGCATTCCAGGTTATCAATGCCACAAGCCATGGACAGCGCCATGCCGTGCATGTTCCCGGATGGTGTGGTAAATGGCGTGTGGATATCCGCATGGGCGTCGATCCAAATAACGCCGAGCCGAACTTTCGGGTCAGCTTTTTTAATTCCCGCTATGGTACCATAAGCCGTGCAGTGATCGCCGGCAATGATCAAGGGAAAATTTTCTTCCCAGATTGTTTCGTACACTTCCAGGCAAACACGCTCCTCCATGATCATTACGCCATCGATGAATTTCGCATATGAATGTTTTGCCCCATCAAAAAGCAATTCATTCACATTTTCGACTTCTACTGACTCATATTGTTTAAAGAAATCGGAATTCAAATCAAGACTGGCGATTTTTATTGCTTCAACTCCCAGACTAGCGCCACGCGTGCCTGCTCCGATCTCGGACTTCACTTCTATAATCTTCAGCTCTTTCACAAGGAATACATTAAAATTTTTGAATAAATGGTTAAATACGAAAACACAAGCTTTTCCAGCTGCCTTAGAGATCGGGCAGTGCCTTAGTACCGATAAATTTCGGGACAAATGTTAAGGTGGAAAAACGATTAACCATGCGTTCTAAATGTGTATTGCAAAGATGGCAAATTTATCACAATATTGCACCTCTTTCACCCGGAGGTTAATTGTTTAATCGACTGTTAATCGGACTGAAAGAAGTACGCAAAATAACCTTATTTACCCGTAAAAAGTTATTCCACGGTTAACAATAACGATTAACGTCCAAACGATTCAATGAAGAGTTACCGCGAGCTGATTGAACAAACCTTTGAGTTTCCACAGCGGGAATTTAAGGTTCGTGAACATGAATTGCTGTTCAACGATGTTCCCTTGATGGACATCATCAAACAATACGGCACCCCCCTGAAACTTACCTACCTCCCCCGCATCAGTGAAAACATACGCTTTGTACAAGCTACGTTTAACAATGCTATTGAGCGGTTTAAGTATAACGGAAAATATACATACTGTTATTGCACCAAATCTTCCCATTTCGCTTTCGTGATGGAGGAAGCCCTGAAAAACCAGGATGTGCACATGGAAACCTCCTCCTCGTTTGACATTCCTATTGTGCGGGCGCTGTATGAAAAAGGCAAAATCACGAAGGATATTTACGTTATCTGCAATGGGTTTAAAATGCCATTGTACACGAAAGTATATCAGCGAGATGCTGAACGACGGTTTCCACAACTGTATTCCTATTCTCGACAACCTTGGGGAAATAGATTATTATGAAGAAAATGTAACGTTCCCTACCAGGTAGGAATACGGGTGGCCGCGGATGAAGAGCCTAAGTTTGAATTTTATACTTCAAGGCTAGGCATCCGGTATAATGACATCAATTCTTTTTACAAAGAAAAAATTGCCAACAGCCAAAAAGCATCGCTCAAGATGCTGCACTTCTTCATCAACACGGGCATCAAAGATACGGCTTACTACTGGAGCGAACTCAGCCGATTTATTTTCAAGTATTGCGACTTAAAAAAGATCTGCCCTACCCTGGACTCAATTGACATCGGTGGTGGATTCCCGATAAAAACGTCGCTTACGTTCCACTATGATTACAAGTACATGATCGAACAGATCGTGGAGAATATCAAATGGATCTGCGATAAAAACAATGTACCTGTTCCCAATATCTTCACCGAATTTGGAAGTTATACGGTTGGCGAAAGTGGCGCGGTTCTGTATTCGCTGGTGGATCAGAAACTGCAAAATGACAAAGAGCTGTGGTACATGATCGATGGCTCATTTATAACGCACTTGCCAGACGCATGGGGGCTAAATCAAAAATACATTTTATTGGCCCTTAACAAATGGGATGATCCATATCACAAAGTAAACATCGGCGGATTGACCTGCGATAGCATGGATTATTATAATTCAGAGGCGCACACGGGTGAAGTGTTTCTTCCGATGATCACGGATGAAGAAAAATTATACATCGGATTCTTCCATACCGGTGCTTATCAGGAATCACTCGGGGGTTATGGTGGAATTCAACATTGCCTTATCCCGGCGCCGAAGCATGTACTTATCGATCGCAACGAAGATGGCGAAATAACAACCAAGCTTTTGCTGACGAGCAAACCAGTGAGAGTATGTTGAAAGTGTTGGGCTACGAAAAATGATGATGTTTGGAACGAGGCGTTTTTTGACACCCGCCGCGCAGCTGGAACTTTCTTAGTTACTCCGCCTTGTAGTCTTTTGGAACCACAAAATCCGAAGCCGGAAGAGATTGTTTTTTTATTTCTACAACTTCCATTGTCATTCCGCATTTTGCGGTCGCTTCAATTCAATTTTCAAAGGCACGCCATCGATCTTTTCATAAAACATCGCTTGCTGATTATTGCCCATACCTTTGACGTGCCAGGCTTTTCATATCAAGGCCTTTGATCTCCGTGGTGGCCCAGAAGATTTGGTGCACTGTATGTCCTTGCGCTGTGGACTCAGCAATGTATTTGGTACAGGTATAGTTCAAAATTTTTGCCGTCTCGGACGTCTTCGTAATTTTTACATCCTTCAATTTCGTGGTGTCTGAGCCTGACATTACAGAATACGTCTTTGCTTCACGATTGATTTTATAGGTGGTATTCTTACTTGTTAAGTACAGCATGTCGATATTACCCATCATTCCACCTTCCATGTGTGTCAGCGCGTCTTGATCTTTAATTTTTACCACGAACGCCTTCGGCATGTAAGAGTTCATGTCTCCGCCGCCCTCCGACATTTTCATCATTTGCTCCATTTGCGCCTTTAGCTGCGGATTTGCTTCCATCATCTTCTTGAATTCGGGATCATTCATCTTTTCTTTCATCTCCTTCATTTGCGCTTGTGTCTCAGGGTCATTCATTTTTTGTTGGGCTGCATCCATTTTTGCTTTGGTAGCTGGGTCCATTTCAGCAGAAATTTTCCACGTCATGATACCCTCAAAGGTTTGTGCCTGGAGAATTGTCCAGACAAGAGGAATAGAATTAAAAGAATATTTTTCATGGGTGAAAATTTAGTAAGCTATGACTAAGAAAGCTAGCTCCCCAGAAAATAAAAACTCGATGCATAACCGGAAAAGTCAGAAAAAAGTGAGTTCAGCTCGAGCTTAACGAATGCCCAATCGAATGTGCATTCCACGTTTTTTTGGCCGTCCCTCCACCATTATCGGGATCAAGACGCACGAATAAGTCGTTTGGATTCTGAAACTGCATGGCCAATAGCCATAGGGCAGGCTGGAGCAATTAGGATAAGATGACACAATTCGATCCCTAAAGAGGTCGGAATTTGGTCTGGTCTTTCAGTATAAAGTCCAATTTCCGATAAATCTTTCCAGCCCTTGTTGAATTCGCAAAATTTCACCATGCGTTAACATATGCCATACATATTGAAACCAGTGGATTTTACCTTCCAATAGCCGGACTAAAGCCTATTTAAAATATGGGGAGGGTAAAAAACAATTTCGGCGGCCGTTGTGTTATGGACTTGCCCATTTTTAGGCCCAAATCTTTCCCCCGTTCCCTGATCATAAGATTAAGGTTTTCTTTATTCTTATTTTTTTCTACATTCATTACACATTCCTTCCCGTACATTTCTAATCTACCCGCCTATGAAGTGTCATGTGATGAGCCGGCAACAAAATTTATTGCACATGGTTCTTACCATAGGTTGGCTAACCACTAAACAATCACGCCTATGAAAATCTATGATGAAAAACACATTAAGAACATTGTTCTGTTGGGGGCGCCTAAGGCCGGCAAGACTTTGCTGGCCGAAGACATGATTTTTGAAGCAGGTATCACGCACCGCAGGGGTACCATCGATGGAAAAAATACAGTTTCCGATTTCCATGAGATTGAACAAGAAAGAGGCAATTCAGTTTTTGCTTCCTCCATGCATACGGAATGGCGCGATTACAAAATTAACATTATCGACACACCGGGATTTGATGATTTTATCGGAGAGATGATCGCTTCTGTCCGGGTTGCCGATACCTGTGTGATGGTTGTCAATGCACAATATGGTGTGGAGGTGGGCACCGAATTGATCTGGAATTACATCGACCAGTTTCAAAAGCCGGTGATTTTTGCCGTCAACCAGGTTGATCATCCAAAATCAGATTTTGATTCTTGCCTTGCCGCCTTGAAAGATCGTTTTGGAAACGCCGTAGTTCAAATGCAGTATCCGGTAAATCAGGGGGAAAATTTCAATGAGATTATCGATTTGTTGAAAATGGTGATGTACCGGTTTCCGGCCGAAGGCGGCAAGCCGGAAAAACTTCCCATCCCTGCTTCCGAAAAAGAACGGGCTGAAAAACTTCACAATGAACTGGTGGAAAAGGCAGCAGAGAATGATGAAAAACTAATGGAAAAATATTTTGAGAAAGGCACGCTGGATGAAGATGAAATGCGAGAAGGGTTTAAGGCTGGGAATGATTCATCACGATGTTTTTCCAGTCTTTGTGATGTCTGCTAAAAAAAATATGGGAAGCGGAAGGATGATGGGATTTATTGACAACGTTGCACCTTCGCCAAATGAAGCAAAGCCAGAAATTTCGACCGATGGAAAGGAAATCCCTATCGACGCCACTCAGCCAACAGTATTATTTGTTTTCAAAACACACCTGGAAGCCAATCTTGGTAAACTTTCATTTTTCAAAGTCATTTCAGGTGAAGTAACCACAACATCAGAATTAATTAACAGTCAGACTGGAGCTGTCGAAAAGTTTCATCATCTATTCATTATGGATGGAAAAACACGCAACCCTGTTGACAAACTTATCGCCGGCGACATTGGTGCAACACTCAAATTAAAGGATACTTATACGAATCAAACACTTCATGCGAAAGGGTATGATGTGACCATCAAAGAAATTGAATTCCCTGAACCAAGAATCCGAACCGCTGTCATAGCATTGAGTAAGAACGATGATGAAAAAATTGGAGAAGTTTTGCAAAAAATTCATCAGGAAGATCCGACCCTTGCAGGTTGCATTTTCAAAAGAGATAAAACAACTGATTATATCCGGGCAGGGTGAATTACATCTTGCAGTTTGCAAATGGTTTCTGGAAAATCATTATAAACTTCATGTCTCATTTGAAACACCACGGATCTCCTACCGGGAAACCATCCGCAAATCCGCGACTGCGTCGTACCGCCATAAAAAACAATCGGGAGGTGCCGGTCAGTTTGGTGAAGTTCATTTGAAGATTGAACCTTATTATGATGGCATGCCCGAGCCCACTGAATTTTCTGTTCGCGGAAAAGAAGTTATCGATTTGGATTGGGGTGGAAAACTTGTCTTTTACAATTGTATTGTCGGTGGTGTTATCGATACGCGTTTTATTCCATCCATTTTAAAAGGCGTGATGGAGAAAATGGAAGAAGGACCGATTACAGGATCGTATGTTCGCGATGTTCGGGTGATGGTGTACGATGGCAAAATGCATCCGGTAGACTCTAACGATATTTCATTTAAGATTGCAGGCATGATGGCGTTCAAAGATGCCTTCATGAAATCAGAGCCTCAATTGCTTGAACCTATTTATGATCTGGAAATCATGGTTCCTGAAGATGTGATGGGAGAAGTGATGGGTGATCTGCAGACCCGCAGATCATTGATCATGGGAATGGACAACAAAGAAAATTTTCAGGTGATTAAGAGCAAGGACACCCCTTGCGGAACTTGACCGATACTCTACCACGCTTCGATCGTTGTCGCAAGGCCGGGCTGGTTTCACACAACATTTTGCCGAATTCGCGACCGTTCCGTTCGATCTTCAGAATAAACTGGAAAAACAGGCGCACGAGGTAGCACTGGTTTAGTCCTAGTTTGAAGTTCGAGGTTTGAAGTTCGAGGTTTGACGATGCGAAGTTAGCAGGCAAGTGCTACTCGGATTGCAGTTTGGTTCTCGAGCACGAATCTTTCATCGCAAGATCCGATAAAAGTATTCCAAGGTTTTTTGGAATTGTGTGCGTGTGTGCTTGCATTCTAGACGATATGAAATACTTTGTACGAAGCGCCTTCATATAATGGCAAAAAATCAAATATTCAAATCTCAGAAATCGATTGTTTAGAATGTGAGTTTTTATAGATTTGTTGCAACCACTGCTATCTTCTTTGAGCAACGCGATCGTCATTATTCCGACCTACAAGGAGCGCGAAAACATTCGTGCTATTATCGACACTGTCTTTGGATTGGCGAAAGATTTTCACATTCTCATCGTCGATGACAGTTCGCCCGATGGTACTCCGGAGATTGTCGAAAAAATGCAGGAAGAATACAATCACACGGAAGAAAAACTCCATTTGGTAAAAAGGCCTGGCAAACTTGGATTAGGAACGGCATACATCACGGGTTTTAAATACGCCATGGAAAAAGGATATGATTTTGTGCTGGAGATGGATGCCGATTTCTCACATGATCCCAAAGATCTTGTCAATTTATATTTAGCATGCTCTGAACGCGGAAGCGATGTAGCCATCGGCTCGCGTTATGCGACAGGCGTTAATGTTGTGAACTGGCCAATCGGCCGAGTATTGCTCTCCTATTTCGCCAGTAGTTATGTTCGCTTGATTACCAGCATGCCGATTCGCGACACGACCGCAGGCTTTGTATGTTATCGCAGGAAAGTATTGGAATCCATTCCGCTTGACAAGATAAAGTTTGTTGGCTATGCCTTTCAGATCGAAATGAAATTTTTAGCCTGGAAATTCGGATTTATTCTAAAAGAAGTCCCATCATATTTACAGACCGCACGCTAGGTGAATCAAAGATGTCCGCAGGAATCTTTAAGGAGGCTTTCTTTGGCGTTCTTCAAATGACCATTCAAAGCTGGTTTAAGAAGTATATCCCGTTGGGACAGTCTTCTTAAACCAATCTTCAGAATTGCTTACTCCTGAAATCCAATAAAAGTTACGGGACCTACGTGCGACTTAACCAATTCCAGATCGGGTTCAGTTATTTCAGCATCGTATCCATCCTCTTTTAACATGTTCAGGATGTCTTCCGCAGCTTCACGTTGTTTGTAGATGTGATAATCTTCTCGTGCAAAAACGGGATATCTTCCCAATTTTTGTTCACGGTCGACAAAATTGAAACCACATAAAAACAACTTGCTTGAACTGTGTTGAATACGAAACAACGGCATCTGAGGATATTGTTGTATCCATTCAACAACTTCCTCACGCGTTCCTTGAATGATTTCTGTAAGCTTGTAAATCTTCATCACCTCTCCTTGGTTGGGTTTATCCAACAACCGCAGATCAAAGTTGTGAACATAAGCCGACAGGCCCACACATCCACACAATACCATGAGTGGATTCTGGGCATCACCGTGCAACCTTACGTCCAGATTTTTGCACTAAAGAACGCCTGAAGTCTTCTGTTTCGCTTCTGAATTGTGTTGGTTAGATCTGGCCTAACCGGATTTTTAAATTTTAACTGCATAACATTGTAACATTTCGAATAAGGTGGGCTCCTTATAAAACAAAAATATAAAATTATTTGAAGTATTAACTGAATATTACCATCAATCAAAACGAATTGCCTTGATTGGATTTATTCGCGAAATTATCATCGTCGGTAATAATAACACGAGTGAAACGACGAGGAATGTAAAAATGTTTAACATCACCAACAATTCCCCATTGCCAGCTAATGGGAACAAAGCTCATGTAGTAGTCATGAGGATTCAGTTTCACAATTTTGAATTGATATTGAATGTAACACAACCCCAAGCCAATCAAATTTCCCAGCAACAGGCCTTTTGCGATTAGGCTCATGCCGTTGTAAATAAAAATTGATCGGATAAACTTATTGCCACCTCCCAGGGCTTTTAACATCCCGATCATCTGCGTTCGTTCCATCACCAGGATCAAAATGATTGAAATAATATTCACAGAAACAACAATCAGTATAACACCTAGCAAAATATTGACTTGCCTGCTGAGTAAATTGAGCCATTCAAATACTTGAATGTATTTATCATTTGCACTCTCAATATTGAGGTCAAAATCCATTGTTTCGCCAATCGCATATCCAACTTCATCAATATTTGATGCGTCTTTGATGAAAACCTCAAGCCCTCCCGCAATACTATCTGACCAGTCATTTAAACGCTGGATCATTCGCAAGTCAGCCAGAATAACATTGCTGTCAAAGTATTCGGAAAGATTGGTTTCGTAAATTCCCGACGATTGTAAGCTTTCTTTGCCGCGGTGGATTTTGAATAAAATGAATGATAATATCATCGCCAATCTTTAGCTTGTAATTTATCAGAAATTATCCTGCTAAGTACTACCTGATTCGAATACCCGGAATCGGGGAAATCGATGAATTTACCTTCGACGATGTTTTCCTGAAAAGCCTTGACATCATAGCTCCTCCCACGCCTTTGACAAGAATTCCCAGTACTTCACCACTATCAGTTTTTATCAAACCTGCCTTATGAGCATACTCCTGAATGTGCCTGATCTCAGGGAATTGTTGAGGATTTTTATAGAGATCGATGTAGTAATTCATGGGCTGCTCTTCGGGCGAATAATTCATCGTATACTTCGTAACCAGCAAATGGCCATTGAAACTGTAAATTTTATTCTTCACTGTTTCCTGGAAACCGCGCATGATCAAAAAAGAAATTATTACGGCGGCCAATCCTACTCCGACGATCACGATCGCGATGTTGTGAATAGATGAAGCAAATCCCTTCTTTTGATCACGACTGATTCTTTTGGATATGAAATACGAAAGGTTCAAGGGTTTTGCTAACTTTCAGCGATATTGATTCTTTGCAAAATAGGATAACGAACGTCCACAACCAACAATGCGCAGATTCAAAAATTTGTTTTATCGAAGAAGGTAAACGCAGAGATTGGTTTTAATTTCCTCATTTTAATAAACAGCACCCGCTGCAGCAATTGTAGAAATTCAAGCGTTACCGGGTAAACCAAAAAAATACGGGTTCCCGAGCATGGCTTTCGTAGGAATGACGCACCAGGCGAGGATGTTAAAGATGGATTTGACACCAAAAGAGAATTACGGTAGTTTCCGCCATCGAAGCAACCGTAAGCCTACTGCGGACCTGTCGACTAGGTTATCAAATGTTGGAGTACGTTTTTTTACGTATGTTGGAACTTTGTACTACGTAATTTAGTTCGAGGTTCGAGGTTCGAGGTTCGAAGTTGTCGCGAACTGAAACCTCGAACTTCGAACCTCGAACTTCAAACCTCGAACTATTATGACAAAGGCAGAAAAAGTCAATGATATTCTGAACATTCTGGACAAACATTTCCCCAATCCTGAAGTACCGCTGCGTCATAAGGACGCCTATACATTATTAATTTCGGTATTGCTATCCGCACAGTGTACAGATGTGATGGTAAACAAGACTACACCATTTCTTTTCAAACAAGCAGACAATCCCTATGACATGGTAAAAATGAGTGTGGAGGAAATCCGAGAAATCATCAGGCCGTGCGGGTTATCCCCCATGAAGTCAAAAGGAATTCATGGACTCTCAAAAATTTTAATTGAAAAATACAAAGGCGAAGTACCCAATACCTTTGAAGAGCTCGAGGAACTTCCAGCGGTGGGCCATAAAACTGCATCAGTGGTCATGACACAATGGTTTGGGTTGCCTGCATTTCCAGTGGATACGCACATCCACCGCTTAGCATACCGTTGGGGATTAACCAATGGCAAAAGTGTGGAGCAAACCGAAAAAGATTTAAAGCGGTTGATTCCAAAAGAGCAGTGGAACAAAGCCCATCTGCAAATCATTTACTTTGGCAGGAAATATTGCCCTGCACGAAATCATCGTTGGCAGGACTGTCCTATTTGTTCAAAATATATGCGAAAGGACTTACGGGATTAGTTATTCAATTCCGCGGACCTTGCGCACATTTTATGCGACATTTTCATAGAGTGTTGTTGCGTTGCAAGTTTTTGATATCCTAGCCAAACTGTCTTAAGACCAGGTGGACCATCGGATTCTCTTCCTAAGTGTCCACCTAGCCTTCCCATCTACATAACTGCTTGATATAATGCTGTTAGTTGGATAGAGACTTCTTTATTCATTTGAATGATTATGTACTTTGCTTTCCATTTCGTCCTCCAAAGGAGTCCTTCACAATTAACAATTCGGTGATGTCGGGAATGCTCGTCTAACTTCATAGTTCTAAAATCGGTTATGCTCTATTCAGCAATCGCTTTTCGTAAGACGGGGCATGAGCTAATCGGAGCTCTTCTAATCTAGTAACACTTTTCAAAACCTAGTGAAAGCTTTCCATCAACCACCGATAGTGTACCACTTTATGTATTTCAATACATCATTTACCGATTGTACTTCAAGAGTGGTTTATAGCTTCCAACGATTATATCTTCTTTCTTCATTTCCTTATCTTTTTTTCCTTGTTCTTTATTGCGTTTAAGGTTACTCTTTAATAATAGTTATCTCTATCGACGGGACGTTATATCTTACCTGTTCTTATCTCAATTATGCCTTTTCTGACCTTTGATTTTCTTCTTTTTTTTCTTGTCTTTCCAACGTGATAGAGTCTGCTTGCGGTTGAGTTGCCACTAAATTCCTCAGTGGGCTTTTTCCTACAACCTTTCGATTATGTCGGTCTCTGATTAAGAAATCAGTGTTTGGTTCATAAGCATGTAAAAACTCTTCATAAACATCCGCTTAGCGATCCGTTATGTGTTTTTTTTTCACATCTCTCTCTTACTTATTTTTTTCTTCTCTCTTTCCTTCTTTCCATCTTTTTCTTTCTTTTTTCTCTTTTTTTCTTCTCTTACATTCTGCGTATTAGCCACAAAGCCTCTAAGGTTCTTACACAAAGGTTCACAAAGCAAAGCTGCGGATTCTTTCGGAAGTAGTTCCAAACTACTTACCACACTTCACTCGTCCTTCTTTTTATCTAACTACCTTAGCCTTCAGCTTGTAAGTCATTAAAACTAATATCGCTGATGTCGTGCATTATCAATCTTTTCATTTCATCCTCTTCTTTCTTTTTCCCTTAGCTCTTTATCTTTTTCTTCTTATCATTCTTTCTCTCTTTTTCTTTTTTTTAGAACTCTAAGTTGCTTTGGTGTTGTACCAATCCCTTTTTTTTCTTTTTATACTACTACTCTTTTTTTCTCTTTTTTTTTTTTTTTTTTCTTTTTATCTTTTTTCTCTTCTCTTTTCTTCTTTTTCTTTTCCTTTTTTTTCTTCTATTGTTACTTTGTGCTTCGCTTAAAAATGAGAAGAATAAGCGAAATTACAATATAATTTGGGTAGCATAGCTGCCAGCAGGCTTACCGATCACGAGGCACTACACAGTGTTATCCTCGATGGGCACATTGAGAAATGCCGCTACTTTTTCCAATCCCTTAATCAAGTCAGATTTCTTTCGCTTTCGCAGCAATTGAATTTTTTCGCCGTCATGGAATTTTAGAAACCCATTGAACTCAAGGTGTTCGTAAGTTGATGAATGATTGGTATGGGCCGTATAAAGTTGCTGCTTCGTTTTAGAAGTACTGACAAATATTTTTTCTATTTCAGAATACTTCTTCTTGTCTCCACTCTTCATGAAGAAAAAAGATTTGTAGTCCATGTAGCTCTTTTCTGCTTTATTAATTTCAGTGCCTTCAGAGCCTGAAAGAATAAATCCACCGATCAACATCAAACCAATGGAAAGAAAAGTCTTTTCCAAAATAAGCGACAGGCCTACAAGCAAAACAACTACAGCAATAAATCGAAATGGCCAGGGAAATAAGCTCCCAAATTTGACGTCAATTTTATCACTCATATTTTACGTTGCTGGGATTGACCGCTGACTTGTACAGGTTGAAAAAAAATATCGGAAGAAATCCAAAGGTGAACATCAGCATCCCGACAAGAAGCACAATATCGGCCCCTTGTAAATGCAGCACCTTGAAAACGAACGAAAGTCCAACGATGAAGCCACTGGCAGCGCCCAACATAATTCTTATTTTTTCTGATACAGCTTTTCGCATGCTTACGCGGTAACGATCCACCGCCAGCATTGGAACAAATACCCATAGAAATCCAAGAAATCCGATGTTAAACAATTCACGACCACCTGGCCAGCCAAGTGTTGCAAATAACCATCCCAGGCTTACTGTTGTAGCGCAGATCAGCCCTGTTAAATACATTACTTTCTTCATGAATAGTATTTTTGGAGAGTTTAACAAATAAAAAGTTTTGCGTTGAATTTCATCCAATCCTCTTGGCGCCACTTCATGAAACGCTTCTTGCAATGCGATCTCAAAAGGTTTTCCTTCTTTAATTTTTTGCTCTACAACACAGCATACGTGGTCCAACACATCATCCTTTAATGTGTGCATGGTAATATCACTCTGATCGATTCGATAACGAATGATATCAATGTACTCCTTGGATAGCTTCATATTTTACTGAGTTCGGGGAAAACAATTTTATTGAGGGTGTTTATAAAATCTTTGACCTCGTCCACATACGCTACTTTTTCTTTCTGGCCTTTTTTAGTGAGATAATAATACTTCCGGGTTCGTCCGCCTACAATTTCCTCTTTAAAGGAAAGCAACCCATCACTCGTCATTTTTTGAAGTGCCGGATAGAGGGAACCATCTTTCAACAAAATTTTACCATCAGACAATTCCTTTACCTGCTGGTACATTTCATAGCCGTACATCCTTTCACGCTCTGATAATAATTTAAGAATTATTACTGACAGTGTTCCTTTTAACAATTCCTTCGAGTGCATAAATCAAATATACATAGAATCTTGATATATCATATATCTATGTATTAATATTTTCAGTAATTGCTTTATTTCGCAAGATGACGGAACTCCGAATCATCTTTATGGGCACCCCAGAATTTGCCGTGCCCAGTCTGGAAATATTAGTTGAACACAAATACAATATCGTAGCCGTTATAACTGCTCCAGATAAACCCCAAGGGCGCGGACAAAAGCTGAGCTATTCACCGGTCAAAGAATGCGCAATAAAACACAACATACCAGTATTGCAGCCACCCAACCTGAAGGCTCCTGAATTTTTAGAGCAGTTAAATAGCTTCAACAGCAATCTTCAAATCGTTGTCGCCTTTCGCATGCTGCCAGAAGTAGTCTGGTCAATGCCATCAATTGGAACATTTAATTTGCATGCATCGCTTTTACCACAATACAGGGGCGCAGCGCCGATTAACTGGGCAATCATTAACGGCGAAAAGGAAACAGGAGCAACAACGTTTTTTTTGAAACATGAAATTGATACGGGCAGCATTATCTTTCAGGTGAAGGAACCGATTGGTCCAGACGACGATGCCGGGGACTGTTTATGAACGTTTAATGAAGAAAGGTGCTGAGTTGGTGTTAAAGACCGTGAGGGCTATCGAACAAAATAATTATCCCTCAATTCCACAATCAGAAGCTAACGAGATAAAACACGCTCCTAAAATTTTTAAAGAGACGTGCGAGATCAAATGGGACCAAAGCAGTGATCAGGTAAAAAACTTTGTTCGCGGGCTAAGTCCATATCCTGCCGCATGGACAAAGGTTGCGGGCAAAGTATTCAAAGTTTTTAAGGTTTCAGTAGTAAAGTCGTCGGACCACGCAAAGTCGTCGGACCACTTGAAGTGGTCTGACGACTTTAGGACCTCCGGATAACAAAAATTATATTCATGTAAAAACAGCTGATGGATGGGTCGCATTGCAAGAGATTCAACCGGAAGGAAAAAAAAGAATGACTGTTCCGGAATTTTTCAGGGGCAATAAATTATAGTCGTCTGACCACTTAAAGTGGTCAGACGACTTTCGACTTTTTACTTGGAATGGTCTGACTACTTCTGTACTTTCGAATTTTAACGCGCGTACCTGTATGATTATCTCAATGATTGCTGCTGTGAGTAAAAATCGTGTCATCGGAAAAAACAATGACCTTCCCTGGAAATTGCCTGACGATATGAAATTCTTTATGGAGAAAACGAAAGGCCACCATGCGATCATGGGCAGGAAGAATTATGAAAGTATTCCACACAAATTTAAACCACTTCCGAACCGTACAAACATCGTGGTAACACATCAAAAAAATTATAGCGCGCCAGGTTGCATTGTCGTTGACTCACTTGAAAAAGGACTTGCAATTGCCAGGGACAATCAGGAAGTAGAAGCTTTTATTATTGGAGGCGCTGAGATCTATAAATTGGGATTGTCCTACGCCAACCGGCTCTACCTTACGGAAATTAATGCTGAAATACAGGGCGACACATTTTTCCCTCAATATGACAAAACCCAGTGGCATGAAATTTCGCGTGAACATCATGACAAGGACGAACGCCATGCCTATGAATTTGATTTTGTGATCTATAACAAAAAATAAGAATACATGCGCCAGAAACTAAACCTCATAACCCTAGGGGTAAACGATTTTGAACGCTCGGTAGCGTTCTTTGAAAAAGGACTTGGGTGGAAAAAATCGTCAGCGAGTGTGGAAGCACTGGCACTTTTTCCCCTTGGCGGGATTGTGTTGGCGCTTCATCCCAGAAAAGATCTTGCTGCTGATGCTACAGTCAGTCCCGAAGGATCTGGATTTTCTGGAATAACGTTATCCTATAATGCAAAATCGGAGAAGGAGGTAGATGAAGTTCTTGAAAAAGTTAGAAGACTGGGAGCTTCAGTGATAAAACCCGCGCAAAAAGTCTATTGGGGAGGATACAGTGGCTATTTTAAAGATTTGGATGGACATCTTTTTGAAGTCGCCCACAATCCCTTTTGGGATTTAGACGAACAGGACAATCTCAAATTACCGTAGACATGCTTCGATAAGATCAATGTAATTCCATGAAAGGCATTTTCGACAAGGTAATTTGGATTACGGGAGCATCCTCCGGCATTGGCGAAGCTTTAACTTATGAATTGTCAAAACGAAACGCCAAGCTTATTATTTCTGCCCGGAGAAAAGAAGAATTAGAAAGGGTAAAGGGAAATTGCGCGTCAGCTTTACAAGCCAATATCCAAATTCTTCCGCTGGATCTATCGCGACACCGACATGCTTCGATCCATCACCGAAGATGCTGTTAAATTATTTGGACACATCGATATCCTGGTGAACAATGGCGGCCTGGGACAGCGAAGCTTAATCAACGAAACCTCCCTGGAAGTAGATCGCCAATTGATGGAAGTAAACTATTTTGGAACCATCGCCCTGACGAAATACCTGCTCCCCCACTTTATCAATCGCCAAGAGGGTCACGTAGTAACAATAACCAGTCTGACAGGAAAATTCGGAACCCCTTACCGTTCAGCATATGCAGCGTCGAAACATGCACTGCATGGTTTTTTTGACGCATTGCGGGCTGAACATTGGAAAGACAACATCCATGTTACCATGATTTGCCCGGGCTTTATAATGACAAATCTTTCTGTGGCTGCGTTAACCGGTGCGGGGGTACCTCAGAATAGGCTAGACAAAACAAGCTACACAAAAAAGACTCCCGAATGGTGCGCGCTAAGAATCGTACGGGCTATTGAAAAACGTCGGGAAGAAGTATACATCGGAGGAAGAGAAGTTTTCGGCGTGTACATTAAAAGATTCTTCCCCTCAATTTTCTCAAAATTAATTCGCAAAGTTCCCGTTCGATGATCATCACATCATGACAACCAAATTTGTCGAACCGTTATCTTTAAAGTGTTTATGAAGCAGCGCGTTGTTTTCTTATTTTATCATGGATTAAGTCATGTCATCGCCATTTTAAAACTTGCTCGTATTTTAGAACGTAACGGCTACGAAGTTTACTTTGCTGGCGCAGAATTTTTTCACCAATACGTTTTATCGCAGGGATTTAAATTCAAGGGATTGAAATCCGTTCCATTTGGGCTGGGCTTTGAAAAATGGGTTCGGACCATTGAAAAAGAAAAATATATCTATTGGTCCGCTTTACGCGATCGGATCTCCGATAGGCTATACACAGAGCGAGAAGTTGAACTCTACTGGATGTTGGAAGAGGTACGACCTAATTTTGTTTTCATAGATTCGAGGCAGGCCACAGATTTTATCATATTGTATCGCCACCTAAAGGATATGAAGATTAAAATTGCTTTAATCCATGCGATGCTTCCAGCGACCGTTGGCCAAGGACGTCCACCATTAAATAGCGATGTATTTCCAAACGACGAAGATGGCCGTAAAAAAAGCCATACAACGCATGAAGTGGACGCAATTCAAAACGCGCTGGCAAAAAAAAATTATTCATTGGGGATTCGATGATCAATTCTTGATCAAAAGGAGGCTTAAAAAAAACACGATACCCCAACATTATATTGACAAAGCTCCGGGCTTGCTGAATTTCTCCCTTAAAAATGTGGATGAATTTGTAATTGCACCACGGGAGTTCGATTTTCCAAATCCCAATCGAGTCACGTCAACATTATATCGGGTTCATGACCAATGAAACTTTCAACGATAAACCCGAGACGGATTATAACAATGCTTTGCCTATCATTTCGGATTTAAAGCAAAACAAAAACAGGAGACTCATTCTTTGTTCGTTTGGAACCATTGAGCCCAACGACAGTACCGTAATCTTTTCATTTATTAGAAAATTAATTCAGGTATCGCTGAGGAAAAATTATATTTTGGTCATTGCCCTAAAAGCAAAACACGAGGATATTATGAAACTGGCGGTAAAGGGCGATGTATACATTTTTAATTTTGTTCCACAGCTTCAAGTTTTGAAGGATGCCGACTTGTTCATCACGCATGGCGGGCTCAATTCCATCAGGGAAGCAATTAACGCTGAAGTTCCGATGCTACTGTATCCCGTCCATCCGGAATTCGATCCTATTGGAAACGCCGCGCGGATTGTATACCACCGATTAGGTCTTCGGGGAAATGCAGCTACCGATATCGATGATGAAATCGATGCAAAAATCAACGAGCTTTTGTCAAATCCATTGTATAAAAAGAATATTCAAGAATTAAAGCAGCGGGATTCACAACAATACACGCCCGGGCATTTCATGCAAAAAATAAATTCAATAAGCCCACTTTCAATTTGAGAAATTGAAAAAATACCAAAGGATCCAGTCCCTATAATACAATGCTTATAAATCGAAATGAATTCCTTAACTTCATACAAACCATAAACAATCCAATATGAAAATCCAGCTCCTCTCCATTTCATTGATGATCCTCCTGCTTGCAAATTGTGCCGAAAAGAAAACTGCCACAGACGTTCCATCCGCTAGCACAGACAGTACAGCCGTTCCATCCGTTAGTACAGGCGGTCCATCCATTAGTGAAGAGTCTACCGTCGAAAGTACTTGACCACCATTGGCAAGCTTTTGGAGCTAACGATCTTGAAGCCGTGATGGCGGACTACACGGACGAGTCTATCCTGATCACACCCGAAAAAACGTACAAGGGTCTTAAAGAAATACGCGACAATTTCGTTTTTGCCTTCACCATCTTCCCTAAAGGCAAAAGCACATTGAAGCTGAGAAAGTCAATAGTACAACAAGAGGTAGGTTACATCACCTGGGAAGCGACTACACCAAAAATGAAAAAATCATTCAACACTGATACTTTCATTATTCACGATGGGAAGATCGTTCGCCAAACGTACGCTGGACTAGTGGCCCCCTAACGAAGTCCATGCTGAATGAGGTAATCGTAAAATCAGTTCTTAATAAGACCAAGCGTCGGGATCCTTGGTTCCTTGACGACTACACGATTAATCCATACAGTGCTTGTTCATTTAATTGCTTGTATTGCTATATCCGCGGAAGTAAATATGGTGAGCACATGGAAGAAAAGCTCAGCATAAAAATCAACGCGCTGGAGATTCTTGAAAAGCAATTAAAAAACCGGGCAAAAAAAAACCAACATGGGATTATTGTGTTGGCTTCGGCAACCGATCCCTACCTCCAGGTCGAAAAAAAATATGAGCTCACCCGGAGGATGTTGGAATTAATTCATAAGTATAGATTTCCAGTTCACATTATTACGAAATCGGATCTTGTCCTGAGGGATTTCGATTTGTTAGAGAAAATTAACCGGGATGCCATCTTGCCACTGGATTTACAATCCTCGGTAGAACATAAGGTATTTATAACCTTTTCATTTTCTACTATCGATGATGACGTGGGAAAAATTTTCGAGCCAGGTGCAACGTTGCCAAGTAAACGACTGATTACCTTGAAGGAGACACTGACAGCAAAATTTCATAGCGGCGTGAGTCTGATGCCACTCCTCCCCTACATTACAGATTCAGAGGAACAATTGGAGCTTATGTTCCAGAATTTTCAGCAATTGGGAGTGCGTTATATTTTCCCTGCCTCCTTAACCTTGTTTGGCGACGGAATGTATGACAGTAAAACGCTGATGCTAACGGCGATTCAAAAACATTATCCCGCCCTTGCGGAAAAGTATAAAAAACTATTTTCATATGGTTACAGTCCACCCTCCTGGTACAGAAATGCTTTGCAAAAAAAAATTGAGCGATTGATGCAAAAATATCAACTCAAAAATACTTTGGCTCAACGCCCGATAGCATAAGCAAATCCAAATACACTGTAGAAAATAATCTGCATTCGAACCCATATTGTGCAACATCACCTCGGATAAAACTGTTTGTCTTTGGTATTACGGGTCGCGTTTTCGGATCGATTTGTCAAGTCTTGCCAGAAATAATCTCTCTGGCACGCCTGATTGATGGCAACTGAAAAGAAGAACTAAGAATCATTAACTAAAATTCTTATGTCTATGAAACCTGCAAAATTAATTCTGGCAACCACGATGGCATTCGCTGCATTTGCAGTAAATGCTCAAGATACAACGAAACTGACCACCCCTCCTCCAGTTCAGCAGGATCAGACAACGCCTCAAAATCAAGTACAGAAAGACCAAGCCAATTTCAAAAAAGACATGATTGTTATTCCTTCTGCGGATGTCCCAGCGTCTTTGCGTAGTACGCTTCAAGGTGCACAGTATAAAGGTTGGGAAAACGGAACCATTTACCGCAATCAAACCAGTGATATGTTCATGGTTGAGATGCGCGATGGAAATCAAACAAAAATTTATCGGTTTGATCAAAATGGTAAAGCCATAAAAGACTTTTAGGCAAAAAAAGACAAGAAGAGCCAGCGTAACGCCTGGCTTTTTTATTGCGTTACTGTGTCTTTCCTTAAATTGTCAGCAATAATTCAATAAGATCTACACTAAAACGTTACTGGAATCATGGCTATTATCGCGGCAGGCTTGCTCATGTGTCGTAAAGAAAACAATGAATTGCAATTTTTTCTCGTTCATCCTGGCGGACCTTTTTATGTAAAGAAAAATGAAGGCGTCTGGAGTATCCCGAAAGGCCTTCCGGAAAATGACGAGGAAATTTTACAAACGGCACAGCGTGAATTTTTTGAAGAGACGGGCATAAAAGCAAAAGCGCCGTTTTATCCACTAGGTTCTGTAAAACAAAAAAGCGGCAAAATTGTCCATGCCTGGACTTTTAAAGGAGAATGGGATTCAGATCAAGGAATCACTTCCAATATTTTTAAAATAGAATGGCCACCGCGATCGAAAAAATTCATCGATATTCCGGAAGTGGATAGGGCGGCATGGATGAACTACGATGAAGCTGTCAAAATGATTCATCCACATCAACTTCCATTTTTAACCAAGGCTAAGGAAATCTACGAATCTGAATCGTGAGAAAAGAGTTAGGAAAACAAGTTGGCGAACGCAAAAAATTCCAGGCAACCTTTGTGAGGTTTGGAAAAAAAACAAACTATCACGGGTTTGGTGAGGAGACCGTCTTGCTCAAAAACATCGTAGACCTGGAAAGCAATAAAATAGTAACGGAACATCTTGTGGTTTGCCTACACTAAAAACTTCCAGCAAATTCCATCTAACAGAAGGGACGTACATTGAATTCGAAGCCCGGATTAAAAAATACACCAAGGGATACAAAAGTTCAAGGTATAAAATAGACCAGCGGACCGAGGATTATAAGTTAAGCCATCCGACAAAAATTTCTCTCAAAGAGCGTTAGTTACCAATGTAAGGTTGAGATTCAATAGCGAAGGATTTTGCATGACGCATGACAAGTTGAATGAGCAACAAATAATTTCCCTTGTGATTTAAGTGAATTTAGGGAGAGAAATGGCTTTTTAACATGCACAGAATCTGTCGCAGACGTTCGATTAGACCGATGAACATGAAATATCAAACAAACGTTTGATTTCCTTGCATCCAGTTGGGGCTGCGGCTTAAAATAGTTTCCTTTAATGTCTTTAAAGCCCAACCAGATGCAATTTTTTATCAAGAGAGGTGCAATCATTTTTACGTGTTTGTTCGCCGGATTATTGATTACTCAGACTATATTAATTTTCACTGACTATTCGTCGGTGAACAACCACCTGGCCACTGCGGACACACGTCAGTCCGGGGCAAAAAGATCAATCCGAAGTTTCAATGTCCCCAGGTCCTGAAGCCACCGCACAGCACGCCACGAACAACGCATCCGCGACGACCGTCCTTCAAATTTTATTGGTTACGTCGGGACTTCCGCTGCTGTTTTTCCTGGCTAGAAATATCACACAAAGCCGTACAAGGCTAAGCAACATCATGCTTGAACTCGAGGAGAGCAATAAAACATACATTTTCAATTCTCTTGAAAAAGTCGACAGTCAAAATGAAGACGAGGTGAAGGCGAGACTTATTACGAATCTGAAAAAAGTACGCGAATTCATCAAGGCCATTTCAAGCGGCAACTACGGGATAACGTGGGACGGAATGAACGACGAAAATAAAGATGCTAACCGTGAAAGCATTGCAGGAGAGTTGCTGAACATGCAGGTTCAAATGCAACTGGTAAAAGAACAAGATCAAATCCGCATATGGACAACGGAGGGTCTATCAAAGTTTGGCGAAATTATTCGCAATTACCAGGATAATTTTGACAAACTCTCTGAGAGTCTGATTTCAAATGTCGTGAATTATGTAGGTGCCAAAGTGGGTGGACTTTTTATTTTAGAAGAAGAAGAAAATAAAAAATTTCTCCAGCTTCGGGCCGCCTATGCCTACGATCGCAAAAAATTCCTTTCTAAGACGGTCGAAATCGGTGAAGGCATCATCGGACAGTGCTACCTTGAGGGACAAACTATTTACATGGCCAAAGTACCTAATAATTACCTTTCAATTACGTCTGGTTTGGGCGGAGCCAATCCAAGCAGCCTTCTAGTCATTCCGTTGCGGACAAATGAAAAAATTGAGGGCGTTCTTGAGGTGGCTTCCTTAAAACCATTCAAGCCTCACGAAATCGAATTCCTGGAGAAACTAGGCGAGTTGCTGGCCTCCTCAATCGTTACAGTAAGAACAGGTGAAAAGACCACCAAATTGTTACAGGTTTCCCAGGAGCAGGCAGAAGAAATGAGAGCACAAGAAGAGGAAATGAGGCAGAACATGGAGGAACTTGAAGCGACGCAGGAACAAATGCACCGGACGGTGAACGAGCTGGGAACGCTGAAAGATACTCTCGAAAAAGAAAAATACCTGCTCGATTCGCTTATGGATAACCTTCCGGATTCTATATACTTCAAGGATCGCAGCAGTAAATTCATCCGTGTAAGCAAGTACCTGGCCGGCCACTTTGGTGGAAACGTTGAAGCGCTCATCGGAAAATCAGATTTTGATTTTCAGGATAAATCAGAAGCACAAGAGAAATACGATGATGAATTGAACATCATGACTACGCGGAAGCCGAAGATCGACTATATCGAAAAAGAAATATTGACGGATGGATCAGAGCATTGGGTATCCACCACGAAAATGCCACTGGTCAATAGCAAAGGTGAAGTTGTTGGTACATTCGGAATTTCCAGGGACGTGACGAAGCTAAAACAATTGGAGAACGCCGTCTTGAATAAGGATCAAAGCCATGCTGAAGAAAAGAAACAATACGAAGTAAAGATAAAGGCGTTGGAAAATCAACTCAAGAAAAAAGCAACTTCGGAAGATGAGTTGAAATAACTTTCACAAGCGTGTAGAAACAATCCCCAAAAGATATTAGCGCATCGAATGCGAGATTCTATTATCGCATTATAACACTGAATTTCAAAAAACAATTTTTCTGGCACAAATTTTTTACTGGATGTTGCAAAAAACATTCACGATGAAAAAACTATTTGCTTTTGGTTTTTTATGCGTGCTGTTCTCGGCTGCATATGCACAAGAATCAGGTCTGGACACGGCTCAAAATCCCGTCCGGCAAGGAGATCCCGCGGTCACACAATCGCCAGAGCAGATCCAGGAGAATGGCCTGCGTGACATGGTTAAAATTTCAGAAGATGAAATTCCTGCAAGTATGGTCAATGCATTAAAGGGTTCTGATTACAAAGGACAATCGAAAACTTTTTATCGGAATAAAAAAGGCGATGAATATGCTGTCGAAATAAGGGATGGAAACATAACCCATACCTATCGCTTCGATAAACAGGGAAAACCTGTTAATGACAGACAAAAATAGTTATTGAACGTAAATAAGGACCACCAACAACCACTTGAAAAAAAAGCTTCTCAGAAATCTCTGAGAAGCTTTTTTATTTTGCCTTGATCCTTTCGCAAAAGGCGGAGTAGCAAAAAGGTCAATTACTTACCAAGTCTTTTTCATAGACGGATGGCGGCCGATGCAGGTTAAAGGCCTCATTCAATGCATCCACTATTTGAGAAATGTATTCCTTTTTTTCGCTTACCACAGCATTTTTTTCACCTTCCGCAGTGGCTATGCGCACAGCATAACGTTCCCGTACGATAACGAGCACGAGGAGCCCGATTAATGCTATCGCCCCTCCTGCCCACATAGCAAGCGAATTCGCGGTCACCTGTTCTCCATTGATGTCCATAGCTGGAATTAACGAAGCTGGTATAAGGCTAAGGATGCCAATAACGAGCACAATAAAACCGACGACCAACATCAACATCCCCGGAAATCGTTCCGGACGTATAATGAGCAGGCCATGCTTTATGATACCATTCAATTGGTATGAAGTTTTATTCACTTGAAACGTAGAGTCGGTAACGGTTATTCCACGTCCATCGGTATAAAGTACTTTATCCAACAGCATATGTATTATTGAGTTAAGATTTAATTCCTTTTCTGCCGGCAACGAGGATAATTGCCCCGGCAATAATGAGTATGCCTCCAGTCACCGGCGACCAATAAACAGGAGTTTTTTCTGTCTTGTTGATCTCCAGGGGTCCTATATCGACGACCTTCTCTTTGGTGATTATATTAAACCCGGTGAAGATCGTCATGATGATTCCGAGTGCTAGAACGACTATACCTAAAGTCTTCATGATTATTTATTATTTTTTTAAAGTTTTCTAAACGTACGGCAATAATTTCGCCATTGATTTTTTGCGGAATAACAAAGTATTTGCGGGTAGTTGTGTTTTTTATTGTGTATTTATTTCCACACAAAATTTCAAATGTGTGAAATCCGGAGGTTAAAAAAATGCATCTTGCTGACAAGGTTAACAACAAATTTTATTGACGCCTAGATGATCGAGTCCATTCATTCGGTGCTTAAAAGACCAATACTTTATTTAAAAGAGAAACTACCTTCTGGCCAGTTCTTCGTGCTCGCCAGTGTTTTGGTCGGACTCACTTCAGGATTTGCCGCGGTGATGTTGAAATACTTTGTTCATTCCATTGAACGGCTGGTAAATTACTACTCAAACGTATTCGAAGAGTTTCTTGTGTTTGCCTTGTTTCCGTTGCTTGGGATTTTACTTACCGTCATTTACATCAAGTATTTTCTTAAAACTGAGCTTCAGAAAGGAACGGCGGAAATTGTTCATTCGATTGTAAAAAAGTCAAGTTCCATACCAACGCAAACGATGTACTCGCATCTCATTACCAGTGGACTAACAGTTGGATTTGGCGGGTCCATGGGATTGGAGTCCCCCATGGTGAGCACCGGCTCAGCCATAGGTTCAAACTTTGGTAAGTCCTATAATCTGTCATATAAGGATCGTACAATTCTTTTGGCTTGTGGAGCTGCGGCGGGTATTGGGGCCGCTTTTAATTCGCCCATTGCCGGTGTACTTTTCGCGGTAGAAGTTTTATTAACTGATATCAGTGCTTCAGCGCTGATACCACTGATCATCTCTGCAGCCTGCGGAGCACTGCTTTCAAAAATTATTTTGCAGGAAGATGCGCTCCTTTCGTTCACGCTTCAACAGCCGTTCAACTATTACAATGTACCATACTATGTTATCCTGGGTCTTCTTGCAGGATTACTTTCGCTTTATTATGCGCGAATGTTTACCTGGGTAGATGTGAAAATGAAGGCCGTTGGTAATCTATGGCTGCGGGTTTTGCTGGGAGGAACGCTATTATTTGTACTGCTGATTTTCTTTCCGCCATTATTCGGCGAGGGTTACGAATCCATAAAATCACTTTCACTCCTTCAGCCAGGTCAGCTTACAAAAGTCAGCATCATGAACTCCCTAATTCGAAACGACATGCACTTGTTGATTTTCCTGAGTGCGTTGATGTTTCTAAAAACAATTGCCGCAGCCATCACGACTGGAAGTGGGGGAAACGGCGGAAGTTTTGCACCGTCACTGTTTGTGGGAGCATATTTGGGATTTATTTACGCACGATTTATCAACCTTACGGGTATCGCCAAAATACCTGAAACAAACTTTACGCTTGTAGCGATGGCAGGGATACTCAGCGGAGTTTTCTACGCACCACTTACGGCAATATTCCTCATCGCCGAAGTTACAGGTGGTTATGAACTCATGATTCCGCTCATGATTGTATCAGCGCTTAGTATTACCGTGGTAAAATATTTCGAACCTTTGTCAATGGAAGGAAAGAAACTTTCGCATATGCTTAATTTAAGCATGGAAGACAAAGATCGTTTTTTGTTGAGCAAACTGGACCTGACCGCATTAATTGAAACCAATTTTTCTGTTATTAAGCCAGAGGATACCCTCCAGTCTATGATTCAGGTTATTTCCACCTCGAGCAGAAATACATTTCCGGTCGTTAACGAAAAGAATGAACTTCTGGGACTTGTCCACATGGATAAAATCCGAAACATCATTTTTAATCCGGAAAAACATGAAAAGACAACCGTTAAGGAGTTGATGACAAAACCAGCCGCCATCATCAAGCTAAATGAAAATCTACATACCGTTTTGAAAAAATTTGATGATACCAATCAATGGAGCCTACCGGTGGTGGAAGACAAACAATATCTTGGGTTTGTCTCGAAGTCGAGTATTCTTACTAAGTATAGATCAGAGCTTTTAAAATCGGTGTAAGGAACTTTTTTTAAATGCATTTTACACGGAGACGCAAAGGACGCTAAGTTTCGCTAAGGTCCTCAGCGAAACTCCGCGTCTCTGCGTCTCCGTGTGAAAACATCTCGGAAATCGAACCGCTATTGAATCGTTCCCTTCTTTACCTCGAATTTGCCCAGGGCTGCAGTCTTGTTGATTTTATTGGAATTAAAATCTTTTAAAACCGAACTTTTTATTGTGTACTCCAGGGTTGACGGTATCCCACAACCAACACATCGCGTCAATCTTACCTGGAAGACCAATACCTCTTCATCCTTAAGACTTTTTAATGTACGTCCATACTCCAGGATGTTGTCTTTTAGATCTTGTTCGAATTTGGGATAGAGTTCTTTTATCGTTTTATCACGTGTAGCCTGATCAACATCGTCCAAACCAACTGTAGGCATCACATAACGTTTGGTGTATCCTAACTCCTGGCTGCTTAAAGCCTGCATGTAATACACTACGCCATAATCTTTCAACCGCTCGAAATACACATTATCCTGTACGAAGAAAGTCTTTGAGAGATCAGGACGATATAAGCGGCTGAAAATACTGGACAATAACTCCAGGTCGGGTTCCACCTCATCGACCGATTCCGTGTTTATCACTTTAATCTTTGACAACGCTTGCTCGCGGGTAATTTTATTTTGTTTGTATTGCGTCAAATCACCTTTTAATACTTCAACAGAAAGATGGGTACGGTTGGGCGCGTTAAAATATTTGTTTACCCATACCCTTGGTCTGTCTCCTTGATTGGAGACAATGATCCTTTCTGTCGGTGAAAGCTGCGTTATCATATCACCATAGTCTAACAAAAATGTTTTCGCTGCATCGATCACTTTTGTGTTGTATGAATCCTGTATGCTGTCCATATCAAGCTTCGCCTTTTCTTTCTTTTTATCCTGAAGACTCAGCGTACCTTTTTTCTCCGGTGCCCTGGGCTCGACGTCATTGCTTGGATTTTCATCATTACCATTGATTAATGTATACACGTGGGCCTTGGGCGCCGTTCCCATGTGAAATTATCATCGCGGGGTAAAGCAAACACGATGGGCGTTGTATAATCCGTCGGAATATAAAACGTTACGCCGTATCCAGGCTGATAGTTGCTTTTTATTTCCAGTGGAAAAAACATCTTTTGTTTTTCAAACTGCTGCTTTATCAATGTTCCCAATACATTCTCAGCAACGGCAATATCGCGTTGCATTCTCTCCTCGTCTATTTTCTGTGCAATGGCAGGCATAGTGGTAAAAACAACCACGCTGCATAGCAAAGTTTGAATCATTTTCTTCATAGTCTTACGCATTTAATAAATTGGTTGCAAGCATTTGCCCGCATCCTTAGTTAGTGGTCCCTATAGAATTTTTTGTTCCTACTGTTGTAATAATACTAGACAGAATTTGCTCTGTCTCCTGCTTGAACACATCCGTATTTTTCTCAATGCTGTTCAACCGGGTTTGAACAAGCTGGAGATCGTCATTACGTTGCTGTTGAAGATATTTTGAAAAATCGACCAACAGACTTTCGATATACTGCTTCTGTTCGTCGGCAGAAAGTTTGAAATAATTTTTAACCAATTGCAGATTCTCGGTTTGCATTCCCGAAACAAATTGGCGAATCTGATCCTGTGACGCGGCTGAAGCATCTTTTACCAGCTTATCGATCTTATTCGAATTCTGCGCAAGGTTTTTAGTAATGGATGCATCTAATTGTTGTTGCGTTTCTTTCCAGCTCGACTGCATCGCCAGGTTGTTTTTGTCTAATGATGAATTGATCATAGCCTGAACCTCTTCAGAAGACAAAGAAGCAAGGGAAGGCTGAGCGGCTGCCGTAGCATTATCGTTAGCAACCTGATTACCCCCAAAGCTAATTCGTAATTCACTTTCCTGATATTGAATTCTCATGCCTGAAAGCTTTCCGACGAGGATGATCAGCAGCAGAGATGCAGCGATGCTGACAATCGTTTTGAGATAAGGAGCATTCCAAATAAATCGTTGCTTGCTTTCGCCGACAAAAATGGGAGGGGCAATCACTTCTTTGTCCTTCACATGGCCCAGCATGCTCCGCATTTGCTGAAGACGTTCAAGCTCGAGGCGCGCCTCAGGATGTTCAAAAAGATATTTATCCATGGCTTCCTTTTCGGAACCTTCCAATTCACCATAGAGGTAAGCCATCAAATCGTTTTCATTGGGTTTATAGCTCATAGCCTATTGTATCTTTATTTATATTTTTTCGATCCAAAATTTTTCGGAGACCTTCAAGTCCATAGTACATTCTTGATTTTACTGTGTTCTCCGAGATGTTTAATACCTCTGCGATCTCTCTGAATTTCAATCCCTCATATTCTTTCATGATGACCACTTCACGCTGTTCCGCATTTAGTTCGCTCAAGGCTTGTTGTAAAATGTCAGCCAGTTCCGTTCGGTGTAATTGAGATTCAGGATTATCAAACCGTTGCCCTGCGGATTCCCATTTCGGTGATTCTTCGGCATCACGATTCCAAACGACGTCAAACGAAAGGGAGCGATCCCCTTTCTTTTTCCGAATCTCTTCCCTGCAATAGTTGACGGCAATTTTATAAAGCCAGGATTTAAACCTGGCATTGTCCTGAAGGCCCGGAAGGTTTTTGCACATGGAAATAAAAGTCTTTTGGGAAACTTCCATTGCCAGGTCATGATCCATAAAAAATTTATAGCCGAAGTTGTAGATACGCTTGTACCACAGCTGCACCAATTTCCCCTGGGCACTCTGATCCCCCTCTTTAGCCCGGGTAACAAGGGTATCAGATTGCATCATGGCAATGTTCAGTAAAGTATCCACCACAGATTTCGTTCGGTTTTTATAATTCTCCTGCTTCTTGCCTTCTACGCCTTAAAGATGACGAGGCCGTAGAAATAGTTTTACAGGTTTTATTTTTTTGACAAATAAACCCGTTTTTCAAGAGAATATAGACCTTTTAGGTTTAAGCTTTTAACCGTAAGCTTGTAGCCGCAAATTGGCATCATGAAAAAAATCATTTCCTGGCTGATCCGGTATGTGCCACGAAAATACCTTCAGCGCGTAAGTGGTGCGGGTTTAAAGGTCCTGGGGCTGTTTTACCGCGGCCAAGATGTTACCTGCCCTGTATGCAGCAAAAGTTTTCGGAAATTCCTGCCCTACGGGAGAATTAATCCTCGTGAAAATGCCTTGTGCCCGAATTGCCTTTCCCTGGAACGCCACCGGCTGATGTGGCTTTATTTAAAGGAAAGAACAGGTTTTTTCAAAAATGGTCTTCATGTCCTGCACATTGCCCCAGAAGCTTGCTTTATCAAGCGGTTTGAAAAAATTCACGGAGAGAAGTATATAACGGCTGACATCGAATCCCCTCTGGCAAAGGTAAAAATGGACATTCATCAAATTCCCTTTGAGCAAAATACGTTTGATGTCGTGCTCTGCAATCACGTATTGGAGCATGTCAAAGATGATATCAAGGCGATGAACGAAATTCAGAGAGTACTTAAACCGAAGGGATTCGCCATCCTTCAGGTTCCTTTTTTCAACCCAGTGCCTGATACAACATTTGAAGATTCAACGATCACCGATCGACAAGAAAGAGAAAAAATATTCGGGCAAGATGATCACGTTCGAAAATACGGGAGGGATTATACGCAAAGAATAAAACGAGCAGGATTGACTCCGTTGGAGGATCCCTATGTAAACAACCTCGAAGAAAGCGTCCGTAAGAAATTTGGATTAGTAAAAGGAGAAATAATTTACGGCGGCCGAAAAGATGTTTAATGTTTACAAGGACTAAAGTCCTTTCTCAGAGAAGTCAGTTGCCACGGCCTTAAGGCCGTGGCAACTTCAAATAAAAAAGCCGGCTTAGAGGCCGGCTTCTTGCTGTAAACTGTAAGCTGTATAGCTGTAAGCTGTAAGCGTCAGCTTACCCAAGCTTTTCAAGCACATCCATTACTTCCCTCACCGCTTTTCGGCTTGATTCCATTAGTGCTTTCTCGTCCTTGGTCAGATCGAGCTCGATGATCCTTTCAATTCCATTTTTGCCGAGAATAACAGGCACGCCAAGGTAGCAATCGTTGATGCCATATTCGCCTTCTAATTTGATGCAAACAGGGAAAACGCGACGCTGATCTTTCACAATAGCCTCTACCATTTGCGCTGCCGCAGAACCAGGTGCGTACCATGCTGATGTTCCCATCAGCTTCACCAGTTCACCACCACCCACTTTCGTTCTTTCAAGAATAGCATTGAGTTTGTCTTTGTCTATCAACTCCGTTACCGGTATACCTGCAACCGTGGTATATCGAGGAAGCGGCACCATGGTATCGCCATGACCGCCAAGCAACATCGCTTGAATATCCTTAGGAGAAATATTCAAAGCTTCTGCCAGGAAAGCACGATAGCGGGCAGTATCCAATATGCCTGCCATACCCATAATTCTTGTACGGGGCAGCTTTGAAGTAAGGTGTGCCTGATACGTCATAACATCAAGTGGATTGGATACCACGATGATGATAGCGTCTGGAGAATGTTTAATAATATTTTCAGTAACCGATTTTACAATTCCGGCATTTGTTCCAATAAGGTCATCACGGCTCATCCCCGGCTTGCGTGGAAGTCCTGAAGTAATAACAACCACATCCGAGCCCGCCGACTTAGTATAGTCGTTCGTTGCTCCGATGGTTCGGCTGTCATACAAATCAATGGGAGCTTTTTGCCAAATATCCAGTGATTTACCTTCAGCCAAGCCTTCTTTAATGTCTAACAAAACAATTTCGTTAGCTACCTCGCGATAGGCCAAAACATCTGCACACGTGGCGCCAACATTACCCGCGCCAACAACAGTTACTTTCATATTGATATAAATTAAGTTTTAGAATTCGGTCTTGTCTTGAGTCGTCAGTCAAGGGGTTGACGTGCATGTTTGTAAACGGTATTGGTCTAGAAATCAACACATTGTGGGATGAGGAGAAATACCCCCCTAAAACCGGGCGGCAAGTTATCAATTCGAAGGGATTTTGAAAATAATTTTTGAGAAAGGAAACCTGTTAAACTTTCTCCACGCGAATGTTCAATACCCGTTTGGTTCTCGGGGTGATTTTAAATCGGTCATCAATCCGCCAGCCCACTACATAAGCAATTCGTCCATCCGATTCCAAAACGGTGATCGCATTTTTATCCGCGAGCGACAGTTTATTGTCCACCAGGAAATCGCTGATCTTCTTTTTATGATTCATACCAAGAGGATGAAAGGAATCTCCATTCTTCCACTTCCTCCACACCAAAGGAAAAATCAACTCATCGGCGTCCAATGCAGCTTCCATTTTGCCCGAGCCGGGCGTGCTTGCATGGTCATTTGACAAGTGTAATTTCCAAGGTCCCAGATTGACTTCGTGATGATCCTGACCAATGGTAACGACATTCAACTCTTGAGGATGAGGTGTGATGATGATGGCGTCCCGATCGACCACCAGCGTATGCGTCATAGATAAAAATCGCTTTACCTGGCTGACCTTTCAATGCATGAATGATTTCACGCGCTTGTTCAAAATTGAAAGCGTAAGTCTTTATGTATCGCCACAACACTGCCGCAGGGGCTGAAATTTCCTCAAAAGCTATTTTGTGAATGACGGTGCGATCAGCATTTTCTATAACATGGTAATTTCTCCAGGCATCAAAGGCGTGGTGCAATAGGTCCAGATCCCCCTGTATTTTTTCTAACCCAATTTGCCAGGTTGATTCAAGGGAAGGATTTAACTCCTTTAGCTTAGGAATGATCTGATGGCGAATGAAATTTCGCTGATAATCATCCGTGAGATTGCTTTGATCTTCGCGCCACGCAATACCATTTTCTCTCGCGAATTTTTCCACTTGAGCACGCGTGGCAAACAGAAGCGGCCTGATAATATTTCCATTCCTTACAGGAATTCCTCCCAAACCATCAATCGAAGATCCTTTAGTCAAATTCAGCAAAACGGTTTCCATGGTATCATCAAAATGATGCCCCGTTGCCAGCCAGTTGAATGAATGAATTTTTAACAATTCTTCAAACCATGCATAACGTAAATCACGTGCGGCCATTTGAATGGATAAGCCCTGCTCCCAGGCAAAGGATTCCGTCTCAAAACGCTGCACAAAAAAAGGAACTCCTAAATTTTTGCACACCTCATTCACAAAGGCCTCGTCATCATCAGACTCCTTGCCGCGAAGCTGAAAATTGCAATGAGCGACGGCAATGTTGAAACCCGCCGCTCTGAAGAGGTAAAGCATCGTCATCGAATCCACGCCACCACTCACCGCCAATAAAATTGAATCCGACGGGGTGCAAAGTTTAAACCGGTCAATATGGTTCAGAAATTGCTCAAGCACAGGGCAAAAGTACGAATTACCAGGGACGAAGTACGATTTTTTAGTTTAAGGATGTAGCTTGCAACACCATGAATTTACGATTTACGATTTACGATTTACGATTGGTGCGGGTAGCCGTCCTATTGTGCATGGTATTGGGTGCCACATTTGGCTATTGCGCAAAAGAAGGTAAAATTGGAGCAGGCCGACAAACTTAAGGGCGGCAGACAGGGAGATGAAAGGTTTGATCGACTGCTGGGAAATGTAATACTCAAACAAAATAAAACCACCATTTATTGCGATTCCGCATACCTCTTTAAGAAACGAAATTTTGTAGAAGCGTTTGGAAAAGTGCGCATAACGGAAGGTGATTCCGTAACAATTACTGGTAACAACCTGGAGTATGATGGTAATACTAAAAAAGCCAAACTCCGAAACAATGTCATCTTCACCAAGCTCGCAACGTCAACGTTATACACAGATTATCTTGATTTCGATCGGCCAAAAAATCTCGCTTACTATTACAATGGCGGTCGTTTGGTGGATAGTATCAACGTACTTACGAGTAACAAGGGATATTATGATGTAAACTCCAACATGGCGTCGTTCAAAAAAAATGTCCATGTTAAAAATTCGGATGGCTATACGATGACATCCGATAGTATTCAATATAATTCCCGAACTAAAATCATTTACTTCAGAACCCCCACAAATGTTGTCGACAGAGACAGTAGCACGTTTGTCTACAACGACGGAGAATATGACACGAAGACAAGGCGATCCGATCTGAAACTTGGTACGGCAGAATCAACTGAATATGTTTTAGAGAGTGAAGATTTTAAACTCGACGACATCAGAAAAATTTACATGCTTCGAAAATCCGTCAAACTTATTTCCAAAAAAGAAAACCTGATCATCTACGGACAGGCTGCTGATTATTACAAAACGAAGGGACTCATTAAAATTTATGACCGCGCTTATCTGGCAAAAATTACCGAAGACAACGACACGCTTTTTATGGCTGCGGATACGCTAGTGTCCATCGACAATGTGGATGAGAGCAAGAAGCGGTTACTTGCCTATAACAAAGTCAAAATTTTTAAGCAAGATCTCCAGGGCATAGCCGATTCCGTAGAATATCGCATGGCTGATTCCACTATTTATTTTTATCAGGACCCTATTTTGTGGTCAGAAGGAAATCAAATGACAGCCGATTCGATTCGTATGTTAATTAAAAATAACACGATCGATCGGATCTTTATGAATGTAAATGCTTTTGTCATTTCGAAAGATTCGCTCCTGAACTTTAATCAGATCAAGGGACGCAAGATGACCGCTGAGTTTAAAGGAAAAAAAATGCACCGTGTTGTGGTGGAAGGAAATGGTGAGAGCATTTACTATGCGCTGAGTGAAGAAGAGGAAGGCGCCATGGGCGTGAATCGAATAATATGCAGTAATATCACCATCCGGTTTAAGGAGGGTAAGGTAAACAACCTGAGTTTTTACAAACAACCTGATGCCCGCTTCATCCCGCCGCATGAAATCAAGGAGGACGATATCAAACTAAAGGGTTTTACGTGGAAAGAGACTGAGAAGCCCATCAAGTCTCAAGTAAAAAAAGACCAAAGCAGCGCCGGAAAATTCCCGACTCCTTCGAAGGCGTTGAAATGAAATTAATTTAAATCCATCCCTGAGATTTCAAATTTTTTTTAGCCGATTTAACCTTTTAAAGGGTCGAATTGAATTCCAAACGGTAGGGCTAAATAATTTAAATCAACGCTAACGAAATATTTTAATTTCTATTATGAGAATAGCGCAAAAAGTTTAACTTTTGTGAAACTCTCGCGCATACCATGATTAAGGCCCTGTTGTCGGCAATAATGATACTGATGAGTTCCTGGGTACTCGGTCAGGGGTTCGAAATAGCGCCGTTGCAGGAATCTTATAAAGGCGTGATTGGTGAGACCATAAAAGTACCCCTCCGCTTTAAAAATACTTCAGAAAAACCTGTTACACTGGTCATTAGAAAAGTAGACGAGCAATTGGGAAGCACTCAAAAAAAATATTTCTGCATCGATAATAATTGCCTGGACTCAAAAGTAGAAGATTATATCGTCAAAGTGGAACCGGGACAAACTACCACAAACCTGTATGTGGCATTGGAAGCGGGTCTGAATCAGAATGAAGGCTCCTTGCAGTACATCGCATACAACAAGTCTAATCCGGGCCAATCCCTGGAAGTTAACCTGAATTTTAGCGTGGAGGAAAAATTAGGAAAGGCCAATATTTACAACTCGCGCCACATCACCCTCTACGACGTCTATCCTAATCCTGCGGTTGAGCATGCCAACGCGGCTTACAAATTGGCAAGTGATCAGGTAAAAGCTAAAATACTGGTTCACAACATCATAGGAAATGTCGTTGGGGAATACGCGCTTGTCCCCGCTCGATAGTTCGGTGCGCATTGATACCGAGGACCTTAGCGCCGGTATTTATTTTTATACCCTGTATGTCGAAAACGAAGGGGTAATGACGCGAAAGCTCATCGTGAAGAAATAATTCCCACTTTTTAGGGTATTTGCACAACCTTTAGACTACAAATTTCATCCATTCTGTGTGAACTAGTCATCCCAAAATTCGGAAAACTCCTCCACGAAAAGGAACGTTTTTCAGAATATGGCGTCTTATGTTATATTTGCGGGCTTATGCTGAGAGTATCATTCTGGTTTCTGGTTGGTTTAATTCTAGTGGTAGGGGTTTCCTGTGGCAAATTTCGAAAAATCGAAAAAAGCCAGGACTGGCGCGTAAAATACGAGGCAGGGCTTAACTATTACAATAAAAAGGATTACTACCACGCATCGGTGTTATTTGAGGCGATCACCCCCATCGTTCGAGGGCTACCTGAGGGCGAAAAAGTCCAGTTTAACCTTGCGTACTGCCAATACTACGATAAACTTTATCTATTGGCCTCCGAGCAATTCAAAACATTTTACGAAACGTACGGGCGGAGCCCAATGGCGGAAGAAGCGCGCTATATGTATGCCTACTCCTTATTTAAATCTTCACCAAAAGATAATTTGGATCAATCCAACAGTGTGGATGCGATGGCGGCTATGCAGGAATTTTTGAATCGCTACCCAAATAGCAAATTCCGTGATCAGTCAATAGATGTAATTGTAACCACCCAGAAGAAGCTGGAACGCAAAGGTTTTGAGAACTCCTATCAGTATTATAAAATGCGTCAATACAAAGCGGCTATTGTCGCGCTGAATAACTTTAAAGATAACTTCCCCGACTCTGAATTTTTGGAGGAAGCATATTATTTGGTAATTGTGTCTGAATATCGGTTAGCGGAACAAAGCATTATGAGCAAGCAGCAAGAGCGTTATAAGGGGGTTGTTGATCATTATAAAGAGTTCGTGGACAAATACCCTCAGAGTAGCTTTTTGCGCGATGCTGAAAAACTTTACGCCGACAGCCTAACAAAACTTAACAAGTCAAAAAATAACAATTCATAATTATGGCAGTTCAATCCTCTATCATCACACGCGACATTGAAAAGATCGCAGCCCAGACAGGTAATCTTTACGAATCCGTCGTGGTTATCTCAAAGAGAGCAAGACAAATTGCAGTCAACATTAAGGAAGAGCTTAATAACAAGCTTGCCGAGTTTGCTACTACGGTTGACAATCTGGAAGAGGTTTTTGAAAATCGTGAACAGATTGAAATTTCCAAATTCTATGAACGTATGCCAAAACCAACAACAACCGCTACGGAAGAATTTTTGGAAGAGAAACTTAATTTCCGCATCCGCGGCGAAGGCGATTCACAACCGGATTTATAATCCTTTCCTTTCATGCTAAGCGGCAAGAAGATCATTCTTGGTGTTTGTGGTGGCATTGCTGCCTATAAATCGGCAGTGCTCACCAGACTTCTTGTCAAAGCAGGTGCTGAAGTTAAGATCATCATGACGCCGTCGGCGCATCACTTCATCACGCCCCTCACCCTTTCTGCCTTATCTAAAAATCCCGTTCTTACTTCCTTCGAAAAAGAAAAAACGGGTGAATGGAATAATCACGTTGATTTGAGTTTATGGGCAGATGCTATAATCATAGCACCTGCTACTGCCAATACAATTGCAAAAATTGCTTTGGGCCTCTGTGACAACTTATTACTAGCAACCTATCTGTCTGCCCGGTGCCCTGTGTGGTTAGCACCGGCAATGGACCTGGATATGCTACAGCACCCCTCGACAAAATCCAATCTTGAAAAAATCAGAAGTTTTGGAAACACACTGATCGACCCAACTTATGGCGAGCTTGCCAGTGGTCTGACAGGCACCGGCCGCATGGCTGAGCCTGAGGACATATTCAAACACATAGATTTTTTTTTAACACCGATCAAAAGCTGAAAGGCAAGACTGTGTTGGTGACAGCGGGCCCTACCTACGAAGCCATTGACCCAGTCAGGTTTATCGGCAATCATTCAAGCGGGAAAATGGGATTTGCCATCGCAGAAGAACTTGCGCGCGAGGGCGCTGTTGTCAACCTGGTCACAGGCCCGACAGACCAAAAGACACAGCAACTGGGGATAAACCTAAAACAGGTGACGTCGGCGGAAGAAATGTATAACGCATGCACTGCTGTATTTGCTCAAACCGATATCACAGTGCTCGCTGCAGCTGTTGCAGATTATCGCCCTGCCGTGCAATCAACGGAAAAGATAAAAAAGAATGGAAGCATGACCTTGGAACTAACCAAGACGCATGATATAGCAGCTTCCTTAGGCAAGGTAAAACAGCCTGGACAATTCGTTGTGGGATTTGCATTGGAGACAGAACAGGAGCACGATAATGCCCTGAAGAAACTTGAATCTAAAAATTTTGATCTGATCGTTCTGAATTCTTTAAAAGATGCAGGAGCAGGGTTTGGTCACGATACGAATAAAATTACCATTATCGATCGTCAACATAAAATGACTTCTTTCGCGTTAAAGGATAAGAAGGCCGTAGCCAAAGATATTGTGCAGGCTATTATTGAAAACTTTGATGCCTAAATATACCGCAATCATATTGCTCCTCATTTTTTCCATTCCCGCATGGGCGCAGGAATTAAGTTGTTCCGTAACGATCAATTCAACGCAGATCACCACATCGGATAGGGGAATTTTCAGGGATATGAAAACCGCTATCGAACAATTTATGAATTCGAGAAAATGGTCGAACGACGCTTACAAGGCGTACGAAAAGATTAACTGCAATATGTTGATCACCATTACCAAGATGCCAGCCGTTGGAAGTTTCTCGGCCACCGTTCAGATCCAGGCAGCTCGTCCGGTTTACAACACAAATTATTCAAGCCTCATTTTCAATTTTGCGGATCGTGATTGGGAGTTTGAGTACATCGAATCACTTCCTTTGGAATACAATGACAATACGTACACATCCAACCTTACTTCCATGCTTGCGATGTATGCGTATGTAATCCTGGGTATCGATGCTGACACTTTCAGTGAACTGGGTGGCACACCTTTTTTTCAGCGGGCAATGACCGTGGTAAACAATGCGCAACAATCCGCCCGTCCAGGCTGGCAGTCGATCGGTGGTAACAATCGGAGTCGCTACTGGATCGTGGA
The DNA here is from genome assembly GCA_963739105.1 of uncultured Bacteroidota bacterium. GTDB lineage: Bacteria > Bacteroidota > Bacteroidia > Cytophagales > Cyclobacteriaceae > Chryseolinea. The sequence goes on along the minus strand of CAVTZI010000008.1, from coordinate 27,512 downwards.
AAACTATAATAATCCGCAAATGGTTGACCTTCGTAAATCCGTATATTCTTATCACCGGTTAGCATTGGATACATTTGATCAAGATCCTGACAAGAGCAGAAAGATTATTCTTGACGGACTGAAAGACGTAAAAAAGGTGCGGGATATAAATCCTAACGCTATTTTGGTCGTGAGCTTTTTGGATGCGAAGAGTAAGGAGCTTGCAAATATTTTTTCAGCCGGTAATATTCAGATACGCCGTGAGGCTTATGATATCGTTACTGCCATTGACCCGTCCAATGCCGCGGCTTACAATAAAATGATCCAGAATTAATTTTCAATTCCTTACGTATTGCATTCGAACGCCGAATTAATCAGATTTGCCCGAACAGGTTCACATGCGTACCAAACAATTACGTCTTATTAATTCAGATCAAATTCGCAGGCGGATGAATGAATTTATTGGAAAAAAAATTAACATTGTCTTGATCGATAGAACCGTGATGTTCGGAGAATTAAAACACGTGAATGATACTTCGATTGTTCTGAGGAATATGCGTCTTGAAAACATCACCTATCCCATTCAATCCATTGTTGAGATATTCCTGGATACACACGTTTAATGCTTAAGCACCTAACGATACGGAACTACGCATTGATCAAGCATCTTGAGATGGAGCCGTCTGCCAGTCTCAACGTGATCACAGGAGAAACCGGTGCCGGAAAATCGATTATGCTGGGTGCCATTGGACTGCTGATGGGTAACCGCGCCGATACAAAAGTTTTGTGGGATGAAAATGAAAAGTGCATTACCGAGGGCACTTTTGAATTAAAGAACGAAAATCTAAAATCAGTTTTTGCAGAAGAAGATCTTGATTACGACACCACTACCGTAATTCGAAGGGAAATTAGTCCCGGTGGAAAGTCTCGTGCCTTTATCAACGACACGCCGGTTACGCTGGAGGTCATGAAGCGAATTGGAAATCTGCTGATGGATATTCATTCACAGCATGAAACCTTGCAGCTCGGGCAGCAAACTTTTCAATTAAAGCTGGTGGATGCATTTGCGGAAAATCGAAATCTCGTCGATGCTTATGTCAGCACATGGGCAACCTTTCTCAAAGCCAGGAAAGCATTTGAAACGTTGACGTCGGAGGCGGAATCGTTGCGCCAGGAATCTGATTACATCCGTTTTCAATTGGATGAACTGGTAAAAGCAGCGCTGGAGGAAACAGAGCAGGATACTTTAGAATCCGAGTTAAAGATAATGGAGCATGCAGGCGAAATTAAAACGCGGTTTCAACAGGTATTAGAACTACTCAACAATTCGGAGTATGCTTCATTGAATAGTTTGGGGGAAGCCCGAAATCATGTGCAGGTTGTTTCATCATTCTCACCCCGCTACGAAGAATTATACAAACGAATCGATAGTTTGGTAATTGAGCTGGATGATCTCGTCAATGAGATCGAACGCGAAGGCGATGCCGTTGAATTCGATCCCGAACGGACGGAGACCATAAAGGAGCGTTTGAGTTTGTTGTACCGGTTATTGAAAAAGCATAGGGTGCAGAATGTAAAGGAATTGATAACCATTCAGGAAACTCTCCAACAAAAAGATACCCTTACTGCGAATCTTGACGATGCCCTTCTAACTGCAAAGAAAAATTTTGAACACGCCCAACAACAAGTAAATACAACTGCACTAAAGTTGAGCGACGCAAGAAAAAAATCCTTTCCGCCTTTATGCAAGCAGATCACCAAACTGCTGCATGAACTGGGAATGCCGAATGCGATTTTTGAAATTGATGCCCGTACCACGGATCCTTCACCCTCAGGAATAGATCGGATTGAAATTCTCTTCAGCGCCAACAAGGGCGTTGCTCCACGTCCTCTCGCACAGGTCGCCTCCGGCGGCGAATTCTCGCGGGTGATGTTTGGCATTAAATATGTGATGGCTGCAAAAACAGCCATGCCAACGTTGGTGCTAGACGAAATTGACAACGGTATTTCAGGTGAAGTGGCCATTAAGTTGGGAACGTTAATGAAGGGAATGTCAAATGCTCATCAGATAATTTCTATCAGTCACCTACCCCAAATTGCCGCCAAGGGTGATGCACACTATTTTGTTTATAAGGATAACTCAGCTGCAAAAACCGTCAGTTCCATAAAGCGATTATCTGACCCTGAACGAGTCGAAGAAATTGCCAAGATGATCGGAGGAGCCAAGCCGTCGAAAGTGGCAATGGAAAATGCACAAGAGTTGCTCGCAAACTAAACTTCATTGAAAAAGGTTTTACTTATACGTTTTCATGATTGGCTGTGCATTGACATCACAGTCGCAGCGCGTCGTTAATCATCAGTCCCTCTATTGGCTTCGTTATCAGAATCAATTGATATTTACGCCCAAGATTTATTGGACTAACGAAATTGACAATCGCAGATTTTTTAGTCCGGATGTACAAAATCAGTTAATTATCCACTCACGCTTACATTACAAGAAAAAAAGGTGGGACTTCGGCGGAGGCCTTACGTTGTCCTGGATTTTTGCGCAAAAACCAGAACTCGGATATGATCACGCTATAAGTGGAAATTCGCGGCGTAGTGGAAGCCTCGTACGAACTGCCAATAGGCAAAATATTTTTTCAAAACAGGATTAGGATAGACAATCGTTTCTTTCAAGAAGATCCCGAAAAAAGTGTCTTTGAGGAATCTTTTTATGTATATGAGATTTCGATATCGTGCACAGCTAAGGATGCCATTAAAAACAAACGAAGAAAATAATCCCAGTGATCACCCTTCGGGTCGCCGATGAAATCATGTTTAATCATACCGGTAACACGTTCGATCAAAATCGAATTTATGTTTCGGCTGAATTTTACCTGACAAAAAAATTAAGCCTCGAACCGGGCTACATCTATATTTTCCAACAACGTTTTGGGACTGAGGAGTTTTTCGAAAGGCAGGTAGCCAGGCTTTCACTCTTTCACAGAATTGCTCTTCGCTTAGTTCGCGCCTTGACAGTGCTTCCTTGTCTTTCTTCATCTTCCTTCCGAGCAATTGCTTTCTCGCGTTTAACGTCTTCTTTCACGCGTTTACCCATTGTTCCTTGAAAGCGTTCCCAAAAACTTTCACGCTTGGTGATCGGAACAAAATTATGAACGAAGGCAGCCGTGGTATCGATCTTAGGCAATGACCGGTCATCAATATCAAGCATGCTGAAAACTATGGGAATACTTTTAACACCGGGCGTAAAACGTTTCATAAAACGTCTTTAACAAGGCAGCCTGATAAGGATCGGTGGCCAACGCAATTTTTTCGAAACCTTTTTCCCTGGCCATCTTCCAGGAAAAATAGATATTTTCTGTGCTGTGCTCCGCTTGGGTTTCAAAAAAAGTATTGCCAACTGGGAATTCCCAGTGAATCTGCCATAATCTTCATGGCAATTCCTTCAACAAAGTGGGTGTAAACCGCGGACCCGGAAAAAATAATATTTTTTGTAAATCCGCTATCATAGAGATGTTTAGCCCAATACAAGCGCATTGTCATCACCGAAGTAGTGTTCGCTTTGTCGTACGGAACACCAGGTACAATGATCACATCATAAGGCTTTTCTTTCCGGGCCTGCTCGTACGACCGCTCCGTCTGCTTAGTAACGGAACAATGGGTAAGTACCAGCACCAACGCCAGAAATACATGGAAATAAACAAACCACTTAAATATTTTTTTCAAAATCCTATTCCCGCGCAGCAACCTTTGAACCATAACTTTTTCTCATCTCCATCCGTGAGTGAGCTTGTATAGATTATCAATATAACACTTCGTTACGTCTTTTGTTGCATTAATTTTAATCGCCAGGTCTTATCGTATTCAAGTTCGCCATCATCGACCATTTCCCGGATTACGTCTACAAAAAGTTCATGATCACGTGGCGCTATACGTTCTTCCAGCTGTTCAATAGTCTGTGAGCCCTGTTTTAACATATTTAGGACCTCCGTGCGCAGTTCGTCAAACGCCCGTACATTTTCTTTTTTTCTTTTTTCAATACAAACATCACAAATGCCACAGGTATCGAATGTCACTTCATTAAAATAATCCTGGATCATCTGCATTCTGCAGCGATATTGCGTCGTTGCAAAACCTATCATCGCGTTCATCTTCTCGATAAGCAGTTTTTTTCGCGCTGCCATTCTTGCAGTATTGAGCGGAAGCCTTTCTGCATCCTGTCTTGCAAGCACAAAAGTAAGCTGCGGCCTTTCCTTTACGGGTTGGTAAATCAATACTCTTAATTCATGTAAATGCTTAAGGATTTTAATCGTCTCCTTGAATGAAATATTTAATCCCTTGGCAAGATATGCTTCTGATATTTTGACAAAATCCGAAAACAACTCACCTCCGTACAACCTAAGCATCATCTTAATCACAGGATCGAATTGGACGTTCGCTACTTGAAATTCGTATAGCTTGGTTTTATCAACAATAAAATGAAGCTGGGAAGGGCTGTAAAAACTCTCATTGAATTGTATGATACCTTCCTCTTCCAGTTTCTTCAAGGCCACGTATACCTCACCCGTATGTAAAGAGAAGCGGTCACTGAACTCGTGCAAATCGAAATCGAAACTTTCTCCGGCTCCGCTGCCTACTGCGAGCTGATAATAATTCGCCAATGCCTGGTAAACTTTTTTTAATACTTCCGGCGAAGGATGCGCCTGCTCAGTCTTTAATTTCAAGATTTGAAACATCCGCGTCCTGGTAAATCATTACTGCGTATGCGCGCAATCCGTCACGACCGGCACGTCCTGCCTCCTGGTAATAAGATTCCAAATTTTCCGGTAAATCGAGGTGGATAACAACTCGTACATCGGGTTTGTCGATGCCCATACCGAAGGCGTTGGTGGCAACCATTACCCGGCTTTTGTTTTGAATCCATTGATCTTGACGGCTTGATCGTTCTTCAAAATTAAGTCCGGCGTGATAAAAGGACGCCGAAATTTTCCTTTTTAGAAGAGCTTGCGCGATCTCCTGCGTAGCTTTTCTGGAACGAACATAAATAATAGCGGGCCCTTTAACTTTTTGAAGGATCTCCAGCATCTTTTTTTCTTTGTTCTCCGATTTGCGCACAACAAAAGATAGATTCTCTCGTGCAAATGATTTTTTGAATATTGCAGAAGTGGGCTTAAACGCGAGTTTGTCTTTAATGTCCTCACAAACAATTTCAGTAGCTGAAGCCGTCAGCGCAATCACGGTGACGTCCGGTACTAATTCCCGCAATACAGCGATCTGTAAATACGGCGGTCTGAAATCATATCCCCATTGTGAAATACAATGCGCTTCATCCACTGCAATTAGTCCTACTTTCATTTGTCGGACCCGCACGACGAACATTTCTGTTTGTAAACGTTCCGGCGATACGTATAAAAATTTCACATTGCCATGAATGCAATTGTCCAGCAAAATATCAACTTGCTGTCGGGTCATTCCTGAATGAATAGCTACTGCTTCAATACCACGTTGCTTCAATTGACTTACCTGATCTTTCATCAACGCGATCAAGGGTGTAATCACGATACATACTCCTTCAAGTAACATCGCAGGAACCTGAAAGCAAACGGATTTACCTCCACCTGTAGGAAGCAAAGCCAATGTATCGTGGCCTTTTAAGACCGACGTTATGATATCTTCCTGAAGGGTCCGGAACGCACTATGGCGCCAGTACTTTTGTAATATGGAAAGTGGAGTTTCGATCTTTACGTTGTAATTTGATTTACCCAATCTACAATCGTAGATCTAAAATCTAAAATAAAAAATGCATTAGCCACAAAGACACCAAGACACAAAGGTTCACAAAGGTTGTGATTTTGCGGCCTTAGCGAATTAGTTTTTGCGGCCTCTGCGTGAAATGGATTTATATTACAAGCACTATCCTTTGCAGAACCTGTTTTGTGATACCTCAATCTAAAATCGTGCAATCTAAAATCTAAAATTCTGCCTCACCACTCAATCTTTTCTTTATTCAGGAAGGACGCAACCCCCCGTTTAAAATCGTCGCTTTCGCGTGCCCGGGCATTCATATCTGCTGCAAAGGAGAGAGATTCCAGTAAAGACATCGAATACAGTTTCGTGGTCATTTGTTTCGTCAACATCATAGCATGGGAGGAATTCGTTCGAACTAATCTCTTTGCAAAATCCATCACGTGTTTTTCTAAGACATCAGGCGATACAATTTCATGAACGATTCCCATTTGATACGCTTGCTCCGCAGAAAATTGATCTCCACTTAACAGCAATCGCTTGGCTTTTCCTTCCCCGATTTTACGCAAAAGAAAAATCATCACGATGGCAGGAATAAATCCAATCTTAACTTCGGGATAACCGAACTTCGCTTTGGGAACCGTGAAGACGAAATCACATACGGTTGCCAGACCACATCCGCCCGCGAGTGCAGGCCCCTGAACTTGCGCTACCACCACTTTTTTGAGTGTGTAAATGCGGAGGAACAATTCTTTAAGGTGATTGGAGTCTGCTAAATTTTGTTCATACGAATAAGTTTGAAGACGCTGAAGATCCGCGATGTCGGCACCGGCACAAAAAACTTCGCCATTTGCCTTTAGTATGATCACATTCACATGATTGTCAGTTTCATATTTTTCGAAAGCGACCTCCAACTCGGAAATTAATTCAAAGCTCAAGGCATTTCTTTTTTCGGGTCGGTTTAGGGTAATGATGCCCACCCGATCCTTGACGACGCAGGTAATGTATTTAAATATTGTCATATGTGTAGCTCAAAAGCACCCTCATGTAATACTGAATAGATGTTCGTGTTTAAAGTCTTGGTTTCATCCAGGAAATGCGTAACAAAATAAGTTGAGTTACTGCTATCCAGAATAAGTTGTCCGATGTGAATTCGTGATTCTAATTCCTGAAAGTTATTTACAGCATTATTGCTGACAATCAAAAAATCGACGCTTAACCCATCCGGTACTGCAAATTTTCGATCATAAATCTGTAAAAACGATTTTCCCTTCCAAACCATCAAAGCACAACCCGAAAGCTGTTGCTGAAACCCGGCTCCCGGAGGTATTGCGCGGCGTACACCTGCCTTAATGCGATGTGGCGTGATGTGAAAACTGATTCTATCAACATTGTTTTGCAATGCTGTATCAGCAATAAAATAAGCGTTACCATGATCGATCAAATCAATGGCGGAATGACCAGCAACATTATAAACCATAAATTTTTGAACGCTTACATTTTGTTGAAAATGGTACCACTGCGTCAATGAAAAAACGTACGCCAAGACACGAAATCAAAATCACGGTTCGAAATTTCCGGGTATGTAGTAACGTGAGGATGGCAACGAGAATAGAAATCAACACCCAGCACTGGAAAGTTGTTATGTAGACATTTTCAATCAGGCTAAAAGGAAAATCTTCTATGGTAAAAACGATAACGTTTAACGCTTTGATAGTCCATTCCAATAACATCCCCAGAAACGACGCAATGGGCGAGATTACATTCACGACGAGAATTAAAAGTCCAAGGATCAGCACAACAAACGAACCAGGTATAACAAAAAGATTAGACAGCAAAAAATAGTTTGGAAACTGATGAAAGTATAACAAACCTAATGGCAAAGTCGCAAGCTGCGCGGCGATGGACACGCACGTTATTTTCCACACTTCATCCCATAGCCTGTTCGTAGGTTCCCAAAGATTATATAATGCCGGCTGCATGTAGACAATACCCAGCACAGCAATGTAAGACAACTGAAAGCCTACTGACATTATCAAAAAAGGATCATACCACAAAATAAAAAAGGCAGAAGCCGCCAGCGTATTATAGATGTTAGTCCGGCGGCCGGCCGGTATCGCCAACGCAACAAATGAAAACATCGTTACAGCACGCAATACCGAGGGTGATAATCCTGTAACAAAAGCGTAGGCCCACAGGATAATAATACTCAACCCTGCCACTATCCACCGGCCAAGTTTCTTTTTATTGAGCGGCCTTAATAAAAACAACACCAGGCCATATACAATCCCTACATGCAACCCGCTAACAGCCAGTACGTGCATTGTCCCCGTTGCTTTATACGCCGTTAACAATTCATTATCCAAGCCATCCGTGACACCTAACACCAAAGCAGAAGCGAGTCCTTTTTCCCGTTGCCCCGAAATATTTTTCTTCAGTGCCTCATCCGCCCACCTTCTGCTCAAAAGAGCATAGTGTTCCAGCCAGCTGGGAGGATCAAATCCAATGCACATCGCATCTCCTCTTTTAACAAACTGCTGGTGGTAGATATTTTTGAAACTAAGAAATCGCTTGTAATCAAATTCTTCCGGATTAGCTGGACCAGGGACCTGCCGGGGTGCGCCTTTTACCAATAGTACATCTCCATATTTAAACGAAGGAAAATCCTCCTTAGAAAAATAAAGAAGAATATTGGCCTTACAGTTGATCCACTCCCCCTGCGTTCGTACGGACTCAACAATAGCCTGAACCTTCCAGGAGTTCGTCTTCTCGACGGGATTGCCAGCAATGATAGCCTTGTAAAATTCAATGGGTGATTCGATGTGACTAATATGATCTTGCCTTCGATTATCAGTCTTGCGCAGCACCTGCAAAAATCCTGATACGAATACAGCGGCCAACCCGATAATGCCGCCTAGTAATTTTAGATCGGTGGATAAGAATCGCTTTTTCCAATAAAGCAACACGATTACGCCATAAGATAAAACCAAGACCAAAAATAACAGGCCACCGTACGGCGGGTCTAGAATGCCGGGAAAATAGATCCCCAAAGTTATCCCGGCTATGAAGAATAGGACGATTCTCAGAAAGGCATAGGGTATCCAACGGATCATAAAGAAAGATAAAAAAATTCCGAACCTCCTGAGAATAAAGTTTCGATAACGAAACATACGGAAAGAAGAAACAAACATGCCCCTTTTAAATTGTGAACATTCCTTATATTTCTAACCCAAAAAATCAAACCCAAACCCAAACCTCAAAATGAAGACCCTAAAAACAATGTTGGCTGGATGCCTGGTGTTATTCCTATGGGCAGGATGTGGCCAGGAGAAAAAAGCTGAATCAACAAATAACGTAACCCCCCAAGATTTAAGGAAAATCGAACGCACGGACAACGCGGCCGTTGAGAGCAAAATTGACGATCTTCTTTCACAGATGACTTTAGAGGAAAAGATCGGACAGATGACTCAGCTGAACAACTCGGTGATCGTGACAAACGCTGATTGGGGCGCAGGTTCCGACTTGAAAATTGAAATCAAACTCGATACCGCCAAGCTTGGACAGATCTTGCGTGAATTTCACGTGGGCTCGTTCTTAAACGGGATTGCAGTTCCAGCGGAGACCTGGTATACATTTTACAAGGAAATACAGGAGTATAACATGAAAAACTCCCGCCTTAAAATCCCTGTAATCTATGGCGTGGATCATATGCACGGGCCAAATTACCTGGAAGGCGGAACTATTTTTCCACATGCCATCAATACGGCAGCATCTTACAATAATCAAATTCCTGCTGATATGGCCCATGTTACGGCTATCGAAACTGCGGACATCGGACACCAATGGTTGTTTGCTCCTGTATTCGACTTAGGAAGGACGCCGCTTTGGGGACGTTTTTATGAAAGCCTGGGAGAATCGCCCTATGTATCAGCAACGATGGGAAGCATCTTTGTCAAGACCGTCCAGGCAGAAACAGAAATAGCACCCTACAAAATTGGCGCGACAGCGAAGCACTTCCTGGGGTATTCTGATCCAAAAAATGGATGGGATCGGGGGCCTTCCGACTTTTCGGACCAGACCATGTATGAGTTTTATATACCTCCCTTTCAAGCTGCCGTGGATGCGGGTATAAAGACTTTTATGATCAACAGCGGCGATGTTAACGGAGAGGCTGTGCATGCCTCCTACCGGATCTTGACTGAACTTCTGCGAAATGAAATGAAATTCAAGGGTGTTGTTGTAACCGATTGGGAGGATATCATTCGTTTATACAGAAATCACAAAGTTGCTGCGGATGAAAAAGATGCCACGTACCGCGCAATCATGGCCGGTATTGACGTGGCTATGACACCGTACAACACGGATTTTTGTAAACATCTAAAAGCGTTGGTTCAGGAAAATAAAATCAGCCAGGAAAGAATTGACCTTTCTGTTTCCCGTATTCTCCGCTTAAAACTTGAGCTTGGTCTTTTTGAAAATCCAATGCCACGCAATGACCGTTTCAACCGGATCGGTTCCCCAGAAAATAAAGCCAAAGCCCTGGCTGCTGCACAAGAATCGATCGTACTGATGAAAAATGAAAATGGTGCATTGCCATTGTCAGCAGATAAAACAAAAAAGATATTGGTGGCAGGGCCCATCGCGAATCTGAAAGCGCCACTGGGCGGAGGATGGACCCTGCGCTGGATGACATCCGATGAAAGCCTCTATCCAAAAGACATGCTTACGGTTTACTCCGCACTGCAAAAAGAATTTTCTGAAAACAAAGTAACGCTCGCGAGTACCGCCGCAGAAATTAGATCGAAGGCGGCCGGCGCGGATGCCATCGTCATGGCCGTGGGAGAAGCCCCCTACGCAGAAGGTTTCGGAAGCATCATCGATATCAGCCTACCAGAAGATCAGATCGAGCTGATACGCGCTAGCACAATCGACTGGCAAGCCCGTTGTACTTGTACTCATCAGTGGACGTCCACGGGTAATAACAAAAATTTATCCCGGCTGTAAGGCTGTGCTTTTTGCAGGGCTGCCAGGATTTGAAGGGGCTCAAGCCATTGCTGAAATTATCAGTGGCAAAATAAATCCTAGTGCTAAGATGAGTTTTAATTTTCCCGCCGCCGTGAACCGTTTGGTGCCGCACAATCACAAATCAAGCGAAGTATTGCTTGCACATGAAATTGAAAATCCAATAGCCTTAGTGCCTTTTGGCCAGGGATTAAGCTACACCACTTTTGAATACTCTAACCTCACCTTGAGTGATTCGGTGCTGACATCCAACACATCCGAAATTACCGCCAGCGTTACCGTTAAGAACACAGGTTCACGCGCGGGAAAAGAGGCAGTGCTGTGGTTCTTGTTCGATGAAGTTGGAAGTATTTCCAGACCTGTGAAAGATCTAAAATTCTATGAGAAAAAATTATTGAACCCAGGAGAAACTGCTGAATTCAAATTTGTAATCAATGCCGGAAAAACAGCTTTCATTTCCCAACAATAAAAATGAAAAACTTTTGGAGGATGGATACTTTACGTTGATGGTGGGGAATTTGAAGGCGAGATTTAAGTTGCAGCGGTACGGACGATAACAGTCATTCTTAATAATTATTGTTAATGAGGTTGAGTGTTCGTAGTGTAAAAGATCAATATTCTAAATAACAATTATTCAACCAAGCAAAACTATTAAATTCAAATTTGATCAATTAACGCCGAGAAACAGCTGACAATAGCTCAACAAAAAATATGTCAACTTTTGCAAATAATCGATAATCTACTCGACACTGAGACCGCAGAGACGGCCAAGCCGTGGGTCGATACGTTCTTCGTATGAAAGGTTCCGTTGATCGTTATCCGTTATCCGTGCGTGTACGAACGATTAACGATTCAACGATTAACGGATAACGGATTTCTACTCCGATCGCAAGGATTTTACGGGATTGGCGATGGCTGCCTTAATCGCTTGAAAGCTTACGGTGAGCAAGGTAATGGACTAGCGCGCCGGCACCGACTGTTGCAAAGATATTCCATGATATGGTTGTCCGGTATTCAAAATTCTGTAACCAGTCCTGCATAAAGGAAAATGAAAGCGGAATTGAAATCAGGAACGCGATGATCACCAGTGTGACAAAATCCTTCGATAACATTTTCCATACGTTGAGCACTGATGCGCCTAGTACTTTGCGAATGCCAATTTCTTTCGTTCGTTGTTCTGCTACATAAGATGCAAGTCCAAACAATCCCAGGCACGAGATGAAGACAGCAAGCACGGCAAAGAAACCAGCCAGGCTTCCAACCTTTTCTTCCTGGGAAAATTTTCTTTCATACTCTGCATCGACAAAGCTGAATTCAAACGGCGCACTCGGATTATATTTTTTATAGATGGCTTCTACCTTTGCCAGCGCTTCTCTTACAGGTATTGAATGATTTAACCTCATTAGAGCAAGTCCCTTCCACCCATCCGTAAAAAATATAGATGGCTCGCTCGGCCGATATGGTGATTGTGTTGCCATATCTTTCACCACGCCGACGATTGTATATTCTTTCCCATGAAATTCGATAACCTCACCGATAGGGTCTTCAAAGCCCATTATTTTTATAGCGGTCTCATTGAGAATGACGGAGGCAGAATCGGCGGAAATGTCAATAGAAAAATCGCGTCCTTCCTTTATCGTCCAGCGGAGCGTCTTTCCAAATTCTGGCGTTACGTTAACATTTCTAAAAAAAACCGTTAAGGCCGGATCTTTACCTCTCCAGTTAATGCTGTTGTTATTGCCAAAATGTGCCGGTGAGTTGGATGTTTTTGCCATATTCTCAATAACTCCGCTTTGCAACAGGTCGTTTTGAATTGCATCATAATGTTTTTCCAGATCAGGCGTATTAATAGCAATGGTTATAAGCCCCTCACGGCTATATCCTGCCTGGCGATTTTTTGCAAATTGTATTTGCCGAAAAACAATCACGGTGGCAATGATCAACGTGATGGATACTGTGAATTGTGTTACGACGAGAATTTTACGAGGGATCGAGGCCAGACGCCCTGCTTTGAAAGTTCCCTTTAATACTTTAACAGGTTTGAACGCCGACAAGTAGAAAGCAGGATAACTTCCCGATATGATTCCTGTGAACAATGTGAAACCCAACGCCAGCAACCAGAAAATCGGACTCTCTAATGGAATGGATATCTGTTTGTCCGCAAGATTATTAAAGAACGAAAGGGAAAGTTGTGAAAGTATAAGCGAAAATATAAATGCAAGAAGCGCCACGACGACAGACTCACTCAGAAACTGACCTATAAGCTGCACGCGCACAGAACCGACCGTCTTTCGGATCCCCACTTCCTTCGAACGCTTTTCACTTCTTGCTGTCGAAAGGTTCATGAAATTTATACAAGCCAGAAACAAGACGAATGCACCAATGATGCCGATAAGCCAGACAAATTCAATGCGTCCTCCGGCGACCTTTGCATTTTCGAATTCATCATAGAGATGCAGCTTATCCAAAGGATGAAGCATAATCTCTTCTTTGAGCTCCGTGATAAATGGCGTCGGTACATTCTTAATCTTTTCACTGGCACGATCGAAGCTGGAATGATCACTGAGCTGCACGAATAACTCGCCACAATGATTATTCCAGTCGGTTTGCGAATTCCTCCAGTTCTCCTTGTTCCCCCAGGGAAGGAATATGTGTGAATTGTAAAAATTGGTATTGTGTGGCAAATCTTCATAGACTCCTCCGACAATCACGTCAAACCTATTGTCTATGCGCACGGAATTGTTGATTGGGTCCTTGTCACCAAACAAACTTTTTGCAAGCGACTTAGAAATTAAAATTGTGGAAGGATCTTTCAGTACATCACGACTTCCTTGTATCATGGCCAGTGAGAACATCTCCGGAAAATCAGGCTGCACCCACATTCCAGATGACGAAACTGCTTTATCACCGACATATACTAAATGTTTGTCAATCCATGAAGCAAGTGATACCGCCTCAAAGTCAGCGGCATATTTTGTTCGTAAAACATCGCCTGTAGGCATGGCGATTGTCCCGCCTGTGTAGATGACGCCGTTTTCCGTCTGGTTCAGCATTACCTGGGCCAAACGTTGGTGGTTTTTAAAGTACGAATTAAAGGAAAGTTCATCCCAGATCCACAATCCAATTAATAAGGCAACCGCCATTCCTGCAGCGAGCCCGCCGATGTTGATGAAAGAGTAGGACTGATTTCGCATCAGGTTCCGGAAGGCAATTTTTATATAGGTCTTTATCATGGGCGTGTCTATGGTATAGGTGACTGCCATCCTCTCCAACATGTATGCCATGATGGAAACGAATCTCATTTGTCATAATTAGGCTTCAATAATTTTAAATCTGTTCGCCCGTGGATTATTCCGTGCGAATACGGTCATGTCATCGTTATCAGTTATCAGTTATCAGTTATCAGTTAATCGTTATCAGTGGGTCGATCGTACCAACGATTAACGGATAACGGATAACGGTTATGAAGAATCCCGGTTATAAGCATCCAAAATATCGCGCACTAACTTATGGCGTACAACATCTTTCTCGTTCAGCTCAACGAAGCCAATTCCTTTTACATCTTTCAGAATGCGCGCCGCTTCTTTCAAACCTGAATGCTGCTTCGAAGGAAGATCAATTTGAGAAGGATCTCCTGTAACAATCATTTTAGATTCAGGTCCCATGCGTGTAAGAAACATCTTCATCTGCATGGGCGTGGTATTCTGTGCTTCGTCTAATAAAATGAACGCATTGTTCAATGTACGTCCGCGCATATATGCTAGTGGCGCAATTTCGATCGTCTCCCGTTCCATGTAGTACTTAAGTTTTTCAAACGGGATCATATCGTTTAGGGCGTCATAAATAGGCCGCAGGTACGGATCAATTTTTTCTTTCAAATCACCCGGCAAAAAACCAAGGTTCTCCCCTGCTTCCACTGCTGGTCGGGTAATAATAAGTTTCTTAACATTTTTGTTCTTGAGCGCTCGTACCGCTAGGGCTACCGAGATATAGGTTTTCCCTGTTCCCGCGGGCCCTAGTGCAAACACAAGATCATTATCCTTAACGAGTTGAACCAATTTTTTCTGATTGACTGTTTTGGGTTTTATCGCGACACCTTTCGCGCCGTAAATGATAACATCCTCCGACAATACCTGCTGACTTTCAGGTAACATAATTTCCTGTTCCCGGTCAATGTAGGCCTGAACATTTTCCTCTGTTACGCGTCCATAGGTATGGTAATGATCAACGAGCGAATTAATCACATCATCGATCTGAACAATTTCGGCGGTCGGACCTTTTATGAAAATCTGATTTCCGCGAGATACAATTTTGCTTTTGGGGAACGCGGCGGTGAGGGTGTCAATGGTCTTATTTTCCATTCCAAGGAAATCGAGCATTGAAATATTTTCGAGTGTTACAACTTTTTCGATCAAAACCTGAATTAAAATGTTATGTTAAACTTATGGTGTGAGAAGAAAGGTGTGAAATATTCTTAACGCATTGATTTAAACAAAGTTCACTGTCCATCTCATCGCGCTCTAAAAATGACTATTTTGCAAATCAAAAATATTAATTTCCAAGGAGAAAAGGCTTCAAAACCGAACGTAACAAAACAAAATACAGCTATCCCCAGAAAACAACCATGGCGATCGTAACCTTACTTACTGACTCAGGCACGAGTGATCATTATGTGGCGGCAATTAAGGCACGAATAATCAGTATCAACCAGGCCATTCGCATTGAAGATATCACACACGATATCAAACCCGGTGATATAGGACACGCCGCATTTGTTTTACGCGCTGTCTTCCGTGATTTTCCAATGCAAACAGTTCACCTGGTCGGCGTTGATGCCACAGGAAATAAAAATGATTCTTTCATTGCACTGCAGCTAGAAGATCATTTTTTTGTGGGATGTGATAACGGATTATTTGGACTGCTCAGCGAGCAATCGCATCAACAAGTGATCGAATTAAATTCACTAAATCCAATTACGACCACATTTCCTGAGCGCGATATTTTTGCTTCGGCCGCCGTCAAACTCGCGAGTGGAATGCCCATAACGAATTTAGGGAAGCCCATGACGATGTTTAAAAAAATGATCGACCGTCAGATCAAAGCAACAAAAAAACAAATTACAGGAAGTATCATTAGAGTAGATGCTGTGGGGAACCTGATAACAAACATTTCAAAGCGGGTTTTCGATATTCTGAGTCCGGGAAAAAGCTTTACCGTCACATTTGGTGGCGAAAAATTTAGAAAGATTCACACCCAGTACAGCCAAGCAGAGCAAGGTGAGTGTTTCATTGTTTTTAACAGCCTTGGTCTCCTGGAAATCGGAATCTATAAAGGCAACGCGGCGGAATTGTTAGGGCTGGGCTATGATGGCGTCGTGAATATAATTTTTGATTAGCTGACAGCATTCAGCTCACAGCTTACAGCTCTTACACTGTAAAAGCTGTAAGCTGTGCGCTGTAAACTGACTGCTTTATGATTATCCGGATTGTTAGAATGCATTTTAAAGAGGAAAGCGTTGAAACGTTTTTGGAAATCTTTCAGAAACATAAGAACGCCATCCGGAAGGTGAAAGGATGCACGCATTTGGAGTTGCTGAAAGATGTTAACCATCCGAATGTTTATACTACGCTAAGTCATTGGAAAAAGGCTAGCGATCTGGAAGCCTACCGGAATTCTGAGCTTTTTAAGGAAGTTTGGGGAAAAGTGAAGCCTTTGTTTACGACCCATGCGCAGGCGTTTTCCTTGGAAAAGTTTATTGAGCTTTAAGCTGTTAGACAGTAAGTGTCTCGGGTACAGTTTTATGGGAAAAACCACTCAAAAAGCGAATTTTTGTAGTGATTTTACGCAGTAATAAGCTGAAAAAGGCTGTAAGCTGTACGCTGTAAGCTTTCAGCTTCCATCGGCTTGTCCAAAAAATAAACTTTACCCATATTTGCACCCTTCTTCGCTAGTGCTTTGACGGAATTACCCTTAAACCGGTTGTTATCTAAGCGCTGGCGAAGCCAAGCCAAAGTGGCGGAACTGGTAGACGCGCACGACTCAAAATCGTGTATCTTCGGATGTGAGGGTTCGATTCCCTCCTTTGGTACTAAATTACCTGAACATTGATTATTGAGTGTTGATTGTTGATTGTTCTTGAATAATCAACAATCAATAAGTCAACACTCAATTTCCAAGTGATGGCGGATTGTTGACCTGCCAGGTTTGAATAAACTGCGAACGTCCCGTCCCATAAGCATCGGAGCTATCGGAACCCTCCTTTGGTACTAATACCTGAACATTGATTATTGAGTGTTGAGTGTTGTTTGTTCTTGAATAATCAACACTCAATAAGTCAACACTCAATTTCCAAGTGATGGCGGAACTGTCGACCTGCAGCGACTGGCGACTTGAAGTTTTCCTCTACTCCGTTCTCAGACTGTTCACCGGATTCGCCAGGGCTGCTTTGATTGCCTGAAAGCTTACAGTCGCCAGTGTTATCACCAGCGCTCCACCGGAAGCGGCAGCGAAGATCCACCATGCGATCTCTGTACGGTAATCATATCTGCTTATTCCATTGTAAAGAAAATAGTATGATGCGGGCACTGCGATGAGACAAGCCACGATGATCAATACCACGAATTCACCCGAGAGCATTCTCCACAGATTTGGAACGGATGCGCCTAGCACTTTCCTGATTCCAATTTCTTTTGTGCGCTGTTCAGCCACATACGAAGCCAGGCCGAACAATCCAAGGCAACTGATAATGATCGCCAGCGTGGTGAATACGACGGCAAGTCTCCCAATGTTGTCTTCAGTTGCGAACTTAGCGGCGTACTCCTGAGAAGCAAATTTATAGTTGAAGGGAGCACCCGGGATCACTTTGTTAAATGTCGCTTCTATTTTAGGTAACGCTTCGGCAGTGCTCATTTCGGGATTAATGCGCAAGTACATCCAACCGGCCCCTCCCATATTAAGGTAAATAGCGGGTCTCACGGGTTCGAAAGGAGAGTTCATCACCATGTCGTGAATGACGCCGACAACGTGGAAGTCTTTGTCCATATTCCACGCCAGGTTTGTCCAATGCACTGTTTCGCCCACTGGGTTTTCAAGCTTCATCTGCTCAGCAGCCGATTCGTTGATGATGATCGCGGAAGAATCGCTGGCGATGTCGCGGGAAAACGTCCTGCCATCGACCACTTCCCATCCAACCGTTGTTCCGAAATCTGCGGAAACATTCAACGTGCTGAAACTATTATCTGCTTGTGGATCATATCCTTTCCAGCTAAAACCGCCGTTTCCCGACCATGTCGTAGTGATCGGCCCGCCGGCATCTGCGATTTCTTCAACCGATCCCGAGCTCTTGAGTTCAGCGCGAAGCGTTTCAAATTTTTCGTAGAACTCTTTGCCCTTCTTCTCCATCATCAACAATCCTTCTCGCGAGTACCCCACCGGGCGGTCTTTTACAAACATCAGCTGGTGATAAATCACGCCTGTGGAAGCAATGAGCGTGATCGATACAGTGAACTGTAATACCACGAGTGCTTTTCTTGGTATTGAAGCCAGTCGACTGGCGCGGAACGAGCCCTTCAGGATTTTTAGCGGATTGAATGACGACAGGTAAAGCGCGGGATAACTTCCGGCCAGCATTCCGGTGACAAAAAGGAATAGCGCGCTGAAGATCCAGAATGCGGCAGCCTGCCAGGGAAGTTGCATGGCTTTTTGCGAGATCGTGTTGAACCAGGGAAGCGCTGCAAATACCATCAACAAAGCAAAGCCAAATGAGATGATCACCACGAGAAATGACTCAGCAAAAAACTGAGCGATGAGTTGCCTACGAACCGACCCGAGGGTTTTACGGATTCCAACTTCTTTGGCCCTTTTTTCGGAACGGGCAGTGCTAAGGTTCATGAAATTGATGCAGGCCAGCAATAGCACGAATACCCCGATCGATCCGATGAACCAAACAAGCTGGATAGGACCGTTCTGTAAAGTGCCTTCTTTGTAATCTGAATACAAGTGCCATCGGCTCATGGGGTTAACATGAACTTCAGCTTTAAATTTCAACCAATCCTTCATGTACTCCAGGTTACGCGTTGCGTTGATTTCGAGGTCCTTGATATTTGCATCCACGCTTTCGAAGCTGGTCGTCGGTTGTATCTGGACATAGATCTGGAAGAAATGATTTTGCCATCCCTGATCCTTAACCCAGGGGTTGCTCAGGAGATAAGCTTCCCAGGGACGAGCGAACTGGAGTCCGTACAGATCCGAGTTCTTTGGAAAATCCTCAAAAACACCGGAGATCGTGACCTCTTTCTCATTATTAAGCTTCACAATCTTTCCGACGGGATCACCTGTACCAAACAACGCATCCGCTGTAGACTCCGAGATCATGATCGATTGTGCGTCTTTCAATCCCGACCGGCTGCCATATATCATCTTCCAAGTGAACATTTCAGGCCCGTCTTCCCCGATGTTGGTTCCTGTCTTAGAGATTTTCTTGTCATCGATAGAAAGGATGGCATCATACTTTCCCTGTTGCGGGACGACATACTTAAAATTCGCGCCGTACGTCGTCCGAAGTTCATGGAGCATCGGGAACTGAAGATAGTCTTGACCTGAATAATGTTTTCCCTGGAAGGTACCGGCTTTCATCACCTGGGCAATTTGATCATAGTTATCGTGGTACTTGTTGAACGACAGTTCATCATTCACCCAAAGACCAATGATTAATGCCACCGACATTCCCAGGGCAAGTCCGCCGATATTGATAAACGAATAACCTTTTGTTTTAACCAGATTTCGCCAGGCGATCGTGAAATAGTTTTTTAACATGACGTAGTTGTTTGATGTGATTAGGATGTGAAAGCCGGATGATGAGTTTCTGTCATTAAGGTACTCGCCCGACTGGCAAAGGTTGCATGTTAGACGCAGGAAATTATCAAACGGTTACATAAGAAGGAACGTCTGTGATTTGTGCGCAAGTCTTGACGCTGGCCCGGAAGCGATTGTTGGAATCAAATCATGGAATCTATTATTTACAAGAATGTAATAGCACATGATATTATCACCACAGGGGCCCGACGGCAATTTTTACATCGAACTCCAACGACTGACTGCCTTTCTTCTCGTAGAAAATTTAACATTTGTCTAAGGGCGCTCCTGAGTTCCTCAGAAAAGAATTCAATGATAGATTTGAAGTTCTTAAGCGACTTCGCGGCGTCTAACGGCTGTACAGCATCTTCAAAGGAATCTGAAAGTCGTTTTTTCCGTCGGGCATAATGTAAACTGGCTTCAAGGGCCGGCCTCCCTTTTTGCGAAAATACTCAACCCTGAATGAATAGAAACCTTTATTTAGCGGCACGATAAATCGCTCACCAAAGTTCGGTACGTTGTTATTACCGATAATGAGTTGATCGCTAAGGTATACTTTGGTCCCTTCGTGACTTTCCATTTCGAACGTGTAGTAGCCCGCCTCGGTTATTTCGAGATATCCGCTCAATGTGCAAACAAAATTGGTTGAATTGGAGAGACTGTTGAGGTCAAAGCTCTTGTCAGCTAGCCCCGATCGTTGTGGCTTCAGTCGTTTCAGGTCGGGCATGACATTCCAATCACCTTCATAATATACATAATGCAGCCCACCAGGATTGACTCCCTTGGGTTTAGGTTTTGAGGGCAACGTATCCCCTACCTCAAAATGTGATGTCCTTTCGTAATTAAACTCATCGCGTGGACTAAATGATCGTAGGGTGAGCGTCTTCGAATCGGAGAAGGCCAACAGATTTTCACTTTTTAATCTTAACGAGGCCCTGGTCGGGGGCGTGCCGTCGATTGTGTACCGTATGAGCGAATCGGCCGCCGAGTTGTAACACCCGAGCCTAAACGGTTTGTCTTTGAGTACAATGCCATTCATGGGATTAATCAGGATGTCTCCTTCTTTCAGATGGCCAGTATATGAAAATTTTAGTCCGTCATAAATTCCTTTCCATATTGCTGAGAAATGAGTCTCGTCTGGATACCCGACGCTTTTCCATATAAGGTCAGATGGAGCGTGCTTTCTGAGAACCGAATCCATTCCGTCGATACCCATTTGTTGAAAAGCTTTTCCGTCTCTTGACGCGATCCAAACGGTATTGTTCAGGTCGGTAAACTCGCCAAGTCTTTTTGCCGCTAAACCCGTTAAGTAATAATTGTCCCACCACAAAGCTGGTTCAACAGTTAAGTAAGATTTAAATAGATGAGGTTCCATCAAAAATGCATATAACGCGAAGAGCCCCCCAAGAGACGTTCCGTAAAGGGTACTCCCCTTTTTTTTTGCCGGATAGTTTTTTTGAATATACGGCATCAACTCGTCCTTAATGCAGGTAAGGAATTTATCAGCACCACCTGACACCGCCACGTAATCGGTATGCGTGGGCGTAAAATCCCGGTCGCGCAGGTTGACATTATTTTTTGATGGATTATTGATACCTATTATAATGATGTCTTGAGGAACAAATTTTGCATATGCGAGAAAATTATAAACCGTCGATGTCAAAGATGTATTCCACTCTCCGTCCAGCACATATACAGCATCAAATTTGTCAGCAGAGCCGGGTTGATAGTTTTTCGGAAGGTAAATTTGAAGCGCCCGCTTTTCCTCTAGGATCGCTGAGTACACGGTGTCGTAATGAACGGGTGTGTTTTGAGCGTAGGCCGTGACCCATGAACAAAAGTAAAGCAAGATTAAATAAAGTTTTTTCATGGCTGTTTGATCTAAAAGATGACACAGTAATCCCAAACGCACTGCATGCGGAAATGAATACCCTGGTCTTACTTGATGCTAACTGAAAGGTTACAATGTTATTATTGATTTTTACAACAAAATTAGGATGATATAAGACTTTACCTTATTCTGGAGACATAATGCCCGCAATACAATGACCGAGCCCCAACGCGCAACAAATTCAGCGACGCGAATACTTGCCGCAAGCCTGATCGGAACCACCATCGAATTCTTTGACTTCTATATCTATGCTACCGCAGCCGTGCTGGTGTTCCCTAAACTGTTCTTCCCCGCGGACGACCCTGTTGCTGCTACATTTGCATCCCTGGCAACCTTTGGGCTGGCGTTTTTCGCACGGCCTGTCGGTGCCGCGCTCTTCGGACATTTCGGCGACCGCAAGGGACGTAAAGCCACACTCGTAGCTGCCTTGATGACGATGGGTCCATCAACGGTAGCTATCGGACTCTTGCCATCGTACAATACCATTGGCATTTTAGCACCTATCTTGCTGGCGTTGTTTCGATTTGGCCAGGGCCTCGGACTCGGAGGCGAATGGGGTGGCGCCGTATTGCTGGCCACTGAAAACGCACCGAAAAATAAAAAGGCGTGGTACGGCATGTTCCCGCAGTTAGGCGCTCCGATTGGATTCCTGTTGTCCAGCGCTACATTCTACATTCTCAGCAAAACCATGAATGATGATCAGTTCCTCGCCTATGGCTGGCGCATTCCGTTCGTAGCAAGCGCACTACTTGTATGGGTTGGACTTTACATCCGTCTGAAAATAGAAGAAACACCCGAGTTCCTCAGGGTCATAAACAACCAGAGCGCGTGAGAGTTTACCGGTTTTTACTGTTTTTGCTAAACACGGCAAGACCATCTTCCTGGGCACGGCAGCCACGATCACAACTTTTCTGCTATTCTATATTATGAGTGTATTCACATTAAGCTGGGGAACTTCCGCTTTGAAATATCCAAGAGAAAGTTTTTTGATCGCACAAATGATTTCCATGTTGTTCTTTGCGTTGGGGATTCCCGTCTCGGCTGTGCTTGCCGATCGCCAAGGGAGAAGCAATATGCTTATCGCGTCGAGCATAGGCATATTCATTTTTGGTTTGTTTTTCGCGCCCTTCTTCAGCACAGGTAGCCTTATCGTTACCGTCGCTTTTCAGTCAATGGGCATGTTATTGATGGGCTTGAACTATGGGCCGCTAGGTACAGCGTTGGCACAGATCTTTCCCCCAGAAGTTCGGTACACTGGGGCATCGCTAGCCTTTACACTAGCTGGTATCCTGGGTGCATCGCTTACTCCATATTTCGCTACGACACTGGCGACGAACTATGGTCTTTCTTACGTAGGATACTATTTATCGTTCGGAGCCGCCATAAGTATTGGGGCATTGCTTGCAGCCCGTCCTTTGATGAAAAAGAATCTATGAGGATTTACATTAGTCGGTCTATAGACTAATCAAATAGCATAGCGAGAGAAAAAGTTTTTTTAAGAAGACGACAAAGCCAGACAGATGTTACTTCTAAAAAAACAGATTTCGCAGTGAGAAATAGAGAATACTCATCTATCGGCATTATCGGACTGGCTGTTCGTATGGCCGTAACCCGTTAATGGTTACACAAAACTCTCTTTCTCAAATTTCCGCTTGTGCTGCGGTGTGCAGCCAAACCGTTGTCGGAAAGCGGTGGCAAAATGCTCAAGACTGTTAAAGCCGCTTTGAAAGGCCACTTGCGTAACAGGCAACCGAGTAGATTGTAAAAGCAACTGTGCGTGATTCAATCGTAAGTCAGTAAGGTATTGGTGAGGTGACGTATCTAAAACTGCTTTGAAAATTCTACTGAAGTGAAACACGCTCACGTGGCAATGGTCGGCCAGCTGCGCCAAGCTTACGTCTTCCGTGAAATGGCGGAACAGATAGTCGCGTGCGTTTTCCATGGTAACCAGATGATATTTTTTCATACCTTCTGGCACGGGAGCCACCGATAGCCGATTGCCTAGCGTGTGCATCACTTTTTCCAGCAGGCGAATGACGAGTACATCCATCTCTAACTTTGAGCTACTACCAACTCTTGACAGAATATGCTGATGCAAAAACTCGATGGCCGGGCCGGATGAAAGTAGCACCGAGTGAAAATCGGGGTTGGCAAAAAACCAGCGGCCTTCCTTGCCGTAGTGCTCTTTTACCTGTTCATAAAATGAGGGCTCAAAACGGAACGAGGTACATAAGTCAGGGTGATTGTCGATATGGCGGATGGTAAATTCAATTTCCGGCTTCGATACCAGCAGCCTACCTACGTGCATTTCATTATGGCCGCGAAAAACACGCTGTTCATAAAAACCCTGCCGCACAAAAATGATGAAGAAGTGTGCCCCCTGCTCCAACTTGGAAATGGAACACTTCGTGCAGGCGCAACGAAAGTCGCGGATTTGATAAAAATCGGATGAGTGGAGAATATGCACCTGGCTTTCCATACAGCGGAATACGGACGAGCCAAGATTTTGTTTTGCCGCTAATGGAATAGCAAATTTCAGTGAGGTATTCAGTTGCTAAATAACATCAGGTCGTTCGTGCTTTCAGGAAACCGAATTGGCTTTATATATTTCATTCCGATTTTTTCCAGCGGCGTAATAGACCGTGTGTTAGCCGGCACGGCGATGGCCGAAAGCGGATGCAGTTGATTTAAGGCTGCACGATAGTAGCCCCATAAACATTTATCGTGTTGCTAAGAATAGC
Source organism: uncultured Bacteroidota bacterium (assembly GCA_963739105.1). Taxonomy (GTDB): domain Bacteria; phylum Bacteroidota; class Bacteroidia; order Cytophagales; family Cyclobacteriaceae; genus Chryseolinea. The sequence goes on along the minus strand of CAVTZI010000008.1, from coordinate 3,278 downwards.
AAGATTTCGAAGATTCACGAAAGGTGTTGCCCCTACCTTTATAGCAAATAGACAGCCATGAACCGGAAAATAACAAGACTCACAATTATGCTGCTTGCTTCCCTTGCAATGCTTACCTCCTTTGCGTGGAAGTCGCTCGAATCCTCTATGGAAGAAGAAGTGGCTCAATTAAAACTCATCAATGCCCGTTTCATTCACAACTTCGTGACCAACGATGTAGCATCGCACGAAAAAATCATTCACCCGCAGTTTGTACACATCAGTAGTACCGGTAAATGGATTGATCGCGCGCAATACCTGCACGACTGGAAAACCGGCTTTGATCCAAACGTAATCGTGTATTGGGATTATCGCAATGAAAAAATCACGGTGATCGGAACAACCGCGCTGGTACGCTCGGTAAACAAGTACACTCTTGTAAAAGAGGGCAAAGAAATCACGGCCATGTCGCAATACACTGACACCTATGTAAAGGAGAGTGGCATGTGGCGATGCATTCAGGCTCAGATAACAAATGTAGCCCCTGAAAACTATCCGGGCGATGAAACGATTGTGAAGAAGTATGTGAGGGGAGTGATGCATTAATTATCATTGGATTCCCCTTCCGTTTATTACTGAGTTTGTAAATCACAACTGAAAATTCCACATTCATAGGCTGTTGCCCTTATCAGCGAAAGTTTTGGAATGTGGTGTCATGCGCTTATTCACTAAGTTATAGATTGTCCTTTTTTTAGCTGTGTAATTTTCATTGCTAACTATTTCACTCTAGTTGACGCCATTTCACTCCGACTTTAGAATCTTCACCGGGCTAACGAGTGCAGTCTTGATTGCCTGATAACTAACTGTAAGCAGGGCAATGCCAGTTGCCATCATACCAGCCAGGGCAAATACCCACCATGTAACTTCAATGTGATACGCATATTCCTCCAGCCAACGGCTTGCACCCCACCAGGCGATCGGAAATGCAATGCAGCATGCAACGAAAACCAGTTTCACAAAATCTTTCGAGAGTAATGAGATGAGGCTTACCACACTAGCACCCAAAACTTTTCTCATTCCGATTTCCTTGAGTCGTTGTTCGGCTGAATAGGTAGCCAGTCCGAAGAGACCGAGGCAGGCAATGAAAACACTGGCGAGCGCAACCCAACTGAGAATGGTTTGACTGCGCTGGTCTTCAATGTAAAACAAGGCGAGCTGGTCTTCCAGGAAATGATATTCAAAGGGTTCACGCTCATCGTTCTTTATCATGATTGATTTGAGTTTTTCCAGCGTTCCCGGGATATCATGAGGCGAAATTTTTACCGAATAATAGTCGATTGCCTGAATGGGGTTATCATTATAAGCGATGATCAACGGCTGAATCCTATCACGTAACGATTGAAAATGAAAATCCCTTACAATACCAATCACGCGAGGTTTGAACGAGGCATTTACATCATCGAAAAGCGGCGTAAAGAAGTTGTTGCGCGCGATGACAGGAATATCAACCACCTGGTCTCCGATCCCGATACCCATTGGGATGATACCCAGCATTTTTGCTGCCGTTTCATTGACAAGTATGGCAGATGTATCATTTTCGCTTTGGAAATTTCGTCCATCGAGCATTGGGATGTCGTAGGTAGATAAGAAATCTTTATCGGCGGCAATGGCGTATGCGACCTGATGTTCGCCTGCACTTCCCTCCTGCTTTGCTTTCACTCTGCGGAACGTTTTCCACTCTCCGGGTACACGTGAGGTTACGGATACTTGCTGTACAGCCGGCACTTTCGCCATCTCCGCCTTTACCCATTCAAAATTGGAACGTGCTTTTCCAACATTAACATCAATCACCAGCATCAGGCTCTTATCGAAGCCGAGGTTGGTGTTGTTGAGGAATTTCACTTGCATGAGCAACACGATGGTACCGATGATCATTACCGTTGAGACAGTGAACTGAAACACCACCAATACTTTCCGTACAGAAAAATCACTGGTGCTTCGGAGCTTCAAACGTTTTAACAGTGTAACCGGATTGAAGCGAGATAGCAAAAGCGCCGCGTAGCCACCCGATAAAATTCCGATAGCCACAATCAAAGCAATAGCAATGCCCCAGAACCGCAAGCTGGCTGCAGTAAACAGTGAAAATTGTTTATTCACAAAATTATTGAAAGGCGGAAGCAACAGACTCACAATAAGCACGGCCACAACAAATGAGATAGCCGTCGTTATCAGCGAATCAACCAGAAACTGGCGAATCAGATTTCCGCGAAATGCGCCAATTGTTTTTCGCACCCCGATTTCCTTGATACGGCTTGAAGCCCGCGCTGTAGTGAGGTTTGTGTAATTGATTCCCGCGATAAGCAAAACAAAAATTCCCGCGAAAGAGAATATCGTTACATACAAGGGGTTGCCTTGCGGAATACTGTCGACATTTGAGTTTCGCGCCATCCTCGATGCCTTCCGAACGCAAGTGTACGTCTTTCAAAGGCTGAAGACTGAGTGACAATACCCAACCAGGCTCGAGCTCTTCATTTGCGTAAACGAGTTTGGTCATTTTACCGGCAACTGATGGAGGATGGGCATCGGGTTTTAGCAACGCATACACTGTAAAACTTGTAGATGACCAATCATTCCCTGTTTCCTCCCTAAACCAATCGTCGTTATACTGAGTCGATTCAGATATAACACTCGTAAAATTGAAACTCGAATTATGCGGATGATCTTTCAGAATACCGGTGATCTTCAACGGAGTTTGCAGATGACTGAATTGCAGGTTTTTATTCAGGACATCTGACCGTTTAAAAATCCTCATCGCGAGATCTTCGGTAATAACAATCGAGTTGGGTTCTTTTAATGCTGTCCTCCTGTCGCCCTCGATCAATGGAAAATCAAACATTTGTAAAAATCGTTCATCCGCTATGGTAACAGTTTCCTGAACATTGACCGGGTTTTCAGGATCTACCAGATTAGTCCGGCCTGTGCGCCGCATGCGCGTTGTCATTTCTACCTCAGGAATAGCATGCGTGGATTCTTCCGCAAGCATATACCCTGCGGCGGCAATTGTGGTGGCTCCATTGTTTGAATTCCTTTCATGCGTAATGACGCGGTAAATTCTGTTCCTTTTAAGATGCTGTTGGTCGAAAGTGAGTTCATCGTGCACGTAGAGACCGATCAACAAAAAACAGACCATGCCAAATGTAAGTCCCAGGACATTGAGGCTTGAGTAGAGTTTGCCTTTCCAAAGATTTCTCCACCCCATTATGAAATAACTTTTGATCATACCATTGTTCGTTACAGGT
>CAVTZI010000007.1:0-30899 GCA_963739105.1 uncultured Bacteroidota bacterium | reverse complement strand
GCAGGAGATGATCGACCGGCTCGTAAAATAGTTGCTAGTTTCTAGTTTGAAGTTTCGAAGTTGTCGACTTAACGTGCGCACTCTGGAATGCGGAAACTCGAAACTTCAAACTCGAAACTTCAAACCATCCCATGGTAATTTTTCCTCCCTGTAAAATCAATCTCGGGTTATCAGTGCTTTCGAAAAGAGCTGATGGGTATCATAACCTTGAAACTTGTTTTTATCCTCTTCCATGGCACGATGTGTTGGAGGTAATTCCTGCAGAAACATTTTTGTTCACGTCAACGGGAAATGTCGTCGAGGGCAAACCGGATGACAATTTATGCGTACGAGCCTACCGTTTATTGAAAGGAAGAATTTAAGCTCGACCCGGTAAATATTCATCTTGCATAAAATAATTCCTTCTGGCGCTGGATTAGGGGGCGGTTCTTCGGATGCTGCTTATACCCTGCGCCTTTTGAACGATATTTTTTCGTTGAACCTGGATCGCAAGTCTTTGATGGAATACGCCGCGCGTCTGGGAAGTGATTGCGCTTTTTTCATTCAGGATAGTCCCATGTTCGGGACCGGTCGCGGTGAAATCTTGAAGGAAATACCGTTATCCTTAAATGATAAATTTTTTGTGGTTGTAAAACCTGACATCCATGTCTCTACCGCAGATGCTTTTGCTAATATTAATACCGAAATCATCTACTCCTGCCGATTGCAGAAATCATCTTAAACTATCCCGTCACAAAGTGGAAGGAACTTCTAAAAAATGACTTTGAAGAAAGTGTTTTCAAGAAGTATCCGACATAAAATTGATAAAAGAAAAACTGTATTCTCTGGGTGCCACTTACGCGACTATGAGCGGATCGGGTTCGGCGGTCGTTGGCATTTTTGATCGTGAAGTGAAACTTTCGGACCAATTTCCCGGAACGACGTTTTGGAGTGGATCTCCCGGATGGAGTTAAGGATTGACGATTATCCCGCCATCATATTTTCTCTTAAAATTGGATACGAGGCCACGGCACTCATAATAATCAAAGTTCCTAAGTAAAAGCTTAGTCCCATCTTTTCTGATGAACCAAAAATTATTACGGCCATGATAATTCCATATATCGGCTCGAGATTTAACGTTAACTGAATGAGGAAAACACTCACTTTTTTCATCAGCTCAACGGCAGTCGTATAGGCGTATACCGAACAAGCTCCGCTCAGAATAATCATGTAGATCCAGTCCATGGTGCTGGGAACAAGATGCAGGATTCCATCGGCTGCCCAGGCCGTTTTATAGATTGGTAAAAACAAGCCAAGGCCAATGAAAATGCCAATCATTTCATAAAAACTAATGGTGTACGCTGAAATGGTCTTTACCATCCTGGAATTTAGCGTAGCAAATATTGCAGAAGTAAATCCCGACAACACACCCAGGAATAGACCCAATGGATATTGGAAGTCAAATGAAAAAATGACGTACAGTCCGAAAATCACCACTAAACCTAAAATCAATTCGAATTTTTTTATCGAAGTTTTATTGAACAACGGTTCCAGTAATGCGGTCCACAATGAATTCGTAGCAAACCCTACCAGACTCACAGAAACATTTGACACGCGGGCCGACTCGAAAAAAGCCAGCCAGTGGATGGCTACAATAAATCCGATGCCGATCAGATGGATCAATTGTTTGCGTGGTCACCTTAAATTTCTCGCCTACAAACAGCATGACGATTCCTATTCCGAGCGCCGACAACAGTCCCCGAAAAAAAACCATTTCATACGCTGGGATCACCACTAACTTTCCCAGAATTCCTGAAAATCCCCAGAGAAAAACAATGAAATGTAATTTGAAATAATCAGCGCGCGTGGCCATTAGCGCGGAACATATTTATACATCGCAATTGAAATCAAACCAAAAATAATATTAGGAACCCAGACTGATATTTGCGGCGGCATAGAACCGTTTTCCGCAAATGTTCTGAAAAGCGTGAAAAATAAAATGAAGATAAAAGATAACAAAAATCCCAATGCAATCTGAGGACCAGTACCACCTCTGCTTTTTCTTGCCGACACAATTACGCCCATAAAAACCAAAATGAATATTGTAACAGGCGAAGTGTATCGTGTATATTTTTCTACTTCATAAATTTCGATCCCCGTTGAACCCCTGGCTCTCAAGGTCTTGATCTGGTCATCCAATTCGTTCAAGGTAAGACCATCATATTTTCGATAGTCACTTTCAAATTCCTTAGGATGGATCACCAATGCGGTATCCAGGCTGGTACCGGATTTTACGAATTCCTTGGTGGCAACTACTTTTGAAACTTCGAATGCCGGAATGGTTTCAGGTCGCTTAGGCGTCTCAAAAATTCCATCGACTTTTTTTAGCGACCAATCAAACAAGGTCCATTTCATATTTGTGGTATCCCATGCGATGCGACTGGCGGTAAGCTTTTCGATTAGTTTGTTATCGTGAAATTTTTCAAGGGTAAAATGATATCCTGTTTGATTGTTGTTGTTGTAGCTTTTCATATACAGGTAGGTATCGGACGCCACCTGGATATGAATATTTTGTTTTTCAAAGTAATATTTCGTCTTAAAGTATTGCATTTCAAAAGCGAGGCGTGACTTGTTGGAGTTCGGGATGATCCAGCCATTCAAAACGAAACTGATAATGCCAACCAACGTTGCTCCGATGAAATAAGGAACCAGCATACGCTTGAAACTTATTCCAGCACTCAACATGGCGATTACTTCGGTATGTCCGGCCATCCGGGAACAGACATATACGGCGGCAATAAAAATGGTGATTGGCGTTAACAAACTTCCGATCCAGGGAATATAATCCAGGTAGTATCCGACAATGTGAATAGCCTTTAATTCAGCTTTTGAAAACTTGTCCATCTTATCCGTAAGATCTATCACGGTGACGACCGCAAGCAGGATCAACACCACAAAGAAAAATGTGACGAGAAAAGTCTTCAGGATATATTTATCGAGGAGTCTCACGATTGTCTGATTTTAGAAGTTCAATGTTGTTGACACTACAAGCGTTGACTTACTTTTTTCACCATACTTTCTTTCCATAGGACAAAGGTACCTTCAATAATTTGTTTTCGGGCTTCCTTTACCAACCATAAATAAAAGGTAAGGTTGTGAATAGAAGCAATTTGCGCTCCTAAAATTTCCTTGTTAATAATAAGATGACGCAAATAAGCTTTTGAATGAAAGGTACTTACATAACCCCCAAGGCTGGCATCGATGGGTGATAAGTCGTCTTTCCATTTCTCATTCCGGATATTGATGATGCCTTCTGTTGTAAAAAGCATGCCATTGCGGGCATTTCGGGTCGGCATCACACAGTCAAACATGTCAATGCCGAGGGCAATGCATTCCAGAATGTTTTCCGGTGTCCCAACCCCCATCAGGTATCGAGGCTTATCAGCAGGCAATATGCTGCATACAAGGCTGGTCATCGCATACATATCTTCATGGGGCTCCCCAACCGACAAGCCACCAATTGCATTGCCTGGTTGATTTTGGGCAGCTATATATTCTGCCGACTGCTCCCGCAGGTCTTTGTAGATGCTTCCTTGCACGATGGGAAAAAGGTATTGTTCGTACCCGTATAACGGCTCCGTTGAATTGATGCGCTCGATGCATCGCTTAAGCCAACGGTGAGTCAGTCCCATTGAATCTTTTGCATATTGATATTCACAAGGAAATGGCGTACACTCATCAAACGCCATAATAATGTCAGCACCGATGGTACGCTGAATATCCATTACCCCTTCGGGGGAAAAAGTATGTTTTGATCCGTCGATGTGTGATTTAAAAAGGACGCACTCTTCTGTAATTTTTCGGTTAGCCCCTAAGGAATAGACCTGGTATCCTCCGCTATCAGTCAGAATGGGTCTGGCCCATCCGTTAAATTTATGGAGACCTCCGGCTTTTGCCAGCAACTCAATGCCTGGCCGCAAATAGAGGTGGTAAGTATTTCCTAATATAATCTCGGCTTGAATATCATTTTCTAATTCCCTTTGATGAACAGCCTTGACCGAGCCTGCGGTACCGACGGGCATAAAGATAGGCGTATGAATTTCTCCGTGACTGGTAGAAATGATTCCCGCTCGAGCGGCCGATTTTGGATCTTTGGATATCTGTTGGAACTTCATAAACGAGCGCAAAAATAGCTTTTTGATTGTAGATTTTAGATTGACGATTGTAGATTGGGGTATAAAATCGCTTGCGGATAGGCTTTCAAGGCGAATCATCGAAAATATTAAGGCGCAGAGGGATTACGGAGGTATTTATGAAGAGAATCGGGCAGCCTTCTTATAAATGCTTCTAGCCACGAAGGCACTAAGATCACAAATTTCAGCCAAAGGTGCAGTCTGCTTCCCAGTCGTTTGCGTGAAATTCATTAAAGGCGCACGACACGTTCTTGTGTTACCCAATCTAAAATCGTCAATCTAAAATCTAAATTACCTAGTGAAGCCCCGAATTCAAGTATGAACCCAGAGTTTTGCTCTGTTATAACTTCGAGCGGGAAAAGTTCTTGCTGTGGCGTTGATTTTTTGAACATCAGGTGGTTTACCAGGTGACTTATCCCGAGGAAGGCTTGCCGTTTGGGATTCTGATGGATCAAAAAGTCGATCGTTCCGGCCTTCAGATATTTTAAATTATCCTCTAATATATCGTAGCCGATTAGGCGTATATGTTTCTTGCCGAGTTTCTCAAGGAAACTAGCCGCAATGGCAGAGCCATTGGACGTGGAGACAAAAATTCCCTTGAGATTTTCATTATTGATTAAATCCGTCAACTGATTTTCGAAGGCGACTGTCTTTTGGATTCAGGTTAAAGGCCAGGATTTCAAATTTTGCCTTGCCATTAGAACTGAAATATTCCCGAAACCCTTTCTCCTTTTCCAGCAAGTGAAGGGAGTCCTGGATGTCTTCGTCAATGTGGAGCACGGCAAATGTGCCGGGATTCTGTTGACCGAAATGCAATAGCTGCGCTGCTACTTTTCCGCTTTGAAACAAATTTTGTCCGATAAAACTTAGCGGTGATGCCTCCGGGATGTTGGTGTTAAAAAGAACATAAGGAATTTGTTCGGTCTTAAGTAATTCAAACACGGGCAATGCCTCGTGATAAAAGATTGGCGCAATAACAATTCCGTCGGGCTTTGTTGCGACCGCTTCTTGGGCAGTAGTTCGAAAGGAATCTTTATTAAAAAGGTCAAATACGTGCAAGATCGATGTTGATGCCATATTGCGTCCACTCCGCCTGAGCCTGAAGAATTCCAAGATTCGACTGTGACCAATAGGGATCTTGTTGAGGATTGGGGATTATGGCGGCGATCCGGTAGTTTTTATTCGAACCCAGCGTACGGGCAATCAGATTTGGTTTGTAGTCAATCTGCTCCATTACCGAGGTGACTTTCTGAAGTGCCTCTTGTGATACTCGTCCACGATTGTGGATTACCCGATCCACAGTCCCAACCGACACGCCTGCTAATTTGGCGATATCTTTAATTCTGATGTTCTTCCCTAAGTCCATGGTTCAAAGCAATAAAATTTTGCGCTCAAAAGGAAAAAAAATGTGTTCAATGTGCAAATCTGTTTTCGAACACATGGTTTTTGTTCACGCAAACATTGAAAAAAGCTCGTTTTCAGCACATTCATTACCCATTTTCAATGGCCCGTCAGACTCAGGTTTTCTATGAATGGAAAACAAGTCAACATCCAAAACCCCGGTCATTCCCGAATTTATCATGAGTTTGGTCTAAAAGTTCTTTCATCCATCTCGCTAACTCTATATTTGTCGAAAAATCTCGAGTCTTTGGAAGTCTTACTCATTATTTTCTTCGTTGCTGTCGGAGTACAAGTTATATACTTCACATTCTATCTCGTCACCTTGACGAAAGCCCTGTTAAGAAACCTGACCAAGCCGCTACCGGTTTCCGTTATCGTCTGCGCCCATGATGAAGAACAAAATTTAAAGGAGTTAATTCCAATTTTGTTGGATCAAAACCACCCCGAATTTGAAATTATTATAGTGGATGACCGGTCGAACGACGGAACCTTTGATTTACTACTTCAGGAAACCAGCAAAGACCACCGGCTGAGGATGGTTCACGTCAATCGCACGCCACAACTTTTTAATGCGAAAAAATATGCGCTGACATTGGGAATAAAAGCAGCGAAATATGAATGGCTATTGCTAACAGACGCTGATTGCCGCCCCAGCAGCAAAAACTGGCTTAGTTCAATGGCCAAGCATTTTAGCGAGACAACGCAGTTTGTCTTGGGATTTTCTCCTTATCAACAACGGCCGGGATTCTTAAACGCTTTTATTCGGTTTGAGACCTTGATGTCTGGAATACAATATATTTCGTTTGCCTTGGCGGGAATTCCCTACATGGGTGTTGGAAGGAACTTGTCCTACCGGCGCTCAAAATTTTTGGAGGTTAAAGGATTCAATAACTTCACCAAAGTTACGGGAGGTGACGATGATCTTTTTGTCAACCAGCACGCCCGGAAAAGCAACACGGCGGTTTGCGTGGATGACGATTCAATTGTGACTTCCTTCCCCAAAACCACATTTGCGTCCTTTTTTAATCAGAAGATAAGGCACCTTTCCGTGGGTAAGTATTATCGTTTTGGGCATCGTGTTCTGCTGGGTCTCTTTACGCTATCCTGGATCTTGACATGGTTTGTGGGGATCCCATTGGCAATTTTATCTCCGTTGAAATATGTTGTAGCTGGTCTATTACTGTTACGAATTATTATTGTTGTACTGACATCGAATATTGCCTCAAAAAAACTCCATCAGAAGTTTGAACTCGTGGATTGTGCCGCTTTTAGATTTTATTTATGCCTTTTATTATCTTGTCACGGGCATGAAGGCGTTAGCCACAAAAAAAGTACGATGGAAGAATTAGAAAACCGGTTTTCATCCAAAGCGCTGGAAGATTTTAAGCTGATTGACATGGCAGTTGGCGGAGATGACAAAGCCTATGCTAAGCTCCTTCAACGTTACAAGCGCCCGGTATATCATATGATCCTTAAAATGGTCCGGAATGTTGATGATGCGGAGGATCTTACCATTGAATCATTTGCAAAATCCTTTCGGAGCCTTCATCGCTTTAAGAAAGATTTTACATTCAGTACCTGGCTGTTTCGAATTGCTACCAACAATACCATTGATTTTATCCGCAAGAAAAAACTCAATACACTGAGCATTGAAAATACCTTTACGGATGATGATGGTCAATCGGTTTCTATTGATGTGGAGGATGAAAATCTGGATCCGCAGGAAGAAACCATCCGGATGCAGAAAGCTGAACTGATTCAGATATTTGTTGATAAGCTTCCACCAAAGTATCAAAAGCTGGTGCGCCTGCGTTATTTTCATGAATTATCGTATGAGGAAATTGCAGTGGATTTGGATGCTCCGCTGGGAACCGTGAAAGCCCAACTTCACCGTGCACGTGAGCTCATGTTTGAAATGGTGAAGAACAAACGCGATCATATTTAGATTGGAAGATTCAAAAATTACAAGATTGAAAGATTGAGCAACGCAGATTTATTATTTCGTTATTTTCCACAGCTCACAGCTTCTCAAAAAAATCAATACCTCACAACTCCACGATCTTTACAAAGATTGGAATGAAAAGATCAATGTTATCTCGCGGAAAGACATTGACAATCTTTACATTAATCATGTGCTGCATTCCCTTGGCATTGCCCAGGCCGTCTCCTTTAAACCGGGATCAATTATTTTAGATGTGGGAACAGGCGGGGGATTCCCGGGAATTCCTCTGGCAATTTTTTTTCCTGACACACAATTTCACCTGGTAGATTCCATTGGAAAAAAAATTACAGTGTTAAAAATGTTGCTGACGCATTAGGATTGAAAAATGTTACGGCTGAACAAATACGGGCTGAGCAATTAAAGACTGAGTATGACTTTATTGTAAGCCGGGCTGTAACGAGGTTAAAAGAATTTTATGGCTGGGTGCATAAAAGGGTAAAGAAGAAATCGGTCCACGATCTATTTAATGGCATTCTTTATCTGAAAGGCGGCGATTTAGACGAAGAACTGGCTGAATTAAAAAAGCCTTATCAAATTTTTGAGCTCTCGGATTATTTTAAAGAGGATTTTTTGAGACAAAAAAAATAGTGTACGTGCCGCTTTGAGCGGAAAGCTTAAAGCTAAAAGCTTAAAGCTAAGTAGCCTGTAAACGCGGATGTAACAGTACCGCAATTGATTCTTAGCAAATTTTTTCATACCTATGGGATGCCTATTTCCCAATGCATTGAAGAGGATCATTTCGATATTCCTGGTTTTTCTCCTGTTGTTTAACACACTGGGGTTCTATGGATTATTGCAGGGTTTGCGCTATAAAACCACACTTGGATCTGGTTACAACGACTTGATAACCATCGATATTCGGAAGAAGAAACGATCCTGCTAAAAATCCCCGTTGCCGTCCCTTACCAAATTGATTCTGAAGATTATGAGCGTGTTGATGGCGAGTTTGAACATCAAGGGGAATTCTACCGGCTTGTAAAACAAAAATATCAGAATGATACCTTGTTTATGGTCTGTATTAAGGACCATGCCAGCAAACGAATCGAGCAAGCCCTTACTGATTATGTGAAAACTTTTACCGACAAGCCAATCGATGCGAAGCATAGCGGAAAGGTTGCCACTAACTTTGTCAAGGATTATCTTCCCTCTTGCATTAGCATAACACGAGTCTCAACCGGCTGGAATTCTGAGCTGGTCTTCGCAATAAAAAAGTATGATCTGTTAAATCACGATCAGTCCATCGCCTCCCCTCCTCCCCGGACTTAATTTCCATTCTTATTGTTATTTCAACTTCAGTGGCCTTGCGCTGAAAACTGCTACGCGTTTCATGCGTTATGCTGAAATCCGTATTTCGTCTTAAATAAACATTAGTAAACTTTTAAACTAAAGTCAATGAAAATAAATCTACTTTTCCTTTTAGGGATTGGTATGTCTGCCTCGGTATGTGGTCAAACGCTGACCGATGGATTGATGATGCCTAAAAAAAACCTGTGTACAGGGTTTCATGTACACGCATGATCAATGGACTGACTATTGGGAAGGCGAATTAAAACGGGACAACGGAAACATTGGTAAAGTAACCACCCAAAGTCTTATGTGGGTGGGAAATTATGGAATTACAAACAAGATAAATGTGATCGCCATGCTTCCCTATATAAAAACCAAAGCCAGTCATGGGTACCCTTCAGGGTATGGAGGGGATTCAGGATTTGTCCGTGGGTGTTAAGTATAATTTCTTCAAAAAGAAGTTTGAAAAAAGTGCCTTTAATACTTTTGCTGTTTTGAATTTCTCAACACCACTAAGCGACTACACGCCGGATTTTGTTCCACTGTCTATTGGCACGCAAACCACTAATCTGACATATCGCCTTACCGCCTATTTTAAAATTGAACAGGGCTGGTTCGTCAACGCATCGGGCGGCTATACCTGGCGAAGCAACACTACTTTGGATCGGCCATCGTACTTTAATGGAAATGAGTTTTACATAAGCGATGAAGTGAAAATGCCCAACGTATTTGATGTATTTGTGAGCCTTGGTATCTCAAGAATGGTTTGCAGGTCGAGCTTAATTATATGCAACAAAATACCTTAGGGGGTGGCGATATCCGCGTCAGGATATGCCTTTCGTGTCCAATCGTATGAATTCCATAAAGGTTGGCGCATTGGTAATGTACTATCTGCCAAAACCTAAAACATCTGGCGCTTCGTGCAAGCACTGCCGTTACCGTTGACGGCCGGAATATGGGCCAATCTACTACATTCATGGGCGGTGCCCTTTATACCATTCAATTTTATAAGAACCAGTAAAATACAGAATTATGAAATCTAAATTTTACATATCATATACTTTATGCTCATTCTCCTCACATCAATTTGTGTGACGAGCTGTGATAAGAGTATTGAATTTTCAGAACAGTTAACGCCCTTGAATCCAGCCAATCTCGATGCCGATGCTGCAACCTGGTCGATGGTTCTGATGACGAGCCCTGATCAAATTGCGGTTCCTGCACCGACGGATGTTACATCCGATGCTTATAAAGCTGAATTGGCTACCATCAAAGATGCTCAAAGTAAACTCACCAAAGCGCAACAGCAGACAATAGAATATTGGAGTGGCGGAGGTGTATTGCGATGGAATCAGATTTTCAGAGGTTTGGTGGCAAGGTACAATCTTCCTCCTGCGCCAAGGGCCGATGGGACTTATCCGGCTCCGGATGCAGAAAATCCTTTTGCTGATCCGATGTTTCCTTTTGCAAATCCTCCCTATGCAGCGAGGGCTTATAGTTATGTTACAGCAACTATTTATGATGCATTGAAAGCAGCATGGCATTATAAATACTTATACAACCGGCCTGCGCCGTACAAGGTTGACGATGCTATTCAGGCACTTGTTCCAGAATACCGATCTACCGGCATATCCTTCTGAAGATGCTGTAATGTCTGGTGCAGCTGCCGAAATGCTTAAGCTTTTGTTTCCAGCGGCTCTGGAAGAAATAACAAAAATGGCTGCTGATCAACGCAATGCCGCGTTGTGGTCAGGCAAAGCATCCACCAGCGATATTTCTGCCGGACTTGCTCTAGGTAAATCCGTTGCAGCGCTTTTCATTGCAAGAGCAAGAACGGATGGAATGGGTGCTGCAGGCGGTAACAAAGCCATTTGGGAAGCATTGAAATTGAATGCATCCAGCCGCGGAGATGAGCCCTGGGTAAGCCTGGAAACCCCTCCTCGTCCTCCGATGCTTCCGCTCTTCAACAAAGTTTTGCCCTGGAAAATGACATACGATCAAATCGTAGCGATCCGTCCTCCAGCCCCACCGTTAAGAGGTTCAGCAGAAATGGATGCAGAATGCGCAGAAGTCAAATATTATACAGACAACCTTACGCGCGAACGTTTAGCTATTGTGCATAAATGGGCAGATGGCGCAGGAACATATACCCCTCCGGGACATTGGAATGATATAGCAGCGGAGCACATTCGGGATGCAAGTTTCAGTGAAGTGCGTGCTGCACGGGCTTTTGCTTTGCTAAATATGACGATGCACAATGCCGCAGTTGCCTGCTGGGATACAAAATATTTTTATTTCAATGCCCGACCGACTCAATTGGTTCCAGCCATTAAAACAGGCACAGGTATTCCCAATTTCCCAGCGTATGTTTCTGGGCACTCCACGTTTTCCGCGTCGGCGGCGGGACTGCTATCATATCTCTTTCCAGCACATTCAGGCGACTTTGAAGCAATGGCTACCGAAGCTTCAATGTCAAGGCTTATATGGCGGAATTCATTATCGGAAAGATTGTGAGGGAGGGCTTAGTCTTGGGATATGATGTAGGCGAACATATCGTAGAAAACTTTGCAAAACTGACGGCGCGGACTGATGAGGAAGTCGTTGATGATATTTTCTTGATCAGTGCTAACCAGTGTGCATGGAGTCAGGAGTCAGCGTAGATTCCATTGAGACCAGGAGATTGGAGGAAGTTGTCATAAAAGGTCAGCAAGAGATCAATGTTGAGCGACTTCCTGATATAGCAGGGACCCGGATCTGGTCTGGGAAAAAGAATGAAGTCCTTAATGTTACCAATCTCGACGCGAACATTGCGGAAAAAACAGCGCGACAGGTCTTTGCAAAGGTTCCTGGTGTATTCGTGTACGACATGGATGGCACCGGGAACCAAATTAACATTGCAACGCGAGGGCTGGATCCACATCGTGGCTGGGAGTTTAACATTCGCAGAAACGATGCCATTACGAACTCTGACATGTATGGATATCCTGCCAGTCATTATAGTATGCCAATGGAGGCGGTGGCACGGATCCAGCTGGTGCGGGGAACTGGATCTTTGCAATACGGCGCGCAGTTTGGTGGAATGCTCAATTATATTTCGAAATCAGCGGACACAACCCGCCAGGTCGGATTTGAAAGTGTAAACTCAGTCGGGTCGTATGGCTTGCTCAGCACTTACAACGCTATCGGCGGACGCGTTGGGAAAGTTGACTACTACGCTTATTACAGCAAAAGGGTTTCTGAGGGATATCGCGATAATGGCGCAGACGGATGCAAGCGCAGCGTCAGCTATGATTACGTATAGACCGTCAAATGCTGTTACGATTAGCGCTCAGCTTTCCCATTCCAAGTATTTATACCACATACCTGGTCCGTTAACGGATAGTATGTTTTATGCAGATCCACGCCAGTCGACACGGGCACGTAACTATTACAGTCCTGATATATACATTCCTATGGTTAACCTCGATTGGAAAATTGGAGCCAGAACAAAATTAACCTGGCTTACATCTGCAGTATTGGGAAGCCGAAGCAGTGTTATGTTTGACCGGCCAGCCGACGTCGTTGATGCGATTGATCCTGTAACCCTGACCTACGCGCCGCGTCAGGTGGATATCGATAATTATCATAGTTATACTTCTGAGCTACGATTTCTGCATGAATACGATTTCCTCAACAACACCAGTTCGCTGCTCGTCGGCGTGCAGGTCATGAACAATGACCTTCATCGCCGTCAGCAAGGGAAAGGAACAACCGGCTCGGATTATGATTTGACTTTAACTCAACCGGGCTGGGGTCGTGACCTGCATTTTAAAACCAACAATATTGCGCTGTTTCTGGAGAATAATTTTAGGCTGTCAGAACGGTTTACGCTAACGCCAGGGATGCGCGCTGAATCTGGCGAGTCGGATCTTGGGGGTTCTATTACATATTATGATTCCGAAGAGCTTCCTAACACAATCGAACATCATTTTGTGCTTGCTGGCGTTAGTGCACAATATCGGATTTCAGATTATCAAAATTTGTATGCTGGCTGGGCCCAGGCTTATCGGCCGGTGATTTTTAAAGACATCGTGCCCTCTTCAACATTTGAACGTGTTGACAAAGATTTAAAAGATGCCGATGGATACAATTTTGAAGCGGGATATCGTGGCGCATCCAAATTTTTCAGATGGGATATTGGTGTTTTTCAACTTCAATATAACAATCGCCTGGGAATGCTTTCACTTACTGATGAGAACGGATATTTTTATCTTTACCGAACCAACATCGGAAACTCTATGACCCGTGGTGTCGAATTATTTGCGGAGTATAATTTTTCGATCAAGGAAGTAAACCTTTCGCTTTTCACGTCTACGTCATGGATGGATGCGCGCTATCAGGATGCCTATGTTCGCATTGGAGATACCAATGTGAGTGTTGATAATAACAAAGTGGAAAGTGTTCCCGAATTAATTTCCCGCAATGGACTGAACATTAAATTCCGTACGGCAAGTTTGTCACTTCTTTATAGCTACACCGCGGAAAGCTTTGCCGACGCGCTGAATACTGAAACGCCTTCGAAGAATGGTTCCGTTGGTCTTGTTCCGGCGTATGGATTCTTCGACATCAATTCTTCATGGAAAATATCAGATCATGTGATGCTTCGATTCAATGTGAATAATGTGGCAAATAAACAATACTTTACTAAACGACCTCAATTTTATCCAGGACCAGGGGTGTGGTCTTCAGATGGAAGATCGTTTGTTGTTACACTAGGTTTTTCGATTTGAGATATCAATATGTTGGGACGCATGATGATGCGTCCCTACAATTCATTCTTTTAACGATTCTCCAGAATCATCTTCTGCATAACATCAAATGTCTGTTGTTTTAAAGCGGCCTGATCATTGGATGTTAAGCCCTGTGTTGGTATTTCAGAAGCCACAATGATCTTTACTCTCCCAGGTCTGAGCCTTATGGTTCCGGGCGGCATGAGCGGACCGGCCCCAACGACTACCATAGGTAAAATCGGTTCTTGAGCATCGATAGCAATGCGAAACGCTCCGTCTTTGAATGGCTGTAAGGGTTCTTTCGAGCGGTTTTGTGTTCCTTCCGCAAAAAGCAGGATCGATGTTCCGTTTGATAGTATGTTCTTTAACCGGTCCATGCTTTTTTTTCTGCTTTCACCACTGGAGCGATCAACGATGACGGCTGCGGAGCTGGCAATCCATCCAAACACCGGAATTTTAAGAAGCTCTTTTTTTGCCAGTGGTCTTTTTTCTCCCGGTATGATCATCCATATTCCCGGGATATCTAAAAACGAGGTGTGATTGCTGACATATATGTAGGACTTGCCTTTCTGAAAATTTTCTCTGCCGTAAAAATCATAACGTATAAAGGTCAGCATGCTAAAGATCCATGACCATAGCCACAAGAACTTTCCCCCAATCCAGCTTACTCTTCCGCCGATTAAAAACGGAAGTACAATTCCGGGTAACAGCAAAATCATAAATATTGTAAAAACAAGAAATACCCAGAAGGCATAGAGCTTAAGCAGGATCCAATTCAATATTTTCAAAACCAGGCGATAAAAATTTGCCGAAAGTTCTTAAAGTTTGGTGAAGATACAAGGGTTCTGAGGTTCGAGGTTCGAGGTTTGAGGTTCGAGGTTGTGCTCCTGAGTCAGGGCCGTCCAAGTAGGTTGATTTTTAGCTGCGTGGGCTTGGACCTCAGCGGTTGTATTCCCTGCTGCGTCCTCTGCGCTAAAATTTCTCAGAAACCCTACAGTTTTTTTGTTTGATTGCAGCCGTATTAATTCAGGACCTCGAACTCTGAAAACAGTCCCTGAAACTCCTTGACATTAACGGGAATTTCATAATCACAAACCTGGCTAAATCTTTCCCATAACTCCTGTACCACTTTGTTTTGGTGAGCTTCTTTGATTGCATCTGCGGATTTCCATTCAAAAACTTCAATGATGCTTCCGTCCGCGGCCTTCATAATAATGGGCGCTCTGTCTGTTACCAAGTTTTGAGTTCGAAGAATAGACATGTGATCTTTAACCAGTTGCAATAAGGCTGTGTCTTTCCCTCTTTTTGGACGATAGATTACAATTACACCTCGGCTCATGTTTGAAAGTTACGGTTATGGATCAATTGTTAAAGAGGGCTGATTGAAAGTAAATGTAAAATTTGATCCGAATGTTTTCTGAACGAACGATTTTCCATGTCCACTTCGAATAACTTTAAACGGATAACGGATTAAGCCCTATCTTCGCCCTGGATGAAACTCTTTGTAAATCTTGCCCGAGCCGTCATTAGTTCGCTGGAAATGATCTTTGAGCAAAATAAGTATGCTGACAAAGTCATTGAAAAAGTTTTGAAACAAAATCCAAAGTGGGGCGCGCGTGACAGAAGGTTCATTGCAGAGACGACTTACGATATTGTTCGGTGGTATCGGTTTTTGCAAAACATTACGGAAGCCGAAGAAAACGACTATTGGAAATTGCTAGGCGGATGGTGTGTGCTCCATGAGGTTCCCCTTCCTGACTGGACGGAATTCAAGGACCTTAATGAAAAAAGAATCCTTGAACGCAATGTAAAAATGAAATCTATTCGCAGGTTTCGGGAATCCATACCGGATTGGCTGGATACGCTTGGTGAACAGGAATTGGGAAAACGTTGGGAGAAGGAATTTCAGGCGCTCAACGAAGAAGCCGCCGTTGTGCTTCGGGCAAATACTTGAAAATTTCTGTCAAAGATCTGCAATATGCGTTACGGAAAGTCCGAAGTTGAAACGGATTACCTGCCGGATTTTCCAGATGCATTGGTCCTTACTGAAAGACAGAATATTTTTCGCATCCTGCATTTAAAGAAGGAATGTTTGAAGTTCAGGATGCAGCCTCGCAATTCATTGCTCCGTTTTTGCGCGTTGAGTCCGGGTATGCGCGTAATTGATGCATGCGCAGGTGCCGGAGGAAAAACACTCCATCTTGCCGCCATCATGAAAAATAAGGGACGGATCATTGCCATGGACGTTGAAGCTTTAAACTGGAAGAGTTGCAAAAGCGGGCGAAGCGTGCGGGCGTAAACAATTTGGAAATCAAGCATATTGAATCTTCGAAAACCATAAAACGATTAGAAAATTCTGCGGATCGCCTGCTGCTGGATGTGCCTTGTTCCGGCTTGGGTGTTTTGAAAAGAAACCCCGACGCGAAATGGAAATTGTCGCCGGAATTTATCGAGAACGTGAAAGAGCTTCAGCAACATATTCTCCAAGACTATTGTAACATGCTTAAAAAAGATGGGTTGATGGTCTACTCCACCTGTAGCATTCTTCCTTCAGAAAATGAACGACAAGTGGAGAAGTTTCTGGAGCGCAATGGAGATAAATTTGAGCTGGTCGATCAGAAGATATTTGGCCGTCAGAAGGATTTGATGGATTTTACATGGCCCTTATCCGCAAAAAATAATCGCGACCCCGGACAGCACGCTGTTGCCCTCAAATTCACAATTTCAATACCTTTAATTTTTAACTTGATTGATGTCACTGAATTTCAGAGTTTTTGTCGTCTCCTGCTTACAGCTTTCAGCTTACAGCTTACAGCTCAGGATCTCAAAGCATATGAACAAGATTTGCCAGGGTCCACCATAAAATTTAAAATGGTACCAATACCTGCGGGGACATTCTACCATAGGTAGCCCTTCTGCAGAAGCCGGACGTGAAGAGGATGAAGGGCCGCAAAAGAAAATAACCATCTCGGCATTTTGGATGGCCGAGCATGAGGTCACATTTGCGGAATGGGATGCGTTCTTTAAGAGTGTGGATGTACCGCAAACAAAGGCGATTGCAGTGGATGCTGTCTCCAGGCCAACGGCCCAGTATATAGATCTTACCTGGGGTATGGGCCGTGATGGTAAACAACCAACCAACAGCATGAGCCAGGCAGCAACAATCATGTATTGCAAATGGCTATATACCAAAACTGGAATTTTTTATAGACTGCCGACAGAAGCGGAATGGGAATATGCCTGCCGCGCCGGGACCACAACAGCATATTCCTTTGACAATAGTCCGCAACGTTTGAAGGAATATGCGTACTTTAAAGATAATAGTGGAAATAAATTCCAAAAAGTAGGACAATTAAAACCAAATGCCTGGGGCTTGTACGATATGCTGGGCAACCTAAGTGAGTGGACATTGGATCAATACGATCCTGCCGCTTATCAAAAACTTGTCTGATAATGCTAAAGATCCACTGACTGCCTCCCGGTTCGAGACATCCTCGTGTTGTGCGTGGAGGTTCTTATCTTGTCCGATGCAAAAGAATGTCGATGCGCTAACCGGATACCGTCATTGGCAGACTGGAATAAACGCGATCCGCAGATTCCTAAGAGCCGTTGGTGGCTTACTGATGGCATGACGGTGGGATTTCGGTTGGTGAGACCTGCGCAACAGCCACCACCAGAAGAAATTGAAAAGTTTTTTGCCCAATATTTAAAGTAGCTTTGAATGAATACAACGCATATTTAACATAAACCTAGACAACTGAAATATTAAATAATTGCCCTATGAAATCAACAAATGAAACAAGCAAGACTTCCCGCAGAGAGTTTGTAAAACAATCGTCTCTGATGGCAGGTGGTCTTATGGCTGCGCCGCTAGTATCAAATGCCGGTTATTTTAATTCGGTAGATGATACGATTAAAGTTGCTGTGATTGGATGCGGTGGCCGGGGTACCGGTGCGGCTATGCAAGCTTTGCTGACAAAACAAAATGTGAAGCTGGTCGCCATGGCTGATGCATTTCGTGATCGTCTGGATGAATGCTTTAAAGCCTTAACGTCAGAAGATAACGAAGAAGGAAATGTGAAAGCCAAAGTAGCCGTTACCGAAGCGACTAAATTTGTTGGATTCGATGGGTATCTAAAAGCCATTCCACTGGCGGATGTTATTATTCTTACAACACCTCCAGGCTTCCGTCCGATTCATTTTGCAGAAGCCATCAAACAAGGCAAGCACGTCTTCATGGAAAAACCTGTAGCTACCGATCCGGCTGGTGTAAAAAAAGTATTGGAGACGGCAGAGATTGCAAAGCAGAAAAAACTTAACGTAGTGGTTGGACTTCAACGCCACTACCAAAACTCCTATCGCGAATTATATAAACGTGCACAAGATGGAATGATTGGTGAAATTACTTCAGGACAAGTATGGTGGAACAATGATGGCGTGTGGGTGAAGATGCGCGAGAAAGGCCAAACAGAAATGGAATACCAAATGAGGAACTGGTATTACTTCAACTGGTTGTGCGGCGATCATATCAACGAACAACACATCCACAATATTGATGTGATGAACTGGTTCAAGGGGGCCTATCCAGTTAAAGCACAAGGCATGGGCGGAAGACAAGTGCGGACAGGAAAAGAATTCGGAGAAATTTATGATCACCACTTTGTAGAGTTTCACTATGCGGATGGAAGCATCATGAACAGTCAGTGTCGTCATATCAAAGGTACCTATGCAATCGTGGATGAGATGCTTGTCGGTACAAAAGGTGTTGTCAAATGCGGCGCTGCACAAATCGTAAACAAGGGAAAAACATTGTATCAATATGATAAGGCGTTGGAAAATAATCCTTATCAAACTGAGCACGATGAACTTTTTGCAGCTATTGCAAAAGGTCAATATAAATTTGCCGATGCTGAAAATGGTGCCAAGGCAACCATGACAGCGATCATGGGTAGAATGGCTACTTATTCTGGAGAAGTTATGGAATGGGATAAAGTATTGAACTCAGGTATCAACATTATGCCTGCTAAATATGCATGGGATGCAAATCCTCCAGTCCTTCCCGATGCAAATGGTCTTTATCCGATTGCAACTCCTGGCTTGACCAAATATTTTTCTTAAGTAATAAAAGTCGTCAGACCACTCCAAGTGGTCCGACGACTTTCCCCAACTTCAAACCTCAAACCTCAAACCTCGAACTTTACAATGAACAGAAGAAATTTTCTTCAACGCGGATTGACGGCCACTGCTGTGACAACGGTCGTTGGAAATGCTTTTGCCAGCAATGAACAAGCAACACCTGCATCATCAACATCAACAATTCAGCAGCCAACCTTCAAATTGAACTATGCTCCACACGATGGCATGTTTGGCAACCATGCAGGAAAGGATTTTGTCGAGCAAATCAAGTTCATGCATGAACAAGGTTTCAGGGGTATTGAGGACAACGGTATGCTTAAACGCTCCAAGGAAGAGCAGGATAAAATCGGGGCGACGTTGGCAAAACTGGGAATGACCATGGGTGTTTTTGTTGTCGATGGTGGCGACAATTGGAAAGTTTCCCTTACAACGGGCAAGCAGGAGTTCAAAGATAATTTTGTCAAAACCTGCAAACAAAGTGTGGAACTGGCCAAACGTGTAAATGCAAAATGGGCGACTGTCGTTCCTGGATTTTACGAACGGAACCTGCCGATTGGCATACAAACCGGAAATGTTATCGATGCCCTTCGCATGGGCGCAGAAATTTTTGAACCCCATGGACTGGTCATGGTGCTGGAACCGCTGAGTGATACGCCCGATCTTTTCTTAAGATATTCGGATCAGACCTATGAAATCTGCCGGGCGGTAAACAGTCCGTCATGCAAAATTCTGTTCGACATGTATCACATGCAGCGAAACGAGGGAAACATCATTCCAAACATTGAAAAATGCTGGAGTGAGATTGCTTACTTCCAGGTTGGAGACAATCCTGGCAGAAAAGAGCCGACCACCGGAGAAATGAATTATAAAAACATCTTCAAATACATCTACGACAAGGGCTTCCGTGGTATCATGGGTATGGAACATGGCAACGCCAAACCTGGCAAAGAAGGTGAGATTGGCCCTGATCAAGGCATATCGGGAAAGCGATTCTTTTTCTTAACGCGGGCACCATTCCCCAAAATGGTTAGCTGAATACTGTGTCCTTTATTTTTCTGGTTTTTGAAACCTTGCTTCTTGTTTTAGAGTACATTTGATACCCTCAAAATTGCAACGACCATGAAAGTAGGTGGTAGGCTAATTTTCTTTTTACTTCTCGTTCTATCTTCTGAATTGCATGCCCAGATTTTAAAAGATCTGGGAAACAAAACAAAAAAACTCGCCTCCAAAGAAACGCGCGAAAGGGTGGTAAACTCTGTCATGGACGACATGGAAGAGGCCCGTGCAGAATTTGATTCCACCGACTTTGACTATGCTATTTTGCTTAGCGATAATTCCGGCTTGTTTGACGTAAAGGAAAAAGGTGAGGGTACGGCAAAGGTAACATCCGTGCTGGGCATGGGTGCGGGGTTTGTAAAAGGTGAACACACGTCCGCTAAAGATAAGGCTAGATTTCAACTGGATATGGGCGAGGTGCTGTATGCAAATTTAAAATTTGCGTTAGCTGAAAAAAAGTTTGCAATCGCCAAGGCACTTTACGAAGGGGATTCTTTACAGAAGGAAATGGGTTATCTGAAAACCATTTCAAATCAAGGCTTATTGTATGGCACCATGGGACGCTATACGCAGGCCGAAGAATTTACGGCAAAGGCTTTGAAGTTAAGACAGGAACGATTTGGAACCGATAACGCCAGCGTTGCGGCCTCCTACAATAATTACGGCGTATTGAAATATAATCTTGCGCAGTACAACGAAGCCGAAAAAGATTTTGAAGATGCTGAGGCCATTGCCAAGAAAAATGGATTGTTGGAAACCATGACCTACGCCATTTTGTTGAATAATCAGGCCATGTTGTTCCAAACGATTGGAAGGTTTGAGGAAGCGGAGACCGTGTTCAAACAAGCCATTTCCATTGCTGAAAAATTGCAGGACAGCAAGTCAAAAAATCACTTGAAATTTTTATCGAACCAGGCACTGTTGTATCGCCAAATGGGAAAATATCCGGAAGCGGAAGCAATCTATCTCAGCATGGAAAAGAGGCTCGGCAAAAATAACCCCGACTATGCAAACATGTTGAACAATCAGGCGGCACTCTACATGCTGATGGGCAAAGAAGATAAAGTAGAAGAGTTGTTAAAAAAAGCTGCCGCAATTTATAAGTCAAGCTTTGGCGAGGATAGCCCGGCATTTGCAAAAGCCACCAATGACCTTGGAAATTTTTATCGTTACAAGGCGAGGTATGCGGAAGCTGAAACCCTGCTTGAAAAAGCACTGAAGATTCGCGAATCGGCGCTGGGAAAAAATCACCCTGACTATGTTCATACGCAGGAGGATCTGGCCATACTTCATTGGAAAAAAGGAGCAGGGGAGAAGGCCTTACCTATTTATCATGAAGTGATGAGCAAGTCGCTCGATTTCATCAATCGGTATTTTCCGCCCATGAGCGAAGCTGAAAAGACGAAATACTGGGACTTATTGTCGCCCCGGTTCCAACGCTTCTATAATTTTGCAATCGAGATGAGCGCGAAAAATCCTGCCGTCTTAGAAGATTTATATGATTATCAGATTGCCACGAAGGCATTATTGCTGAACAGCACGAATAAAGTCAAACAAGCAATTTTAGCCAGCAAAGATGCTCAGCATTGATTAAAGATTATGTTTTGTGGCTCGATCAAAAAGAAACACTGGCCCGCCTTTATGCTTATTCAAAAGATGAATTGAAACTTCAGGAAATTAATCTGGATTCTCTTGAACGCGCAGCCAACGCCATGGAGAAAAAACTTTCTTCGAGATCTGCAGATTTTTCCGCCGGGTACTCGGCAAAACAATTGAGCTTCAAACAAATTAAAAGTTTGCTGAACGACACGGAAGCGGTAGTGGAAATTATACATGTGAAGAAATACGATCAGAACTTTACCAAGGACTCAAAATATGCCGCATTGATTCTCACAAAAACCACGCGAA
This sequence comes from uncultured Bacteroidota bacterium, assembly GCA_963739105.1. Lineage (GTDB taxonomy): Bacteria > Bacteroidota > Bacteroidia > Cytophagales > Cyclobacteriaceae > Chryseolinea. The sequence goes on along the minus strand of CAVTZI010000007.1, from coordinate 9,168 downwards.
GTTCCGAAGTTAGTGCTCCTGGAGAATGGACAACAGTTGGATACACGGTACTCTAAATTTTACCGCAACGCTATCCAACAGCGCATCGCCGACGAATATTCATACGATCAATACTGGGCACCTATTGAGCCTGAGCTTGCTGGAAAAAAAATGATCTACATTTCGCCGGATGGAACGTATAACCAACTGAATTTAAATACCCTCAAAAAGCCCGACGCAGATTACGTCATTAACCGCTACGACATTGTTATCATTGGAAATTCAAAAGACCTTATCGAGCTAAAGGCAAGAAAACCAAACGCGTTAAAGAAAAATGCAACGCTGGTCGGCTTCCCGGACTATGGTCCGGGCACCATCGCCGTTTTGCCGGGAACTAAGATTGAACTTGATGGGATCTCAAAAGTTTTAAAAACTTCAGGCTACCAGGTCAAACAGTTTATGCAGAAGACAGCAACCGAGGCCAACCTTAAATCCACGAAGAGTCCGACGTTGATGCACATTGCTACACACGGATATTTTTTACAAGATGTAGAAAGCACAGGCATTGCAGGCACTGCATTCGGCATCTCTTTGGAAAATGCAAATGACAATCCACTCCTCCGTTCAGGATTGATGCTGGCTGGCGCTGGAGCTACTGCGAGTGGAGAACGCATCCCCAGCCTGGAAAGCAATGACAACGGAATTCTCACTGCCTATGAAGCGATGAATTTAAATTTAGAAGGAACCGATCTCATTATCCTCAGCGCCTGTGAAACTGGATTAGGAGAGGTTAAGGCGGGCGAAGGTGTGTATGGACTTCAGCGTGCGTTCCTGGTCGCTGGAGCCGATGCGCTGATCATGAGCCTTTGGAAAGTGGATGATGCAGCTACACAACAATTGATGACAAACTTTTATACGCAATGGCTCAAACTCGGGAACAAACAGAAAGCCTTCAAACAAGCACAGTTGCAGCTGATGGCAAAGTATAAAGAACCGTACTATTGGGGAGCGTTTGTGATGATGGGGATGTAATTAAGTTTCTAGTTTGAAGTTTCTAGTTTGAAGTTGAGCGTTGTCGGTTATCGTATCTGGACTTCCACGGCTGGCTTTCCGCTCTAGGCTTGTCCGCTAATAGTTCGAAGTTGTACTAGCTATGTCTCCAAAGCTGTGCTGTACGCCAGATAGAATCAAGTTGTCTTCGACCACAGACTATGAAGTTCGTACACCCTGGCTTTTTGCGTTAAGCTTTTTGCTTTAAGCTGTAACAAATACGTTACTCTCCATTTTAATTGCAGTTTAAAACGCTCCTTCGTATATCGTAACGCGAAACAAACGAACTATGGAACTTAAACAACTTGGAACGTCATCGGTGAAAGTTACTCCCATTGCTTTTGGTGCCTGGGCTATTGGCGGATGGATGTGGGGTGGCGCGGAAGAAAAGGACGCGATCAAAGCAATAAAAGCCTCATTGGATGCCGGTGTTACAACAATCGACACGGCGGCGGTCTATGGCTTTGGAAAAAGTGAGAAACTGGTAGGCCAGGCGTTGCAAGGGGTAGGCCGTGATAAATACCAAATACTGACAAAGTATGGCATGAATTGGCGCACCAATGAGGGCGAATATTTTTTTGATTCGGTTGACAATAGTGGAAAACCCGTAAAAGTTTACAAAGATTCTAGCAGGGAGGCGGTGACTAAGGGATGTGAAGAAAGTCTACGCCGGCTGAAAACGGACTATATTGATCTGTTTCAAATTCACTGGGCCGATGCCACCACGCCGATCAGCGAAACTATGGAAGCTGTCGCCAAGCTTATTCAACAAGGTAAAGTTCGCGCAGCAGGCGTCTGCAATTATAATGTTGATCAAGTGGAAGAAGCATTAAAGACCATTAAGCTGGCGTCCAATCAAGTTCCGTATAGTATGATTCTTCGTGACATTGAATCGAATGTAGTTCCGCAAGCGCTGGCAAATGGACTCAGCATTATTCCTTATAGTCCACTACAGCGAGGGTTGCTTACGGGCAAAATCAAGAGCGATCATAAATTCAATGATGGTGATACGCGGGAAAATAAGTCGATTCTATAAACCTGAAAATATCAATCAGACCAATTCATTTCTCCAGAAAATCAAACCAATTGCGGATGGATATGGCGTTACATTGACACAACTGGTCATCAACTGGACCACGCGACAGCCGGCGATGGACTGCGTTCTGGTAGGGGCAAGGGACGAAAAACAAGTTTTGGAAAATGTTAAAGCGTTGTCATTTAAGTTGACAGAGGAGGAACTGAAATCCATCCGGAAATCCGCAGAAGCGCTCGTACTCGTAAAATGAAGGCGAATTAATCGGCCTCAAATGACTCAATGCCCTGATTCATGCCAACATACTGTTTTATGTGTTGAATGGTCTCAGCTACGGTCTTCGTCACCAATACATTATAAGATCCTAAATTTTTGAAGAACCGGATGGTTATTTCATCCTGGTTGAGGAGGACAATTTTCTTTCGGGATTTTAGGGCCAATGCGACTTCAGAGGCAGTACCGGAGGCCATTCCCAACACAACGATTAAATGACTGGATAACACGCTGATGTAGTTGCGTCCGCTTCCCATACTTGTGACAATTTTTATCTGTGCGTGATCGGAGGAATTGCTGTCATTATCGCCGGGTAAAATGCCAATGGTGAGGCCGCCAGCTTCCGAAGCGCCTTTCAAAGCAGCATCCATAATTCCGAAACTGCGGCCGCCGGTCAATGTTATCCAACCTTGCTTCGCAATTTCCTTACCGAGCTCATAAGCCATTTCATTTTCATCAGGTGAAGCATTTTCACCAGGGCCCATTACGCCAATAATTGTTTTCGCGGCCATATTCTTTTTTATCAGGATGCAAGATAATTTCCCGGGAGATAGTAACAAATCCGGCCATCATTTAAACTCATATTCACAGTCCAAACACCGGAATACTTTTTTGTGCGGGAAAAAAATGCCAAAAAATAAAACATTCAGGGTGGAGGCGAAGGTTAAAGAAAATTTCTTCGGAAAATCGCGCTCCAGGTTGCGGGATTTACATTTTGGACATTTGGTTGTAGATTCATCGTCAATTTCCAGGTGCTCTTCTTCCAAAATGTGTTGGGCTTTTTCCTGGTCACGTGAAAAAAGATGGAGACGGACATTGAAATTCATCAGGCTGCTGGCACCAGGATACAGATTGGCCATGTTTTCTTCCGTTAGAAAACAGGGAATGCCATAGGCATCCAGTTTTGATTTCACAATATTGGCTTCAATAGAAGTTTCAAATTTTCTGAAAACAATAATTTCATCGCGCTCCGTCATTCCTATGAAAATTACATCTTTACTCCGTTGAATATAATAAATTCACATCGATGAAACGACTAATTGTTGATATGGATGATGTCATTGCCGATGCCACAGGACAGTTCATCCAGTTTTATGAAAAGGAATTTGGTATCCGTGTAACGCGCGAAAGCCTGAATCACCAGGATGAAGGTTTAGGTTTCCCAGGCCATCACGATATCATTCAGCAGTTTCCTTTTCGGGAGACATTTTTTCGAACCATGACTCCACATGAAGGTAGCCAGGAAATCCTAGAGCAGCTAAACAAAAAATATGAATTGTTTATAGTTTCCGCAGCGATGGAATTTCCGCAGTCGCTATTTGAAAAACTAAAATGGCTGGAAGAACATTTTAAGTTTTTGCATTGGAAGCAAATTGTATTTTGTGGCAGCAAGGCTGTTGTTCATGGTGATTATATGATCGATGATCTTGCTTACAACCTTGAAACATTCAACGGCGAGAAATATATTTTTTCAGCGCCGCATAACCTCCATGTTCATACTTACCCACGACTGAATAACTGGAAAGAAGTCGGTGAACGATTTTTATGAAATGTTCATCATGATTGTTCAATCTTTTTTCTTTCACCTACCATCAATTTTTTTTTTCATCTTTTTTTTTTTTTTTTTTTTTTTTTTACCCGTCTATTCTTACCGTCAACAATATTCTGGTGCACCTTGAAGTTCGCACGCCCTGGCTTTCGGCTTTTAGCTTTGGGTGCATTTCAAATTGTCGCGATAGGATGTTAAATTTAGGTAAACATAACACTTGGTTAGCCAAGAGCTTTATAATGCAGGGTCACAACGATCACAAAGGAGGCACAATGATCACTACGTGAAGCGGTAAAAATGCGTCGTGCGCTTTGTGGTTCGTGGTGGACATTGTGACCTGCACTAAATAAAAGCTGGGGACTAAACGCATTTAAAGCCGCAGCCTAACCGCGACAATTTGAAATGCACCCTTAGCTTTTTGCTTTCACCCTTCCTTGCTATTTTTGTTATGATCCCCACTAGCCATTTATGCGAACATTTGTAATTCTCTGTCTGCTGCCGCTGTCGTTCACCTGTTTTTGCCAGATTACGTCCATTCAACAAAAAGCATTAAACAGCTACGTCGATTATGCCAATCAATCGGCTGAAGAAGTTACCGCTACGGTAAAAAGTATCATCGCCTATTATCCCACGATACATCAGAAAAAATCATGGGGAACGCCGCGATTTACCTGCCCGGTACAACTGGATGACTATTATTGGAACAATGCGACCAATCAAACCAAGTCACTGCCTGCAGCGATGACGGTTACGGCGAATGCAAAGCTTAAAGAACTACATTCGGCAGCGGAAAAAATTGATGTCGCCTGCAAGGCACTCGACACCTACCATAAACTTGAAGATTATAAAAATGATGATTTCGCTAAAGCTCTAACGCTAATAAGTGAACTTCAGATCCTGGTGGGCGATTACAGGAAAAAACAAAATGCATTGCAGCTTGATTTGGAAGCTGGGTATAAAAAATTAACGGCTGCTTCTGCGCAAAATGCTTATCACAAAGCGGATGAAATGATGCGTGCGCAGGTTGGCAGAGAAAGAGCCTTTCTCGATTTATGGACTTTCAATATTAAAGAAGATGTGCATACCGGATGGCCTGTTGAAAAATTGGAGCAGAGCATATTGGATACCGATGCGCAATTGAATGCTTTGCAAAAGTTCAAGCCGGCGTTACAATATCCGGCGTCCAGCATGTGGACCAGCTTTCAAAGTTCGTTGAGTTCGGTCCTCAGTACAAAAAGGAATGGGCTCGATGAATACAATTTTGAAGCAAAAAAATCGGACAAACATTCGAACGATGTTTATCTAGGCTTGATTAATTATGTTAATGGAACATTGGTGTCGGATTATAACATGTTTTTGCAATACGCCGAACAAAATGGGTATCGAGGGTTGAAATTGATCAACTACGTTCCTGGATTTGAAATCCGGGTGCAAGAAAAGGTTGTGGATGTGGAGGTGAAAAAATTCAATGACATTCCCCGGAAGCCGGTGTCAATTGCGCCAATTAAAACAGCGATTTCAAAGCCCGTTTATCAGTCGCTTTCCAATTACATCAGCTACATCAATGAAATGTGGAGTCAGACGAGGAGACTGCAGGCGACGCTGGGAAGTTTTAATTCTTCTGCGTCTTATTATAAAACATTAGAAACGTATACCCGTACCGGGGGAATGTCTTTTAGCTATGAAGATTTTCAAGTTCCGCTATCAAGTTACCAAAAAGCTGTCGCCGACAGTAAAGTCTTGCCTCCCGGCGTTGCAAAATCCTTAAATGACCAGGCCGAAGTTCTCCTGAATATTTTAAAGGAGATGGATGATCTTAGTGCCTCGCTTGAAATTGAGACAAAAGAAAAAAGATATGAGAAAGATCGCCTGAAAAAAGTATACGAGATACTGGAACGTCAAAAAGTTTTGTTTGATGAATGGGACGAACGGAAAGAATTACTGTATCAGGATGTTCGTACCGTCTATGAAGCCTATGCGCCGTTGAATACAACGAATTCCTGGTATGTTTCCGGAAAAGCATTGCAGCAGTTAACCGATCTGGATCACGAAGGAGTGTTCAAGGCAAAAGCATTTTACAAAAGCGATCCATCCATCACGATTCCTACAGAAAAGATTGATGAAAAATTACGGGAAGTAATTTCAAAAGAGTATGATAACATGAAAGGAATTCAGAAGATTGGCAGGAACAACGGTCTTTGTCCCTATACACCGTATGAAGATCTTCCGGAATCATCAAAGTCATTGAGTGAGGCATTGCATAAAGTCAAACCGTCAACTGCATCACGCTACCAACATCCCTATTATTATGTAGTATATCATTACAATGATATTGTTGATGATTACAATAAGTTCTGCGAGCTTTCGAAGGATATTCTCCTTTTGAAAACGGTTAAGCAACCTGAATTATTCCAGGTGGAGTATCCTAAAGCTAAATCGGAAACGTCGCCAGTATCTCAAAAGACTCAGGCGCCGGCCCAGGAAGTCGTACCCGTTGTCGCAGTTACAACGGCACAGCAAGCCGACGTGAAAGCTGTTGAATCAAAGGAGCAGCCGGTGCGTGTTGTTGAAAAAACTACCGTGCTACACGACACGGTGTACATCGAAAGGAGGGATACAGTCTATCTTCCAGAACCAGGTGGAAACTTGCGTTCGATGGAGGGATACGCCACCAACAATATGATCTTGTTGTTGGATGTCTCCGGTTCTATGAATACACCGGAAAAGCTTCCGCTTCTAAAAAAGTCCGTGCTTGATTTACTTTCTATGATGCGACAAGAAGATAAAGTTTCTATCATCGCCTTTTCGGGAAAACCAAAGACGTTGTTAGAAGCAACGTCGTTTAAAGAGGAACAAAAAATTAAAGACGCGATCAACGATTTGAAATCTTCGGGAAAAACGGATGGAAACGCGGGCGTGAAACTGGCCTATAAGGTAGCCGATGAAAATTACATTCGCGGAGGTAACAACAGAATTATTCTGGCGACGGATGGTGAATTTGGATTGAACGAAGAGACTCGCCAGTTAATTGAAAAATTTTCGAAGCAAGATATTTTTCTGTCGGTCTTCAACTTTGGAAAGGGGGCAGGAGCATCTAAAACGCTCGAGCACTTAGCGGATTTAGGGAAGGGAAATTACCGTTACATTTCAAAACAGAATGTTGACCTGCAGTTAATCGGGGAAGCAAAAGCGAAAAAGAAATAGCATGCGCCAGGTCAATTTCCGGCCATAGGCTCAACTTCCCGAACCCCTCCTCAACTTCCCGAAAGTTTTAAACTTTCGGGAAGTTTTGTCAAAATCGATTCACAATCCTACTCTACTTGCATCGTGTTATACCCACACTTGCTTGACGAAGAGCCGGTGCAGCTGTCACAAAGGCTAACACAAGCTTTTATAAAAAATGCTTTACTGAAGCAAAATTTAAAACGAATGTGTGGTATTTTTTACACAGTTTTCCGCTCATGCCAACATTGGTGTTTACAGTTCATACAGTATTCCCACGCCTCTTAAAATAAAAATTAAATTTTGTAACCTTTTAGGTTAGCCTCACTCTAAACAATGAGTAGTGGTATAATACGTGGGAGAAAAATGTAAACTATGAAGTATCTAATAATGATTGGTGTAATCTCATTATTAATGTGACTACACTCACCCAATGTGACGAGGATGATGCCGGGCCCGGCTTTGGACAAACCTGTGCTTGATCCTGCACTGGTCGCGGAGGGTAAGGAAATTTTTAGATTTGATGCGTTTGGAGATGAAGTTTTTTGGACTGATCTCTTGCACATTGACAAAGCCATTTTAGGAGAAGCTAACGGAGGTTTTGGTCCTGGTGTTAGTCCGGCCACAGCTTTGGCTGTTGGTTTAAAAGTAGATGCTGAAGCGCTGCCCGCCAGCTTGGTTACAGCATCAATGCCGGACAGGTGGATTTAAACGACCCCGCTACAACGGTTGCCCTATTAAGCTCAATGCAGTAGTTGGATTGAAAGGAAGCTTTGATACAGACGGTAAACTAATTTCACTGGGCGTAACTTGCGCAGTATGTCACTCAACAGTAGATGATTCATTTAGCCCAGGCATTGGAAAACGGCTGGATGGATGGGCAAACCGGGACCTGAATGTAGGTGCTATCATTTCCCTTACGGATAATGCAAAACCAGTTGCTGACCTGCTGAATGTGGATGAAGCAACTTTAAGAACTGTGCTTGCTGCCTGGGGACCCGGTAAATATGATGCTGTTCTGTTTTTAGATGGAAAAGCGCTACGCCCTGACGGAACAATTAAGCCTGACTTGATACCATCTGCATACGGCATGCAGGGAATTGAACTTACTACTTATACAGGATGGGGTGGCTTATCCTATTGGAATAATATGGTAGCCGTAAACGAAATGCATGGCACAGGCAACTTTTCCGATCCCAGGATAAACGATGCTGCCAAGTATCCGATTGCCACTGAAAATGGTTTGTACAATGTCACTGTCAGCAATGATTTAGTAACTTCTAAATTGCCTGCGTTAAGAGAATACCAATTGTCCCTTGACCCGCCCGTTCCTCCTGTAAGTAGTTACGACCAAGCGTCCGCAGACCTTGGCAAAACCTATTTACCGGTAAAGCGAACTGCGCAACGTGCCATAAGGCTCCTATTTTTGCGGACAATGTTTTGCATACTCCTGAAGAAATGGGTATCGATGACTTTGAAGCAAGCAGGTCTCCGACAGGAAAATATCGGACTACTCCATTGAGAGGTTTATTTGCAAGGGCAAAAGGCGGATTCTACCACGATGGTCGGTTTGCTACGCTTGATGATGTTGTCAATCATTACAACGATCACCTCCAATTGGGATTGACCCCAACTGAAAAAGATAATTTGGTTGAATACCTGAAATCCATTTAACAATTAAATTGATATAAACATGAGAACGCTTTTCAACAAGGAAAAGTGCTCTTGTGTGTATACACGAACCTCTCCTCAACTTCCCGAAAGTTCCAAACTTTCGGGAAGTTTTAAGCTCTTTCAACCTTTCGGGACGTTTTCTTACCAAACCGATGTATCTGGTGGGAAAAAACTGCCCAGGTTGGAAGTGCAGTCGAATCAAGATCCTGTTTCGAGTTTCACCTATCCCTTTACAAACGACAACAAATGGTTACACGCGATCCAGCGGTTTTGTCAAGACTCTAAATATTTTATGATATTTTACCATCGTGATTACCTTTCGCACAAAATGCAGATATACGCAATACGTATAGTTGCCGTGAAATATACGCAATGCGTATATTGAGTT
>CAVTZI010000006.1:0-25096 GCA_963739105.1 uncultured Bacteroidota bacterium | reverse complement strand
AAAATACAAGTGGATATATTAGAACATTTAAGGCTGGACTTACGTCTAATGTTCTTGAAACACGCACACTGATACGTAAACGTTGAAAGCATTATCTTCATAAATTAATTATCCAACTATGCAATTTGATTACCCTCCTACTTCTGTCACCCTTACTGGCGACCACGTTTCTTTATTACCGTTAGACATTCAGCACCTGGAAGGTTTGCAAGAAGCAGTCAAAGATGGAGAGTTATGGAAGTTATGGTACACTTTTGTGCCCACACCGGAAGGAATGGAAGCGTGGATTAAAAAAGCCCTGCAGGAACAAAGTGAAGGTCTTTCACTTCCATTTGTAATCATAAGGAAAAGCGATAACCAGATCGTTGGGTCCACCCGTTACATGAATATCGAAAAGGATGTGCGACGTCTTGAAATTGGAACAACCTGGTATGCTAAAAGTGTCCAACGCTCACCGTTAAATACAGAATGCAAACTGCTCCTGCTAGAGCATGCTTTCGAAAATCTGAAATGCCTGGCCGTTGAATTCAGAACCCATCGGTTCAATGAACAATCCCGCAAGGCTATTATGCGATTGGGAGCTCAGCAAGATGGAATTTTACGCAATCATAGGATCAGTTCAAACGGAACCATTCGCGATACAGTTGTTTATAGCATCATCGAAAATGAATGGGGAAACGTAAAAAGCCATTTGCTTTTTTTGCTTCATGAAAAATACTAGCGCTGTAACAAGGTGAATTACATCCCGATACAAATTTCTTAAGAACACTTATAGCGTGTGTTTGCGATCACTGCTTGCAGGACACGTCAGCACAGTCGCTAACTATTTTAACGATTGTAGATATAACAATCGTTTGTCCTTTGTTTTTTTTGTTAAATCTTTTACCTTCAATTCATCGCAAGACAAATCTCAATTCAAAAAAAACTAACCACTCCCAATCTGGTTAGTAATTTATATTCATCGGTTGCCCACGTAAAAACTTCCTGACTGCTGGAGGTTCCTGAGCAACTTTTATTTTGGTTGGTATTTAGAATTTCGAACCTAAAAGAATATTTGCGGGAGGCAAATCGCTTTGGAAGTTTCGAGTGATAATACTATTCCTTTATGGCCCCTTCTGCTTTATGGGGCTATTGTGTTGGGCCTGGTATGCATAATGCTAGGTCTTTCATTTGTATTGGGGCAGCGTCATAAAGAACGCGCCACCAATGAGCCGTATGAAGGTGGAATCCTAAGTACCGGCTCCGCACGCCTTCGCTTCTCATCTCAGTTTTATCTTATCGCCATGCTCTTCGTCATTTTTGATGTCGAAACTATTTTCATTTTTTCCTGGGCAATTGCCTTTAAAGAACTCGGATGGTTCGGCTATTTCGGTGTTGGTGTTTTTGTGATCCTTCTCTTTGTCGTACTTATATATGAATGGAGGAATGGAGCGCTGGATTTTGGTCCTGATGGAAAGAAAATTTTGAAAGCTTATAAAAAATTAACCCGTAAAGGCAACAAGCAATGAAATGGTGGCTAAGTAAACCCGAATGCACCGGTTAATGCATTGAAAGGCACAGGCTCTTTTGAAGAAACCGTGAATCAAAGTATTATGCTCACGTCCGTACAAAGTCTGTTGGGTTGGGGCCGCAGGAATTCGATGTGGCCATTTCACTTTGGATTGTCCTGCTGCTTTGTGGAAATGGCTACCAGCATGACACCAAAATATGATGTTGCGCGATTTGGTGCTGAAGTTATACGAGGAACACCACGCGAGGCCGATGTCATGATCATTGCCGGAACTGTCTTTATAAAAATGGCGCCGATTATAAAAAGACTTCATGAACAAATGATGGAGCCACGGTGGGTGATTTCCATGGGATCATGCGCCAACTCAGGTGGTATGTATGATATATATAGTGTGGTTCAGGGTGTTGATAAATTTCTACCAGTTGATGTTTATGTGCCCGGTTGCCCTCCGCAGACCTGATGCATTTATGGAAGGCTTGATGTTACTGGCAGAGTCAGTGGGTAAAGAACAACGTCCGTTGAGTTGGGTCATCGGAGAACAAGGTGTTATTAAACCAGAAAAGATTGATGTAAAAGAAAGAAGATATGAAAAGCGGAAAGAAATGGTAACGTTCCGCTCACCGGATGAAGTTTGAAAAGAGTCGATTTGAGGTTGTTAATCAGAACTTTAAGAATCTAAAACATAAGTGCCGCTTGACATGCGGACGATAATCTTGGGAATGAAAATATGAACTGAAGGAGTATATGAATTGTAACCTGTGGACCATGAAAGTCCACTTAACGTATGGAGAACTTCGATCCAACAGAACAGTTGAAGTTAAAGTTTGGTGAAACAACTTTCACCAAACAAGCAACAAAGGATGAGATCCTCACCCTTTGGGTACCGTTGGAACGTATTGTTGAAGTTCTCAAATATCTCAAAACAGAAATTGCCCACCCCTTCCCTTTCTTGTTTGATCTTACTGCTATTGATGAACGAAGCCGAAAGAAAGATCCTGATTATCCATCGACGAATTTTACGCTGGTGTATCACCTCTTTTCATTTAGTACGCAATTCATTTCATGCGGCTTAAAGTAGCCCTTGACAGGAGAATATCCCACTGCACCCAGTATTACTACAATCTGGGCCAATGCAAACTGGTATGAACGTGAAGTCTACGACATGTTCGGCATCCGCTTCGACGGCCATCCACACCTGACGCGAATATTGATGCCGCTGACCTGGGAAGGACATCCGTTGCGAAAAGAACATCCCGCGCGGGCTACTGAAATGGGTCCTTTCCGCTTGTGGGATGAAAAACAAGATCGCGAGCAATCAGCCTTGCAATTCCAGCCCGAAGAATGGGGCATGGAACTTCAAAGCGAAGACTCCGATTTTATGTTCCTGAACATCGGACCTCAACACCCGGGCACGCATGGTGTTTTGCGTATAATCCTACAGTTGGATGGAGAAGATATCGTGGATGCCGTACCTGATATCGGGTTTCATCATCGCGGCGCCGAAAAAATGGCAGAACGTCAATCATGGCACACCTATATACCCTATACTGATCGGATCGATTACCTGGGTGGTGTAAATAACAATCTCGCCTATTTATTGTCGGTTGAAAAACTGGCAGGCATTACGGTGCCCGATCGGGCGAAAGTTATTCGCGTGATGATGTGCGAATTTTTCCGGATTGCCAGTCACCTGGTTTGGTATGGAACATTTGCGCAGGACGTCGGCCAACTTTCTCCCGTGTTCTACATGTTCACCGATCGCGAAAGAGTTTTTGATATTGTCGAAGCTGTCTGTGGCGGACGCATGCATCCCAACTGGTTTCGCATCGGTGGCGTTGCTCAGGATCTGCCAAAAGGATGGGAAGCACTGGTGAAAAAATTTATTGATTATTTCCCGGCACGACTTCGCGAATACGACAACCTGGTCATAAAAAATAGTTTGTTCAAAGCGCGGACAGAAGGCATTGGAATTTTTACAACAGAAGAAGCAATCGAATGGGGAGCGACCGGTGCTAACCTGCGGGCTTGTGGTTTTGATTGGGACTTCCGAAAAAAACGTCCTTACTCCGGATATGAAATGTTTGACTTTGAAGTTCCCATTGGAAATAATGGAGATTGTTTTGACCGTGCCGTTGTTCGGGTTGAAGAAATGCGACAAAGTCTTCGCATCATCGAACAGTGTTGGAAAAATATGCCGGAAGGCAATTACAAAGCAGATCATCCGCTCACAACACCACCCATTAAGAAAAATACGATGCAGGATATTGAAACGCTCATCACCCATTTTCTGGGTGTGAGTTGGGGACCAGTTATTCCTCCGGGAGAAGCGATGAGTTGTATCGAAGCTACCAAAGGAGCGAACAGATATTATGCCATCAGTGATGGAAATACTTCGCCCTACAGGGTGAGAATTCGAACTCCATCGTTTGCGCATATGCAGATGGTTCCATATATCAGCCGCGGATATACGGTTGCTGATTTGTTAAGTATACTGGGTGCGATGGATTATGTGCTGGCGGATATTGATCAGATAAAAGTTATCAACTATTGAATATGTTGATCAACGGAAGAAATAGACGAAATAGAAAAAGCCATCAGCCTGGTGCCTGTAAGAAAAGCAGCGGGTATCGAAGCTTTAAAGATTGTGCAGGAACATCGCCGATGGGTATCCGATGAAAGTTTACGCGAAGTTGCTGCCTATATGAGAATGTCTCCGGAAGAACTGGATTCGGTAGCTACATTTTACAACATGATTTTCCGAAGACCTGTTGGCAGGCATGTGATTCTGGTTTGCGATAGCATCAGCTGCTGGGTGATGGGATATGAAAATATTCTGGCAGCACTTAAGCAAGTCACCTGGGAATAAAATTGGGAGAAACAACAAAAGATGATCGCTTCACACTGCTTCCGAATTGTTGTTTGGGAACCTGTGATTGCGCACCAGCATTGATGATCGACGATGATTTGTACAGAAATCTTACAACGGATCAACTGGATGAAATTTTAGCAAATATGAATAGTAATGCGCTTTAAATTCTGAGTTCACATGGAAAAACCTCTAACCCAACATATACGCGCTGATCAGCGACCGCTTACGCTGAAAGAATACGAGAAAGTGGGCGGCTATGAGGCCGTGCGTAAAGTGTTAAAGGGGATGACGCCTAAAGCCGTTACTGATCTGGTTAAGGAATCAAACCTGAAAGGTAGAGGTGGCGCCGGATTCGGCACTGGAATGAAATGGAGTTTTGTGTCACTCGATGCACCGAAACCTAAATATCTTATTGCCAATGCAGATGAGATGGAGCCGGGAACATTTAAAGATAGGATTTTATTGGAGTGCACGCCGCATCAGTTGATTGAAGGAATGATAGTCGCAGCCTTTGCCATTCAGGCGGACATTTCTTATGTCTACCTGAGATGGGCATATAAGACAGCTGCCACGGCGATTACAACAGCAATTGCTGAAGCCTATGAAGCCGGTTATCTGGGAAAGAATATTCTAGGGTCGGGATACGATTTAGACATGCATCTCCACACGGGAGTTGGCAGATATATGTGTGGTGAAGAAACTGCGCTTATTGAATTCCCTGGAAGGAAAACGAGCAACACCAAGAGCAAAGCCTCCATTTCCACAAGTGAGTGGCTTGTTTGGGAAACCTACCATTGTAAATAATGTAGAAACACTTTGTTGTTTGCCTCACATCATTAATAATGGTGCGGATTGGTTCAAGGAGTTGAGCTTGACGACCGATGCAGGCACAAAAATATATGGCGTAAGCGGAAAGGTAAAACGACCAGGAGCCTGGGAGTTGCCCATGGGCGTAACCATGCGGGAATTGATTGAAGAACATGCTGGCGGAATGCAGGATGGTTTGAAATTCAGAGGTGCATTGCCCGGTGGCGCCTCTACGGATTTTTTGGTCGAACAACATTTGGATGTGAAGATGGATTATACTTCTGTCGCGGCCGCCGGAAGCCGTCTGGGAACAGGGACGCTGGTTATTTTGGATGATAAAACTTGTCCGGTGGGGTTTGTGAAAAACCTGGAGCATTTCTTTGCACAGGAGTCCTGTGGATTTTGTACGCCCTGTCGCGAAGGACTTCCCTGGGTCGAGAAAATACTTGCGGCCATTGATCAGGGTGAAGGACGGATGGAGGATTTGAAGTTGCTGGAGTTTCATACAAAATATTTAGGACCTGGAAATACATTTTGCGCCTTTGCTCCCGGGGCTATGGAGCCTTTGCAAAGTGCATTGAAATATTTCCGCGAAGATTTTGAAAAACATATTCATGAAAAAGTATGCACGTATCAAACAGTGATGGCTTAAATGAAAGACAATGAAAAAAATATTTCTCCCTTTGTGAACCTTAGTGTCTTGGTGCCTTCGTGGCAAAAGCGTAGCGCAGCGCTTCGCCACAAAGACACCAAGGCACAAAGGTATCACAAACGGATAACGATTAACGGATAACGGAACATGACACTCTACATCGACAACAAACCTTACGAAGTAAAGCCCGGCAAAAATTTGTTGGAGACGTGTCTGACCCTTGGGTTTGATCTTCCTTATTTCTGCTGGCATCCAGCTTTGGGCTCCGTAGGTGCATGCCGTCAATGTGCTGTGAAAGTATTTAAAGATGAAGACGACAAAAAGGGAAGATTGATCATGTCGTGTATGGAACCCGTGGCAAATAATCAACGCATTTCAATTCAAGATCCGGAAGCACATGAATTTCGTGATCATGTTATTGAATGGCTGATGACCAATCATCCCCACGATTGCGCAGTATGCGATGAAGGCGGGTCGTGTCACCTCCAGGACATGACCGTGATGACAGGACATGCCTACAGAAGGTTTCAATTCAAAAAAAGGACGCATACCAATCAATACCTTGGCCCATTCATTAACCATGAAATGAACCGTTGCATTCAGTGCTACCGTTGTGTCAGGTTCTATAAAGATTATGCCGGCGGCGACGATCTGGATGTATTTGCTTCACGGAGCAATGTTTATTTCGGGCGCCACGAAGAAGGCGCTCTTGAAAGTGAATTCAGCGGAAATCTCACCGAAGTTTGTCCCACCGGAGTATTCACAGATAAAACCCTTAAGCAGCATTATACGCGAAAATGGGACCTGACTACTGCGCCGTCTGTTTGTCAACATTGCAGCCTGGGTTGTAATACAATCGCCGGTGAACGCTACGGTGGACTCCGTTCGATCACGAGCCGGTACAATAGCGAAGTCAATGGTTATTTTATTTGCGACCGGGGTCGCTTTGGGTATGAATTCGTCAATGCACCTTCACGAATTCGTAAACCCCTTATCAATAAAGAGGAAGTAAACAAGGATAAAATTCTAGAGGAAGTAACACGTGTGGTGTCAACCTCCAACGCTATTGGTATCGGCTCGCCCCGTGCCTCGCTGGAATCTAACTTTGCATTGAAGACTTTAGTAGGAGAAGAAAATTTTTATAACGGTGTTTCCGATCAGGAACAAGCCCTCGCCAAACTTGTATTTGATATTCTGAAAGGTGGACCAACGCGGACACCTTCGTTAAAAGAAGTAGAATCGGCGGACGCCGTGTTAATCCTGGGTGAAGATCTAACCAATACAGCTCCGATGTTAGCCCTTGCCGTGCGACAAAGCACAAGGCAACAGCCGCTGCAAGATCAAACGAGAGTAAGCATTCCGATATGGAATGATGCCGCCATTCGGGAGCTCATGCAGGATCAAACCGGTCCGCTCTTTATTGCCAGCGTTCACACCACCAAACTCGACAATATTGCAACAGAAACTTTCCATGCCGCTCCAGATGATATTGCACGTCTAGGCTTCGCGATAGCAAACCTTCTTGATAATACCATTCCCGCCGTAGCGAACATGAGTCCGGAGATAATGACCCGGGCTAACAAAATCGCTGAGGCATTATCCAAGGCCAAGAGACCGGTTATCATTTCAGGAACATCCTTAGGATCTCAAGATATTATCAAAGCTGCTGCAAACATTTCCTGGGCATTGACGACAAAAAATTCAGAAACAGGAATTGTTCTGACGCTTCCTGAATGCAATTCACTAGGTCTTGCAATGATTGGAAGCCGCTCGCTTTCGCAGGCTTTTGCAAGAATAAAAAAGGGAGACGCAGATACTGCTTTCATTCTGGAGAATGACCTGTATCAGCACGGCAAGGGGTCGGAAGTCAACGATTTTCTGAAATCCTGTAAGCATGTGATTGTACTGGACCACACCAGTACCGGCACCGCGCAACAAGCGAACTTCGTACTTCCTGCAGGAACTTTTGCGGAATCGGATGGGATTCTTGTAAACAATGAAGGTCGGGCACAACGTTTCTTTCAGGTTTATGAACCAGGAAACAGCGTGCAGGAAAGCTGGCGATGGATATTAAACATCGGCACGGCTACTGGAAATAAAATTATGAGCGCATGGGAGAATTTTGGAGATATCACGCACGCAATTGCGCAAGAAGTCGATATACTCAAAAATATAGTCGAAGTGTCGCCGCCGTCCAGCTACCGAATCAATGGACAACGGGTTCCCCGCGAGCCGCATCGATTTAGCGGACGTACCGCGATGTTGGCAAATGTCAATGTGAGTGAGCCCAAGCCACCGGAGGATCCGGATTCTTCCTTGTCGTATACTATGGAAGGCTTCCGGGGTTACCCCCTTCGACAATGATCCCATTCTTCTGGTCTCCGGGATGGAATTCGGTTCAGTCGATCAATAAATATCAGCAAGAAATAGGCGGACCGTTGCATGGAGGCGATCCAGGCATCAGACTTTTAGCACCTGTTCAAAATCAAAAGTCCAACTATTTCACATCGATGCCCGCACTATTTAAGCCTGCAGATGGACAGCTCCTAATGGTTTCTCTTCACCATATCTTTGGCTCTGAAGAATTGAGCCAACGTGCACCGGGAATTGCTGAACGTTCGCCCAAACCATACATCTTATTACATTCTGAGGATGCTAATAAATTAAAAGTCTCTGAAAATCAGTTACTAACATTTGATATTGCTGGTCAGCCTTACAAGCTGGCCGTAAAGAGATTTAGCGGACGTACCGCGATGTTGGCAAATGTCAATGTGAGTGAGCCCAAGCCACCAGAGGATCCGGATTCTTCCTTGTCGTATACTATGGAAGGTTTCCGAGGGCTACCCCCTTCGACAATGATCCCCTTCTTCTGGTCTCCAGGATGGAATTCTGTTCAGTCTATCAATAAATATCAGCAGGAAATAGGCGGACCGTTGCATGGAGGCGATCCAGGCATCAGACTTTTAGCAGCCTATTCAAAATCAAAAGTCCAATTATTTCACCTCGATGCCCGCTCTGTTTAAGCCTGCAGATGGACGGCTGCTAATGGTTTTTGTTCACCATATCTTTGGCTCTGAAGAATTGAGCCAACATGCACCGGGAATTGCGGAACGTTCGCCCAAACCATATATCTTATTAAATTCCGAGGATGCTAATAAATTAAAAGTCTCGGAAAATCAGTTACTAGCCTTTGATATTGCCGGTCAGCCCTACAAACTACCTGTAAAAATAAGTTCTGAAATGGCCGCAGGTGTAGCAGGACTTCCTTATGGTTTACAAGGTTTGCCTTTTGTTGACTTGCCAGCATTTGCAACTTTTAAAAATGATTGAGCGATGGAAGAGTCAACCATAAATCATTTGCTAATTGTCGGGGGTGTTCTCGGCGGACTGCTCATTGTTGCTCCTGGCCTTATCTGGCTGGAGCGAAGACTATTAGCGCTTTGGCAGGATCGCTATGGCCCAAATCGCGCCGGCCCGTTTGGTGTGTTCATCGTTCTGGCTGACACCATCAAACTTTTCTTTAAGGAAGATTGGATTCCACCTTTTGCTGACAAAGTTGTCTTCGTCATTGCTCCGGCAATTGTTATGGTCTCCGTCTTTTTAAGTTTTGTGATTGTGCCTTTCGCTCCAGGCATCATCGTAACGGATCTGAACATTGGCATTCTTTTCTTTCTGGCAATGTCATCCATGGGTGCCTACAGTATTATACTCGGCGGCTGGGCATCGAACAACAAGTATTCTCTATTGGGTGCCATGCGAGGTGCCGCGCAAATGATTTCATACGAAGTCTTTATGGGCCTTGCGCTCATGGGCACGGTGCTGTTGGCGGGTTCGTTCAGCTTGCATGATATTGTAGAGGCACAAAAAGGTATGTGGTATGTGGTTCCCCAGTTCGTCGGTTTTGTTATTTTCTTTATCGCCGGTATTGCGGAAACCCATCGGCTACCGTTCGATATCCCGGAAGCTGAAAGCGAACTCGTGGCGGGATTTCACTCTGAATATTCCGGAATGAAGTTCGGAATGTTTTTCGTGGGAGAATATCTAGGCATAACGTTGATCTCAGCCATTACAGTTTGTTTGTTTTTCGGTGGATGGCTCGGACCTGATTTTCTTCCCCCATTGGTGTGGTTCGTCCTGAAGACATTTGCATTTATCGCTTTGTTCATTTTACTCCGGGCATCATTACCCAGGCCACGATATGATCAGTTGATGGAATTCGGATGGAAAATATTATTGCCGCTGACGTTGATCAACCTGATGGTGACAGCGGCGATCGTATTAGGATTAAAGGATTGAAGGATTAGGATTATAGGATTGAAGATTAAGATGAAGATTGGAAGATTGAAGATTAAATAATTAAAGCAGAATTTATGTTCAGTATTGTTCGAAGTATGTGGATCACGTTTATGCACATGTTTCATAAACGTGAAACGGTTCAATATCCGGAACAAAAAAATAAACTCACGACGCGATGGCGTGGACGAATTGTGCTGACGCGCGATCCTGATATGGGCGAGCGATGTGTGGGTTGTTACCTGTGTGCAGCAGCGTGTCCCGTGGATTGTATTTCGTTGCAAGCCACGGAAGATGAAAATGGAAGAAGGTATCCGGAGTTTTTTCGAATTAATTTTTCACGATGCATTTTCTGTGGTTATTGTGAAGAAGCCTGTCCAACATACGCCATTCAATTAATTCCAGATTTTGAAATGGCGGAATATAACCGTCAAAATCTCGTGTATGAAAAAAAGGACTTGTTGATTGATGGACAGGGAAAATACCCAGGCTACAATTATTATAACGTAGCAGGACTCGCCATTGGAGGAAAAGGTAAAGGAGAAGCGATCAATGAAGATCCTCCTGTGGATGTAAAGAGCTTATTACCATGAGTATCGTTATCCGTTATCCGTTAATCGTCGGAGTAACGGATAACGGATAACGATTAACTGATAACGATAACGGATAACGGATAACGTATATGCAACTAACATTCTACATCGCCTCCGGTATTGCAGTAATCGCCACCCTCATGGTGATTACCCGTCATAATCTTATTCACGCGTTGCTGTATCTGGTAGTCTCTTTCATTGCCATTGCCGTAGTGTTTTATATTCTGGGTGCTCCCTTCATGGCTGCCCTTGAAATGATCATTTATGCTGGCGCAATTGTCGTGCTGATCATTTTTGTAATCATGATGCTTAATCTCAAGGAGGAAGCCGTTGAACAGGAGCGTCAGTGGCTTGGGCGCGGAATTTTTATCGGACCTTCTATTCTCTCGCTTATTTTATTGGGAGAGTTAATCTATATTATTACAGCGGGAGGATCATCGACCTATAACTATCAGACCGTTGATGCAAAAGGAGTAGGGATGGCGTTGTATGGGCCCTATGTGATTGGCGTCGAGCTAAGTGGAATCTTGTTGATGTCCGGGATTGTGGGAGCATATCACCTGGGACGACAGAAGAAGAAGATTGTTCACCGCTTTTTGGAGAAGACACAACGGATAACGATTAACGTAACGATTAACGGATAACGGATAACGAAATGAACGAAATACCAATGGAATCTGGACTAATACTGGCAGGCATACTTTTTATGCTTGGCCTGATCAGCGTGTTGATCCGGCGCAACATCATTTTCATGCTTATCTCTGTGGAGATCATGCTAAATGCTGCGGGACTCGCTTTCATTGTTGCAGGTTCGCGCTGGACTCAAGCCGACGGGCAGGTGATGTTCATCTTTATCCTGACGATGGCAGCGGCAGAAGTTTCAGTCGGCCTTGCGTTGATACTACAGATCTATCATCAACTTAAAACACTGGATAGTGATGCAGCGAATAAGATGAAGGGATAGAGCGTTATCAGTTATCCGTTATCCGTGGGTGCGTGCAAAAAAAAGCGTGAGTACATAAGGAAAAAGCGAATTGCGAAAAAAGAAGAAAGGGATAAGGGTGCGGCGAACCACTAACGAATAACGGATAACGATTAACGCCATCAGGCTAGACGCACTAATGAACGATTGACAGGCAAAACGATAAGTACTAAACAACGGATAACGGATAACTGATAACGGATAACGGATAACGGATATGAAGAACTCCTCTGGACAATACCGGCCCTACCCTTCCTCGGAGCGTTTCTCCTGGTCACCATTGGAACAAAGCTTTCGCGTCCTATCGTCTCAATGATTGGTGCAGGAAGCATTGGCTTGTCAGCACTCATTACAATTTTTATTGGCCTGAACTTTATTTCTTCTTCAACGGATTCGTTCCACCAGGTTTTGTGGAAATGGATCGATGTTGCAGGACTCAATCCTTCCTTTGCTTTTCACCTGGATGCGCTCTCACTGGTATTTATTTTTGTCATCACGTTTGTCGGCTTTCTTATACACCTTTATTCCATTGAATTTATGGCAGATGACGAAGGGTTCTCCAGATTCTTCGCATACCTGAATTTATTTGTCTGTTCCATGTTGATTCTTGTGTTGGCCGACAACCTTGTATTGATGTACCTGGGATGGGAAGGCGTAGGCTTGTGCAGCTATCTGCTCATTGGCTTTTGGTATGAAGAGAAAAAAAATGGCGATGCTGCCAGAAAAGCATTTATTGTTACACGCGTCGGTGATACCGCCATGGCTATTGGTTTATTTATGCTCTTCGACGCTTTCGGCACCTTGACCATCCAGGATATTTTGACACAAGCTCCTCAAGTTTGGACCGCGGGTTCACAAACAGCCACTATCATCGCATTTTTGCTGTTAGGAGGCGCCGTTGGAAAATCCGCACAATTACCATTGCAAACCTGGCTGCCCGATGCGATGGCTGGACCCTCTCCGGTTAGCGCACTCATTCATGCAGCCACTATGGTTACCGCCGGCGTATACCTGATCGCGCGTACTCATGTCATCTTTGAACTCGCTCCTGTAGCCCAACTTAGCGTTGGTATAGTGGGGGCGTTGACACTTCTCGCTGGCCGGGTTTAGCGCGCTTACTCAATTTGACTTGAAACGTGTGCTTGCCTATTCCACCATCAGTCAGATCGGATACATGTTCCTCGCCTTAGGCGTCGGTGCATGGTCGGCGGCCATTTTTCATTTTATGATCCACGCATTCTTTAAAGCTTTATTATTCCTAGGCGCGGGAGCTGTCATTTTCATGCTGCACCATGAACACGATATGTTCAAGATGGGAGGATTAAAGAACAAAGTCCCGTTAGTCTATTGGACTTTTTTAATCGGCTCCGCCTCACTCGCGGCACTGCCTTTTATAACCGCAGGATTTTATAGTAAGGATAACATTTTATGGCTCGCCTTGGCCGCAGAAAAAGGAAACATATGGTTTTTTCTCGCCGCCTTGATAGGTGCTTTTATCACTTCAATCTATACTTTCCGGATGGTGTTCGTTACATTTTTCGGAGATGCTAAAACCCCAGTAGGACATCATACGGGAAAATTAATGAACATTCCAATGGTCATATTAGCGGTGCTATCCCTGGTTGGCGGTTTCATTGAGCTACCGCACACGATGGGACATCTTGAATTGTTCTCTGAATATCTGGAGCCTGTGTTCCCAACGATCACACTACAGGCAAACGCGTCAACTGGACTGGAGTGGACCGTTCAACTCGTTACGATCATCCTTTCGTTAGGGGGAGTTTACATCGCCTACTACTTTTATTTGAAGAAGCCGGAAATGTCTGGCCGTGTAAAAGCCTCTGTTGGAAGTCTTCATCGTTTCTGGTTTACCGGGTGGGGATTTGATGCTTTGTATAATACTATTTTCGTTCGCCCGTTCGTCTTTCTTGCAATCATCAACAAGCAAGATGTAATTGATAAGTTTTATGCACTAACGGTCTCCACCTCAGAAGCTTTGCATGACGTTTTTGCAAAGACACAGGGAGGTATTCTTCGATGGTATGTTATGAGCATCGTTATTGGTGCAATTCTAATCTTAACCCTGGGGCTACTGTTATGATCTTGTCAGCCTTCATCATCATACTTATGGCAGGTGGGATTATTGCCTGGATTGCAGAGCGGTGGAATCCGATTCTTTCCCGGTGGATTTCACTGCTGGCACTGCTTTTCAATTTGGCACCGCCGTGCTTCTTTGGACCGAACAAGCCTACCTTATTGAACGCTCTCACTCCTCCTGGCTCGCAAAGTATGAAGTACCATGGATACCCATTTTCGGAATCAGCTTCAATCTAGCACTTGATGGATTAAGCTTGTTAATGTTATTGCTGACATTCCTCCTGGGTATTTTCGCCGCTGCTTACATCCTGGCGGGAAATTCAATACAAAATTGGTTTCTTCCATTTCAATTTGTTATGGGTATTGGCCGGTATTACCGGTGTGTTTCTAACCATGGATTTGTTTTTGTTTTATTTCTTCTGGGAGGTCATGCTCATCCCAATGTATTTTCTCATTGCCATCTGGGGACACGAAAACAGACGATATGCCGCCTACAAATTTTTTATTTTCACACAAGCAAGCGGTCTTCTCATGTTCCTGGCCATTCTGGGATTGTACTTCGTTCATGGAAATGAATCGGGCAATTATACCTTCGACTATTTCCAATTATTAGATACTACATTTTCGCAAGACACTGGACGATGGTTAATGTTGGGATTTCTCGCGGCCTTCATTGTCAAATTACCCGTTGTACCATTTCACTCCTGGTTACCGGATGCACATTCCGAAGCGCCTACGGCCGGGAGTGTGATCCTGGCAGGTCTGCTGTTAAAAACAGGCGCCTATGGTCTGGTGCGAATCGTTGTTCCAATATTTCCAGAAGCTGCGCGCGAGATTGCGCCATGGGCCATGTTATTGGGCGTTGTGGGAATTCTCTACGGTGCGTTGCTGGCTTTTTC
This sequence comes from uncultured Bacteroidota bacterium, assembly GCA_963739105.1. Lineage (GTDB taxonomy): Bacteria > Bacteroidota > Bacteroidia > Cytophagales > Cyclobacteriaceae > Chryseolinea. The sequence continues at coordinate 10,394 of CAVTZI010000006.1, read as the reverse complement.
TCAAACGGACTTAAAACGACTGGTGGCCTACACCAGCGTAAGCCATATGGGGTTTGTGATGCTTGGCGTTTTTGCATTTAACGACCTGGCTATGCAAGGTGTAGTCATGCAAATGATAACCCACGGTATCAGCACAGGAGCCCTTTTCATTTTAGCAGGATCCATTTACGAGCGGATTCATACGCGGGATGTTGAACAGATGGGCGGCTTCTGGAAAAAGATGCCTTTTATGGGCACCATCGGACTCGTGTTTGCCATGGCATCACTTGGTTTACCGGGCCTGGGAAATTTTATCGCGGAATTTTTGACCCTGATCGGATCGTGGCAGGCCAGTCACAAGCTCACCATCTTAGCTGCAATAGGATTGATTGCCGGAACGATCTATTCGCTGCGAATTGTACAGAAAGTATTCTACGGCACCGAACAAAAGGTTCGTGAACTGGAAGATCTCAGCATTCGTGAAAAATTCATTTTGGTACCATTAGTAATAATTATTATTTGGTTAGGTGTATTTCCGCAACCCGTTCTCAACACGGTTAGTAGCGCGAGTCCGTCGTTGAAAAAATCGGAGATTACCGTTTCAAAGTCACAAGATCAATTGTCGGTCAAAAGCCAGGAAGGAGGTAACGATGAGTAAAACGGATTTTCTCAGCGTCATTCCACTCTTTATATTAACGAGTGCCGCAATCCTTATTTTGTTTTCAATAGCTGTAAAGCGAAATCACAAGGTAATTTATGTAATTACAACGGTGTCGTTGGCTGCAGATTTTGGTTACCTGGCAGTTTATAAGGCGGCTCAAAAATGGGTAATCGAACCGCTTTTTATTTTCGATGGATTTGGCACATTCAATACCGGATTAATATTGTTAACAGCATTGGCGGTCACCATGATCTCCTATGCCTACTTTGAACAGCGTGAAGAAAGAAAGGAAGAGTACTATATTTTGCTCATACTCGCGACGCTTGGCGCAGTTGTATTGGTGATCAGCAAACATTTTATTTCACTTTTTCTGGGACTGGAAATTCTAAGTGTATCGCTTTATTCAATGATCGCATATCTGCGCAAGCGTGAACGGTCAGACGAAGCTGGTATCAAATATTTAATTCTTGCAGCCTTCTCATCCGCATTTCTTCTTTTCGGAATGGCATTAATCTATGCAGCAATAGGATCAATGGAATTCTCCGCCATTGCGCGTCATCTGTCTTCCGGATCTGAAATGCCGCTGATTGTGTTTGCTGGCTTCGGTTTAATGACGGCGGGCGTAGGATTCAAACTCGGAGTTGTTCCATTCCATATGTGGACCGCGGATGTGTACGAAGGAGCACCGGCACCAGTAACTGCCTTTATTGCGACTGTCTCAAAGGGCGGCATGATGGCCCTGCTCGTTCGCTTCTTTATCGAGATCAATGGCTATAAATACCCCGCATTGATTTTAATTTTTACCGTCATTGCCATCGCCTCCATGTTCATCGGAAATTTTCTCGCGTTGAGGCAAAGCAATGTGAAACGTGTACTCGCTTACTCTTCAATCGCTCACATAGGTTACTTGCTTGTGGCATTTTTAGCAGGCGGCAAGCTCGGCGTTGAAGCCGTTAGTTTTTATTTGGTTGCCTATTTTATCACGACCACGGGCGCCTTCGGTATACTTGCCACGCTGTCGGACAAAGATCGCGATGCTGAATTATTAGACGATTATCGCGGATTGTTTTGGACACGACCATTGACCGCAACGATTTTTGCAGCGATGCTTCTTTCACTTGCAGGCATTCCACTGACCGCAGGTTTCATCGGTAAATTCTACATTGTCGCCGCAGGCGTAAATGCCAATCAATGGTTGCTCGTGGTGATGCTTGCCGTGAATAGCGCGATTGGATTGTACTATTATATTAAAATAATCGCGACAATGGCAGAACGGCATGAGGCAGAGAGAGAAGAGACAGACCAACTGCATCCTTCAATTTATATTATCAGTGGCGTCACCATGTCCATTCTTACCCTGTTACTAATTTGGATTGGTGTTCAACCCAGCGCGATCATGGTGCTGATTCGCAATCTTGTTGCCATAAATTAAACCCTCAAATTGGTGCAATCGATTGTTACTAAGTTATTTTTGTAGTATATTCCATTTAACTAACCCCTAACGGCCATGCAATTCCACCCAAATGAGCTGTTTTTAGTCTATGATCCCCACTCCAATGTAGGCAAACAGACCCGGGCCATCGCCCATGATATTTGTGCACACATCAATGAAGTTGATGTCGTTCATGAAAGACTCTCCCCTACTTATTGGAAAGAAATCATAAATATGGCAGGCGTCCATCCAAATGATCTGCTCGACCATTCCCATCCGGATTATAAATCAATGGTTTCAACCAATACGTTTACGATGGATGGTTGGCTTGAAGTCCTCGTGCATGATGGTCATCTGATAAAATATCCTATTGTGATCTTCAACGGCTGTGGTGTTGTTTGTCATACCCCCACGGACATTATGAAGCTCAAACCAAAACCCGTGGAAAAAGTCCTTCCACATTTGAAGGATAGTCATTAAGATATCTTCTCCTTATTGGAATATTTCAAGTCACAAAAAAGCTTTGGCTATCAAAGCTTTTTTTATGCAGAAAAATTGCAAATCCTGTCCGGATTCCAGGATGAAGTGTGTCATTCACTTGCAACTTCGCCATAGAACCATTCCTCATATGAGCGTAATTCACTCCGGGTCAATACTCATCCCGTTGTCAATTAATTTCACAGGTCTTGTGCTTTTGGGCGAATTTTCCGGAAATCATTTTTAAATGAAATCCAGTATTGGCATATTCTTTTTAAGTTCACCAAACAAAATATACTATGCAAAAATTCTTATTGATCATGCGGGAGGATCTGAAAAAGATCGGGCGTTACACAGATGATGAAAGATTCTCCAATATGCCCATTATGCAAAAATGGATTGAATCAATTGCCGAATCTGGAAATTACATAGAGGGAAATCCGCTTGACATCAAAGGCCGGTATGTAAGCAAGAACGAAGTACTTTCCGATGGCCCCTTTATCGAGGCAAAAGAAGGCGTAAGCGGATTTGACATAATCAAAGCCGAAAATCTTGAACAAGCTGTTGCATTTGCGCAAGCTTGCCCATTAGTAGTACAGGGACTGGCAGTGATCGAGGTGAGACCAATGTCGGTATTATCGGAATGACATGAAATCGGTCCACGGGGAGGTTGACAAGTTATATAAGGACCATTTTGGTAAAATGGTGGCCTCCCTCCTTTACTCTTCCCGCGATATAAACCTTGAAACTGCAGAGGATATTGTGCAGGACTCCTTTTCTGCGGCATTAAAAGATTGGGAGATAAATGGTCTGCCGATCAATGCAACGGGATGGCTGTATAAAGTATGTAAACACAAAGCATTGAATAGGATCCGAAAGGATAAGAGAACTCAGGGCTATACCGAAAATATGGATCTTCAAGCAGTCGAAATCAAGTTTGCAGAAACTGCATTCGATGATCAACAACTGAAATTACTATTTGCTTGTGCTCATCCCGACCTGACTCCTAAAACCCAGGTCGTTATTACCTTAAAATATGTCGCGAATCTTAAGGTGGAGGCCATTGCAAAAATTCTGGCGATGACGATCGATGGCGTTGATAAAATCCTTTTACGCGCAAGACAAAAAATAAAAGATGAAAAAATTCTGCTTGAGGAACCCGTCTCCACTGCATTAAAACCACGACTGCCCATTGTTCATAAGATTCTATACCTCATTTTCAATGAAGGATACAAATCGTCGTGGGGAAAAGAAATTCTACGAGAAGAACTCTGCGAGGACGCACTGTTGATGACGAAAGGGCTTATTGATAGCGGACTAGCGAACCATGAAACAACTGCTCTCTATGCACTTATGTTATTCAATAGTGCACGTTTCAAATCGCGCTTTGGAATTTCAGGCGAACTACTCGATTTGGAAATGCAAGATCGCTCCTTGTGGAACAGTGACCTTATTTTGTTGGCGACAGATTTCCTGCTGCAATCCAGAAATGAAAAACTTTCCAGCTACCATCTTGAAGCGTCTATTGCCTTCATTCATTGCACGGCTAAGAGCTTTAACACCACTGACTGGAACACCATCCAGAAGTTGTATGAACAGTTGCTTCACGGCAACCCTAATCCTTTTGTTGAATTGAATTATGCGATCGCTTTATATTATGCAGGACAAAAAGAGCGCGCGTTTGTCATTTTAAACGAACTTCATCGCCACCCCTTTTTAAATCAATACTATCTGCTAAATATTACGCTGGGAAAATTTCATCACCTCGATGGAAATGACTGTAAAGCAAAGCAATTTTTGACACAGGCTCATGACCAAACAACCTTTGAAGTCGAAAAAGATTTTATTCAAAAAATGATTGATGATTTAGAATGACCAAGGTCGCGCTACATCCACTATGGCTGGGTATGAAATCGACTAATTCACCAGATGAAAACCCGCAATGTGGGTGATTTGTTGTTGAACCCGTTCAGGTTTCCATTGGATTGTGGCTATCTTTACTACCGTGTGTCTATCTGGAAGTTTATTGTGTACTATGAGTCTGAAATTGAAAGCTAAAGAACTGTTCAGTCGGGAAACGAAGACGGTTGCTTCAACAGCACCAACAGAGGAAATTCTATCCTTTCAAAAGAATGAACAATTGTTTCTTCCTCAAGACCTAATAGAATACTTTAAGAGCTTTAATGGTACATCCGGTGAATATAACGATAGGTTCTTTTGCTTTTATTCGTTAAGGGAATTTAAGACGCTGAAAGAAAAGTTTGAAGGGTGGAATGGGACGCCAAAGCACCAGGGTATAATACACACTTTGAAAGAACATTCCGATTGTTATGTCTTCGCGGATTATGAATTTCATCTATTTGTCTACGCGATACGTCTCCATGAGACGGAGACTTCCAATAATGAAGTTTATGCTATCTGTGGAGAAGAGTACCGGGTAATAGCAAACAGCTTTACTGACTTTATCCATATATATCATAACGATTCTGATGACTTGCAATTTTAGTATGACTGGAAGCAGAATATTACGTTTAATGTTTCTGAAATCCTTTTTGCAAACGTCTTAACATTGATTTAGTCAACATCTCTCCAATGAATACGAATTCGATTACATTTTTAGTCATCGCAATCTTATTTACGATTATAACAGCATGCGACAGAAAAGTAAATTCTGAGAACGAAAATAATTTAAGTAAAAGAGTCTTTGACAGTGTTGGGATTCTATCCGATACGGAAGAAAAAGATTTGACTGCCGAAATTTTGGCTTTTGAAAAAAATGTCGGACCTCAAATTGCCATTATAATAGTTGACACCCTACAGGGTGAAAAGATTGAAGAATTTTCGTTGAGAAATGCTGAGAAGATGAAGTTAGGAAGAAAAGAATTCGATGATGGTATTTTAATTACATTGTCCGTCAAAGATCATAATGTAAGGCTTGAGGTTGGTTACGGGCTGGAGAAAATCATTAAAGATGAGGTAGCCGCCAGAATAATTCGTGACGAAATGATTCCGGAATTTAGAGAAGAAAGATTTTACGCCGGGCTAAAAGCTGCTGCCTTTGAGATTAGAAATTTAATTGAAGAAAATCGTGGATTGATCGGACAAAGGCCATAAGGTTCATAGCGCCTTCTAATTTGGCAAACATATGGTCGCCAGGCTAAATTTTCCGAAGCATTTCATCCCTACGGGATTCGGTGTTTGTTTTTTGTCTTTTCTACCAATATTAAATGCCTACGGCATACAATTCGATCCGAGAGTGACCATTAAGAGACATGCTGAAATTTACTATCACATTCCAGGTTTGTCCCGGAGGGACAAAAATATTGGTAGAAAAGCGATTTCCTTGTCTCGAAGTCCCGTCAGGGACGAAAGGTGAATCAAAATGCTCACCGAATTCTATCCAAATAGAAAATAAGCAATGACCAATGTAACCAGAATATTAAAAGTCTGCGCGATCAAGAAATCCGTATAATGGCTTTTTGCTGTTCGAGTTAAACAGGTCAGAGAATTTTGTTTCCAAGCCAATACTTGTAAACGCCAGAACAAACCATAATGCCTGAACACTCTTCAAACTGTCTTTCACTGTGCTGATCGTTTCCGCATTCACCACAAAAGAAAAAAGTAAGGAAGCCGCCACAAATCCCAGAACGAATTTCGGAAAACGCTCCCAGATAAGTCCAAGTGTTGGTTTCGCCACGTTATTTTTGTCGCCATTAGTCGATTGGAATATGTCCAGTAAATACTGATCGCAAAGGCAGCAAGTCCAAGCAACACATTTTGGGAAAATTTCACGATCGTACTGATCTTCAAAGCGGTCTCGCCTACCAATGTACCTGAAGCCACTACCGCACCCGTGGTATCGATACTTCCTCCCAACCATGCGCCGGTAACCGCTTCGGGAAAATGGAAATACTTCGCGATGTAAGGCATGAAAATCATCATCGGAATAGCTGTGATCAATACAAGGGAAATAACATACGATAATTTTTTCGTATCGCCTTTGATCGCCCCTGCCGTTGCTATGGCGGCTGATACACCACAAATAGAAACAGCGCTGCTGATCATCATGGTGAGCTCTTCATCAACCTTTAGTTTTTTACAAATCCAAAAAGCAAAATACCATACACTTAAGACTACCACCAATGCCTGGATCAATCCCAATCCTCCTGCCTTTAAGATGTCTGAAAAAATCACACCAGTGCCCAGCAGGACAAGTCCTATTTTTACAAACAGCTCCGCTGACAAAGATTCACGCATCCAGGTAGGAAGTTTGAAGACGTTGCTGACGACAAGCCCAATGGAAAGACTAAAAATTACGGATTCAAGGTTCAAAGCTTTTACTTCGCTGTTCCCCGATAAGATCAACGCGATAAATGTAAGTAGGAATAGCAGTGGAAAAGTTCTGAATGCATTTTTAACCGACTTGTTGATAAGGTAGACCGCCAGCAAGGCGATCGCAAAAACAAAAGCAAACTGTAAGGCAGCTTTTCCTAAATTTTCAGCAGATAATACCTTGCTAAACAATTCCTCAGAATTTTTCCATGAGAAGGAAGGAACAGGAATAACGAATCCGGCGATGGACAGAATGATAATTAAAAATCCCAATACCACTACAGTCCAGTCTTCGTGAAGGGAAATTCGTTTAGAAGTAGAAACTTGAATTGAATCAGCCATGCTCTATATTAAAATGTTTGGCTTATTGAGGGACAAGGGTCTGATCTTTATTTTAAAAATGTCATCCAGTGCCCGTTTCGCAGCATAATAGCCACACATTCCATGAACTCCTCCTCCTGGAGGTGTTGAGGATGAGCAAATATAAATACCTTTTGTCGAAGTCCGATAAGGCGAGGAGCGCAAGGCGGGTCGCGTAAAAAGTTGACGAATGTCGATAACGCCACCGTTGATATCACCGCCGATATAATTGGGATTGTACGTCTGCATTTGCTGTGTATTCATCGTATGCCGTGCAAGGATAGTTTCTTTAAATCCTGGCGCAAAACGTTCTACCTGTGCTTCAATGGCTGCCGTCATATCTTTTGTCGAACCATTGGGAACATGACAATATGCCCACGCTGTATATTTCCCAGCCGGGTGCTCTGGAAATATCAAAATTACTTTGCTGAGCTAATAGCACAAACGGACGATCAACATGCTGGCCTTGCCATGTAAGTTGTTCGCCTTTTGCAATTTCCTCAAACGTATTGCCTAAATGTACTGTACCGGCGAGTCTGCATGCCTCAGCTTTAAAAGGAATGGGTTCACTCAATGCCCAATCAATTTTAAACACGCCCATCCCATAGCGATAGTTGTTGAGTTGCCATTTGTACAAGGATGAAAATTTATGACCGGCGATTTCTAACAGTTGCTTCGGTGTTACATCAAACAGCACTGCGCGGTGTTTCGGTAATTGTTCGAGTGATCGGATATAAGAATTCGTCTCAATCTTTCCGCCCATACGAGACAAAGTAAGAAGCCAACGCGGCGGCTATTGACTGCGATCCACCTTTCGCAATTGGCCAGCCCTTGAGATGCGCCTGCGCAAGAAGTACAAAGCCAATCGCCGCGGATGCTATGTTCGTCAAAGGTTGTAAGGCATGCCCTGCCATACCGGCCCATAGTCCTTTGGCCTCTTTTGTCGAGAAATAATTCGCGACCGCCGACGCGGATTGAATTGCCTTGAGACCAAAACGGCTAAATGAAATTGGGTGTGAAGGAAATCCAAACGGGCCAAGGACTTCGGGAGCTATCAATGGCCAGTCTTTCAGCAGGGGCGTCATCAACGAAAGATATTTATGAGCATCGTTGCCCAAACTGTCGGCCGTTTCTGCAGGGGATCGTTTAGTAATGCTGCCTTGCCATCGTCAAAAGGATGGGCCGCCGACAATGGTGGATAAATAAATTCCAAACCATGTTCCGATAACGGCAAAGAATTGAAGAAGGGAGAACCTACAGCCAGGGGATGAATCGCCGAACACACGTCATGTGTAAAACCTGGCAATGTAAGTTCCGCCGAACGCAGTCCGCCCCCGATGGTCGCTTTCCCCTCGAGCAGCAAAACTGAAAGCCCCTCTTGCTGAATTGCAATAGCAGCAGCCAAACCGTTGGGCCCTGATCCCACCACAATTACATCGTATTCACTTTGCTCATTCACAAATAACCCGCTTAAATAAGTTGCCCAATGAGTTCCCGTCAATTTGTCCTGAATCACGTTATCACGGGACTAATTGGCTCAAGCGGTAAGTGGTGCCATCTCCTCTCGCATTACCACCGGGCCGTGAGGTGGGATTAAATGTTCGTAATCCCCAGTCTTTCATTGATCGATATCGGAAGTAACGACCTTCCTTTTTCCGTTAGAAAATACTCCACGCGCGGTGGTATCTCTGGATAAATTATGCGTTTAATTATTCCATCATTCTCAAGTTCCCGTAGCTGTGTCGTTAGCATCTGTTTGCTGATACCTTTTAATACCATGCCCATCTTCCCAAAGCGATTGACTTCATTATAAATCAGAAAAATTATTAGAATTTTCCATTTGCCCCCAATGACGCCCATGGTTGCAGTCACGGGGCAATTCTCAACCTTCCAGCCATTAACTCGTTCCATAACGTATTGATTATCAGCTTTAGTATGTTTTTAGTAACTATATCACAATATTATAACTACTAGCAAATAAAGGACTAAGTCGGTAAATTAGCAACCTGAATCAGATAAAAAAATCAATATGAAAACTTATGTTATTACAGGATCGATAGGGCATATCAGCAGGCCTATCATTGAAGAATTGGTAAAAGCTGGCAACAATGTACGCGTCGTTACAAGTAGCGCGAGCCGCACGCCGGAGATTGAAAGTATTGGTGCGACGGCACTTGTTGGCAATGTTGGCGACACGCTTTTCTAAGGACAGCGTTTAAGAATGCTGATGTCGCCTATACGATGATACCTCCAAACTGGCAAACAACAAATTGGCTAAAGTCCATGAATGAAGTGGCCGAAAGTTACGCCCAGGCACTTCAAGCCAACGATATAAAATATGTTGTTAATTTAAGTAGCGTAGGCGCAGATGTTGGCAACGGTGTGGGACCTGTGGATGGGTTGCATTACTTTGAAAAACTTCTGAACGCAATACCCAGCTTAAATATCAGGCATCTCCGGCCCTCTTATTTCTACTCAAACTTTCTTGCACAAATAGGTATGATTAAACAAGGTGGTATTATGGGAGGTAACTTTGGCGAAGGTGAAAAAATATTTCTGACGCACACGAACGATATTGCAACTGTCGCACTGGAAGAATTATTGAACTTAAAATTCTCAGGAAATTCAGTACGTTATATCATTAGCGATGAACGATCAGGTACAGAAATCGCACAGGCTATCGGAAATGCCATTGGAATCACATTTACCCTGGATTGTTTTCACCGATGACCAACAAAAGCAAGGTTATCTTCAAGCAGGACTTTCAGAGACGCACGCAGAAAGCTATACAGCCTTAGGCAGAGCAATACGGGAAGGCTACATGCAAGCCGATGCCAGAAAGAATAAACCGCAATTCGGTAACACGAAGCTTGAAGATTTTGCAAAGGAGTTTGCTACGATATTCAATTCTGAGGTAGCTCTAGCTGAATAACTTTCCTCAGTGAAACAGCAAATCAGGCCGCGCATTGCCTGCGTTTGCGCGGCCTGTTTCGTTTTCGAGAATTCAATTTTAAGTAGCAAAATATTTGAGTATCAATAAAAATCAAAACGGTCTGTTAGACATTTACTCTACCATTGATTTGGCCCATCTCGCGGATTTTATCTAATTTCCGCAGTTAAGATTCTAATGATTAAGTCCTACTTCGCGGCATT
>CAVTZI010000005.1:0-38540 GCA_963739105.1 uncultured Bacteroidota bacterium | reverse complement strand
TGTTAGTTTAAAAAAGAAGGTCGTTCTCCGGCGACCTTTAACACTTACCTAAAACTTACTAACCGTTAAGAATTCGATCAGTTACTCAGGTGTCTTACAAATGGTTCTCTTCTCGAACCATTAATTGTTTCATAGCATGGGCAACTTCCATCTGAGGCAATTTACAGGTCTTGTTTCTGCAGACATAAATCATAGTTCCATCCGCTACTGCCTTATTTTTTAGCAACGGAAGATTTTCCTCCTCACCTCCCATAAAAAGCGTGGTAGGTAAGTAATATGTTTGCATTTTCCTGCTCTTATCCAATGACTGGCTGCCCATTACAGCAACTTCATACGGTTGGTACGTGACTAGTCCAAGCAGGTTTGCCCAATTTGCGTAGTATGGCAAATCCGCTGCGAATTCCTTAGCCACATGATTCAGCATGGACGTACTCGTCTCGATCAAGGAGTCTTGCGCATAATATTCGCCAAGGATATATAACACCTCAGCAAAGACAGCGTTAGAAGAAGGAATTACATTATCGGCCAACTCCGTTTTGCGGACGATTAAATCCTCCGCCTGATGCGATGTGTAATAAAATGTTGGGCTTTGGCTATTGCGAAACTGAATCATAGCATACTTCACAACTGTGTGAGCGGTTTCAAGCCAATGGATATCGAATGTCGCCTGGTAAAGATGGATGAATGCTTTTGCCAATAACGCGTAGTCGTCAAGAAACGCATCGGTACTAGCTTTACCGTTGCTAAAATTGCGCCATAGCCGTCCGTCCTTTTGAATCATATTTTTTTCAAGGAAACGAGCATTCGCCAAAGCGAGCTGAAGGTATTCAGGATCGCTTAGTGCAAGGTAGGCATCGACGCAGCCTTTTAACATGAGTGCATTCCACGAAAGCAATATCTTCGTATCTGTTGAAGGTCTCACGCGCTTAGACCTTGCCTGCAAAAGCAAATTCTCGGCATCGTTAAGCATTCGAACGCACTCTTCTTCGTTGATCTTTCTGGCAGCAGCAAACTCCTGCTTGGTGAGTTTAGCGTGTAAAACATTCTTACCGTGTTCCCAATTACCAGAATCGGTAACCTGATAATAATCCGTAAGGATTGCTGCTTTTGTTTGATCGAGCGAATTTTGAATTTCCGCCTTCGTCCAGTCATAGTATTTTCCTTCCTCCCCTTCGCTATCTGCATTTATCGAAGCCCAGAATCCTCCCTCAGGTGACATCATCTCTTTTTTAACGAAATCCAACGTTTCCCTGACTACTTCTTCATACAACGATGAGTGTGTCACCTGATAGGCGTGGGCGTATAGGCTAACCAGTTGAGCGTTATCATAGAGCATCTTTTCGAAATGAGGAACTTTCCACTCGTTGTCGGTGGAATATCTCGCAAAACCACCACCCAGGTGATCATAAATACCGCCCTTCGCCATCTCATCCAGCGTGGTGGTCACTATTTCCAAAGCCTTTTTATTATCAGTCAGATAATAATTTTGCAGGAGGAATTCCCAAACAACAGGCATGGGAAATTTTGGCGCCCCGATGAGGCCCCCGGATTTAAAATCAAAACTTTTTTGCCATTTCGAAAAAATATTTTGATATGTCTCCTTGCTTAACGTTGGATTCTCCTTTGCCGGAACCGCCAATGCCTCTGAATCCTGTAGTGCTTTTGTCAATGCTTCGGCTTGTTTTAAAACATTAGCATTTTCTTTTTGATAGGTAGTAACAACCTGGTGAAGAAGGTCTATCCATTGCTGTTTTGGGAAATAGGTGGCAGCAAAAAAAGGTTTTCCATCTGGTAATGCGAAGGCATTTAGTGGCCACCCACTATTCCCTGAAATTAATTGTGCAGCTTCTAAATAGATCTGATCAATGTCGGGACGTTCTTCCCGGTCAACTTTTATCGACACGAAGTTCTCATTCATAATTCTTGCAACCGCGGTATCCATGAATGATTCCTGTTCCATGACATGACACCAGTGGCAGGAAGCGTAGCCTATGCTAATGAACAGGGGTTTGTTTTCTTTTTTTGCTTTTTCTAACGCTTCTGCTCCCCATTCGTACCAATCGACGGGATTGTCGGCATGCTCTTTCAGATAAGGGCTGCTTGCGTCAGCAAGGCGATTGTTGATTTCACTACCATTATTTTCTCCATGGCGTGGTCCGCAGTTTGTCAGTAAAACAAACTGAAAACAGAAAGCCAGAATGATTTTTGGTCGAAGGGTCATGGAAGTTATACTTGTTTCTAAAATTATTTAGAGTCTGCTGAAAAAGTCTGAGACCCTTAACCTTATTACCTTAATAATAGTAAGTCCTTAGTTTACCTAACCTTATTACCTCGGGTGCATTTCAAATTGTCGCGGTTAGGCTGCGGCTTTAAATGCGTTTAGTACCCAGCTTTTATTTAGTGCAGGTCACAATGTCCACCACGAACCACAAAGCGCACGACGCATTTTTACCGCTTCACGTAGTGATCATTGTGCCTCCTTTGTGATCGTAGTGACCCTGCATTATAAAGCTCTTGGCTAACCAAGTGTTATGTTTACCTAAACTTAATATCCTATCGCGACAATTTGAAATGCACCCTATTACCTCCTTATCTGAGACAACTCATCGAATGAATTGCGGGACAACAATGTAATAAGGTTGTTTTGTCATGCTTTCTAAATTACTAAGGTAATAAGGTTTTAAAGTGCACGGTTTTTATTAATATTCATTTTTCGCCAGAAATTGATATCGCTAATATTATTATGGCGCAACAACGCGAGGCTTTTCCCCTTCGTCGATCGTTGTGCCAGGTATTCATCCCTGTCGATCAGAGTTTTGATATTTATTTAGCCATTGCTAATCCATTTTCGCCCGAGGTAGGAATACCTGTGGAAAATATTCTTATTCCCTCATTGTTAATACCAACGATAACAGCCCACTCGTCTTTTACTTTGATAAGTTGTATATCCTTGACGTTGTAAGGCACGAAAAATCCGCTCTCAAAATGTTTTAAAGGTTTGAAATTCAAATCTCCCGTTGCCTTCATAAAAAGCCCTGGCGATGCGTCCGCAGGCGTCGTCTCAACTTCAACATCAAACTTATTTCCGGCCAATAAAATATCACGCTTTCCATCTTTATCGAAATCATTCACGATAATTCCGGTTACAGCGGAAAGCTGCGCATCGACCGGTAAACTTTTGAAGACAAACCGGCCATTCTGGTTTACGCCAATCGCACTTGAAAAGGTGTGCGCCTTGTAATGCATGGCATTCTCTATGTCTTTTCCCAAAATTGTCGGCAGATCAGATTGCGCAAATGACAAATAGGTTGGAAACTTTTGGGCAATGACGGGCATCTGTTGTGAAGTGCATTCCTTTCCCCGGATAGGAACCAACAAATCGTTCTTATAATATCGTGCGAGGAAAATATCATTGGTACCATTACCATCGAAGTCCTTGGCGAATACCTGGAATGGTTTTTCACCATTTGCTTTAAACTTATAGTTTTCGCCAATATTCCCCACAATCAGGTCTTGGTCACCGTCGCCATCCAAGTCATCGGCCACCACTTTTTGCCACCAGCCTTCAGTTTTGTCAACGCCATAATCAGCGGAGGCGTCTTCTAACTTTCCTTGTCTGTATTCAAAGATTTTAATTGGCGTCCATTCCCCGACAATCACCAACTCGCCATTTTTATCGCCATTCAAGTCAACCCATACAGCGGAATTGATCATCCCGACTTCCGCTAGCGCGGGTGAAATTTCTTTTGTCTTGTCGACAAGTTTTCCCTTCTCATTTACGAACACGATAACTCCTCGGCGGCTTGGGGTAAACACCTGCAACAACCTGCCCCCCTCTGAATAAATCAAGGTCCCCATCACCATCGAAATCAAAAGGAACGACACACGATCCGCTACTAATTGTTTTCGGTAATTCTCCTTTTTTGAAATTACCCTTTCCATCATTGATATAAAGTCTATCGTTGTACATGTCAGATCCCTCCGAAAATTCGCTTCCACCGCTGACAACAAATAAGTCAAGATCTCCATCCTGGTCGACATCAAACAATGATGATCCCATATCTTCATATTTTTTATCGGATTCAAAGGCACTATTTTCCTTTTTGTTGAATTTTCCATTTTTCTGGAGATACAATGCACCCGGCTGTCCTGCAGCTCCGCCAACGTAAAAATCTGATTCACCATCTGCCATCAACATCTCCGGTCGAAATAAAAGGACCGCTCTTCGAAAACATGTGCGGCAACAATATTTGCTCTTTGTACTCATTGAAATCATTCTCCCGATGTTTGAACGGCGTTGGCATCAGTTGAACAGTTTCTTCGTTGAAAAGCGTGGCGGGACGACTTCGTTTTGTTGCCCTGCGTACAGCCTTATCGTAACTTACCTCCAGCAACTGATTTGCCTTGACAGCTGCTGACGACCGACTCCTTTCCGTCATTCCATTTTATAACTACACTGTCGACTTCAGTCGGTTTTCCCCAAGCCGAAATGCACTACCGGATCATTGGACGATAGATATCCTCGAACTGTTTTGTTTTCGAAATATTGAATCGCGCCATCGTTATATACCGTTAGTTTTGCACCGATGCCATCGGAATTTCCCGTCGGTCCGGATAATTTTACTTTTAAATAATTATTCCTGGACGCAGAAGTATTTTCATAAATAAATGCCTCCTCATCCATATTATTGATAACCAGGTCAAGGTCACCGTCATTATCGAGATCACCAACGGATGCCCCATTGGAAAAGCTTGTCGCTTCAAAACCCCATAAATCGCTTACGTTTTCGAACTGCAAGTCGCCTTTATTTCTGAATAAATAATTCTTGACTTTGATGGGAGCATAAACCTCAATAAACTCTTTGAATCCTTTTTCCATCATTTCCTGCGGAGATTTATACTTATGCATATTGCTTCTGACATAAGTACTGAGCTTTTCCTGTGCATCACCATCGAAGACATCCCGCTTGTATCCATTGGCCACGAAAATGTCGCGCTTGCCATCGTTATCAAAATCCGACATCAAGCAAGACCAACTCCATTCCGTTTTGGCCACGCCTGACAATTGCGAAATTTCGCTGAAGAAAAGATTCCCCTGATTTAAATGGAGTGCATTGTGCATGTACTGTTTGTGCATACCCCCATTAACGATGGCATAAAATCCCGGTACATCCATCGAAGGCATTGATACCTTGGATCGTCTATAATCTTCCGGCAGCATTTCGCTCACCATGATATCTTCCAACCCATCGTTATTAATATCGGCCACATCAGTTCCCATGGAATACATGGAAATATGATTTGTCGCCTTTTTTATCGATTCTTTGAAAGTGCCATTCTTTTGGTTGATATACATATAGTCGCCCTCGGCAAAATCATTGGCAACAAAAATGTCTGTATAACCATCATTATTAAGATCGGAAGTAACTACGCTTAACGCATAACCAAAATTGCTGGTGATACCGGCTTTCAATCCGATTTCCCGGAACTTTCCATTCTCGTTGAGATACAATTTGTCTCTGCTTTGTGCCGGCGAAAGTTTTTTCTGGCGAACCATTTCCGTTAAGCGGGAGATCAAAAGAGTCAGGGCGATTGGTGATATAAACATCGAGGTCGTTATCGTTTTCCAGGTCAAAAAAGGAGGCGTGTATTGAATACCCGGATTCATCGAGTCCAAATTCTTGCGCCTGCTCTTTAAAAGTAAGGTCCCCTTGATTGATGTACAACAAGTTTTTTCGTTGTTCGGTCCGTTTCCTTCCAACCTCCCTTACATACATAGATGTCCATAAATCCATCTTGATTTATATCAACCATAGTCACGCCGTTGTTCCATTTTCCATTCCCTTCAACACCGGCAGATTTTGTAATGTCTTTAAATTTCAGATTGCCTTCATTCAGGTAGAGTTTGTTTGGAACTTCATTGCCTGTGAAATAAATATCCACCAGACCATCATTGTTTATATCGCCGAGGCCAACACCTCCGCCATTATACACATACGCAAAAACATCGAAAAAATTTCCAATGTTTTCTTCAACGACATTTTTAAAATTGACTCCGCTGTGCGTCGAGGTTACACGTTTGAATACTGGGTCAGCAGGAGGCGTGTTGTCAACTTGCTGTGCAACTTCTTTTTTCTCCTGGCATCCCACGGTGAAAGCCACGAGCAGCAAATAGAATAATGATGGAAATATTTTTTTTCTGATAACAAATCGGTATTCAATCATATTTTTCTTCCTTAATAATAAAATTCAATCTTGTACCCGTACTCATTTAACCTCCCGTATGTTTCCGGTATTTTTCCCATACAGCCTTGGCAACATTGCGGCCCAGCGTCAATCCCTCCACGTTATCCGACCGGATGTGATATCCGCCCAGCACGCGCGACAATCCTGCCATGTTTGCCGTTTCAGTAAAAGTAGGAAATTTCAATACAACGGTATCGCCAATGTTTTCCGGTTCGGTGAGCAACCCCGGAACGATCTTAACTTCTTCGCCAAATTCGTCACTACCTGTAAAAAGCCGCAACGACTCGGAACATGCGGCGCTCACGCAGCTATGACCGGAAACATAGCTTGGAAACGGAGGGCATAAAAATGTATCGGGAGAATATGGCCTCCAATCAGTTCCTTTTACCTGGATCATCCCAACCCCGGGTCCACCCCATGCTTTGATTTGTTTGTCGCGGAAATACTCGTGTACTAATGCATAGGGCCTTGCAAAATCATAATACATCTTTGTGTCCCACGCAGCGATGAATGCATCCATGGCTGCTACTTCAATGAGAAAGTACATTTTTACATCATCATCCAAAGTATGTTGATCTCGCACCGAGACATTTTGAGCAAATATAAACCAGTGGCCTGCTTGCTGAACTGATTTAGGTCCATCGCGCATAAATTCAACTAATGCTTTTTGCTCGTTGGTGAGATTGGCTTGCAATTCAACAACCTCTTTGACTTCGTCAATTAATTCTTTTGATCCGATTTTTGGTGGTGGTGGCGATCTGAACTGACTGGCCGAATCAAGGGCAATCGGAATTACTTTCCCCCAATGTGGAGTCAGACAACCAGGAGCAAATTTTCCTCCCTTTCCGTCTGAAAAATATTTTGGCTGCCATTTGGCAACGTCTTTCATTTCATCTGCACTATTAATGGGAACATAGCCTGTGTAGTCTCCGTAAGCTAATACCTTCGGAGTTAGCCATATCTCCCATTTGATTGGCGCCATCCTGAAGACGCTTTTCGATCACCATTTTCGCAGCTAAGTTTCCAATCCCAACCGGCTGTTGCCGGATCCTCCGAAACATCATCGGGGTCCAGACCAAATTCAATCATTTTTTTTCGCAGCAACAACGAGTCGGAAAAGTAGTATTTGAGCATCGTTCGATAAGCTGCGTAGCTTATTGCTATTTCTTTGTTTCGCAACGTATGCTCTACTGCCGGACGCCTGTCGATGGAAGTTAAATATAGAGGCGTTGCCTTTTCGTCATACCGGCTCCAGGCGTCAAAGATGGATACCCAGATGAGCGCCAATATGCGTGATGTAATGGTAGGCCTGGGTTTAAAATTTTCGGTGTCATTTGCCGTGCACTCCAGGGATATTTTCCCCCACTTATAGGCCATATTGTTTTGCCCCAAAGGCTCAGCAACATCGGCTTCTTTCGCATCCCGGCCTGAATTTCCGCACGACTGAATAATTAAAAAGAGGGTCAAAAATAGGTATATCGTTGATTTCGTCATCATCTCAAAAATTTGCTACAATAAACGCTCTGCCCGATCAAAATAGTTGAGAGGTTTGTTGAACAGCCGACGCGATAATAAACAAAAGGGGCCGGGAAAGTAGTTTCCCGGCCATCCTTTTTTGCATGATTAATTTTATTTCTAGTAAGCCTAGTAGCCCTCGTTTTGAGGATAGCCACCTAACGTTCTATCACTCTGTGCTTGCGGTATAGGCCTGTGAATATGGAATGGCTTAATGTTTGGCGCTCCCGCCAATGTTCCACCAACGTGCGATTGAGCATTATAGAGCGTTACCCTTTCAATCAATTTTCCTGTCCTCGCCAAGTCGAACCATCTCATTTGTTCGGCATCCAATTCAAAGGCACGCTCCAGCAGAATCCGATCAAGTGTTACATCCCCGCCGTTATCTGCATGGCAGCCTCTTTACCAGGCTTTGCTGCGCGCGTTCTTACCACGTTGATATCTTCGGCGGCGCCAGCAGTATTGTTGCTTTAAACCGCGCTTCAGCACGAAGCAAATAAGCGTCCGCCAGTCTCATGAGGAACCAATCACGTGAGCCTTGCTCATGTTGGATCGACGGCCGCTTTGGGTCAAAGAATTTTGCAATGGTCGGGAATAACCGTTCATTATAAATGAAAGGATCCGAAGGATAATAATTTGGATCAGTTGTAGGAAGTGTGCTGGCAGGATAAGACGCCTTTGTACCTGTAATCACAGTATACCTTACTTTAAGTTTTTCATCCGCTAGCCACTTCGCATCCTGTCCAGGACCAGGAATGTAGAGCGCAGTGTCACCAACTGCAAATCGTCTCTTACCAATGTCGGCAGCAGTTACGAAGCTACCATCGGCCTTTTTTGCACCCTTGTCTACGTGGACCTGTTTCCATTTCGGAATGCCATTTCCTGAAGTCCGGGTGTCATTGCAATACCAAACATGTTTGTAGGTATCTTCATAACGCTGATCGTTTGGCACGTGCTAGCTGCCCATTGGTCTATCATGTAATCGGTAAGTCTGAAGCGTTTAAATGGCCGTCCGTTCGCGATGTCGCGAATCATACCTGGCTGAATATCGTATTCCATTCCAAAATACAAGTGGCCACGGTTACCTGCAGTCGCAATAGTAGCCGACTAGCCCGGAAGATTTCCTGTACCACCATTTAAGATCAGGTCAGTGGAGTATTGAATAGCCAATATTACTTCACTGTTTAACTGATTGTCCTGATTCCAAAGCACGGCGTGGGACGGAACTAATGCAAAGTTATAGTCTGCTATAACATGTGTAAAAGTGCTCTTCCGCCTGTACGAAATCATTGGCGCTTCCAAATTGTCTGATAGCCTCTCGTTAAGAGTGCCTGGCCTAACAAGAACTCCGCTGCCGGTTTTGTAGCGCGGCCATATTGGTTTGCGAAGCTTGGCAAGTTTGCTATAGCAAATTCAAGGTCAGGAATAATAGCCGTCGGCATAAATAGTTGACTGTGGAGTTTTGTTAGCAGTCACCTCAGCTTCCAGCGTCTCCTCAAGACTAAAATGGACATCACCCCACATTCGCACCAGATAAAAATAATAGAAGGCCCGCAGGAAACGCATTTCTGCAATTCGCGTGGTTTTTACGTCTTCCGCCATTCCTTCTACGGCAGGAGCGCGGGCAATTATTGCATTTGTCTGGTTGATACCCTGGTATAAAAATTTCCAGGTTTCACGCAGTATGTCTACGCCGGGGTTCAATCCGTTGTCATAATAATTAAACCATTTGCAGCCACCATCAGCGCCGTTCGTATGCGTATCCGTACCAAAAACGGTCAGGCTATAGGCCCGCTCGTTGCTGTAAATTTCACGAAGGAAAAAATAGGCAGCATCCGCGCCATCTTCGAGGCCGGCGGGTGTTGAATAATAACTATCAGCTGCAACGTTGGAAACCAATTTTTCATCAAGGTAATCGTTGCAGGACTGCGCGCTAAATGCGACCAGGGTGATAGTCACCAGTATCGATTTCGTTATTTTCGTTTTCATGATCATTCCAATTTAATATGTTGACTAAAACGATATATTAACACCACCCAGGAACATGCGATTCGAAGGCATTTCGTCCAGACGTAACGTTACCAGCCCTTTCCGGATCAAATAACTTGTATTCTGACCAGGTTACAGGATTTTGAGCAGTCACGAAGAATCTCAACTTTGTCATCTTCAATTTTCCGGCAAGTCTTAGCGGAAGCTCATAGCCTAAGGTGATATTGCGGATTTTTACAAAGCCGCCATCCGTGTAGTTGAGTGAAGATCCATAGGTGATATTTTCCTGATTCTTGTTTGGACGCGGATATTCGTTCGTTGGGTTGTTGATTGTCCAATAATCAACGTTAAGATTATTATAACGGGCCTGCATGGTAGCCTGACCGTTGCTGAATTCGCTGTTGATCATGAAGCCAGTTCTATAGTACAAAAAGATAGAGAAGTCGAAACCTTTGAACTTAAGCTTGTTGTTAAAACCACCATAGGCTTTGGGAACATCGTTGCCTATTACTTTTCTATCATTCTGTAGCGTAATTCTACCATCGCCGTTGAGGTCTTCAATTTTGATTTCACCAGGGAACTGTCCATATCCAGCGGCAGCGTCTTTTTCTTCCACCTGCCAGATTCCAAGTTTGTTATAGTCATAAAATACCCTGACAGGCTGTCCAATAAACCAACCGTTACCTATATCGTCAACCTTTTCGCCGTTCGCCCCTTTCAGAGAAAGGTCGACAATCTTTTCATTCAGGGGACCTAAATTAAATTCAGCCTCCCATTTCAGCCCGTTTGGATTATCGACGATGACTGCATTAAGCGTGATTTCAAAACCCTTGGTCTCTGTACCACCAATATTTTGCAGCTGATAAGCATATCCGGAGGTTGGAGGCAACTGCTTATTTAACAACAATGATACACCGGTTGATGTACTGTAAAAGTCTACGTATCCGTTCAAACGTCCGTTGAAAAATGCAAAGTCTACTCCGGCGTCAAACTGTTCAGAATATTCCCAACTTAAGTCATCGTTTGCCAGCAGATTCAAACGGAAACCTCTGGCATCAACGTTGTTCCAATCATAATAACGTATTGGCCAGGATACCCTGGGTTTGATTAGGTAGCACCCCGGTATTCCCTACCTTGCCATAGGATGCTCTCAATTTAAGTTCGCTCAGGAAATCAGCACCTGAAAGAAAACCTTCGTCTTTGATTCTCCATCCCAGGGAGATACCAGGGAAACTGTTCCATTTTTTTCCCGGTGCCAGACGGGACGAACCGTCCCATCTCATGATCGCCTGAAACAGATATTTACCCTTGAAAGCATAGTTAATGCGTCCCATAAAGGAGGCAATGTCCACTCCTGTAAATTTGTGTTATTAGCAGTAAGCGTCCCTAGTCCCAGATTATACCATAACATCCCTTCGTGGGGAATATTTTGGGCGCCCATAAAACTGTTGTTACCTTCCTGCCCTTGAATACTTTGTAATGCGGTAAGGCCGAGGCTATGTTCACCAAAAGTCTTATCATATGTCACGAGGTTTTCTAAGGTATAACCTGAAAACTCACCTTTTTCAATTGATGCATAAGGCGATCCGTTTTTCCGGGTATTGGTGTATTGTCCTTCGAAAATACCCCGGTCAAAAACTTGCAAATCCTGCCCTAACAGGAATTTGTATTTAAGTCCTTTGAGAATATTAACATCGAGGTAAACAGATGAAAACAGTCGGTTAATCTTACGTTCGTCTATACGCTTGCCGGGGACCAGTTCAGACAAGGGGTTAGAACGGATACCATCGGATATTGGTAAAAAGATAAGATTGCCATTAGCGTCATAGGGCAATCCTAGTGGCGTTTGGTTTACTGCCTCCGAGATGACGGATCCAGAGCCAAAATTATCGGTCACGTGGGAATAAAGTGAGGCTACTCCCACCTTAAATACCTTGCTAATTTCATGATCAACGTTAATACGGCCTGTGTACCTTTTATAGTCAACGCCTTCTATAAGGCCTTTTTCGTCAAAATTGGCTGAACGCCAGGAAAATACGCGACTTATCATTCCCGGCAGAGATGCTTAACTGGTTGTTTAGCTGAGAGCCTCTCTGATAAATTAGATCCTGCCAATCGGTTGAAAGGCCGTTTTGTACAGAATTCAATTCAACAGCATCATTAAAAACTACTGCGTCATCAGGTATTGTCGACCCGGTATCACCCCACGCCGCGCGTCCGGACTGCCCGTTGGCGCCAAGACGGTTTGCTTCGCGTTTCATATCCGCAAACTGCTGTCCATTCATCATCGGAATCGTTCTGAAAGCTTCAGATACACCATACGTGGTAGTGAAATTAACCCGGGTGATCCCCGGGCAGACCTTTTTTAGTAGTTACCAGGATAACGCCGTTTGACCCTCTTGATCCATAAATTGCCTGAGATGCGGCATCCTTTAAAACTTCCACAGATTCGATGTCTGCCGGGTTAAAGTCCTGGATCGGGTTGAAGTACCCGCAGTCAAAGGAATACCGTCGACAACATACAGGGGATCATTACCAGCAGCCAGAGATCTGCGCCCGCGGACTCTAATTGTTGGAGCTTCACCTGGTCTACCGCCGTTTTGCAAAACATCAACGCCTGCGATCTGGCCTTTCATCGCGTCCATTACATTGGGCACCGGAATTGCTGCAATAGCCTCCCCGGTCACAGTTGAAATAGCGGAAGTAACGACGCGTTTTTCCTGCGTACCATAACCTACTACAACAACTTCGGTAAGTTCGGAAATGTCCGCAACCATCGAAATATTGATGCTTGAACGGTTATTGATTGGTTGTTCCTGAGCTGCATAACCGATAAATGAAAATACAAGGGTACCGGCAGCCTGCTCACTAGTAACGCTAAGCCTGTACGCACCCTCTGCATCGGTTGTCGTTCCAACGGAAGTGCCTTTGACAATCACGTTAACACCTGGCATTCCTAAACCAGTCTCATCCACAACCTTTCCGGTAATCGTTTCCGATTGAAAAAAGGCTAACTTGTGTGATGATTCAGACGCGGACTCATAGAAAGTGAAATCTCGTGAATAGCCGCAGATCGATATGCTGCACATGGCTATACACCATACTTTTGGTAGTAATCTTCTCATATAAGGTAGGGTTAATATTATAGATTCTGCGTAAATGAAATGTGTATTCCAACAATAGAAGGACCGCACAGAACGGGGGCATCAGCAACTTTTCTTCCGAGAGAATTGAAGTTGCTTTTCAAGACTTCCAACAAGATTTTCGGTGGAGAATCGGGATAGTACAATGATGACATAGGGTAGGGTTTGCGTTTTTAAACTTGGTTAAATTTTGGGTACAAGATGCGCAATCGATTGCACACTTTAAACAAAAGTATAGCTAATTTTTCAAATACTGTCCTGTAGTGTTATGAAAAAAAATCGATCGAACTTAATATATTGATTTAAAGAAAGTTACAAGACAGGCAAACGGTTGCGACCATCGCAATTGCATTCGTTTGAAAGCGGCATTACAACTGAGCTATCGATTTCCCTAATTAAAAGGGTACGGTTGCAAAGAGCAATACCGGCCCGGTCAGGCCAGAAGTTTTCGGCGTCCAATGTGATGAATCGAAGAGCCCATCCTTCCTGTTTTCAGCCTTGCGTGAAGGGAAATTGACGTTGTAAAATTTCTTCCAGAAAATTCCTTTTTTATCCATGTCCGAAATACGATTAGCCATAAGGTTACATACTTTCACCTGCAGATCGTTCTTCTCCTTCAGCATGGAATCATCGACGTATAATTGATACTTCGGGCCAAGTACAATACCCAATGACTGTCCATTAAGAATAACCTCCGCGCTTTCGTCGACTGTTCCTAAATCGAGCAACCATCGTTTGGATTTTTGTTTTGGTTTCGGAAACGACAAGGAATAGGTCGCAGAACCTGAAAAAGATTTACAAAGCTCATTATCGAGTGAAGTCCATGGCATCAACGTATTAAGTTGAACGGATGGTGGAAGTTGTGGGCCACCCCCGGTAAACATAATTGACCATGGGCCATTCAGCTGCAACGGTTCTCCCACTGGCTTTAAGAATAAGGGTGCCGGACTTCCTGCCTTCTCTTTTAAAACCTCGATGAAAAGAGTTTCTCCTGGGTTTAATTTTACGAATACATCCGTAGTTTTAGTTGAACGTCTTTACTTGGCTTGCTCCAATATCGCCGGTCATGGGGTTATAAATTGATGCTGCCTGTCCTTGAACTTGCAGTGAAATCCAACCTTCATAAGGCACCTCTCCATTAGCAATAAAATAAAGTGTTTTATTATCGGAAACTTCTTTCTTAAAAATTGTATTCCTGCTCCAACCATTGACTCATACCTGATCCCCGCATGCATTAAAAGATTATTCAGATCGTTTCCTACAAATATTTTACCTTTTCCAAGTTCGATATTTTTTATACCGTCGATTTCTGGCGCCGCGGCGACTTTAGCTACTAAATCGCTAAGCGTTTTTTTGTCTTGATTATTATAGCCACTGATATTGGATGGCGGACCACCGGGCATAATAACAACGCCTCCTTCTTCCACCAACGACAATATTTTTGTCAACGTAGTATGAGGAATAAATTTACAATGGGGTAACACAAGGGTCTGGTACCTTGAATTTCCTTCGGTAACAAGCACTGCACTTTCGGTTTTTGTGTGGCTATCTGTCGATCTGAAATATAATCGTATGCATAGCCTTTTGAGAGCATCATTTCAGCAGCCTGCTTAAAAACTGTATTATCAAATTGCGCCCCTACCCCATCGAAGTGTTCAATCATCTCCGGCCCTCGCGTCGAAAAGCGATCGTAGATGGGATAGTAAAGCAATACATCATTATCAGGTTTCGAAATCTGTAAAAGCGACTGTGACCTCTCGACATACTTATTCAATGCTGAAAAATGAGGCCATAGTGAATTGCGCGGATTGAGGTGAACCGCAGCATAAAATAACCGGCCTGGCCAAGCTTCCCCTGGCGGCGAATAGGTTGTACCGTGGTAGAAAATATGATTTACGCCGTGAAGCATAAACCTGTCAAGCGCTGTTTTTATATCGGATAGGCTAGATTCGAAATGCTCATTCAGCCAGGTTGCTGATTCAGATGAGACCAATGCCTTCCCCGTTACATTTCCCGCCGACGACGCCATCTTGATGCGCAATGGCTCAACGCCCTCGATTTCAGGTATATCTACCGTTGCGTACAAATCCAAAATATTGGCAGGAGATCCGTGTGCTTGATTCCGCACAACAGCGCTATTTGCGTGTGCCCATGCTTTCCACTGCTTCGTAAAATTATCGAGTACCATTTCTGAAATTGTTTCACGATAATCGCATAGCACGCGGTTATTTTTTTCCTCCGAATCCTGTCCAAACAAAGCTGGGAGGTTTTCTTTAAGATCATATCCTCTTCTCTTTTTAAATTCTTCAAACAACGCTGGTGTAAAATCTGCGACACCCCGAGCGTCATCGACTTCATACGAGTCATTAAAAAATGCACGCAATGATTTCAAGTCTTGCCCTTTAAAAGCTTCATCAAAGTGCTGAAGGTAATTTTTCAAGGCGCGTCCGCTGAGAAATGATCAATAACATTCCCTTCACCCCCTGGCCCGGCCCGCTCTACCATTTTGCCGTGCCATCCTGAAAAAACTGCATACAGTTTCCAATTGCCTTCGGGCGCAGTCCATTGCAGCGACCCTTCTTTATCCACCTTGCTGGTAAGTTCAACAACCTTTCCATCTTCGCTATAACCGATCAAAGTTTGTAACGGAAGAGGCTTTTCAAATTTCACTTGGTCTAGTGCGAGTGCTTGCAAATTTTTATTTGCGGAAATGGGTTCCACTAACTGTTTAATATCAATCTGGCCCTTGTTCGCCAGCAACGGTTCCTTTAATGTACCCTTGGCCTGCTCACCAGCGATGGTTCCGTCATGCACCTCATAAATCTGATTTCCAACAGCCCGCAGATAAGGCTGTTGTATGAAATAAACTTTGTCAGATAACCGTTCTCCACCTTTTATGGTGTACGTTTTATACTCCATGTTTTTACACGCATCATCCGCCGACACCCACGGTCCGCCAAAAGGCCAACCAGTACCAGTAGCCATATCGATACCCATGTCAAGTCTCTCGCGCTTCTTGTAAAGTATGACGCAGAAGTTCCATCCATTGTGGGGAAAGATAATTCACAAACTGTTTTTCAGCGCCGTATACTCCATAAATCGGAGTAATCTCCAACCCTCCCAGACCGGCCTTTTTGTACGCTTCCATCTCCTGTGTAATCCCTTCTTTAGTAACTGCACTTCCATGCCACCACCACCGGGTCCAGGGTCTTGTTTCCCGTTTGACGGAAGGCCATTGAGGTTTATGCGCAGCATCTTGAGCGGATATGGATATCCATAAAAAGGTAAAGACGATAACTAAGCTATGTCTGATCGAACTCATATGTTAAATATAGATTTTTTAAAGCCGGTTCGTGACCATTGAAACTTGAATATTGAATATGTTTGAAGTTTAACAAATATTCAATATTCGATAATCAACCCTCAACGCTCAAGGATCCGGTAGCCAAGCGTCGTTCGTCATTCGATGTTGATAATTTGAAACGAATGTTGAATATATATTCAATACCCCTACTTTGTCAACTTACTTGAATCTGATTTTTGACGTGGAGCACCAATATTAGAGACAAGTAGTTGCGTCGAAATTTTAAACGCAGAAATCGCTGAGCATCATCTCTCCCAACTAGCGGATCTCAGCGTGCATTAATCCTCGGCGGATCTCCGCGATTAAGCATATCCAAAATAACGCGAGATATTTTATCGCAGAGATCAAATACAGAGGTAATACACGCAGAAATCGCAAAGGATAGGCTCAACAAAAATGCGTTAACTCCTCGTGCAAACTACTCGCATAAACCTACTCGACACGAGACCGCGGAGACGGCCAACCGTAGGTCGACACGTGCTTCGTATGAAAGGTTCCGTGATCGCTCGTGACTCGTGGTAAAATCCTGCGCTCACGTGACTTTCGAAATTCGGTGTTCAGAGTTCGAAATTCAAAAAACTTCGAACCTCAAACTTCGAACTCAATACCTATTCCAGCCTAAATACCTCTTTCAACGGTACCGATACAGGTGAGTAATCGGAATTGGTATCCATGATATCCGCCATGTAGCGCCACCATCGCTGAACGATTTCATTTTTTGCCAAATCTTGCGAGCCCGCACTACTTCTGGTCTTTTGAACTGCAAAGACCGTATTGGTCTCTTCATCAAGAAAAATTGAGTAGTCATAAATTCCAGCCTCTGTTAACAATTTCTTCAGGTCAGGCCAGATCGTATCGTGTCTATTTTTATACTCTGCAGCACACCCAGGCTTAATCTTCATTTTGAATGCAATACGCATAACACATTATTATTGTATATCGCTAAAGCTATTGATTAATAAAGAAAAGGCAATCCTGTATTATCGGCGTTGGAAGGAATGGTCGCATTGATTATGTTAGGGTCGGTTACGCGTCTCTTACCCCAGGCCATGAGCCGTACAACTTACGAATCAAAATTATTTGTCCCGTATGGTAAGCGTCGTGCATAAACAGGCTGAGCACCTGTCCACCGATTGGATCTTTCGGCAAGGGCGAATCCAGATCCCGGTCTTCAAGACCAACTAATTTTGCCCGAATATTCTTGTTGAACTGATTGCAATTCCGACAGTGCGTTGATTCCATGCATCGGATGTCGCGTATTGAGTCGTTTGAAACGTGTCATCATTTGATCCAATTTTGGTTGTCCATTCTTTGCGTTCCAGGCGAAATAAAAATCTTTTTTTATAGTACAATAAATGATTCACCAATTCTCCAATGGTATGCGATGACTTACCATCTGGTCGCCACTGGGCTTGTTTAAGATCCACATCCTTCAATGAAGCTTTTAAAGGTGGGTACCAACCTTCAACGTCATACGCAAAATCCCAGCCATGAATAAGAATTTCTTTTCGTTGCATGATCATAAGTTTTAGAAAATACTTGAATATGGATAACGCTACCAGAAAATTGAATTGCTCATGGTAAATTTAATAAGCCCGTCGAATTTCAAAAAATAGAAAGTCGGAAAGGCTTAAAAGTATGTTTAGGTAGATGATAGTTTCTATCTTGTCATCATTAATATTCAGCCAGGTCACTTGCCCTTACATGAAAAATTTTTCCATTTCAGCGACATACACAGACCTTTATCAGATCTCGATGTCACAGGTTTATTATTTAACGGGTAAAAGTCAACAAGAGGCGGTGTTCGACTATTTTTTTAGAAAGCTACCTTTTGGAGGCGGTTATGCAATTTTCTGCGGACTTGGTGATTTACTGAATATTCTGGAAGACCTACATTTTACTGCGGATGATATTTCATATCTAAGAAGTCTTAGGATTGAATGAACAGTTCGCCACGAGCTTGCAAAATTTCAAGTTCCGGGGAACAGTTTATGCGGCCAGGGAAGGTGAAGTTGTTTTTCCAAACGAGCCAATTATCAGAGTGGAAGCAAGTATCCTTGAAGCACAGCTTGTTGAAACCATTTTGCTTAACATTATAAATTTTCAGTCACTTATTGCCACCAAAGCTGCGCGTATGCGCTATGCCGCCGGCGATCGCGTGCTGAGTGAATTTGGTTTAAGAAGGTCACAGGGCCTCGGAGGTTATCATGCTACACGCGCGGCGATTGTCGGCGGATTTGACTCCACCAGCAACGTTAAGGCTGCACGTGATTATGGAATCCCGGTGGTCGGAACGATGGCCCACGCTTTTATTCAAAGCTATGACAATGAGTTATCAGCATTTCGTGATTTTGCGGCCCACAGGGGGGAAAATTGTTTCCTGCTGGTTGATACCTATGATACGCTGAAATCTGGCGTTCCAAATGCAATTACCGTCGCCAAGGAGATGGCCAGCGAATCGCGGCAGTTAGCGGGAATCCGATTGGACAGTGGTGACCTGGCATACCTGTCGAAACAAGCAAGGATGATGTTGGATGCTGCAGGCTTGCATCACGTAAAAATTACGGCCTCCAATCAATTGGACGAGTATGTGATCAAAAGTTTATTGGATCAACAGGCGCCCATCGATTCGTTTGGTGTAGGTACAAGCCTGGTAACGGGACCACCAGACGCGGCTTTGGATGGCGTCTATAAACTTGCCTATGCAGATGGTAAACCAAGAATAAAATTATCGGAGAACCTCAAAAAAATTACCCTGCCGGATAAAAAACAAGTGTATCGCATAGTCAATGATGCTGGCAAGTTTTTAGGTGCCGACGTCATCACGCACGACAATGAAACCAAACCAACCGTGATGCACCATCCATTCGAGCCCGATAAATCGCTTCACCTGAAAGGGTATAAACAGGAGGCTCTTCTGTCTAAGGTGATGGAAAATGGCCGAATCATTAAAGAGCCCGCTACCTTGAAGGATGCGTCAATATATTGTCAGACCCGGTTAGCATTGCTTCCGGCGGAACATAAACGTTTCGACAATCCGCACATTTACAAAGTGGGAATCAGCGAAAAATTGCGTCATGAAAGAAATCAATTGAAAAACCAATACAAGGAATAGCATGCATGCCCTGATACTTGTCGATATTCAAAACGACTTCATGCCAGGTGGTCCGTTAGCCGTGCCTGGTGGAGATGAAATAATTCCCTTGGTCAATGAACTCCAGAATTCTTTTAGCCTCGTTGTTGCTACGCAGGACTGGCATCCACAAAGCCATAAAAGTTTTGCCAGTAATCATCCCGGTAAAAAAGCGTTTGAATCGATTATGCTTCACGGACTCGAACAAGTACTATGGCCAGATCACTGCATTCAGGGGTCTATTGGCGCACAAATTCATCCTTCGATTATTGCTAATAAAGTAGAGGGAATTTTCAGAAAAGGAATGGACCCTGAAATCGATAGCTATAGTGGGTTCTATGATAATGGATATAAAAAGTCCACGGGGCTTGCAGGGTACCTTCGGGAGCGAAAAATAAAAAAAGTTTATGTCTGCGGATTGGCTGCGGACTATTGTGTTTATTACACCGCGAAGGATTCGTTGAAAGAGAATTTTGAAACTTATTTCATCGAAGATGCAACACGCGCCATCGATCCCAACGGTTTTGTTAAAGCAATGGAAAATATTTTATTCTCTGGTGGACAAATTATTAAAAGTGAAGCGCTTTACAGGCACTTGTAACTTTTGATAAAATCAACATATCTAAACTGATATTCAATGAGTTACGGAAGTGTATCCCCGACACCAGTGACTTTCCTCTATGATAAAAATCTAAGGAATACCTAACAGCCGTCATTGAGAGAGGGTTGAAAAGGTGCTTTGTTTGTATACTCATTAACTCAAAGCCGTCTCTTATGAAATACAACAACGATTCCTTAAACCAAGTGCCGGATAGCGATGGTCTTGAAACCGAAACTTTTAAAAAAGTAACTGAACCTACCGTTTCTGTAATTCCAAGCTTAAATCGCTTTATTGAGGATTTGAGAAGCGGATATCGCTCGGGTAGCCGTATCGATGTACAAATCGATTGGGCTCATGGAAGAATGGCAATTTCACATAGTTTATAGGCTGGACAGGAAATATGGTCAGGGTTAATCCTGATCATATTTTTATTTTCTAAGCCTTCGTTAGCAGAATTTTTACTTCACAATAGACTCCAACAACTTACTTACTTCTTCATTTCCATTTACTGCATACGACGGAATTGGATTAGCTTTATTAAACACGCGCAGTACGTCGGCCGGTTCAACACTGACAAAGTTTTCATTTACCTGCCCCGCTGAATCCATTACTTCATTAAGTGATAGGCGAAGATGTTTGGCTAAAAACTGATAGGCTCCCTTGCGTTTGCTCATGCCATAATCGTGACCTTCATCCGGCAAGTGTACATTCTCCACATTACCTTTCTGATTGTATAATTCATAGATATGCTGAATATAAGGAAACTCAACATCGGGGGTATTCTTGGTCCAGTCCTTTCCATCGGAAATGAGCAGCAACGGTCTAGGTGCTGCGAGGGCAGCAATTTCGACATTACTGGTTTGGTGGTCTTTGCTTTTATGAATGGGCAATCCGCTTTCACAGATACATCCGCCAAAAAAATGTGCCGATACCATTACCACCGGAGCCGCAACTTTGACCCGGTTATCCAAAGCCGTGAGCACAAATGTTTGCGTACCACCTCCA
The DNA here is from genome assembly GCA_963739105.1 of uncultured Bacteroidota bacterium. Lineage (GTDB taxonomy): Bacteria > Bacteroidota > Bacteroidia > Cytophagales > Cyclobacteriaceae > Chryseolinea. The sequence goes on along the minus strand of CAVTZI010000005.1, from coordinate 17,544 downwards.
GACTCACCGGTGACTCCAATACGCCCGGATCTACATGGGGAATGGTAAGCAAGAAATCCAATGCGCGAATACTGTTTATCGTTTGTATCGTCAGGGCTTGCGGATGTTTGTGATCACATTGATGCGAGTCACCATAGCCAATCATATCATAAGTAAAAACAACAGCTCCCATTCTTGCCAGGGCCGCACAGCGTTTCTGAACATTTTCCTGAAATCCAATACGCCTGGAATCTACATGGGGAATAGTAAGCAAGAAATCCAATGCGCGAATACTGTTGATCGTTTGTATCGTCAGGGCTTGCGGATGTTTGTGCTCACATTGATGCGAGTCACCATAGCCAATCATATCATAAGTAAAAACGACAGCTCCCATTTTAGCCAAGGCCGCACAGCGTTTCTGAACATTTTCCTGAAATCTTGGATCCTTGCCGTGGCCATGGGGCGAAAGAATACCAGCATAGCTGGGCAATTCTTTTAGAGGCTTGTATAAATTACCGGTAACAAAAAAACCGGGCATACTTTCAATTGCAACATTTTCTACGGTATACCCGTCATAAACCCTTTTACTATGGATAATGGGTTTTAGCGGAGTTCTCTTGAAGTTTTTTTTTTTATTATAAATTAACATATACCGTCATAAACTCTTTACTATGATGAGGTTTCAGGGTTTGCTGAAGCCATTCGGGAGATTCATTCCAACTTTAATACCTTGTCGAATTCGATCTGCTCTTTTTTCCCAGCCCTTCAAATCGTTATAGGTCGAGCCAAATTGTTCAAGCGCAGCTTTGCCCTCGGCTTCGGTAAAGTAATTGCCGCGACAGAGCATGGTCGTATCCACGGATTGCGCAAAAAGAATATTAGTACTTAATAGCGCGCAGGTTAGTAGTACGCTTATATGTTTGTGGAAATGCATCCTGATAGTTAAGCAATATTTCTTTTCAAGAAAAGAAATTCAATTTAAAACAGCAGGGAAAGCTTAAAGCTAGTGTGAGGGCTTTTCTATGAGTGGTAATCCCTGCATGCCGGAGCCGAGTAAACAGGGCGCAGAAATTGCTGGCTTCGATTTGTAAGTCCCTTATCAGGAAAACATTAGATCAGTAACTCGGATGCACTACCGTAAGGGCCTGTGCTTAAATTCCATCAATTCGCACAAACGATCCTAAAACGTGCACACGCTAGCTTTCTGCTTTAACCTTTAAGCTTTCTGCTAAGGACAACCTACTTAACCGCTCCAACAATTCTAAATGGGAACAAAAGTATCGCGCTGATCAATTTGAAAACCACCTCCAGGGTAAGTCCGACAATTTTAAATGGTAACAAGATCAGCCAGATTAAAGGCAACAAAAAAATCAAAGCCAGCGCTAAAGGCCAGCACATTACCAGTAAAATAAACCACAAAAAAACAGCGATTAATGTCTTCATTGAAATAGGTTTCATGGCCTTTCACAAACAACGAACCAAACCTGTTGACTTCTAATCCTGCCTAAAATGAAATGTTTATTTCCGATGGATATTCATTCGTGCACACCTGGGTGTTCAAAATTGTACAAGCAACACTAGCTGTGTGGCGTGCTTACGCTACCTGTTCGGCCAATTTCTGTTTTCGAACATCGGCATTTCCTTTAACCGCTATAAGTGTTAGCACAGCAGAAATTAAAAGCGACCCTGCCATAAATATGTAGGAAGCACCAAAGTCTCCCGTAACTGCGTTAAGACGTCCAACAAGATAAGCGCCAATAAAAGATCCTAAAGCGCCAAAGCTATTGATCAAAGCCATAGCTCCAGCGGTAACGTTGGCTGGTAAAATTTCAGGGATGATGGCAAAGAAAGGTCCATAGGGTGAATACATCGCCGCACCTGCGATTGTCAGTAAAACAAATGATAACCAAAAATCGGATGCGCCCACTAAATATGACCCATAAAAGGCGATCGCCCCAATAAGCAATAAAGGCCAGACAAATGCTTTCCGGTTCAGGGTTTTATCTGAAAAATAAGAGGCTGCTAACATACCTGCGATAGCAAACACGTATGGAATAGAGGACAGCCATCCCGTCGTGACAATACTCATATCAGGAGCCTGTTTAATAATCGATGGTAACCACATCACGAACCCATAAACACCAACGCTCCATAGCGCGTATTGAAGACATAGGAGAATTACGACCCGGGATTTAAATGCTTCCACAATAATTTCTGACCGGTTTGATACCTTGCTGTTCCTTTTGCATTTTTTCCTCCAATGCACTTTTTTCTTCTGCGGCAAGCCAGTGGGCATCTTTCGGTTTGTCGTCCACAAGTCGCCACCAGAAGAACGCCCAAATGATAGCGGGAGCTCCCTCGAGGATAAACATCCAACGCCATCCTACGGAATCAATTAAATATCCTGATAAGATTGACATCCAAAGTATAGTCACTGGGTTTCCGAGGATTAAAAAGGTGTTGGCACGGGACCGTTCGGTTTTTGTAAACCAGCGGCTTAATAAAATAAGCATCGCCGGCATCACGGCACTTTCTACAATCCCGAGCATGAAGCGTATAACAATCAGCACATTCACATCGCTGATCATACCGGTTGCCATGGCACAACCACCCCACAAAATCAATGACCAGAAAATTAATTTTTTGGCGCTTTTTTTAGCGGCATATAGCGCTCCTGGAATCTGGAAAAAGAAATAGCCAAGAAAAAAAAGAGAGCTTAACAACGAAGCGGTTGTCGCGGATATTTTTAGATCCTGTGACATTCCCCCTGCGGTGCCAAAGGAGAAATTCGCACGATCAAGGTAGGCAAGACTATAGGTGATAAATGCAACTGGTATAAGGCGATACCACCGCGAAGGTGCAATACTTTTTTCCATGTTCTAATTAGGTGCAGGCATGCAAAACCATTTACCATGACCACCATATCGGTGATCACTATTAGCAATGTTACCTCATTAAAACAATTTCTGCTAATTCTTTTACACCAACAAGGGAATTTCAGGCGAACGATATGGAAATATCCTAAGCAACAAAAACGCGGTCCCGCATCCTGTCAGCTGGCGAGACACTGTAGCCCTTGGAGCGTCCCCTCTTGAGAGGGGTAAGGAGAGTGTAGAGCATTTGAAAATCAAAGTCCATGTGATGCTACTGGCACAACACCCTCTAGCTCCCCTCAAGGGAGACGTGTGGGATGGGGATTTGAGGTTGTCGAAGAAAGTACAAATAGCTGGATCGAACAAAATCGATGATCTCAAATCGGGGTGCAGGTAGGCCACTAGTGGAAATGTATATCACGTCGCGGCCGCACGAGCGTCCCCTCTTGAGAGGGGTAAGCGGGACGTGTGGCGCATTTGGAAATCAAAGTGCAGGTCATGCTATCGGGCGCAACACTCTACCAACATCTATCTCCCCCTCAAGGGGAGTAGCTGTCAATCATGGGCACACTCCTTCTGTATGTCATTACAATGACATGATGCAGACTCGTCTTTTTTAATTCGTCTGACTACAACGAGTTATAATATCGCACCAGCTTCACAAGCTCTTCTTCTTTCTTGGGCGAAATCTTTTCTTTCTTTGCAAATTGTTTTAACTCCTCCTGCTTATCAGGAAAGCTCGCGATCATATCCTTAATATTATCTACCTCTTGCAGCTCGCCGCTTCCAATTCTGTAAAAATATGCATCGGAGGATTTGGAAAATTTAGCAGGAAGATCTCCGCCATCCAGCGCTCTTCCCTTAAGGGGCTCCTGATATTTAACTACCTTCTTCGCAAGTAAAGTTACTTTACCGCTATCCAGTAGGTTGAGGAAACCGAACTTCGTCTTTCCTTCGAACTCAAATTTGTCCACGACATAGGTGCTCTCACCAAGACGAACGCTTTTGATCTTAGGGCTGGGATCCAGGACCAACGCTTTACCATTTTGCTGATACTCCATTAGGTCCTGGAATACGTTGTATCTTAATGGCACTGTTGAGCGGCCCGTTGTACCAAAGAAAATTTCACCGTCAACATACTTTTCACTTAGGTAAGGAGTCCCCTCAATTTTTTGTGCACTTGCCTGCTGCGCGTTGGAACCTGTAAAACTGAACAGCGAAACCAACGCGATGAGAAAGCCTAATTTGATTTTCATAAGTTTGTGACTTTTAGTAAAAAAGGTTACTTGATAAGTTTGATATGGTTACATGATTTTTGAAAAGACTCCGAAGAATCTTTCACAAAGAGCTAAGTCTTCGATAGGTGAGGTAGGTTAGAAAGCGCTAGCTAAAATTTGACCAAAAATTCTTGTATCAAATCCGCTTCTATTTTCAAGCATGACAAATCAACACTTGTCCGGAAATAAAAAATGTTGATTCAAAATCGTACATCAAACTAACACTACAAATAGGATAAGTAGTGTAGCGGAAAAGTTGCATCCTTTCCCAAATAAATTTTTTAAAACGAATGTGGGTTATGTTTATGAGAGATGACTAACCGATTTTACGGGAGGAAATAGCATCGATAGCAGAATGTAGTAACAAAATCAGGTTTCAAATGTTGAAACACACTAACTCGAATCCTTAAACTCTTATTGTAAACAACGTTGGGGTGGATGCTCGAAATCGGTCACCCCTCCTGAGGATGCGCAGGCGTCGGCAACAACAGTTGATAAAAATCAAGATCGAGCCACTTCGAAAATTTATAGCCAGCGTGTTTTATCCGTCCGCTAAAAACAAAACCGGACGCTTCGTGCAGTTTTTTGCTGGTAATATTCTCCGAATCAATACCAGCGATCAAGTTTGATAGCCCTTGTCTTTTGCGTCCTGGATTAACTGTTGAAGAATAATTTTTCCATAGCCTTTTCCGCGGTGATCCTTATGAACGTACAGGGAATGTTCGACCGAATATTTATAGGCAGGCCAGGCGCGAAATGTGCCATAGCTTCCAAATGCAAGCAACTGGCCCTCCTCATTTATAAGACCTATCACCGGAAAGTTGTTTTTAATTTTAATATCAAACCAGGAATTCATGGTTTCTGGCCCGCGAGGAACATAATCATATAAGGCCGTGGAATTAACAATCGCCTCATTGAGTATATCCAGGATAGCCTGAGCATGATCTTTTGTACAACTGATAATTTTCATAGATCTGAGCGTCGATTTTTTAGCGCAGAGAACACAGAGGTAATTGCGCAGAGTTCGCAGAGAAATTGGTTTAATGTTTTATAAAAAGTTTGAATAGGTTTGTAAATACAAGGCGGTCTTGCATGAGTCGAATTGGCTCTCTGCGGTTCTTTCAGCGTGATTTCCTCAGCGTTCTCTGCGGTTAAAATTGTCCTTTCTTCGCACGCTATTTCTCCAAGTCCGCATAGCTGATCAACTGAATCCCTTTTTTCTTGATAGCGTCCTTTACCCGTGGATCCGTCCACGCATCTGTGACTCCCTGACGATCTACAGCGACATCTTCATATCCAATATGATAAATAGCACGAAGCTCCGGCGTGTCTATTCCCGGATGATCAACAAAAAGGTAGGTCTCCCCCGCTTTCAATTCATCCAGCATCTTAATAAAGCTCCAAACCTTCTGTTCAGACGTTGCCTTCGGTCCCTGATAACTGACGCCCTTAACTCCCAGTTCCGACGGATCAATATCTATCTTGTACTCCATTGCCAATCTTTTCGCGAGAAGCTGTACCTCAGGATTCATGTTGTAACATCCCATGTGGGACGAAATATGGCTTATCCGGGGAATCTTTTTTAGTGCGAGTTCAATTTGTGCCCGCATCTCCCTTTCAATATCCTCAAGCTTCGGATTGTTTTCTGATAGTGCCTGTCCTGGGTAATTGCTATTACGATAGATAAAAGGATAAAAATATCCATCCGCATCAGTAAGACTAGGACTCTTGGAAACAGGTCTATATTTCACATTATCCCATTCACTCGTCAACGCAATGTGAATGCCTACATCTATGTTCGGATGTTGCTGCAACATTTTCACTGCTTCAGGAAACCATGGTGATGGCACAATAACTTCAATGGAAGTTTGAATGCCTTCCAGGGAACTTTTAATCAGGGCCACATTTCCTGAATGGCTAAATCCCATATCGTCGCCCCTAACAATAAGCCTAGGCGCCGATTTTTGTTGAGCACTGGCATTGACACAAAAAAGAAGGGCTACTAGAACAATAGTAATTGATTTCATGAACATAGAAATTTTCGCGCACGGTCGGCGCTGCCTGACTAAAAGGCTGCAAAAAGTTAACATTAAACATACGTTGTAATCGTAAATAATAGTACATCACAATAGACGCAAAAACCAATCCGCAAGTCCAAAATGAACCTTGAACCTTGGGTCTTTCTGGCAATTGTTTTGACGTTAAAATAGCATCACAATATACGACATTCAAAACTGAACTACGAACAGATCTTTCAAACGTCAACCACTAAACTTGGTATCTTCTTCAAGCTTTTATGCCGGTATTCACTGGGAGTCAAGCCCATAACTTTCTTAAACTGCTTATGGAAGTTAGAGAGGTTATTAAATCCGCTGGCGAAGCACACCTGGGTTACATCCAGATTGCCCTCCATTAAACGCTCGCACGCATAGGCTATGCGAATTTCCGTAAGATATTGAAAATAACTTTTCCTGGTACGAGTTTTAAAATAACGGCAAAATGCGGCAATAGAATGATTGGTGAGCGACGCAACCTGCGCAAGTGAGATAGGTTCGCGAAAATGATCAATCGTGTAGTGGTACACCTTATTTATTTTCTGCGAATATTTTTCATGTGCATCACTGACATAATTTATAGAATTGAGGTGCACAAATTCCTCTGAACGTGCGAGACTATCAAGGATGGAGAGCAGTTCCAAAATTGCCGTCGTGGTATTGAGCTTCTTAATCATTTCCAATTTCGGAGTCACCATTGTCAGGATCGTGCCATAAAACTTCAATCCCACTTTTGCTTCTTGAAATAGTTTATGAATGTGTGCAAACTCCTTTAATTCAAAAAAACGATCTCCTAAAAAATCATCCCGGAATTGAATGACTACCGACTCCGGTTTTTCAGCGGGATTTTCACGGTAGTAAATAGTATCTCGCTGACGCGTATGCGGAAGATTTTTACCCAACAACAAAAGCTCTCCTTCTTCAATGGTTCGGATACTATTGCCAATGAAGTTTGTGCCCTTACCTTTTATACAGTACAGAAGTTCAATTTCCGGATGGTAATGCCATGGGTTATTCCAGGCAATATCATCGCCCTTTATCACAATAGAATTTTCCAGCGGAGGAATAATCTTAAGCAAATGTGGCTTCTGAGGCAATTGCTTTACCATATATTCTATTTAAACACTGTTGCGATATATACTTAAATATAATGCAAAAATAGCATCTATATTCAGCAAATAAGTGGATGCAATCGCTTGATCCTTCCCGTAACATTGTATTAAAACAACGTAAGATGTTCTTGGGGATCAGCAGTTTTACCTATGGATGGGCGATTGATGCGAAGGGCCCATCAGGATCCTTAAATGAACAAGACCTGGTCGCACAGACGATAAGCTTTGGATTGGGATGCCTGCAGATTGGAGACAATTTGCCCCTTCACACATTGTCTGCTGCCCAATTATCCGGTCTTCGAAACGCCCTTCGCGAAAAAAATATCCGGCTGGAGGTAGGCGCGCGAGGATTAACGGAAGATCACCTTCGTCAATATTTGGATATCGCAGTGTCCTTTCAATCGCCGTTGCTTCGGTTTGTCGTTGATGGCGCTAACTATGCGCCTGACATTGAAACCATAATCGCGATTCTAAAAAATATTTTGCCCGAGCTTAAAAAGCATAAGATCACATTGGGAATAGAAAATCATGATCGGTTTAAGGCGAAAGAACTACAGCGTATTATGGAAGCAATTTCGGATGACCATATCGGCATTTGCCTGGACTCGGTAAACTCCATTGGAGCCGGAGAAGGCTTGGAGTGGGTTGCTGATAGGCTAGCGCCCTACACCGTTAACTTACACATCAAAGATTTTAGCATCCGCCGTTTCCCTAACAATATGGGATTCACAGTTGCAGGCGCGCCTGCAGGAAAAGGGATGTTAGACCTTTCGATGATCATGGAAAAATTAGCAAAGTATAACCGGTGCCAAAGCGCGATCCTGGAACAATGGGTTGTTCCGGAAAACAATTTGGATGACACAATAAAAAAGGAAAAACAATGGGCTGTTGAGGGAATTCAATACTTAAGGCAGCTCAGCTATTTTAAGTCAAACATTTTATGTTAGTATTATTATGGAACCCTATAAAAAAGTAGTACTCGTCGGCGCCGGTGGAAAAATGGGATGCCGGTTAACAGATAATTTGAAAAGCTCCCAATACCAGATGCATTACCTTGAAGTCAGCGAAGCTGGCATCGAGCGGTTGGCTACACGGGGAATAAAAATTTCGTCCGCAAGTGATGTTATTCCGACGGCGGATATTGTGATACTTGCCGTACCTGACATTTACATTGGCAAAGTTGCTGCTGATTTGTTGCAACAATTCAAACCGGGAAGCATCGTCGTCACGCTGGATCCCGCGGCCGCGGTTGGCGGGCACTTACCAAAAAGACAAGACATATCCTATTTCGTATCGCATCCTACTCATCCTTCCGTTTTTAATTGGGAAGAAGATAAAAAACGGCACTTCGATTATTTCGGAGGCATTACGGCACGACAAGCAATCGTGTGTGCGCTCATGCAAGGTCCAGAAGAACACTATGCAATTGGTGAGCGACTGGCCATGACGATGTATGCGCCTGTTACACGTGCACATAGGATTACCGTTGAACAAATGGCACTCCTCGAACCGGGGTTAGCAGAGACCTTCCTGGGAGCCGTGATGTTTACCATGCGCGAAGCAATGGATGAGGTGATAAAAAAAGGCGTTCCTAAGGATGCCGTTTTCGATTTCTTTATGGGACACATCAATATCGACCTGGCCCTTTGTTTTGATCAGATCCCGGGAGGTGTATTTTCGGACGCCTGTTACAAAGCAATTCAAATCGGAAGACCACTCATCTTTAAAGAAGATTGGAAAAAAGTGCTCGAGCCCGAACATGTAAAATATCAAGTCGACGTGATGACGCGAATACAAAATAAAATATTCCTACTTTGTCAAATCATCTGTCAAACTATTTAGGTAAGTTTATCCTGAAGAAATCTCACTCGAAAGGAAACTGCCCACTGCGCTCCCGGGGCGCCTGCCTCCGCATACCAATTCAAATCGTGAAGACCCACATGCCCCTTCCAGGCCAAAGACAGATTGGCAATAACGGTAGCTGAAAGAGTTCGCCAAACACGTAAAATTTCAAGTCGAACGAAATGACGAAATTGCATACTCGACAATAGAATTATTCAAATCTAAATTTAACGACTTCGTCGGCGTTGGAACTTAAAATTTTTATACCTGCAAATAAATATGATCAAAATTAGATTTAGTGTGCTGCTCATTTTTGCTACAATGCTGAATAGCCCGGCACAAATTCGTGTAAGCGATAATCAGAAATTTTTAGTGGACAAAAATGGTAAACCATTTTTTTGGGTTGGGGATACCGACTGGGAATTATTCCACAGGATGAATCGCGAACAGGCGGCAGAATTTATCAACACCCGGAGTGAACAAGGATTCAATGTATTGCAAGCCGTAGCACTGGCAGAATTTAATGGAATACGTGAACCCAATCGTTATGGCGATTATCCATTAAATAACGAGGACCCTACACAACTTGCTGTGACACCTGGCAGCGATCCGAATAACAGCTATCAGTATGACTACTGGGACCATGTTGACTTTATTATCAATCTGGCCGCTGAGAAAGGAATGTACATCGGCCTGCTTCCGACGTGGGGTGACAAAGTAGCGCATCTCTGGGGCGATGGTCCTATTATTTTCAATCCTCAAAACGCCGAAGGCTTTGGAAGCACGCTTGCAAAACGATACGCTAAGCAATGGAATGTTCTTTGGATTCTCGGTGGGGACCGCCCGGCAGTGTACAAGAACAATGAAAAGGATTGGGATGACCGTCCGGTCTGGCGGGCAATGGCGAAAGGAATTGAAGATGTTCTCGGCAAAGAAGCTTTTATTACCTATCATCCTGCCGGAGGTCCCAATTCGACTTCGCGTTATATCCACGAGGACCCCTGGCTCGACATGAATTCATTTCAGTCAGGGCACGGATCGCGTACAGCGGAGGCGTGGGACTTTGTTGTCCGGGACCTGGCCATGAAACCTCAAAAACCAACATTGGATATGGAGCCATGTTACGAAGATCATCCCGTCAATCCGTGGGATGGAAAATGGACCAGAGAACGCGGTTATTTTTCGGCTTATGATGTACGCGCAAGAATATATCGCGGAGTTTTTGCAGGTGCTTGCGGCGTAACGTACGGCCATCATCAGATTTGGCAGTTTTTAGATACTACGCTCTACAAGCCAATCAATGTCGGAGACACTCTTATTGGCTGGCAAAAAGCATCACGCGCTGAAGCTGCAGGAGAAATGCAATACCTCAAAAATCTCATGTTATCCCGGCCGTATTTTTCAAGGGTTGCCAATCAAAATATAGTGGTATCTGATAAGGGGAAGGATTACACGAATTTAGTCTATGCGACCGTCGACGAAAATAAATCGTATGCTATGGTTTACCTACCACAAAACAAACCCGTGAAAATCGATTTGAGCAAAATCTCCGGAGCGACAAAAAATATATGGTGGTATGACGTGCGACATGGAACGGCAACTAAAGGAAAATCAGCTAAGGGAAATGGCAAAAAGACGTTCACTCCTCCAAAGGAGGGCACAGACTGGGTCCTTGTGATAGATGATGCTTCGAAAAATTTTCAAGCGCCCGGCACCAAAACAGAGTAGCTGTTGCCTATGCGAACATTCTTCGTGCTTCGCGTGGCGTTTGCGTGAAATAATTTCAACGGTCACTAATCATTAAATTCACTGCTCCCTTCATGAAAAAGAATCTCCGATTTGCAGTTATTGGTACTGGCTTTTGGGCCCAATATCAAATTGCCGCGTGGAATGAATTAGAAGGTGTCGAATTGGTTGCGCTTCACGACAGGACCACATCTAAGGCTGAAGCCATGGCACACAGGCTTAAGACACCAAAAGTTTATGATCGAGTCGAAGACCTTTTGAAAAAAGAACAACTGGACTTCATAGACATCATTACCGACGTTGACACCCACGCGCCACTTACAGAAATGGCAGTGCAAGCCGGAATTGCCGTCATCTGTCAGAAACCAATGGCTCCGAAATTGCATATCGCATGGAAAATGTTGGAAGCTTGTGAGCGGCGGAAGGTTCCACTCTATATTCACGAAAACTGGCGCTGGCAAGCACCGATCAGAAAGTTGAAAGAAATACTTAGACGATAATAAAATTGGAAAACTCTTTAAGGCACGCGTAACATTTTGTTCGGGCTTTCCGGTTTTTGACAACCAGCCCTTTCTTGGTGAACTCGAAGAATTTATACTTACCGATATTGGTTCACACATTCTGGACGTATGTCGCTTTCTTTTTGGTGAAGTGGAGACATTGCATTGCCACACGGCCCGTGTTAACGCAAAAATAAAAGGCGAAGACGTTGCCAATGTTTTTATGAAAATGAAGAACGGAATAAGTTGTTATGCCGAGATGTCCTATGCATCTATTTTAGAATATGAACCATTCCCGCAGACTTTCGTACTCGTCGAAGGTGAGAACGGCTCGATCCATCTGACAAAAGATTGCGAACTGCATATCACAACCAGAACCGGCACCGAAATTATCACAGCACGACCCAAGGAATATCCCTGGGCTGATCCAAAATATTCTCTCGTTCACTCCAGTATCGTCGACTGTAATCGAAACATATTGGACGCATTAACGGGACGGGCACCCGCTGAAACAACTGGCAGCGATAATTTTGAAACGGTACGCCTGGTACATGCGTCGTATACATCCGCCAGAACAAACACACTTATCGACATGAAAACTTTTTAAATGGCTTCCCTCCTCCTCCAAAATATCACCAAACAATTTCCCGGTGTGAAAGCACTTGATAATGTAACCATTTCCGTCAACCCGGGAGAAATCCACGCGTTGTGTGGTGAGAACGGGGCGGGAAAAAGTACGCTTATGAACATTTTGTCTGGTAATCTTCAACCGGACGGGGGAAACATCGTCATTGATGGTAACAATGTAATCCTTCAAGATACGCAGCGGGCATTTGATCAAGGTATTGCCATTGTCTATCAGCACTTGAGTCTCTTTGATAACCTGAGCGTAGCAGAAAATATTTATGCGAATCAGCAACCTATAAGCAAACTCGGCATAATCCAATTTGGGGATTTATATGCGAAGACGCAGGATCTGTTGCAACGGCTCAACCTTGAAGTCATAAATCCATGGACCCTCGTTGGAAAACTTTCACCGGCCCAAAAACAAATGGTCGAGATAGCGAAGGCTTTATCAAAGGAACCATCGATTTTTATTTTAGATGAGCCGACTGCCTCGCTCACGAATAAGGAAACAAAAACATTGTTTGAAATTCTGGAAACACAACGAAACAAGGGTGTGTCCATCATTTATATCTCGCACCGGCTGGAAGAAATATTTTTGTTGGCTGATCGCATCAGCATTTTGAAAGACGGAAAGCATCAGGGAACATTTCACGCAAAAGAATTGAGCAGAGACGCGTTGATCAGCAAAATGGTGGGACGCGAGCTAAAAAAGTTAAGAACTACAGCATAGCAAAAGTGAGGAGGTCTTATTAGAGCTCAAAAATTTTACGGGGCTTAAATTCGCCAATATCTCGTTTGTGCTCCATCGTGGAGAAATTCTCGGACTCGCAGGACTCGTGGGAGCGGGACGTACGGAAATTGCACAAGCAATTTTTGGAATGGATAAGAGTTTGACAGGCGAAATGGTATTTCGGGCTTCCTCCCTCCGACCATTTCATCCATCTGAGGCTATACGCAAAGGCATAGCTTATGTTACTGAAGATAGAAAAACACTGGGACTTTTTCCTGAGATGAGCGTGCAGGAGAACATCGTTGCTGCCGGGCTGGATAGAATTATGCCATCACGATTTTATGACGATGCAAAAGCCGAGCAGCTTACAGCCGCGGCAAAAGATAAGCTAAGGATATCAACACACAGCCTTAAGCAGCGCGTGGCTAAACTGAGCGGTGGAAATCAGCAAAAAGTAATGATTGCCAAATGGCTGCTCGTCCAACCGGAAGTTTTAATCGTAGATGAGCCGACCCATGGTATTGATATCGGAGCGAAATATGAAATTTATGAAATCCTCAAAGCGCTGGCGGAAGAAGGCAAAGGGATCATCATGATCTCAAGTGAGCTCCCTGAATTAATTGGACTATGCGATCGGATCATTGTGATTAAGCGGGGCTCTGTTGCGGGAGAACTTTCAGGTGAAGACCGGACCGAAGAAAACATAATGAAGCTTGCAACTTAAATTTGAAGTTCGAGGTTCGAGGTTTGAGGTTCGAAGTTTCGGCCTAGGATAACCTGCGCATGCTTGGCTACGGGCGCAACTTCGAACCTCAAACCTCGAACTTCAAACCTCAAACAACGAAAATGATCCATAAAATACTCGAAGATCGCGTTTACTCCCTGAGCATCTTGCTCGTGTTAACGGCGCTGATCACTAGCGTCATCTTTCCGTCCACTTTTCCCACGTTCGAAAATTTCTCACAGATACTGCTTAACCTGTCGATAGACACGATCGTCGCCGTTGGAATGATGCTGCTGTTAATTTCAGGGGCGTTTGATTTGTCAGTGGGTTCGGTACTTGGCTTTTACCGGATGCCTTACGGCCTACCTCATGCACTTTTTTGGAATTCCAGTACCCCTGGCGTTAACGATAGGATTGCTGGGGGCTTTTATGATCGGATGGGTCAATGGTTATCTTATAGCCTATCAAAACATCAATCCCATGATTCAAACCCTGGCGATGATGGGAATCGTGAGGGGTTGCGCGTTGATGGTAAGTGGATCCGGCATTCAAAATCTTCCCTATTGGTTTAATGCCATCGGGCAATCAAAACTGTTGGGAATACAAATGCCGATATGGTACATGCTGGCAACGGTTGGTTGCTTTACATTTCTTACCTCGAAAACAATCTTCTTCCGGCGATACTATTACATCGGAAGCAACGAGAGGGCTGCAGACCTGTCCGGCATTCAAGTAAAAAAAATGAAAATGGTTGCCTTTATCATTTCCGCCATGTTAGCGGGATTAGCTGGAATCCTATTATCATCAAGGTTAGGCGCTGCACTACCGACGATGGGACGTGGACTTGAATTGCGAGTGATAACGGCCGTGATCCTGGGTGGTGCGACGCTCACAGGAGGCTATGGAAAAATTCCAGGCGCTTTTCTAGGCGCTTTATTCATGGGGCTCGTTTCCAATATAATGGTCATTGCTCGAGTTTCGGGATATTGGCAAGAAATAATTCTTGGGCTTATTCTAATTGCTACATTATGGCTGGACAAATACTTGCAAAAAAAATATTCTGGAATCGGTTGACGACCCACACTACTAAAATTTTTAACTTACTATCTAAGCCTATGTTAAGAGTTTATATCTTATGCGCTTCACTTCTTTTATTTCTGGCAGGTTGCGAATTACCGCCTAAGAATCAAATGAGTGCAGGACTTACCACCCATAAAACCCTTGATTCAGTCGGTATTGGCAATGAGGAATACGTGATGGTCACGACGGCGGTCACTATGCCGATGTACGTGAACCATGATCAGGCCGCTTTCAAACGCTGGGGCGAAGCGAGGAAGGTCAAAGTGTCCATTCTGGGTCCCGCAGACTGGGATGTTCCGGCACAAATTAACACGATTGAAGAAGTAATTGGGACTAAACCAACGGGGTTGCTAATCAACGGCACGGATCCAGCCATCGCTCAGGTTATTAATAAAGCCGTCGCGGCGGGCATACCAACCGTGGTATATGATTCCGATATTCCAGGTTCAAACCGGCATGCCTTTCTGGGAACAGATTGGTATGAGATCGGAAAAATGCAAGGGGAAGAAATCGTTAAACTGACCGGTGGAAAAGGTAAGATTGCCTACATGGGAATCTTAGGTCTTGTCAACATGGAGCAAGGATTTGAAGGATTATTGAATGTGTTAAAAAAATATCCAGAAATTGAAGTTGTGGGAAAATATGATGACAAAGCAAACGTCGAAGAGGCAGCCAGGATTACGTCTGATATATTATCGGCGCATCCTGATATTGCTGGAATTTGTGGCTTTGACTCGAATTCAGGACCAGGTATCGCTTTGGCCGTAAAGGAAGCGAGGAAGGCAGGAAAAATAAAAATCACGACGGTGGATTGGGAGCCTGAACATTTGCAGTTGGTGAAGGAAGGGGTTATTCAAATGCTTGCCGGACAAAAACGGGAACTCTTTACGTGGTATGGCGCTCAGTTTTTATACGATATGGTACACCGAACAAACCCCTTGGCCCAAAATGATGCGTGAGGCAGGAATCACCAGCGTTCCCTATAATATTAATACAGGATTGCTTAAAATTACCTCGGAAAACGTCGATCAGTTTATAAATCGTTAGAAAGTTAGAATATGATGAAAGATCTGCATGTGCTCAAAGCAGGTGTGTTTTCAGTCGGTTACCAAAACGGATTTATACGCCATATTCACTATGGCGACGTGGAGGTGATTCGAAGTATATACATGGCGTTGCGGGATCAAAACTGGTTTACCTATGAACATACTATTGAAAATGAATCGATCGACGAACATCAAGATCATTTTGAAATTCAATATGACTGCTACTACGAAGTAAAACAGATCAAAATTTTTAAGTGGACACGTCAAAATAAAAGGAACGGCCGACAGCGTCATTACTTTTGAAATCGATGGGGAGGCGCTAACAGATGTATTAAAGAACAGGGCGGGGATATGTGTGTTGCATCCGATTAAATATACAGCTGGCTATCCTTGTGAATTGATACAACCGGGAGGGATTCAAATCAAAAAAACTTTCCCTCAAATGATTTCCGCTGAAAATCCGTTCAAAGATTTGATGGCTTTCCGCTGGCAGTGTCACAACGATTGGTACATTTTGCATTACGAAGGAGATATCTTTGAAACAGAGGATCAACGGAATTGGTCAGATGCATCTTATAAAACATTTTGTACTCCGCTTAGTAAACCTTTTCCTGTTCAGTTAAGACGGGGAGATAAGGTGCATCAAAAGGTGATTTTCAAATCCGAATCTGAATTGCTTTCCATTCCCTTTCAAAGCGACAAACCTATCGAAATTGCCGTGCTTGAAAAAAAATCTCCCCTTCCGCAAATAGGCCTGGCGGCATCTACAGAGGTCGAGACGTTAGCAAATGATGCAATCCAATCGCTGTTGCAACTTAAATTAAACCATTATCGCGTTGAAGCGGAACCATCTCTGCCCGGCTGGCTTGAAAAGTTCAAGATCGATTGCAGCAATGCGAAAGCTTTGAAGTTACCGCTTGAAATCGCGCTCCATGTTGCGGACGTTAAAGAGATAAAACTTTTTTATTCGTCGGTACTAGAACTGAATCCTGTTGTAGCGCAAATCATTTTACTCAGTGTTGGTCGCGCTGCCACAGACCAAGGGGTCATCGATGAAGCTGAGACGCTCAGGAAATATTTTCCTGGTGTTAAGATCGGCGCGGGCACAGACTATAACTATCGCGAATTAAATTGCAATCAATTTGATGCCACCAAACTCGATTTCGTGAGCTACAGCATCGATCCTCAGGAACATGCAATAGATGATTTGACCATCATCGAAAATATTGCCACACAAACCGACATGGTTCAATCGGCGCGAGAGATCTTATGGCGAGTCAAAAGCAGATTCACATTTCGTCATTGACATTGAAGAAACGATTCAATCCAGCGGCAACCGTCAGCAAAGACCGAATCCTTTCCGCTGAACAAAGGTCTGATCCAAGGCAAAAAACTTCATTTTACAGCAGCCTTCACGTTGGGAAGCATTAAAACGCTCGCACAAGCAGAGGCAAATTCCATCACCTTTTATCAGACGGTGGGAAATCAGGGGATCTTATCCAGTGCTGGTGAAAAATATCCCGTGTATGGTGTTCTAGTGAAATTTTATCCGACGGTACAGAAGTGATCCATACGCACAGCAGTCAACCTTTAGAAGTCGAGGCGCTGCTATTACAAAGGAATTCCAATTTAAAGCTCATCCTGGTAAATTATACTGGCGCAACCAAGCACGTCGCTTTCAGGAAGGGCCTTTATACCCTTCAGCCCAACGAAATCAGGGTAGAGAATATTTAGTGATATGATATCCGCGACAAATTCTCCCTACGCCAGCCCTTCGCTCTGGATCCTGTTCCTTGAAAGGTGGCGCACTCCGGCTTCTTACGGCAGAGCGTGACGCAGTAATAATCTGCTTGTCACCTCACTCCTATGAAAAATGTCATCCAGAGCGGAGATAGTGCGAAGGCTTGCGCGGAGCGAAGGAACCCGTGGAGTACCGCAGAACGTTCTACTGGTG
>CAVTZI010000004.1:0-211155 GCA_963739105.1 uncultured Bacteroidota bacterium | reverse complement strand
TTAATAAATTATAATTTAAACTCTGGCGGCATGATTTATATACATTTGTTGTGCGCTGCCTCATTTCACTGACACTATATCTTTTTCTTGTATTTCAGAAATTGTCTCAGTCTGTCAACCGTTTCGGGACTGTTATTTTCTTTGTTTATCAATGTCAGCAAAACGCGACCCTGATACAATGAAAAGAATTTGCTTGACTCCTTAACTTTTGTTATCTGGTCCCACGCGAACGAAGACCGGAATGTCCGACCAACCAATTCCAGGTTATTGTCTTCAATGATGAATTCAAGTTTTTCATTAAAGTGTTTGTTCTTGTCGTAAGCTTTTCCAATTGTAAAATATGTCAATACAGGAAGTCCAGTAAATCCAATTCCAAGAAAAAGGTAAAATTCTCCTAATGCACGATGTTGAAAGTAATAAATAACGAATGCCAGACCCATAATCGCAATGAAGATCATGTATGGCGTTTTTAATAAATGGGTGGTCATTAATTTTGAATAATCCTTCTTGGTAATTTCAGATTGCATTTTCATTGTTAATCTTTTTAAATGAGGTTGCGTACAACGTCAGTGTATCTGGCGTTGCTCGTCTTTGACACTAAACTGTTCCATACAACAAAGCGTTATTTAAAAACCTAAGCTATAAATTTAAACTGAACCCAGCAATGACACATACATGTTGTTGGCTGATGTTTTTATTCCCGAGTTAATATAACCACTCTGTCTTTTTCTTTTATGGCTAGCTTTTTTCTATTTCGATCAAACGATAGCTGTGGTTGTTTGTTAGCGTCAAAAAGAATTGATGATTTTTGTTCACCCGAATAAACGTCTTCAGCCTTGTCAATGATTTGTCCAGTAGCGAGATTAATAATCTTTGGAAATTTGTATGTGTCCCGGCTAAACCCTTGTCTATGGAGAATAGATTACCAAATTCAAATTCTGGAGTCTTTTGATTAAAGAATTTATTGTCATGAAAGTCCAAATAGCCAACGATTTGACTGGAACATTTGCAAGATTATCGTCGTCAATAACTTCTCCCGATGAACCAACTAAAATCTCTAAATCGTTTATAAAACTTGCCGTACAAATTTCGCTGCCAACATTTGGAAAACTATGATCTAACTTATCAAGCAGCATCGGGTTTAAAATACAATCTTCTATTTTGAAAATCTGAATAACATCGATTGGATGCCAAACCCACCCTTTACTTAAGAGATAATTTCCGCTTTGGCTAATCTCTAATCTAGAGTGAAAAACATCAGACGGATTCCTTGTCTTGATGTTTGTGACTATTTCTCCAGTTTCTACTTCTTCGAAGTCCGATTGGCAGTAACTAATGGGACAGTGTACTAAGAAAGTCTTTTTGTTATGCGTCAAAAATGGTGCAGGATACTCATATGAATTGGCATGATAGTACGAACGATTTATTTCTCGCAGAATTTCACCGTCCTTAATTAATAGTCCCTTGGTCCCGAGCTTCTGGTATATAAAAATGTATTTTCCGTTAACTGAATGAATTGCACTGTCAAAGTTGAAGCCGAAAGTATAATTGTTAAGTTGCCTCTTTTGTCCAGACAGTGCGTAAAGAGTCCCTGCATTTGACCAGTCAACAATTTTATCCTCGTACCAATTTATGGTCTGTAATTCAAAATCTAAAATCTGTTTAATCATTCTCCGTGTCTTTGTTTAAAAATTGCAGCCAACGTCTAGCTAAAAGCAGTTGCGGGTTTAGAAACTGTTTCACTGTCTCCGTTACAAAAATTAAAATTAATCATGAAAAACGTCGCTGCTATTACCAAGCGCCGCAATTGCGTTTGGCTTCTGTTTTTGTGTGCCGTACCTACCTTATCAACTTTGATTCAATGTCCACTAGTCTCTCTTCAATTTGTTTTAATTCATTAAACGTCTTTGTCTCGATGTCGTATATCCCAAACTTGAGGTGATTGTATTCATCCCTCATCTCGTTCCTGTCCTTGTACCTAATGAATATTTTAGTGTTTAAATTAATAAACTCAAAGTCAACTATGTCTTTTTGAAAAGTCACTTGAGTCAGACTTTGGCCGTTCAAGTCTGATATGTATTCTAAAATCTGATAGTCCCCCTGGTCCAGTTTCCCATCCTTGTTTGAGTCATCAAATCCAATTCTATAGGCTATATTTTTTACTGTCGTATCAACAGTCCTCGCACCGTCATAATAATATCGACTAGCTTCATTAATAATTATTTCAGATATAGTGGCTTTCTTTATCAAGAAGTTGTCCAATTACCTTATAGTCCTTGTCTAGGAAAATGATGTTGAAATAATTGAACCATCCAGGATCGAAGTCGCCCGCTGATTGCGAAGCCTCCCTTAATTTTTTCGCCTCTTCATAAGTCAACACCGATATTGGGATATACATGTTTGTCGAGTTGTAAATTCCTTGCGGTGGTGTTTCGTAGCTAAGTCCTTGAAGCGCAATATTGTCACGTTTAGCTTTCTCAAGGTCATCGCCCACGATAACACTTTCTGGTTGGTTATCATAACTGGTCACATCGTCCGAAAATGACTTATATAAAAGAAGTCCAACGAATATTGGAAAGATTATTCCGTTTACTATTACAAGCGATTTTATAAATCTGTTATTCATAAGACAATCCGTTTGTTTGATGGTATGGCACACAACGATTAATATATAAAGCGTATGCGGCTTAAATGCGCAGCACTTTCAGTCGCCCCTGAATAATTTATTGCAGAAGTGATGATAACTGAATGAACCCGCACATGATTTATATATGTGTTGCCAGCCGTGCCGTTACTCACCCCACATATGGTATATTGACATTTTATTTCCTTTCTTGTTTATTAAAATATACCCATAAGCGTCTGTGGATTCTCCACTTCCTGGCTCGACAATAATCCACGGTGTCTTAAATTTTAGTAATTCTAGTCATCGTTTATCCACCGAGGAAAATCAGCATACGAAGGTGTACCAGAGCCAAATTGTAACCCCTCATAATTCAATGGAAAAATCAATTGATTGTCATAAGTCCAACTTTCTAACTCTCTTTTCTTTAGATTTTTACGTTCTATAAAAGTCCAATCATTTACTTTTGCAAACTCTACTATTTCTTTCGTCTTAAATTCATCTTCCTTCTTCTTTCCCAGAACATTGCTCGATGTCCGCCCCAAGGTCCTTGGTCACTTATATCCTCTTTTATTAGGTAGTCCTTGTAACCTCTCCAAAAACCGGTAGGTATTGCTCGGTCACAAGAGGCCAGGAAAAGTACTACGAATGCAATCCCAAATAATTCTTTCATTGACTTTGAAACTCTCGTTGTCCCAGGCATCTGGCAACGCTTGTGCATAAGCAGTGGCGGATTTAGAAGCGCGTCACTGTCCCACGAAACCAAACGTAATTTGAAAACCTAAACTACAAATTACAATGAACCCAGCCATTGATTATGCATGTTGTTGTATGGCGTTAAAGTCTTTTATTTATTAATTGCGTTTTATAATCTTTAAATCGGCTATTATCGATAATTAAAATATAAAGTCCTGTGGCAAATTCTTTAAATGAAATAATTTCTTCCTTGCCGTCAATGAGGGTGGAGCTGTAAACAAGTTGTCCTCTAGTGTCAACTATTTTGATTAGATTCTTTTCAAAGGTTTTACCGAAGATAATTAACTTGTCGCTCACCGGATTAGGGTAAACCAGAATTTCATTTCCATTATCTTCTATTCCAGTTATCAAATTTACTTCTAAGGTTTGTACGATTGTATCGGACGCATGATAGACATCATTTCCAACTTCGTACGCACCAATCTTTGACACCCCTAGTGACAGGATGGTAATTTCATTACCCTTCAATTCCACTTTATCCAGCCCTTCGATTATTTTAAATGAGACGGGTAGACCTGACGAGGAAGAGGCCATTAACTGAAAAGGGGCGCTGTCCAGATATTTTATGTCAATGGGCTGAAAAGTTATTGTTTGCTTTTTCTTTATTGTAATGGAAGCAACATTTGAATATGGAGAAACCGCCATTGATCATTGAGGCCAATCTATAATAGAATGTTGTTCCTTCCAGCAAATTCTTGTCTGTAAATGAGTTGACATTGGCTGAAACACTAGCGACAAATTTGAAATTGCTTGGACTGCCTTTTGACCGTTCTATTCTGAAGCCAGTTTCGTTGTCTGAATTGTCAGCCCAATCCAACTTTACTTCACCCGGTAGCGCATTACTGACTGCTTGAATGCTCGGAGCATTTGGGAAACCTATTTCTATTATTTCAATAAAATTGTTTTTAGCCTCGTTCAAACTCCTGGTACCCTTGATTTGGCCATGCTACCTGAAGGCTGTCTATCTTTTCAGCCTGGCCTATCCAAAATGAACATTGAGCGAGTTTTGTGAATTATTGCCTGTTTTGGATTGAACAGTTCGTAATTGCCATTTGCCGCCTGCTTTAACTTTCACAATTGCACCAATAGCCGAGTGGTTACTTTTTGAACCCTTGAGTTTGATATTTATCCAACCGTTTCCATTAGAAGTATTATGGTAGAGGATGTCGTCCGGTGAGAATGGAGACTCAGCGTAAGCATTAGCAATAAAGAAGTCAAGAAAGCCATCCTTATCGTAATCAGCCCATGCTACACCCCATGAATAATTAGCGTTCGTAACGCCTTGTTGAGTACTCACGTCTGTAAACGACTTGTTACCATTATTTTTGTACAAATATGTTCTCCGTTCCGGGTAGCTTCCAACCTGAACAAAGTCAATGAATCCGTCATTATCAAAGTCTCCCCAGGCGCCCGAAGAAGAGCTGTGAGTGGTGATTGCATTAAACTTCTCGGTGAAAGTACCATCGCCATTATTCTCGAAAAATTGATTGTTCTGGTTGACATTATTCTGAATAACAACATCGAAATCACCGTCATTGTCATAATCAGCCCAAGATGAACCAACAGAACAATTTGAATGCAGTAGCGTGTTATTGGTGACGCTATTAAAAGTCCCATTGGCCTGGTTAGAGTAAAGAAAATTGCTTGCGCAATAATTCGGAACAAACAAATCCAATGTGCCATTGTTGTCATAGTCAATCCAGGCAGGATCCTGGCCAGCTCCATTGGTAGACACCACATCATTATCCGGAATCTGGGTGAATGATTCGTCTTTATTGTTTAAGTAAAGTACATTTCTTGCGTTGTCAGTGAGTTTATAAGAGGATAGAAATAAATCGACATAGCCGTCTCCATTGTAGTCTCCCCAGGCCCCTCCACTGTGATCACTGTCGAATGAGAATACGGTTGTCGGAATAGATAATTGTTTGGTAAAAACTCCTCACCACAATTCTTATACAAAAAATTCTCATGTTGGTTAACTACAAAAACATCAATCAGCCCGTCATTATTAAAGTCAGCCCAGGAAGAATTTCTACCTGTGGCTTCCACGTTCACAAGATCGCCCGACATAATTTTAGAGAAAGTTCCATCTCCATTGTTGTTATATAATAAATTCTTCCTGGGCTGACTTTCATGATACGAAGTAGTAACAAAAAGATCATCATCACCGTCATTATCATAATCAATCCACGCAACACCCTTTGACTCCAATCCGTCACTCGATAGGGGACTATTAGAGATTGCGTTGAATTGAGAGAAAGACCTGGTTGCTACAAACAAAAGAGGAATAACAATAAATGTCGATATATTTTTCATTTGATAAGTTTTCATTGGCGTTTGATGACCTACAACGGTCTGGCTATGCGTAGTGCGGGTTTTCAAGGCACTTCACTTTCAGTTTACCACTTAGTTTATTAATTGTAATTACTTTCATATTTGCACTTCAGCCCGCCTGACGCAAACCATTGTTAGCGGTTCGTTGTTTTTTTCGTTTGTCGGTTCATAGTAAAGCGTTACTGCACCACCACTAAAAGTTTTAGTCTTTATGAGTTTAAGAATAGTCCTGTCGTTTATGTTTTCAAATAATGGCAAACCGCTTCCCGCAATAACAGGGTGAACACAAAGTTGGTATTCATCAATCAAATTAAGTTTCATTAGCTGTATAATTAAACTCCGACTGCCAACTAAAATGTCTTTACCCGATTGTTGTTTGAGTTCTAAAACTTCTTCTTCAATATCTCGATTTGCCATCTTTGCACTTTCCCATTCTACATTTTTCAGCGTATGGGAAAAAACAATTTTTGGAATTTTGTCTATAGCCATAGCAAAATCATTCATTGATTTTTCATCTGAAGGATTTTCTAACAGAGTTCGCCAATATTCCATAAGTTGATATGTTATCCTTCCATATAGAATGGTGTCTGCGTTACTTAACAGGTCAGTGTAATGTTGATGTATTTCTTCATCTGGAATTCCTGCTGTATGGTCGCAAAATCCGTCAAGTGTCATATTGATTGCTGCAATTATTTTTCTCATACTATTTTTGTTTAAATCAATTGTCAGTTTTCGTAAGATTCTTTCTCCAATGACCGCCAACGTCGTATGTATGGGTCGTTTAATTTTCATTGATGTTAAAAATTAACAAAAATTTAAATGTCGCTCCAGTGTATTTGGAAATATTGGCATATCTGTCTTAAATTGCTTTCAAATCCGATAGCCTGTCATAATTTTTTTCGTTTTCTGCATTATCGGTTACAAGAAACATCTCATATTTTTCTTTATTTCTTTAATCTTTTCTTTCTTAAGTCGGCTGAAACAATGGTGTAACAGACGTTACATTGTTAGATTCTTTGCAAAAAATTTCCCCTTGCTTCTGTAATCAGTCATTTCTATTTTGTCCTACGGCATCCTGGTCCGCGTATTCGTCTCCCTGTCCATCGACATCCCAGTCACCGGAGTCCACAAATTTCATGGCTCTTCTTCCTGAAAGAGTCGGGTAATTTCAACATGGGAAAACAATATCTTAACGAAACTTTTTCAAATTCCTACTAAATACTTTGTCTACCTCCATTAAATATTTTCTACTCGTCCAATTCGGTTTACGGACATGCTATTACTGCCAACGTTTGTGCATAAGCAGTGGCGGGAGTTCGAAGCGCATCACTGTCCCACGACACAAAACGAATTTTTAAAAACTAAACTACAAATTTACACTGAACCCCGCCATTGATTATGCATTTTGTTGTGCACTGTTGCTACTCAGTATTTGTCGAAGTTCATTAATGTCAAATTCCATAAGCAGACAAACAGATCCCAGTCAAAACGATTCATCACAAATCTTGTCCACCTGGAAGGTATCATGGTCAAATAAATAACTTGCATTATGTATCATAATATGCCCTCTGATGCTTTATATATCATGTTCGGCTGAAATTTAAATTTGAACGCCTCGGAGGTCGTACTCGGTTTGAAAGAATTTTAGTTGTATTCCACTGTTCTTATGTACAGTCTTTTATAGGAATCCAGTCTGGTCAGACGATGCTTGTTGTTAAACATATTCAATGTTCTTGTAGTCATTTTGTATTTGTCCGATGAATGACTTAATAATTATTGTAGTTCCTTTGCCTTTATATTTCTCAGTCGGATCATTAGAATTGTTAGCCAAATTCGTGCCCATCCAACCATCAATGATGCGCCTGTTGACCAGTCGTTGAAAATTGGTCTCCGTTGTCCAAAGTTGATATTATTTTGTTGACAAGAATACTCCAAACCATTTTGGCGTAAATAAGGAATTATGAAAACAAATTCAATATTTGAACTCATTATAGATACAGATAATAAAGGAGGCAGATTAAGTAGCGCTAAGACAATCTTGTTATCCAGATTTTCATAAAAGACCAGTGTCTTCAAGAGCAGTATAAGAAGGCGTATTAGTTTAGGTTGTCCCCCGCTTGTCACAACGTCTCAATATAAGACATATGTCCTATATATCTTTATTGGAATCAAAAGGTAATTCCTACCTCACAAGATTTCAAAATACACCATATTCCAATTAAAATCCTTGTTTTTTAAAACGATTATCCATTTGATGTCGTTTGTAAACGAATATTTTTCAGATGAGCTGGGCATGACAGCCGGAACCGATCGCACACCCGCGATCACGCTTCCCACAAAAAATGCCTACAATATTTCTTATTTAAAGTGAACACTTTAGCGAGAATACCTTGACCGACTGTAACTAAAGAGGTAATCACGACGTAACACATTGATATGGCAAAAAGTTGAATTAAGAGGAGGTTGTTTATCTTTAGAAACATAAATGAGAACTAACAGCGACGTCGTATGAAAGAAAAAGTTTGGCACCTTGCGCAGATTAATATCGGACGAATACTTGGCGAAACCATCGATGATCCTGTGATGGCGAAATTTGTTGCCCAGCTTGATGAAGTGAACGCACTTGCGGAGGGGAGTCCTGGGTTTGTATGGCGATTAAAAGATGAGGGCAATAACGCGACCAGCTTTAATCCATATAATGACAATCGTATTATTGTGAATATGTCTGTATGGGAGACGTTGGAACACCTTACAAAATTTGTTTATCAGGGCAGACATGCAGAGGTACTACGAAGCCGCCGCGACTGGTTCGCGAATTTCGGAAAACCTTTTACAACGATGTGGTATGTTCCTGCAGGTAAAATTCCTACCATAGAAGAAGCGATGGAACGCCTTCAATCGCTGCAGGACCATGGTCCGACGCCTTTTGCTTTTGATTTTAAAACAAGGTTTCCCGAACCTTCGGAATCTTTTATCGCAGAGTAACGCGATAAAGGCCTTTAAATGATAACATTAGTAAAAAAGCCGCATCAGCAACGAAGCGAGGTTTTTGTGCAAGTCATTAGTATTGTAATTTTCTGCGGCCTTATCTTATTAGTCTTTATGCGACCTTTGCGTAAGAAATGGACAGGACAAATCAGGAAACTTTACAATCACTCAACAAGGTCGAGTCTGCCTTCGCGATCGGTACCATCACCAGCGTTTTATCCCAGGCAATGTTCATGGTTATTACCCCCGATGAATCAGGATCGAATGTAATCGTTAGTTGTTCTGTTTCCTCAGGAGCTGTGTCCACCGACACATCTAGCTTGACTACATCCAGGGCATAGTTTGGCTCAAAATATCCGAACTTCCCTAACTCACTGTTTAGGGTTAACGTCCAGGCTTCCGGCTGAGTCACTGCATACATTCGATAACTACCGGCCTTTACGGGCATGTCACCGAAGGTCACATCTTTGCTAAAGGTGATCTCAGTTGCTTCGTTTGCTCCAAGCCTCCAGTATTTTCCGTAGGGAACCAATGCCTTATCTTTTTCCTCTCCAAAGATTAGTCTTCCTTTTTTGTATGGCCTGCAGTAAACCACTTTTACATCCAAGCCCTGATGACTGATGCTTTTGGTTTCGCTCGGACTATGCGAACGAGTCGTCACTATTCCATAAACAAAATAGGCCGCGTAGGCCAGCAAAAGAATTCCAATGACAATGAATATTTTTTTTCTCATCTTTTAAAAGTGTTAAATGAAAAGTAGGGCCAATATATACATTATAGGGACACCTTAGTAGACGTGATACTGGTTTTGTTTCGTTAAAATAACGACCGTATAGATCGACGGGAGGTGGAATTTCATAATGCACCGACAAAATATTGAGTCTCGGACCATTGCACGCGAATGAAGTATTTGCAGATGGATCACAAAAATCCAGGTGAAAAAAAATATCCGGCCTAGATACTAGCCGGATATTTATAAATCCTCATTCAATTTTATCCGTAAACTAAAACTTCACGAGGAAACCATCCCTTCAAATCAACAAACCCGTGAATTGATTAGGTTACGTTTGTTTGATAAAATTTCCTTGGGACTAGACATTGGAACCTCCTTTCTTTTAGTTCAACATGTGCTGCAGGGTACTCTTCAGCTATCTTAGAACTTCACCTGCTGCCGACAGCGACCGCTATCAGATTTACAAACGCACAACAGAATGGAATCGTTTATGATTGTCAAAATATTTTTGGCGCTTTTAAATTTTGATTTTTTATTCCAGATTTTTTCTCCGTAGAAAATACGTAAACGAAAAGGGTTATTGATTCTAATCGATCCTGGGGTTTCAGGGAGACAGTTGATCTTTGTAAAATTTTTCTTTCCTCCCCCCAAACAGTGATACAAATCCTCCCTACGATTATCAAAACGCATTTCTGCGCTGGATATAGCTAACGATATACCGCGATACCTAAATAGGTTATTGATAAAAGTTGCTTCACTCGCTTGCTTTGATACCTCGTACAGGAGCATTTGTTCCTGTAAAAAATAAAAACTTTTTGGCTTTAATCTCAAAACAAATCTCAATTATGAAAACGATCTTTTCTTTTTCGCTTCTGAATGTTGCGAACACGTTACTGCTATGCGCATTTTTAATGTTATCCTGTTCCGATGATGATGATGAAGGCAGCGCGGCGCCTCCCGAAGTCGCCAGCATCAGTCCCAACGAAGGACCCAAGGCCACACTTGTGACTATAAACGGAACAAATTTTGGTACTACGCTTGCCGAAAATGAGGTAACCTTTAATGGAAAACCGGCTACCATTACAGCAGCTTCGGCGACTCAGCTCACCGTCAGCGTACCTCCTGCCGCAGGCAGTGGGCCAATCGTTGTAAAATCCAATGGCCGCCAGTCCGCAAACCTACCTGCCTTTACTTTTCATTGGACGGTTGTTACATTGGCGGGATCCACCCAAGGCTATGTTGACGGCAGTCCTTCGAAGTTCTATGCTCCTAGCGGCATTGCAGCTGATTCATTGGGGAATGCTTACATTACTGACTTTGGTAATCACGTCATTCGCAAAATCACGGCCGCAGGCGTCGCCAGTACCGTTGCTGGAAGTGTACCCGGCATTGTAGATGGACTCGGGACATCGGCAAAGTTTTATTATCCTAATGGATCGGCCGTTGACAAACTTGGAAATATTTATGTCTCCGAAGAAGGCTCTGCCCGCATTCGAAAAATTACTCCTCTTGGTGAGGTCAGTACTTTTGCTGGCAACAACTTTGGAAATGCCGATGGTATTGGAATGTCCGCTCAATTTATGAATCCGAGCGGAATAGCAATTGACAAACAAGGTAATCTATACGTAGCGGACCAGATGAATCACCGGATTCGAAAAATTACACCGGCAGGAATTGTGACAACGTTGGCAGGCAGTTCGCAAGGTTATGCTGATGGTGCCGGCACAGGTGCGCAATTTTATCGTCCTGTTGGTGTTGTCGTCGATGCTCAGGGAAATGTATTTGTCGGTGATCTTTTCAATCACAAGATTAGAAAGATTACGCCGTCAGGCGGAGTGACAACGATCGCGGGAAGTACCTACGGGTTTGCCGATGGCAACGGGACCTCAGCCAAGTTTGCGTTTCCGGCTGGCCTCGCCTTAGATAAGGAGGGTAATCTGTACGTTGCTGACTCTGAAAATCACCGCATCCGAAAAATTACGCCGGCAGGAATTGTCAGTACGTTTGCTGGAACAGGAACGAATGGAACAAACGATGGCATTGCTGATGTATCCCAATTTTCTGCCCCTCGCGAAGTTGATGTTGATGCTGCAGGAAATGTTTACGTTGTTGATGCGGGAAGTAACAGAATTCGCAGAATAAACTGAGGTGTTAGTGTGACATTTATGAGTTGAAGTTCGATTTAAAACGACGTGACAAAAAAAAACTGTTTCAAAATGGATGTTTCAAAATGGAACGACAGGACTTTATCGTTTCTCATTTAAAGTAACTTCAAAAAAAAATCGTTAAAGAAAATGTCACTTCGTATTTTATTATTACATTCATCACTTCGTTGGATATTGTCTTGCAGTTCGCAAACATCACTGAACAGAGTTATTGGTCCGTTCCGTTGGTATGATGTTTTCTGCACTACTTCGTGTGACTGCTACTCTTGCTACATCAAACTTTCTTATAACTCATCTTTATGGGATCTAAAAGTATGCTTAAAACATTCTTGCTGACAATCGTTATTGTCGTCGCCTTTATGGCAGCCTGGGAACTTTACATTCGTGGTCGAGGGTTCTCACCGACGTATAACGACGACAAAATTTTGTGGGCGAACAAGCGAAGGGAAGCTTACAATCCCCTGATAAATGCACGGTCTTTATCGGACCAGTTCAAGAATTAAGTTTGATTTGGACATTCCAACATGGAGAAAGCTGACCGGAGAGAATGCCATTCAACTTGCCTTAGTAGGAACGTCGCCAAGACCTATACTGCGTGATCTTGCAAATGACGAAAATTTCAAAGGTAAGGTTATTGTCGATGCAATGGAGACGGTCTGTTTTTTCACCCGCGACCTTCATCACCGAAAAATCCGCCGCAGAAGCATTAAAGTATTACGAAGGTGAAACTCCTGCACAACGCGCGAGCGCACTTTTGGGCTTTAAGCTTGAGTCAAGTGTTGCTTTTCTTGAAGAAGGTAAATTTGGGATTACCAATTTGCTCAATGATCTTCAGCTCCCCAACAGACCAGGTGTCTTCAGCTTTCCCAGTATGCCCCATGAATTTGGCGTTGCAACGTATGATAGGCAAACCGTTATGACGCCGATGTTCTTGACGAATCCTCAGTTGATAAAAAGACAAACTGACTGCTGGATCAAGCTTGGTGCTTTAAATAGAACTCCCGGTATTAAGGGAGATATGTTAGAGGCGGTGTTTAAGGAAGTAAAGGATGCGGTTGATAAAATTCGCGCGCGAGGTGGGAAAGTTGTTTTCGTTCGAATGCCCTGCTCGGGGACCTATTTGGAATCTGAAACAGCGGCCTATCCCAGAGAACAATACTGGGATCCATTGCTAAAATATACGAATACACCCGGTATACATTATGCTGATTATCCTGCTATTGCAAATTTTGTTTGTCCGGAGTGGTCGCATCTTCAGCCCAAAGATGTCATCACGTTCACCAATGAACTCGTGAGAATTTTGCGCGACGAGCACGGATGGAAATTTGGGGAAAAGGCTACGGCTTACAAGTAACGTCGGCGCTTGAATGGCAATCATGCATAAGGACTATCACCTAAAAGGGTTATTGATTATAGTGCTAATACTTCTGTGCTTTGTTCTATCGTCGCGAGCTCAGATATTTTAGTTGTTAGTCATTAAACAAAAACAGTATGGAATCCAAAAGTTTAGTCAAAGCCGCCATTCTGACCCTCATGGTAGTAATCGGATTTATTGTTTACCTCGAGATGTACTGGCGGGGTCGTGGCTTCATACCAACCTACAACGACGACAAAGTGTTATGGTCAACGAAACGAAAAGAAATTTACAAACCAGCAGAAGAGGCAACTGTTTTTATAGGTGGCTCACGAATCAAATTCGATCTCGATGTACCTACTTGGGAAAAACTAACCGGAGAAAAAGCAATTCAGCTTGCAATCGTAGGAACTCCGGGACGCCTGGTACTCCGAGATCTCGCCAACGATGAAAATTTTAAGGGAAAAGTAATTATGGATGTAACCGAGGCCCAATTTTTTTCATTTCCCGATTCAGCACGAAGAGATAGGTTTGCCCGGGAAGCTTTAGCATATTACTATGAGGAGACTCCAGCACAAAACGCCAGTGCTTCCATTAATTATTTCCTGGAGTCAAAACTGGTTTTACTGGAAGAAGGAAAATTTAGTTTGACTTCTTTACTCGATAAACTGAATATTCCCAACCGGCCAGGAGTCAGTCCAAGCCCCTATACTTTTACTCCCCGAGAATTTGGCGTTTCAAATTTTAACAGGCAAAACTGGTTAACACCGATGTTCTTAGCAGATCCGCGATTGCAAAAAAAACAAAAGGACTTTTGGACCAGAGGGATAAAAAGAGCTTCACCTATTAAAGGCGATACGCTTCACGCTTTTTTAGAACAAACAAAAAAAGCAATTGATAAAATAAGGGCTCGTGGAGGTATAGTAGTGTTTGTTCGTCCTCCTTCCGATGGGCCCTATATTGAAATGGAAAACCGCCTATATCCACGTCAAAAGTATTGGGATTATTTATTGGAATACACAAACACGCCAGGTATTCATTATGCTGATTATCCGGGGACTGCAAATTTGACTTGCGCCGAATGGTCGCACCTGACCCTTCAAGGCGCAGCGACTTATACAACCCAACTCGTTAAAATTCTTCAGGAAGAAAAAGGTTGGACATTTCCGAAGAAATCAAATTCAACAGCACAACTCATAAACCGTTAAAACCAAATTTTTATGGTCTTTAATTCATATACCTTCATTGCATTTTTCATTATCATGCTGATCCTGCATAATCTGCCGTTCAGCTGGAAAGTAAAAAAAGTAAATCTGTTGTTAGCCAGCTATATTTTTTATGCTGCGTGGAATCCTCCTTTCATTTTGTTATTGTGGCTCTCCACGGTGGTTGATTATTTTGTTGGCCGCGCATTGTACACGCAGGAGAATAAGTACAAAAAAAGAATGCTGCTTGTGATAAGCCTCATTGGTAACCTAGGTATGCTTTGCTTTTTTAAGTATGGTGGATTTTTACTGGATAATTTTGTCGCCTTAGTCAATCTGGTGGGACTTGATTTTCATCCTGCAAAGCCTAACATCATATTACCGGCCGGAATTTCCTTCTATACGTTTACGACACTGTGTTATACAATTGATATGTATCACAAGAAAAGTGAGCCGGTAAAATCTATGCTCGATTTTTCCCTGTTCGTCACGTTTTTCCCGCACCTTGTCGCAGGACCTATTGTTCGTCCTCCTCAACTTGTTCCACAATTTGAATCCCCGCGTAAGGCAAATCAACAACAACTGGTGCAGGGCTTGTTTTTGTTTCACTTGGGTTGTTTATGAAAGTTGTTTTGGCCGATACGCTGCTTGCTTCGTCCTCGGATGCTGTTTTTAATTTTCCTGCTCCATTGTTGGCGGTAGATGCATGGCTGGGTGTATTGGCTTTTTCAGGTCAGATATTTTTTGACTTCGCTGGGTATTCAACATGTGCCATCGGAGTAGCCATGTGTTTGGGTTTTGTACTGCCGGAAAATTTCCGATATCCATATGCTGCCATTGGATTTTCAGATTTCTGGAGAAGATGGCATATTACCTTGTCAAGCTGGCTCCGCGATTATCTTTACATCCCAATGGGTGGAAACAGAAAAGGCGAAGTAAGGACATATGTTAATTTGATGATCACGATGTTGTTGGGTGGCCTTTGGCATGGTGCGATCTGGACTTTTGTAGTATGGGGTGCGTTGCATGGAACATATCTTTGTGTAGAAAGGTTAATACGAGAAAAATTTGTCAGCACACCGAAGCAACCGGAAGAACCTGTTCGATCGCCGGTTGTTGTTCAGGCTTCTATTGTCCCTACGCTTTGGTCGGTCAATTCATTTAATAATTTTCTATTGGCCATGTTCACATTCTTTTTGATCAATGTGACGTGGGTATTTTTCCGGGCAGCTGATTTCTCAACCGCGTGGAGGTTGCTTACTTCCATGTTTGGGCAGGCCGACAAATGGTGTTGCCTTGCTTGCAACGATTGACATGATTAAAGTGACTACTGTAGTACGCTTATGGTAATCTTCTCATTGGTTTATGAGAAATACCAGTGTCCTGGAAGTAGCCCAAAAAATTGAAGTGGTGGGTTGTCTCTATCGTTTGGTCATTGATGATCATTGCATTGTCATAAGTCAAAAGAGCAGTGACTCATTTATTTATTTCCATTCTAACCAGAATCAGAAAATATTTTAGCGTCAAACATACACTTATATTTTTTTTCTGCTGTGAATTCCGTGGAGACTGTATCCGCTTCTTGAAAAAAGTAGAACCTATCCTCACATCTGACATGGTGTATGTTTCGCCTTTAATCAGATGGTAAACTGTAAGTTTACCTCTCCCGGAATGAATAACTTTCTTCCTTAGAATTCCACTTAAAGGAATCTAAACCTGCTTTATAGAAGCGACATCTTGATTTTTGATAGGAGCCCAAATCTGTCCAAACAAATGTCTCGATAAAAGAGCTTTTTGTAAGTTTTTAATGCATTTGATAAAAATTGCAATGGAATATCTTTGCCTAACCCTAAACCTAAGGCAAACGCTTCAATCTCTGAGCGTGGTGTGCGTGTTTGTCGGTTTGTTTCTTCCTGACAAATACTTTTTTCCTTCGATCATCATTCGACTCTCTTACCAACCTGGGAATCTCCACGGACTACATTTTACGAAGCCCAAATAGAACTACATATGGATTGTCACGGATCAGAATATTCAGCTAACATGAAAGGAAAAACAGAGTTTTCGCGATTGAAGGATTTAAGTGCACAGCAATGGAGGTTTTTGTTTTTCCTGATCAGGCTTTTTGATTCCGGGCATCGTGTTTTCACAGGAGATCAGATTTGATCATCTTTCCGTCAAGCAGGGCCTTTCGCAGGGAAACGTTTGGGATGTACATCAGGACAAGATGGGTTTTATTTGGATTGCCACCGAGGATGGAGTCAATGTTTACGATGGTTATAATTTTACGGTATACAGAAATAACCCTGCCGATTCGT
Organism: uncultured Bacteroidota bacterium; assembly: GCA_963739105.1. Classification (GTDB taxonomy): domain Bacteria; phylum Bacteroidota; class Bacteroidia; order Cytophagales; family Cyclobacteriaceae; genus Chryseolinea. The sequence goes on along the minus strand of CAVTZI010000004.1, from coordinate 194,679 downwards.
TTAGCATCAGCAACAATAATATCGACCTCATCATCGAAGACAAAGACGGAAATCTTTGGATCGCGACACAGCACGGTCTCAATTTTTATAACCGGAAGCTCAACCGATTCGAACGTCATATGCATGACCCTAAAAACCCGAGCTCCCTTAGCAACGATGATATTGGCGAAATATTCATTGATAAGAAAAATCGTTTATGGGTAGGCACCAATAATGGGCTGAATCTCTACAACAGCAAGACCAATAGCTGGAAGCATTATCTCAACGATCCCCTAAACCCAACTTCAATATCGGACAACGTAGTCGACGCTATCTTCCAGGATAGCGACAATAGGCTATGGGTTGGTACTGGAAATGGTGGTCTGAACGTGTTAAATACAGACAGTATTTCATTTGAACGATTACAGCACGATCCTAATGATGTAAATACATTAAGCAGTAACAAAATTGTTTGTATTCTGGAGGATTCTGAACGCAATTTATGGGTGGGGACGTTCGACGGCGGACTCAACAAAATAAATCCTCTGAGAAAAACTTTTACGCATTATAAGCATGATCCAAATGACGAGAACACGCTTGGCGCGAATTATATTTATGATATATCGCAAAACAAGGCAGGCGAATTATGGATTGCAACGGACGGGGCACTCAACTTGTTTAATCCAGCCGATGGCACTGCCAAACGGTACCTTCAAGTACAAGGGAATGACAACACCATAAGCAGTAATATTGTTACATCCGTTTTTTTTGATGCGCAGGATCGAATGTGGGTATCCACGCGGTTTGGTGGTGTAAATGTTTATGACAAGGGCAAGTATGGTTTTAAACATTTTAAATATAGCGCATACGAAAAAAATACTATTAATCACAATAACATTACTGCATTTGCAGAAGATGAAGGATGGAAACTTTTGGCTAGGCACAGATGGTGGTGGTCTTAATTATTATGATAAGAAGAGCGGAAAATTTTCGAACTACAAAGACCTTACAACAAATACTAAAGTGCTGGCCGTGGCAAAAGACAAGCAGGGGTGGACTTTGGTTGGGCATGTGGGCTGGCGGATTAAATTACTTTGATCCTATTTCAAAAAAAGTTAAGCGGTACGTTAATGATCCCACGAAACCCAACAGCCTTCCTGAGGATAATATTTTCGATATCCTGGTCGATCGCGCGGGAAATGTCTGGATTGGTACATTTAAAGGCGGACTTTGCAGATACAATCCGTCTACGGACGACTTTACACGGTTTGTAAACGATCCGAATAATCCTGATTCATTTGCCGGTTCCGTGATTGTAGAATTAATGGAAGATTCGTCCGGAAAAATATGGATCGCCACAGAGCAAGAAGGTGTTGACGAGTTTGACCCGGCAACGGGAATATTTAAGCATCATCCTGGTGGTACGGAGCCAGGGCAATTAAGTGGCAGTAGTGTTTTTTCACTTCTTGAAGACTCACAGAAAAGAATATGGGTAGGTACAAATGGGTCTGGCCTTAATCTCTATAACAAAGAGGACAATACCTTTAAAACATACCGCGAAAAAGATGGATTGCCCAACGATGCCATCATGGGTATTCTGGAAGATCACGAAGGACTGCTCTGGATAAGTACAAATAAAGGCGTGAGCAAGTTTAATCCCAATACGAATACCTTTCGAAACTATACGGAAAGCGATGGTTTACAAAGTGATCAATTTAATCGTTGGTCCAACCTAAAACTTTCAACCGGAGAACTTTTGTTTGGTGGTACCAATGGATTTAATATGTTCAACCCCAAGACGATGGTTGACAATAAGCATAAGCCTCAGGTCTACATCACCGACTTCAAGATTTTTAACAAACCAGTACCCATTGGCGAAAACGAGATTCTCACGAAAAACATCATCCTGACAAAGGAAATTACGCTGAGCTATTCGCAGAATATATTTTCGTTTGAATTCACTGCGCTTAACTATCGACAGTCCGAAAAGAACAGGTATAAATACATTATTGGAGGGATTCCAAAATGAATGGATTGATGCCGGTTCAGAACGTAAAGTTTCGTACACAAACCTAAGTCCCGGTGAATATACTTTTCGTGTTATCGCCTCCAATAATGACGGGTTGTGGAATGAGGAAGGAGCGTCGCTAAAAATAACCGTTGTACCTCCTTTCTGGCGAACCTGGTGGTTTATTTCGCTATCGTTGGTTTCGGTTATCAGCAGCGTCGTTTGGTTCTTTCGGCATCAAAAAGAAAAAGCCAAACGTCAGCAGGAGGAATTGAAAGAAATAATAGAGGCACGCACCAGCGAAGTTCAAAAACAAAGTGAAGCGATCGTAAAAAAGAATGAGCAGGAAAAATTCCAAAACTGGATCACGCAAGGACTTGCCAAGTTCGGAGACATCATTAGCAAACACAAAGGGAACCTCGACGAACTGGCCAAAGAAATTCTGCGGAATTTGGTTCGCTACGTACAGGCAGATCAAGGCACGATATCAATAGCCAACAAGGAGGACGAAGCGGATGAACATTTGATGATCGTATCAACCTATGGTGTTAGCCAGGATCGTTTGAAGAAAAATAGGATAGAGGTAGGTGAAGGGTTGATCGGATCAACGTATAGAGACAAAGAGAAAAAGACGATGACCAACCTTCCGGCCGATTATATTAAGGTAGAGTCGGGGCTCGGGAAATCAAGTCCGGCTACGTTAATATTGTTGCCGTTGAAGACCGACGACGGTGAGATGCAAGGAGTAATTGAGTTGGCTTTTTTAAATGAGGTGCCCGATGCCGCGCAGGGATTTTTAGACCAGGTGGCAGGCGTTATCGCATTGAATATTCATGCGGCAAATCTCAACTATAAAACGACGCGGTTGCTGCAGCAATCCAAGGAGCAGACAGAAGAACTTCAGGCGCAGGAAGAAGAGATGCGTCAGAACATGGAGGAATTGGAAGCTACCCAGGAAGAGTTGAAAAGAAGGGAACGCGAATACGTGGATAAGATACGCGACCTGGAAGTTGAGCTAAAAAAATATAGAAGCTAGCCATAAACACTCGACGCTCATTAAAAATGGCGCCGCAGCGTTATCAGTAAATGCCGTAAAGACTAAAAACGCCTTGCCGGAAGTTGCGCAGGGCGCTCCAGTACTTTCTTTTCTTTTCAATGTCCAAATCGTAAAGGACATTCTTAATGCTTTCGAAAGAGGTATTCAATTTTTCAAGATAGAAGGCAGCTCCCAGTCTCAAGGCCTGAACGGCCATGCTAAGATTGTTCTGTGACAGTAAGAAAAGGACTGGGATGTTGCGATTCATCGTTTTGATCAGACGTAAATAATCCAGGCCTGTGTTATTCTCGGCTAAATCGTGCGCCAGGATAATTAAACAAGGATTAGAAGGCAGGTGATTCATCATTTCAGAACCCGTGGTAAAATATGTTACGTCAAAATGTAAAGCTTCCAGGTGGACTCGGAGTTTCTGGGCTGAACATGGGTCGCTGTCAACGATGAACACGGTTTTGTTTTTCATAATCCTTTTGTGATTAATTTCTTTGTTGGCGGATGGTGCAAAGATCATGCAAGTAAGATTTGGAGCGGCCTGTAACGTTTTATTACTCCCAACTTCTCATTTTGGCCTCACCAGAAGAAAAAAGGGATAGCTGCATCAAATTAGAGAACGTTATCGACGAACGGAGTTTAAAAGCCGTGGATTAACCACCCATCCTGTGGAAAGCGGCCTTCGGCTATCCTCTATTTATCCCATGGAAGTTTTTTAAGGTAATTGCTGCCAGGATTTGGATGTAATAAACCAGTGCCAGAGAGGCAACCAAATTCAAAATTCTCTTGTATTAGCTACAAAAGGCAGTTTCCTTGGAAGACAATACTGACAGAACCAATACTATCCTGATTGGGTGTAAGAAACTGCACCGCGAGAGCCAAAAACTGCTCTACGAGGAATTTTATGCATACGCCTTAAGCATCTGCCTACGCTATGCGGACAACCGCGACGAAGCATCTGAAATTTTAAATGATGGATTTATGAAGATTTTCACCAACATCAAGGTCTTTGACCTGAGCAAAGCTTTTAAACCATGGCTTCGCAAAATAATGGTAAATACTGCCATTAACCATTTCCATCAAAGACAACGGAATGTTCAATCGGCTGAAATTGATCAGGCGAAAAACGAATCGGAAGGAGAAAATATAATATCTGGGATATCGTATCAGGAGATCATCGCAATGTTGCAAAAATTACCTCCTGCGTACCGAACGGTTTTTAATCTGCACGTCCTGGAAGGATATAAACACGAGGAAATTGCAAACATGCTACACATTACTGTAGGGACGTCAAAATCCAATTTGTTTAAGGCGAAAGAATCACTAAAGAAAATAATGAACGACTTTTTTGAAGCGGACTATGTCGAAAAAGAGTGACGATAGTATTGAACGGATATTCCGGCAGGCATTAACTCAGTATGACACCACCTTCCAGGAGAGTGATTGGGTGAAGATGGAGAAATTGCTGAATGAGGAAGCGAATAGGAGGGCTGCTGCGCGTTCAAAAAGAATTAAAGGCACCGCCTATACGTTGACAGGCCTGACGGGGCTTATCATCGCAGTCTATTTTTTGGCATTTAGAAATCCGTCGGGTTCAATCGCTGAATTGAACAATTCTGTTAAGGAAATGCAGGCCACGGGCGAGGTTGAAAAGGATGGGAAGATGAAGCGTGACAATCCACCCGCTGGCCTGCTTTCTGAAACGTCACCGCCGAATTCACAGGATGACCGGAGGAGGAAAGGACGAGGCTGAACTGTCAAATAAAATTCTTAAGGAAAGCGCTGGCGATCAAAAGGATAAAAGTGCGAAAAAAGAGTGACTCCGCCCCGCGAAGAACGCGGAGATAATGGATTGAAGATCAGGAAAATGATCCGCAGCTGCTGACGAAGGAAACGCTGGAACTAATAATGAACGAATCGAAGGACGATCGACGGAAACGTCTGGTGCCAATCTGAAAGCAGGCGCTGTTGTGGCTGCGCCTGCAACAGGATCCGACGGCCAGAAAGGATCCGGCGACGGTACGTCCACATCGGCTGGGATATCCGCTAATAACGACGATACCAAAGTTGGGGCGATAGGGATAATTTCGGCTACAGTGCCGGCAGCAATCAACTCGGCCACGACAGAACCAAACACGCCGAGTTCAACTACTTCGACATCGGCGGAAAAAGTAACGGTCGTAGCGTCCGATACAATATCAAATGGAGAGAAAAATACATTGACGGTTAGAACAGATTCCCTCGAAAATTCAAAAACGCAACCGGAGGAAAAACAAAAAGTCAAACCGCCTTATCGGTGGAGCATAGGAATTATACTGGCACCGGAATTTAGCACCACAAGCCTGAATGAGTATTCTGCTCCAGGTGGATCTTTCGGAGTGCGCCTAGGGTATCAGGTATCCAACCGGCTTAATATTAAAACCGGACTTATCCGTAGTACGAAAAAGTATGAAGGCGATGGCTATGACTACACTCCCCGTAATCCATTGTATTGGAAGAACAGAACGAATGGTGTTGTACCCGAGGAGATCGATGCCGAATGTCTCGTCTACGAGCTGCCGGTGGGTGTGCAGTTTGACGCGATTCAAACACAAAAGTCCAGGGTGTTTTTGTCAGCTGCCCTTTCAAGTTATTTTATGATCAGCCAGGCGTACGATTATACGTTCGAGTCTCCCAATCCGGGTGCGGACATGGGGTGGAGGAGTCAAGGGTCGGAAACTTATTGGTTTAGCGTGGGAATGGTGTCGGCTGGGTATGAGCGATATGTTCACCGGTCGTTTGCAATTGGTATCGAGCCTTATCTAAAGTTTTCATTCCATGAAATCGGATGGCCCAATATCAAGCTGTTTAGTGGGGGAGCCTATGTAACCTTGCGTTACAGGTTTATGAAGCCGCAAAAATAATATTGAATAGTTGGATTTGAAATTCTAGTACAATGAGCAAAAGAAAACCATTTTATGAAGATCAGTATGCCAGCGTCTCCGTTGTGGAGTCCGTGCCATGTGTCAAGGTAAAATTGTCCGGAAATCCAAAAGGCAGCGATCACTATCAATACGTTCAGACAAAATTATTGGAAACCATCCGTGACCAGATCAGAAATTACTGTAGACTGCATTTGTTAACCGATAGCACTGAAGCTGGGTTGGTTTTGGAAGAGGACATCACCTATTTTAAGAGCAATATAATACCAGCAATGGAAGAAGCCGGAATTCGCTATCATGCGATTGTATTGCCCCAAAATTTCTTTGCAGCATTTATCAGGAACCAGACTTCTTTGTCTCACCGCAAACTGAAAGTAGAATACTTTGAAAGCGTTTTAGGCGCGTTCAAGTGGCTCAAGAAGCAATAACAAAAAACGTTAGCGCTTGGCTACCGGATCCTTGTTTGTTGAATATTGAGTGTTGAGTGTTGAATATTCCAACATGACTGAACATTCAACACTCAATGTTCAATATTCAATTAATATCCAACGCGCCTGATCTTATTCAGATGCATTAATCGTTTTGACTTTAGTTTCATAAGGGCCATGTATCGACCAGATTTCATGGGTTTCGTTTTCATCGTTTAGGATAAAGACATAATAAGTAGTACCGCCCGGCATCACGCGAACTACAATATGACCATCCATACTTTTGTAGGATTGTTCCAGAAAAGGTCCGATTACATTCTTATTTGCCTCCAGCATGTTCGTTGCGAAGAGATCTCTTGGTCCAGGATACAGGTATTTCGAAGTTACGCGACGCAACACTTCGTGTCCGGGGTGGTCGGAAGACCAGGTCTGCTGAATCCACACACGCGGTCTTAGCGTCTTAATATTAAATTCATTGTGGGCATCCCGGTTTCCATGATGATCCATAACAGCGACATCGACTTCACCAATTGCTTTTGACATTGGAGTCTCAACGTCGTTCCATTTTGGCGCTCCAAGATCTGCTATTCCCGGGCAATCACCTCCCGTGTAATACCTGAAGGCGCCATAGTCGATGCGCAACGCCAGGCTTAATTGATTTTCGCCTGGAACGTATAGGCCAGTAGATAGCTTTGGAAAATATTCCAGTGTTTCATTTCCTTTGCCCGTCCATATGGTTCCGTTAGCTTTAATGTTTTGAACTTTAAACGTTTTGAACTTTTCGGCATTCTTTTGTAAAGTAATTTGTTTGGATGATCCTGCCTTAAATTGCTCAACGACCATCCCGTATTTGTTGGCATGATGTTCTGTAAATTTCCAATAGTTGACAATGGCTTTGTATTCATCCGGACTTTCAGCTGCTTTTTTCAGGATAGAATCTTTTTTTAATGTGTGGGGATAATTGTAGTCAGGATAACCACGATCTAAAAGTTTCCGAAATTTTAACAGCTCACCGACACCGGTTATGCCCGACAAAAAATAATCGCCTGATGGCGACTGTTTTGCACCTTCATAATAACTTCCGAAGTGATCGTCATGAAAATGAGTGATAAGGGCGTAATCAAGAATCGGGTTGGAAGGCGTTGGATGAAAAAGTTTAATATAATCGGCAATCCATTCGTACGCCCGCTTATTGTTATTGGGATGAAGTTTGGCATTTCGTGGAGAATTTATCCTTGCACTGTTCGGATCCATTTCACCAGCATCCAGCAGCATCGTTGTTCCATCGGGGAAAATATAAAATGCTGCATCTCCATGACCAGTATTGATATGATGAATGTCCAGATATCCCGCTTGCCAGGGCGGGAGTAATTGCCCTACTTCCTGCGCCATCATGGGCGAGCAGATCAGCAGATATGCAAGAATAAAATTTATGGAGCGGCGCATGTTTCGGTTGGAAAGTGTCATTGCTAATGGGACTCTAATTCAAAACTATATTGTATATCCTTGCTGTTTGTAATTGTTGGTGCAAATATGGTCCACGTTGCACGCATCGGTGCTATTCAACCCCTGAAACACAAGAAGGTAAAAGGTATTCGAATTTTGGTTAAGAAAGTGTTACTAATTTAACAAGTTTTATAAAAATCACTCCAGCGCTGTTGAAGTTCGTTTAGGTGTTCGATGTGTCCGTTAGTTCGACATCGAACAAATTTTGTAAAAAAAAAATCATGTGTGCTTTGTGCGAAGCCAGCGCAATGCCGTTGTAAAAAAAAATCCGGTGGTGAGTGAACATTTTACCTCTAAAACATTTTAACTTAAACATTGTAAAGTTTCTCTTCCCTATTGTGTCTCTACCAGGAAACATTTACCGCAGGCCCTCAATTCTGACGACATCCCTTGTGTCTCGAGTTCCTTGTATAAGGTCGAAAATTGTTTACCCATTCATAAATGACTTAAAACTGTATTGAATGGGGTGGAATTTGTTTTTTTCTTATTTAACCAACTAACGCTCATTTTATGAAAAGAAAATTACGCATGCCGTTAAAAGCAGTGCTGATCAGCGCATGCTTTCTCGCTTGCCTGACGCTGGTGCACTCACCCGTATCGGGTCATTCTCTCAACTCTCCTCCTTTGCTTAATGCTTCCAACGTGGTAGCAACCAAGTCGAAAAGCGTGGAGATCACCGTATCGGGAAAGATTACCGATGAGGCCAATCAACCCGTTCCAGGTGTCAATATTCTTTTGAAGGGTACCACGACCGGAACCACTTCTGATGCCAATGGAGCGTATACACTAACAGTTCCCGACGAAAATGGTGTACTGGTATTTTCATTTATAGGATATGCGACACAGGAAGTGAACATCAGCTAACCGTAGCGTTATTGACGTTTCGCTGGCTTCCGACGCCGTTGCCCTTTCTGAAATTGTAGTAACTGGGTATACCACGCAGTCCAAACGCGATATTACTGGAGCAGTGGCTACCATTAGTTCCGAACAGTTGCTGACGACCCCTTCAACGAACCTGGGTCAAGCCATGCAGGGCAAGGTTGCCGGTGTCACGGTCGGCAACGAGAATAGCCCTGGAGGAGGCGTGATGGTCCGTATCCGCGGGTTCGGAACCATCAATGACAACTCTCCCTTGTATGTTATCGACGGTGTGCCAACAAAAGGTAATTTGAATACCCTGAATCTGAATGACATTGAGTCGATGCAGATATTGAAGGATGCATCTTCCGCTTCGATCTACGGATCAAGGGCGGGTAACGGTGTGGTTATCGTGACTACAAAGAAGGGAAAAGTAGGCAAGCCGGTATTTACCTATGATATGTATATAGGACAACAGCAGCCTGGCAAGTTCCTGGACCTGTTGAACACGGAAGAATACGCCAATTTAACCTGGCAGGCACGGATCAATGCAGGTGCTGTTGGTGCTAACGGCAATCCGGTGCACGCCCAATTTGGAAACGGTCGCAACACCGGTCATCCCTGATTATATTTTTCCCGCAGGGGCAATGGAAGGAGATCCCCGCGTTGCTCAGGATGCCAATGGGAACTATATTAATTATAGTTCAAACATTGACGCCCCAGATTTCAATAAAACGAAATGGATGATTACCAAGGCAAACAAGAGCGGCACGGACTGGCTGGACGAAATATACAATTCTGCGCCCATTCAGAATCATCAGATCGGAGTATCGGGAGGAAATGACAGCGGGCCGTTATGCGATGTCGCTGAATTACTTCGACCAGGAAGGCATCATGATTTATACCAATTTCAAACGCTATTCACTGCGCGCCAACACGGAATTTAATATCAACAAAAGGGTTCGTTTTGGAGAAAACTTCCAGGTCGGATACGGCGAACGTGTTAACCAGCCGAACGGAAACAGTCAGGAAAGTAATCCAACTTCATTTGCGTTTCGTATTCAGCCCATTGTACCTGTCTATGACGTATCAGGGACAAGTCTTTGGAGGAACACGGGGAACCGACCTCGACAACTCCAGAAATCCCGTTGCTGATTTGTGGCGAAATAAAGACAACATTCAAAAAGAACTCCGGTTGTTTGGAAATGCTTATGCTGAAGTCGACATCCTGAAAAATTTAACGGCGAAAACCAGTTTCGGCCTTGACTACACAGGTTTCAATTTCAGGAACTATACCATTCGGGATATTGAATCGGCCGAATCACGGGGTTCAAATTCCTTGCAGACCATAAACAACTATGAATGGACCTGGACATGGTTTAATACATTAACCTATACTGCTACACTCAACGACATTCATAAGTTTAACTTTTTGATCGGTAATGAAGCCATTAAAGATTATTACGAAACCTTTGATGCATCGCGTACCAATTTTGCATCGGACGATCTTGATAACCGCTATTTGAGTGGAGGAACCGGTGTGCAAACAAACAATGGCGGGGGATCCAATTGGGCATTGGCTTCAGAATTCGCCAAACTGAATTATAGTTTGTCAGAAAAATATCTCATTGAAGGTACCATCCGCCGTGACCGATCTTCACGTTTTTCGGAACAAAATCAGGTAGCCTATTTTCCGGCTGTAAGTGGTGGATGGGTTTTTTCTGAGGAAAATTTTTCAGAAGGCCTGACATGGCTTGATCGTGGTAAGTTGAGAGTCGGATGGGGACAAACGGGTAATCAAGAAATTGGGTACTATAACCCGCTCACCATATTCTCAACCAATCCAATTACTTCTTTCTACGATTTGAATGGTTCGCGTACCTCTGCAATTCCTGGCTATGAGCTGACGCAGTTTGGAAATGCTGATGCAAAGTGGGAAACGACAACTTCAACCAATATTGGAGTTGACCTGACTTTATTCAGTGGCAAAATCGATTTATCGTTTGACTGGTATACACGTGAGACAAGCGACATGCTGTTTCCTGTCGCAGCACCTGGAACTGCAGGCGTTGCATACAGTGCCTTATCAAAATATTGCCGACGATGCGAAATCGCGGTATTGATTTGGCCTTAAGCTACTTTGGACAGGCGTTAGGAAATGAACTTACCTATAGCATTGAAGGAAATTTTAGTGCCTACAAAAACTTAGTAACCAAGACAACTGGCGATAAGAACACGCAATTTTTCGGAATCAACGACGAACGTATCCAGAATTTTGTGGTGACGCAACAGGATTATCCCATATCGTCCTTCTTTGGGTACACCCTTGACGGGATATTCCAGACCGATGATGAAGCCTTAGCCGCACCACAAAACCTTTTGGGAACCAATCAAAATAAGGCTGGAAGATTTATCTTCCGCGATATCAGTGGACCCGATGGCGTACCCGATGGTGTAATCAATACCAGAGATTTGTCCATTATAGGAAACCCTCATCCTGATTTTACTTATGGTATCACACTCAATGTGAATTATAAGGGAATAGGATTCACGCTCTTTGGCCAGGGTGTTGTATGGAAATGAAATCTTTAATTACGTAAAATACTGGACCGACTTTCCCACGTTCGCTGGTAACAGAAGCAAAAGTATGCTCTATGAATCCTGGACACCGGGTAAGACCGATGCCGTACTTCCTCAGTTAACGTCTAGCGACCAGGTTAGTATTTTGCCTTCCACCTATTACCTTGAAAAGGGATCATATTTTAGGTTCAAGAATATTCAGGTATCCTATACCTTCCCAAGAACGATGGTTTCCAAAATCGGACTTTCCTCGCTACGCGTCTATCTCCAGGGACAAAACCTGATTACGATCACAGACTATAGCGGAATGGATCCTGAAATTAATTTAAGAAATCATATCGCGGGTAACGACCGCGTTGCAGGAAATGCGAACTATGTTCCTGGAGGCGATCGTCAAATTGGTGTCGACGGCGGTGCTTATCCCGCATCCAAGCAATATTTGGTTGGTTTAAATCTAACATTCTAACGGATAATGCTTATGTCAACTTATAATGCACATATAAAAATTCGAAAAATGAAAAAATTAATAATCATATGCTGGGCGTTGATTCTGAGTATGGTGACATCTTGCTCTGATTCATTCTTAGAAGTAAGCCCAAAGGCTGCGCTGAGCAACACTACCTTGCAAAACAATAAGGGCGTAAATGCGCTGCTAGTGGGAGCTTATGCTCTTTTGGACGGATGGGCAACCCCGGAAGGTGCTTACAGATCTTATCAGGTCGGAGCCGACAATTGGGTTTATGGAAGCGTGGCTTCTGACGATGCTTACAAAGGTACAATCGCCGGCGATCAGCCTCCGATCTCTTTGATTGAACAAGGAAATATTTCTTCGGACAATATTTATTTCCGCGGGAAATGGCGTGGAATGTACGATGGTATTGCCAGGTGCAATGATGTTCTGCAGATTCTGCCAAAGGTAACAGACATGACGGATGATGAACGTGCGCAGGTGGAAGCACAAGCAAGATTCCTGCGGGGGCACTACCATTTTGAGCTGAAAAAGATGTACAACATGGTTCCATACATTGATGAAACCATTTACGATCCTAATAACCTGGAGAGTACTAAAGTACCGAACTCGGAGGATATCTGGCCAAAAATAGAAGCGGATCTGATGGCAGCTTACAACGTTCTGCCTACAAAGCAAGCGCAGCCTGGCCGTGCTTCAAAATGGGCAGCAGCCGCTACGTTGGCAAAGGCTTATCTTGTTCCAAAAGAAATATGATGCAGCGAAAACTTTGCTACTGGAAATAGTGGCTAGTGCACAGTTCAAGTTAGTGGACAAATATCATGACAATTTTAAAGCCGTAACCAATAACAACGCCGAGTCTATTTTTGAAATACAATATTCTGTTAACGATGGTGCTGCGGGAGGGGAAAATGGAAATATCGGATCCACGCTGAACTATCCGTACGGCGGCGGTGGTGTAACAACATGCTGCGGTTTCTTTCAGCCTTCACAAAACCTCGTGAATGCATTTAAGACCGGCGCTGATGGATTGCCGATGCTCGATGATTTCAATGCTGCTGATGTGAAAAGTGATCAGGGAATAGAAGCCACTGCGCCTTTTGTGCCGTATACTGGTACCGTTGACCCTCGTTTGGATTGGACCGTTGGTCGCAGGGGTATTCCATTCCTTGATTGGGGTTTTCACCCTGGCAAAACCTACGTACGTGATCAGGCTTATGGAGGTCCTTACTCTCCCAAGAAACACGTTATGTATCGTTCGGATGTGGGAACAAATACTTTTGCCGGTAATCCCCGGTTAAATGCAAACAATTACAGGATGATTCGTTATTCGCACGTTTTGTTGTGGCTGGCCGAAATTGAAGTCGAATTGGGTAACCTGGAAACCGCGCGTGGCTATGTAAATCAAATCAGAACGCGGGCAGCAAACCCTGACGGATTTGTTAAAAATCCAGATGGCACGCCATCGGCGAATTACTCGATTAGCCAATACACAGCAGCGTGGACCGATCAGGCTCAAGCAAGAAAGGCCGTTCAGTTTGAGCAGCGTTTGGAATTTGCTATGGAAGGCCACAGGCGCTTTGATCTGGTTCGGTGGGGAATTGCCGATGCAACACTTAACGCTTATTACGCTGTCGAAGGCACGAAGAGATCATACTTAAACAACGTTAAATTTGTGCGGGAAAACATGAATACTTCCCGATACCGTTACAGGAGATTTTGAATAGCCAGGTAAAAGGTGCACCCACCTTACAACAAAACGCTGGATATTAATTTTAATTCTTAGTTTTAGAGAAAAGCCGTCCTGGTCTAACCAGGACGGCTTTTTTGTTTTTGATTATTTTGAAGCTTGATGTGCGGAAAAACTTGAGATGGCGAAACCTTAACGATCACGATTAACGGATTACGATTAACTGATAACGATTGATCCTACTTGTCATATTACGTACCTACGGCACTAACTATGGTTCATAAATTTTTTCTACCAATATTAAATGCCTACGGCATTTATGTCCCGAAGGGAAACAATATTGGTAGAAATACATTCTCAACACTACGTGAGACCATAGGCACATAATGTTGGTAGAACGACAACGTACGCTAAGCCAAGTCCTCGTCAGGGACGGAATATCAACATCGGCTCGAAAAACATTTCTATCCCTATCGGGATTCGATTTCAGGGTTATTGCTTTTCTACTAACATTTTGCTGCCCTAAGAAGATCGTAGGCATTTTGTTAGTGAAGTCTAATTCAGAAGTGCAGTATATACAAATATTGAGTAGTTTAAAGGATAGCCTCTAATCACGTTTATTTGCTATCCTTCAATTTAGCAACTGCGCGTATGCTAGCCCTTGAATGGATGGTATTTCATTTGTGCACTGCACTAGCATGGGACGAAATAGTACCGTATGTTTTAAGCTAACAAACTAAGATGGGAAACCTCAAAATTAACGGATAACCTAATCCGTCAATATCCTCACCGTTACCAACAGCTGGCCGGTATGCCGCTGGGTATGCTCCGCGGCATGAAAAAGTAATCCAAGTACAGTGGAAGGAAGTTTTTTTCGTCCCACCTCAGCGGACTGGGAAAGCGACTCTTCCGATGTATTTTCCAATTGAGCCAGAGATTTTTTTATTTGACCTTTAAACTGTGCTACCATTTCGCCTACAGTCAACGCCGGTTCAGGCGGTTCCCCTTCGGACTTAAGGTATTTCATTTGATCTTCAGTAAGCGATTGTCCCCGCGCATAAGTAAAAAGGCGATCGAGCACCCCTACGAAATGCTGGAGATGAAATCCAACAGAAGCAACGCCGGCGGGTCGAATCCATAGCTTTTCCTGGGGAAATCCAAGCATAAGCTTTTCGACTTCTTCTCCCGACTGCACCAATGCATGTGCTACGGGCTGCAGAAGTAATGGAATATTTGGTATGGGGCCACGAAGCCAAACCTCAGAAGCTTCCATAAATGACAGGCGATCTTTTGTCAACTCAAGGTAGTATACTATTTTCAATTTTTGAATTTCTATCCGGAAACTATGATTAACAAACACTTTGTCACTTCCAGCCTGATTATTATTCTTTTTGTTAATTATCAAATTTGCCTGGCACAGCAAGTTTCTTACGCGAAAGAGGTAATCAACATGCTTTGTTCTGAGTCGATGAAAGGGAGAGGGTATGTCGACAATGGCGATAAAAATGCCGCAAACTACCTGGCCTCTGAATTTGAAAAAGCTGGATTAAAAAAATATTCCAAGACCTACTTTCAGACTTTTACAACCCCTGTAAATTCTTTTCCCGGGAAAATGTCCCTTTCGGTAAATGGAAAAAAATTGAAACCCGGCGAAGATTTTTTGATTGACCCAGGTTCTCCAGGGATTTCGGGAAAGTTTTCCGCAGAAGTACTGACGGCCGAAGACCTCTTGAGCAAAGATGGTTGGATCACAAAAATTAAAAATGCTTCGTCGAGGTTCGTTGTTGTCAGCGCCTTTGATAAGACCAAATACAGTGCAGATCAGCTCAAACACATCAACGACGTCATCTCATTTCTAAAATACAGCAAGGAGAATCCGGCGAAAGGGGTCCTGATCCTCACGACGGAAAAGTTGACCTGGAGTGGCTCAACAGAACTATTTTTTAAACCATGCTTTACGATAAAAGCGTCAGCGCTATCTGACCCCATTGCATCAATCGAAATTGCTGCGGAAAACAAGTTTCTAAAGAATCACCAGACTCAAAATGTCATTGGCTATTTAGAAGGAGCCAAAAAAGACTCGTTGCTGGTTTTTACCGCCCATTATGATCACCTGGGAATGATGGGAAATGAAACCATGTTTCCCGGAGCTAATGATAATGCCAGCGGTGTTTCGTTGCTTTTAAACCTTGTCAAACATTTTTCAGCCAGCAAGCCAGCATATACGGTTGTGTTCATAGCCTTCGCGGCAGAGGAAATAGGACTTGTTGGGTCTAAATATTTTACAGACCATCCTCTCTTTCCATTAGCTAAGATCAAATTTCTGTTGAACTTCGATTTGGCAGGAACCGGCGACGACGGGATTCAGGTGGTCAATGGTAAAATTTATCAAAAGAAGTTCGATTTGATGACGAGATTAAATGATCAAGACAAGCTCCTGAAACAAATCAAGATCCGTGGTGAAGCTTGCAATAGCGATCATTGTATGTTTCATACCAAAGGTGTTCCCTGTTTTTTCATTTACACACTGGGCGGAATACAGGCGTATCATGATATTTATGATCGCCCCGAGACGCTCCCCTTGACAGATTATCAAGATTACTTCACCCTATTGGTAAAATTCATTGAGAATCTGTGATCTCTGTCAGCTGACTTCTACGGGTTTATACGGTAAGGCTGGTGGCGTGATCGATCGGAGCCACTGCAATAGCGCGACAGATAGGGTTGCAGACCTTACATAGGCGATATTACCCAGGGAATTAAACCTAATTAAAGTAAAAATCATGGTAATCTTGGTACGGATTCGTGCGTTACTGGGTCGTTTTTTAGGATTGTACATTCAAGGGAATTTGAACTATAAAACGATAGGTTGAACACGGTAAGAAACCATAAATACTTGACGAGCCACTCAGCATTTAACAAGTACAATGCGTTATCTTAAAATTTTTTCGACTTTCAATGCTACGATCGCATCTCTGGTCCTGATTTTTTTCACGGTTGCCGAGCTACGGACAGGATCTCGAGTTTCAACATTTTTCAACAAGACAAGGACTCTCGCAAGCTAACGTATGGGATATCCATCAGGATCCATACGGATTTATTTGGATTGCCACAGAAGATGGACTGAATATTTATGATGGTTATACCTTTACCGTGTACAGACATAACCCATCGGACTCAACCAGCATCAGCAACAGCAACGTTCGATGTATCACACAGGATAGTGAATGGCAATTTATGGATCGGCACACGGTACGGCCTTAACCTGTACAACCGTACCACGAATACTTTTACGAGATTTGTATACGACAAAAATAATATTGAGTCCATCAGCGACAATGATGTAACCAGCATATATGTGGATTCCAAAAACAATCTGTGGATCGGAACCGCGCAAGGGATTGAATCTTTTTGATTTTCAGAAAAAGACATTCCGGCGTTTCTTAAAAGATCCAAGTAATCCGCAGTCGTTGCCACACAACGGAATCAATGCAATTCTTGAGGATAGACAGCACAGAATCTGGATCGGAACCAGGGGCGGCCTCAGTCTCATGAATGAAGGTGTCTTTGAAAATTTTTTTCATGATCCACAGGATCAGTCGACGTTAAGTTCCAATATCATAACGTCAATCCTTGAGGACAAGGATGGCAAATTGTGGGTTGGAACATTTGACGGCGGCTTAAATAAGCTTGACATTGAAAGCAAAAAATTCGTCCGCTTCCTCAGTCGCGAAGGCGATAAAAATAGTATTGGTGGAAATTATATCTACAAGCTCACGCATGACAAAGAAGGAAATATATGGGTCGTCAGCGGATGGTTCATTAAATAAAATCAATAAGAACTCAGGTGCAATTACTGGTTATACACAAGATCAATCCAATGAAAATAGTTTAAGCAGCAATATTATAACGAAAGTTTTTTTTGATCTCAATAACAGGATGTGGGTAGGAACTCGGTTTGGAGGCGTTAATGTTCACGATCCGGGAAAATATCCATTTCGTCATTACAAATATGATCCCTATGACCATAATAGTCTGAGCAATAATACCGTCACATGTTTTGAAGAAGACAAGAACGGCAATTTCTGGATTGCAACGGATGGAGGGAGCTTGAATCATTTTGACAGACGTCGTAATAAGTTTACCAACTACCTCAACACGTTTTCGAACAACAAAATATTAGCTGTTAAAAAAGACAAGAAAGGTGGGCTATGGCTTGGGATGTGGAGTGGTGGACTTAACTATTACAACCCGGCGACAAAACAAGTCAAACACTACAAATATGATCCTGCAAAGCCTACAAGTTTGAGTGATAATAATGTTTTCCACATCATAGAAGATCGGAAGGGAAATATATGGATCGCCACCTGGGGAAATGGATTAAATAAATACAATCCAACGACAGACGATTTTGTTCGCTATACCCATGATCCAAACAACGCTAATTCTATTACTAGTCTTGCAATCGATTTCCTCCTCGAGGATTCAAATGGTAAAATTTGGATAGCTTCGGAGCTCAATGGATTAGATCGGTTCGATCCGGAAACAAATACTTTTACGCATTATAAATCCGATTCAAAGCCTGGCAGCCTAAACAGCAACAGTATTTTTTCAATTTATGAAGACTCGAAAAAGAGACTGTGGGTAGGAACCAATGCTGGACTAAACGTTTTTGATCCAGCAACAGAAACATTTAAGTCTTACAGTCAAACGGACGGCATGCCCAACGAAGGGGTTATGGGTATCCAAGAGGAATCCAGTGGCAACCTGTGGCTTAGCACCAATAAAGGCCTATCACGCTTCGATCCTGTGAAAGGCGTTATTCAAAAATTTCTTGGAAGCAGATGGACTACAAAGCGATCAATTTAACCGGTGGGCGCATTTTCGCCTGTCAACTGGTGAGCTTTTATTTGGAGGCACGAATGGCTTCAATTTGTTTCATCCCGACAGCATTAAGACAAATGCCTATAGCCCACCCGTTTATATTACCGGCTTAAGGATTTTTAACAAACCAGTAGGCATTGACTCAAATGGGATTCTTAAACAAAATATTCTGCTCACGCATGAGATTCAACTCAGCTACTTGCAGAACGACTTTTCATTTGACTTCACCGCGTTGAATTACCTTCAGCCGGAAAAAAATCAGTACCGGTATAAGATGGAGGGATTTCAGAACGACTGGGTAGACCTGGGGTATGAAAGGAAAGCTTCCTATACCAACCTTAGCCCTGGTGAATATGTGTTAAAAGTCATGGCTTCCAATAACGATGGTGTATGGAACGAGCAAGGAACCTTCATGAATATCATTATCACGCCTCCCTATTGGCAAACATGGTGGTTCAAGTCACTCGTTATTTTGACAGCCTTGGGATTACTTTATACGGTCTTTATAATTCGAATGAAGGCCATCAAAAAGCAGAAGCTCTTTCTCGAAAAACAGGTACGGGAAAAGACAGCTGAGGTTATTGCTTCAGAAGGAAGCTGTTGAAGCGCAAGCGGAAAATATGCAGGCGTTGCATGAACAGCAACAGGCGCAAACAGAATATCTACAAACGTTAAATCAAGAACTTCAACATCAAAAAGAAGAGATCATTGCAAAGCAGGAGGAAGCGGAGAAAGCGAGACATGAGGCCGAACAAGCCAATAAGGCGAAGAGTATTTTTCTTGCAACGATGAGTCACGAGATCCGGACGCCGATGAATGGTGTTTTAGGGATGGCATCATTGCTTGCCGAGACGTCGTTAACCCCGGAGCAGCAGGAGTATACAGACACGATCCGAGGCAGCGGTGAAGCATTGCTCACGGTGATCAATGACATCCTGGACTTCTCAAAAATTGAATCAGGAAATCTTGAGCTCGACAATTATGCCTTTGACCTGCGTCAATGTATGGAAGAGGTGATGGATGTTTTCGCTGCAAAAGCTTCTCAGAAGGGGCTGGATTTGGTGTATCAAATCGACTACCAGATACCTGCGCAAATGGTTGGCGATAGTCACAGATTGCGACAAATTCTCCTGAATCTTATCAGCAACGCGATGAAGTTTACAAATGAGGGAGAAATTTTTGTCAGTGTCGATTTGCGGAAAAAAGATGATAGCAAATTAGAACTGGCATTTCATGTGAAGGATACTGGAATAGGGATACCCCAAGATAAACTTTCGAGATTGTTCAAAGCCTTTTCTCAAGTTGACTCTTCTACGACACGAAAATATGGTGGTACAGGATTGGGATTGGTGATCAGCGAACGACTAGTTCAGTTGATGGGGGCGACGATCTCTGTTGAAAGCCAATCGGGCGTCGGTACAATTTTTACATTCACCATTACTACTGGAATAAGCCATACATCGCTTCGTCAATACGTCCATTTTAATACGCTGGAAATGAAGGAAAGAAGGTGCTGATTATCGATGACAATGCTACAAACCTCACGATTTTAAAAAATCAGCTGGAGCAATGGAAACTAACTCCTTTATTAGCCGCATCGGCGATGGAGGCCTTGAAAATATTGAGCCAACCGGATCGTATTGACCTTGTAATTACCGATATGCAAATGCCCGACATGGATGGTTTGCAACTTTCTCAGCAAATAAAATCAAAGTATGGCCGTTCCTATTATCTTATTAAGTTCTATTGGCGACGAAAATAAAAGAAAACATCATGAACTGTTTTTCGCGATGTTGAACAAGCCTGTAAAGCAACAACAACTCTTGCGTGTTGTCCAGGCCGCACTTCGATCAGACAATGCTGTGGCGCGCATCGCTGAAGATTCCAAACAAAAGCAAGCGCTATCGCATGAATTTGCGGAGAAGTATCCATTGAGGATTTTATTGGCTGAAGACAACGTTGTCAATCAACGCCTAACCACGCGCGTCCTTAATAAGTTGGGCTATAAAGACATTCAGATCGCTCAAACAGGATTGGAAGCAATCGAAAAATTCAATGAAAAATTTTATGATGTGATTTTGATGGATGTGCAGATGCCGGAGATGGATGGGCTGGAAGCCACGCGCTTAATTCGTACCAAGCAATATCAGCAACCGGTAATCATTTCAATGACCGCGAACGCTATGCAGGATGATAAAGACAAATGTATCGCTGCAGGAATGGACTACTATGTATCAAAACCTATCGATGTTGAGGAACTGGTAGCAGCGTTGATGAAAGCTTCCGAATCGTATAAGCAAAAGGCCATAAAAAAATAGAGCGAAAAATCTTGTAGGCTCTTTTCCAATTTAAAAGCCTGTTATGCGTTCTCCGAACCTTTCCTACAAGGGTACTGAAGTACTATGATAGACCGGCCCTTGACCATTAAGATATCATTCGCGTTATATTCCTCGTTGCTGGTTCCGTAAGCTGGTATCCAAAATTTTTATCCACCGCTTTCCATATTTTGGCGAGGGCAACGAAAATTCCAAGGCATCGTAATGGGCGTTGAAAATTAAGTAAAAGCTGTCGTCAACGATTGGTCTCACCTTTTGGTCCTGTCAAATGCAGACCGCGACCGTTTAGGTAAATCGCCAGTGACTTGGCAAAATCATGATTCCAATGTTCGTCAGACATTTCGATACCGTCGGGCAGAAACCAGGCGATATCCTCTAATCCCACACCTTTGATGGGCCTACCCTGAAACCATCGCTTTCTCCCAAATGTAGGATGAGCTTTAACAAAGTGAATGAGTCTTCTTACATAGTCTAAGAACTCGTGATCCGCATTTTCCCAATCCAGCCAGGAGATCTCATTGTCCTGGCAGTATGCATTATTATTTCCGTGTTGTGTTCTTCCGATTTCGTCTCCAGCAACCAACATGGGAACACCTTGCGACAAAAACAATGTGGTTATTAAGTTACGCTTTTGCCTTTTTCGAAGTTCCAATACCAGCGGATCATCGGTCGGACCCTCTATGCCACAATTCCAGGAGCGATTGTGATTTTCACCATCCATGTTATCCTCTCCGTTGGATTCATTGTGTTTTTCGTTATAAGAGACCAAATCTTCCAAGGTAAAACCATCGTGGGCCGTGATAAAATTAATGCTTGCGGTTGGTCGGCGATAATCATTTTGATACAGGTCTGGGCTACCGGTAAAACGAGCCGCAAACTCACCCAGTACGCTATCTTCTCCTCGCCAATAGTCACGAATACAGTCACGATATTTTCCATTCCATTCGGCCCAGTCTTGCGGGAATTTTCCAACCTGATATCCGCCTTCTCCAACATCCCACGGCTCGGCAATTAATTTGACTTGAGAAATAACCGGTCCTGGTGGACGATATCAAAAAAAGCACTCAATCGATTTACTTCATGAAGTTCGCGGGCAAGGGTTGACGCAAGGTCAAAACGAAAACCATCGACGTGCATTTCCAGAATCCAATATCGTAAGCTATCCATCATTAACCGCAGTACGTTTGGTAAATTAGCATTGAGCGTATTTCCTGTTCCTGTATAATCCATGTAGTACCGCTTGTCTTCTGCCAGGCGATAATAGGCACAATTGTCAATTCCTTTGAAAGAGAGGGTCGGCCCCAAGTGATTTCCTTCAGCCGTATGGTTGTAAACCACATCCAGGATAACTTCAATTCCTGCTTTGTGCAGTTCCTTTACCATATTTTTGAATTCCACGACTTGTTCACCGAGAACACCGCTACTGGAATAGCGTGCATCGGGCGCAAAATATCCGATCGTGTTATATCCCCAATAATTGGTCAAGCCTGTTTCCTTTAAGTGACGATCGGCTACAAAATGGTGAACGGGCATTAACTCCAGCGCTGTGATTCCCAATCCTTTTAAGTAGCGAATAGTCACAGGGTGAGCGAAGGCTGAATAGGTTCCCCGGATTTCTTCGGGTATGTCAGGGTGAAGTTTTGTGAATCCTTTTACATGGGCCTCGTAAATAATGGATTTATGATAAGGAATTTTTGGAGGTCTATCATCGCCCCAGTCGAAATTCGGATCGATCACTACACATTTGGGAATAAAAGGAGCACTTCGGTTTCGCTGAAACTAAGATCTTCATCAGGACTGCCTACTTCATAACCATACAGTGCGTCATTCCAATCGATCGTTCCAGCAATCGCTTTTGTGTACGGGTCAATTAGCAATTTGTTAGGATTATAGCGATGACCATTTTGAGGATCATAGTTTCCATGAACCCTATACCCATAGAGCTGACCCGGTTTCAGCTCCGGAAAATAGGCATGCCATACATGATGGGTACGCTCTATGAGTTTGATGCGAAATGATTCCGTTTCGATCCATTGCTGAATCAAACAGACATAGTTCAACGTATGAAGCATTGTCGGCATACAGTGCGAAATTTACTCCGGTACCATCCCATGTCGCACCAAGGGGATAGGGACTCCCTGGATATACGGTTAATCGTTTTTTTGCTGGTTTGAGTTGTGTAGTTTGGATTGTCATACTTCGAGGTTTTTGTACCACGCAAAATTTTTCAGAAACGCCATTTCTTTATACGCGATTCGACCGGGGCAAGCAATACCCAATCCACGAAACATGTGTGGCAGGAATCCCCATCTGAAAATCGTTAGCTGCATTGAATTACGGCTCCCGCTGGAGTGTTAGGCCTAAAAAATCCACCGCGCCGGTTCAATACTTAACGAGGTGGATTGTTTATAAAATACCTTATAAATTTTCGTGCCGATCTTTGAAACGAACACTTCGAAAACGTTTTTGTTCTTGATAATGCCTTTCGAAGTATTTTTTGATAAGCACCCATTTGCCGATGTGTCGCTTTTAACAAACAAAAAAAAGGGCGTAGTTTAAAACTACACCCTTTTAAACTCGGCCACGCCTTTACAAGACGCACAACCTCAAACTAGAAACTTCAAACTCGAAACTATTCTAAAGTCGCGGTCAACGATATATTGGTCTTCAATAATTTTGATACAGGACAATTTGCCTTGGCTTCCTCCGCGCACTTATTAAACTGTTCTTTTGAAATTCCCGGCACTTTAGCCTTTAAGACAAGTTGGGATTGGGTTATCGTTCCATCCTCCAGGGAAATCGTGCAATCGGTCGTAAGTTCCTGGGGTGTAAAGCCAGCCTCAGCCAACACGAAACCTAGCTTCATTGTGAAGCAGCCGGCGTGTGCGGCAGCAATCAACTTCTTCGGGATTTGTCCCGGTGCCTTCGGCGAATCTCGAACTAGCCGAATATTGTGTCTTGTTGAGAATGGAGCTTTGTGTGGTAAGATGTCCATTCCCCTTCCTTTCCAGAACCTTTCCAAACGGCTGTCGCTTTTCTTTTCATAATTATAAAGTTGGTTATTAATGCGGCAAATGTAATAAGTGATGTTTAGCGAACAAACTATTTGGCCTGACTTAAACAAAACGTCAACAAAATACGTGGTATCGCAAACATGCTAGAAATAAACCGATAAATTCATTATAACAGGTTCAAAGGTAAAAGATATTAAAAGTTTTCAGCGAACGACGTAATTTTTTTACCAGCTTCTTCTGGATGAAAACATCGGAATGTGCAATCGTTTTCTTAAAAAAATTTATTTACTTTCGGTAAGTTTCCCCCCCTCAGACCTCTGCCCACGAGATGAAGAATTTTTAAAGCATATTCTGACGAAGGATTATTAAAACTCTTAAAACAACAGGAGCTCGGAGCTTTTGAGGAAATTTATCTTAGATATTGGAAAAAACTCTATTCTACTGCTTATAGAAGAGTGCAATCCCAGGAAGTTTCAGAGGAAATAGTTCAGGATATTTTTACGACGCTTTGGGTAAACAGGCACATTGTCAATGTCGAGATATTATCTTCGTACCTGTTCGCAGCAATAAAATACAAAGTGATCAATCATCTGGAAAAAGAGATGTCAAGGAGAAATTACGCTGCGAGTTCAAAATCAATTCATTCCCTGCTGGCGGATAATTCGACTGAAGAAAAAGTGTCCTCTTAAATGAATTGCATCTTGCGCTCGAAAAGGAAATTCAAAAGTTGCCTCCAAAACGTCAACAAATTTTTAAGATGAGCAGGCAGGAACATCTGTCCATTAAGCAAGTAGCGTCGAATTGGGGATTTCTGAAAAAACGGCCGAAAATCAGCTGGGGAAAGCGCTAAAAGTATTAAAAGCTTAATCTGAAACATTTTAATCTTTTCACACTGGTAACCCTGTCATTGTTCTCTATAGCTCGCCAGAAGGGTCACAAAAAGGCAAGAGGTATCCGAAAAGCACCTTACCTGTATTAAATTTTTCAAAAGATTATTCACAAAATGAGTGGGGGTAAATGCTCTTCCCAACTGACTATTCTATAACCCTAAGTCGACTTTCTGCACAATAGAAAATCGATTTGAACCTTAAACCGCTAAATATGAAGAAAGAGACTTTACCCGAACTTCTTAAAAAATATTTGAGAGGTGAAACCACGCCTGAAGAATCGGCGATAGTAGATGCTTGGTACCTGTCCCTTCACGAAAATCCTGACGACGTCAGCCTGCTCGATCCTTTAGAGTTGGACTTCGTTCAGAATAAAATCCTCGACCGCGTTAAATCAAACATTGACGTTCCTGTCCAGCCAGCACCCCATCACAAAACTGATAGGTCTAAGTTTTTATAATACTAAAGACTCCTTTCAAGTTAGCAGCAGCCATTACCGCTATAGCTGTTATTGGCCTCGGGGCAATTCTTTTTAACCAAAAGGGATTGCCCTCCCTTCAAAACCATACGCTTTCCCTCTGCCATAGCAGCCGATAAAAAAGACCGTCAATGATACAAATGGGGTAAGACGCGTGATGCTGGTAGACGGAACGGTCATAACGCTCAAACCTAAAAGCAGTATTGAATATCCCGAAAAATTTCCAGCGCTTATGATCGAAAAGTTTTTTTAAAGGGAGAAGCTTTCTTTGATGTGACGAAGGATAAAGACAGGCCTTTCATTATTTCAACTTCCGAGCTTACTGTCAAGGTTCTCGGTACGAGTTTTAATGTAATAGCATATGAGGGCGCAAAGGAGATTAGCGTTGC
Source organism: uncultured Bacteroidota bacterium (assembly GCA_963739105.1). GTDB lineage: Bacteria > Bacteroidota > Bacteroidia > Cytophagales > Cyclobacteriaceae > Chryseolinea. Next base: position 169,207 of record CAVTZI010000004.1, on the reverse strand, counting down.
CGTCAAAACCGGTAAGGTATCAGTTGCAAAATCGAACCGTGAGATAACAAAAGCACCGAAGCCCAGTGAAGAAGTGATCCTCACTCCAAACCAGGAAGTGATATATAATACTAGCCAAGGAATATTTTTCCAAGAAGCTAGTTGCCAGAACCTCAGATTATTTTAGAAAAAACCGACCCTGTTCGAAACACAATATGATGGTGCGCCTGTGATTAAGATTCTTGAGGTGCTTGGAACAAAATTATGGCATCGACATTCATATACGACGAACAGGCTTTATCCGCCTGCAGCCTCACAACTGAGATGGCAGAGGAAGGGCTTTACGAACGGATCGAGATTATTTGTCAGGCTATAGGAGCCCAGTATGAAGTAACAGGACGCAAAAATATTAATTGACGACAGTGGCTGTCAATAGAAAACATTGATAAACCCCAACCAACCCAATGCCTATGCAATAGACACCCTACGAATCCCCCGACAAAAAAAAGTGGGCCGACGATGCTGGAACCATCATCAGCCCTGTCAATGCCCCCGACTATAGGGCGGGGCATCCAGTTTTTGCCCTATTAATCAAACAAAAACAATCAAAATTATGAAGAATAAACCTAATCCTATTCGAAATGCATTGCTATTCTTTATGAAAATCACGCTAATCCATATGTTGATTACCAGTGTAACCGTAATGATGGGGTATGCGGTAGATTCGAGCGGACAGGAGGTATTGGAGCGTAAATTGACTTTGCAGACGGAAAACGCGGATGTAAAAACAGTCCTGGCCGAAATTGAAAAGAAAAGTCGACGTAAAATTTACCTACAGGCCGCGAATAATCAAGGATATAGAAAATGTGAGCCTCGACGTAAAAGAGGCCCCCTTATATGATGTTTTGGCGAAAGTTTTTGGCTCATCCTGGGTATGAAGTGATCGGAAAACAGATCGTGCTGAAGGCCGTTCCGCGCCGGGAAGATGAGACGAAGAGTAGCCCCAGTAGTAACCCCAAATTTTGCCATCAATGTTAATCGGCAGAATTTTAGATGAAGCAGATCCACCTATTCCCGGGGTGAACGTCCTTGTAAAAGGACAACTAATGGAACTACTTCCGACGCCGATGGCCGATTTGGCTGAGTCGAAGATCAAAACAGCGTCCTTGTGTTTAGCTTTATAGGCTATACGACTCAGGAAATCGAGGTTGGAAACCAAACTACGATTGACGTGAAAATGGCATCAGGATGTCCAGTCCCTGCAGGAAGTCGTTGTGGTTGGTTACGGTGAACAAAAGAAAGTTACAGTTACTGGTGCAGTTGTTGCAGTAAACGGTGCTGACCTGGTAAAATCACCCGCGATTGACCTGTCAAATTCCTTTGCAGGTCGTCTGGCTGGCGTTGTTGCGGTTCAAACCAGTGGTGAACCTGGAAGAAGGATCAATCCACTATCCGTATCGCGGCGTTAATACTATCGGAAATCAAGAACGCCCTTATCGTCATTGATGGAATCCCCGGTCGTGAAGGTGGATTAGATCGTACTAGTTCATCACGATATTGAATCAATTTCCGTGTTGAAGGACGCTTCAGCTGCCATCTACGGATCACGTGCAGCGAATGGTGTTATACTGGTGACCACTAAACGCGGTAAAACCGGCCCCCCAGATTGAGTTACGACTTTAATCAGGGCTGGGCTCAGCCAACCCGGATACCCGGGATGTCAAGTGCACCGGAATACGCTGCGATCATGAACGAAATTCCGATCTATAAAGCAACCCTCGAGAATGGGGAGCAGCTTGGTCGGCGATCAAGCAAACTGGCACTTATACTTCCGACAACCGGCCAGACGGTATATGCTAATTATAGCCCTACCGATGTTCAAAAATTCGCCGATGGCAGCGATCCTTGGGGACACCCAATACCGATTGGTTTGACGACGCATTCAAAAAAGGTCTCCTTACAATCGAACTAATCTGCAAATAGTTGGTGGCTCCGAAAATTTAAATATTGCTTATCTTGGCTACTTTAACAGGATGCTTACTACAAGAATTCCGCGACCTTCTACGACAATATAATTTCAGCTTAACGTCGACGCCAAGGTCAATAAGTACGTCAGTACAGGTGGGTATGATGGCCCGTGAAGAGATTCGGCATTATCCTACTGAAACAGCGGACGAAATTTTCAGAATGTTGATGCGCGGCAGACCAACGGAGCCAGAAGTTTGGCCGAATGGTTTACCGGGACCCGACATTGAAAACGGACAGAACCCATATGTGATTACCACTAATGCAACAGGGTATATAGAAATCCAACTGACTACCTGCAATCCAATGTAGAATGGATATCACTAATCCCTGGGTCGAAGGCCTGAAATTACTTTGATGGGATCTGTAGATAAGACCATACCAGAATAAGATATGGGAAACACCTTGGTATTATATACATGGGATAAAATAACCTATGAAGCTGATGGCGTAACGCCTCACTCAACAGAGTTCTTAGGTCGACCTTCAGTGATGCGCGGCTTACTCAGAATACAGGTAACAAGCTGAACACAAACATGACCGCACTGCTGAGCTACGACAAGACCTTTGGAGATCACTCTATTGGATTGATGGCTGGTGCAACAAAGGAGCAATACACAGCAGATTATATCCAGGCATACCGCAGAGAATATATTTCAACGGCTATTGATCAGCCTTTCTTTGGTGGAGCAACAAAATACGGGAGGAAACGCGTACAATCGTACCAGGTTAGGCTACTATGGACGTGTAACCTACAATTTTCAGGAAAAGTATCTTGCCGAATTTCTTTGGAGGGTTGATGGTTCATCGTTTTTCCCGGAAGCTGATCGCTTTGGTTTTTTCCCTGGAATCCTCGTAGGCTGGAATATCTCTAACGAAGATTTCTTCGCAAGTGCCCTTCATTCTTTAGCCGGTTGAAACTCCGGGCATCCTATGGCACAATGGGTAACGACCAGGTTTATTACAATGAGTAAACTGTTCAGGAGTATGCATTCCTTACTTCTTACCTGGCTAATTCTTACCCCATCAATAGCATAGTGAGTACTTCTTTAATTGAAGGTGTGGTGGCAAACCAGAATCACATGGGAACGGGCCAAGAATTCGAACATCGGTTTAGATGGTTCTATTTTGCGGAACAGGCTCGACTTCATCTTTGAGTATTTCTTGAATAAGCGTACCGATATGCTCATTCAGAAGACTGGCTCCACGGCCGGATCCTCGGGTATCGGCAATCGCTTGCCTCCGGTCAACGAAGGAGAAATGGAAAACAAAGGATTTGAGTTCACGCTGGGTTATAACATGGTCAGGCTGGAGATTTATTTACGATCGGCATCAAAGGGGGGTGAAGCTAAGAACAAGATCGTATACATGGATGAAACGACAGCCAATCCTGAATATCAATGGCAAACCGGCCATCCATTCGAAGCATGGCTTGCTTATAAATCTGCAGGTGCTTTCGTGGATCAGAGGACATCGACAATGAAGGGTTGACTATAGCGAAGTTACCACAACACTGATTCCGGGTGACATGAAATTCGAGGATGTGAATAACGATGGTAAAATCAATGCCGATGACAAGGTCAGGCTGGATAAAAGCGACGTACCAAATTTCAATACGGTATTGAATTCAAATTTGAATACAACAATTTCGACCTTCAATTCTGTTTCAAGGAGCATCTGGTGCGCTGTTGTATTTGCAACAGAATCCGGAGATATTGGCAATTATCTGAAGTATAGTCACGATAATCGGTGGACGATTGACAATCCAAGCAGCACATCCAAGATTAGCAATCCGCGGCGATACTTATTATACAGGCGGAAATTTTGGAATCAATACTTACTTCTTAAAAAATAAGAATTATATCCGTTTGAAGAATGTAGAGATAGGATATAACTTTCCAGCGAAACAGCCAGCCGAGTTGGTTTGAAAGACTTGAGAATCTATGTGAATGGACTCAACCTGGTGACATGGGATAAGTACAAAATCTTTGATCCCGAATCCATTAGTGGCAGTGGCCAGTACTATCCACAAGCAAGAGTTATCAATGCCGGTTTCCGTCTAACTTTTTAATGTAGAATGCATGAAAAAGAAAATAATTATCATTTGGATGCTGTTGATAGCAATGCTGTTCCCTTGTCATGTGATACAGATTTTTTGAATACGAACCCTCTGGACAGAATTTCCAGCGAAGTTACCTGGACTGACGGGCCCTTTCACAGGCATTTATATATAATGTATACTCCTATTTTGGATATGGTGGATTTGAAGAGCAAATGCTAGCGTGTATAACGATGAAGCGATGTTTACTCACGCTGGTAGTAACATCAACACCTTCACTGAAGGTTCGGAAAGCTCCTCGAACCTGGCATGGATCAGCGAAACCTATCAATGGGCTGGCATGTATGAAGCCATAAGAGAGGCAAACGTTGCATTGAAAAATCTTCCCACGTCCACCTTTGAAGATAAAACCTTCACGATCAACTCATGGGTGAAGCGTACTTCCTTAGAGCGTATTACTATCAACAATTACTCCGATTTTATGGCGGATTTCCTATTATTAAGAAACCATATGGTTTGAATGTTGATTATACGATTGCACGAAGTTCGTATGAAGAATGCGTCAATTTCATAGTAAGTGATCTGGATTTGGCGGCTGGTTTGTTGGAGGGAAAATCCGCCATACTGGAAGAGCTTCTAAACTTACAACGCACGCCCTTAAATCACGAGTGTTACTGTATGCAGCCAGTGATTTGCATGATGTCCCAACGGCAACAGCAAATTCTACATTACTAGCCAGTTATGGCAATAAGGATTTGCTAGGATATGCGAGTGGCGATCGCGCAGCGCGCTGGAAAGCAGCAAAGAATGCAGCCAAAGTTGTTCTGGATGCAGGGACAGGTTATAAACTTAACCTTGCAGCGCCGGCAACTGCCGAGGAAGGTGAAACAAACTATGTCGCGCTGTCAATGGGCGGAGGAAGCAAGGCGGCCGACGCTGGTGCAAATGTCGAGTTGATTTTCCAACGTACCCATACAGCTCTTTACACGGTGGAAAACAACTGGCCATTGGGAGGTATCCACTATGGTATTAACAATGGCCCTAACGGATATCACAATTGGGCGGGTAATACACCCATTCAACAATTGGTTGACGACTACGAAATGATGGATGGTATCGAAATTCAATTGGAGTAATCCGGCTCATAGTGCTGATCCATATGCCAATCGTGACCCTCGTTTTTATGCGACTATCTCTATGATGGAGCTACCTGGAAACCACGTCCGTCAGATGTTGCAGCGTCGACCCTGTAAATCAGATTCAAACTGGTTACTATGATAATGGAGCAGGCGGAAATATTAACGGTGTGGATACACGGGAATCAGCTGTTGAAAACTGGAATGGAAGCCGTACGCATTATTATGTAAGGAAATTTATCGATCCCGATCCAGCCGTAGTAGATAATCAATCAGGATTCGCAGGTGGTTCCATGGCCGTTCATCCGGTACACTGAAATGGTTCTGAACTATGCTGAAGCGTGTATTGAGCTGGGTGAAGAAGCAGAAGCCAAAACATGGCTGAACAAAATCAGGTTCAGAGCCGGCATGCCTGCGATTACAGAAACTGGCACTGCTTTGCGAGATCGTTATAGGAATGAACGGCGGATCGAATTGGCGTATGAGGAACACCGTTATCATGATGCAAGTCGATGGATGATCGCCTCACAACATTAGGAAGGGGTATTAAGAGCATCTTTATATTAATGCGACGTTGAAGGCCGGTAAATCTCCTCGGGTTCCTTATGTGTATGATAAAACGGTATATGACTATTTCTACGTTCCACAAAATCATACTGAAAATGAAACACAGAACTTGGAACGATAAAATGTATTATAGGCCGTATTAGCAGGGATGAAATCAACAAAAACAATAAACTGGTCAATAACCCCGGATACAAGTTATTAATACATTTGACATTGTAACGCAGTGAAATCTATCCCGAACAATTGTTGGGATAGATTTTTTGCTTTGATACCATCCAATGATGTTGCATTCCGGGATTTGAAAGGTTCAGAATTTTTGTATTCTCTCGATTCTGTTTTCAGGCTGTAAAAAAGACGAAGATAGACCAGTTCAAAGATCAGTTGCCACAGCAACGCATACGCACCCCCTCTGTTTACTCTCCTGACATCACAATAAAACTAATATCGACTTTAATAATGCACTCGACAGAAGGCCCTCAATACGAACATCCTGATGTATGAATACTTCTACAATGGAGGTGGTGTCGCGGCTGGTGACTTAAACAAGATGGATTGGCGGATATTTATTTCACATCCAACATGGGCAAAAATAAATTATACCTCAACAACGGTAATATGGAATTCCAGAATGTTACTGTGCCATCCGATGCAGGAGGAAGAACGGGTCCTTGGAAAACGGGTGTAACCATGGTGGATATAAATGGAGATAACAAGCTGGATATTTATGTGTGTTATTCGGGATGGTCACGGACGAAAACCGCATTAACCAGCTCTTTATCAACGAAGGCAATGACGAAAAAGGAATTCCACATTTCAGTGAAAAAGCGCAAGAGTATGGTCTGGCAAGCGCCGCCTATAGTAACCAGGCATATTTCTTCGACTATGATCACGATGGAGATCTCGGACGCGATACTGCTCAATCATAACCCCAAGTCGCTTCCCATTCTGAACGAGGTGAGTACGGCAGAATGCTTAAAAAAGATGATCCTTTAATAGGCGTTCGCCTCTTCAAACAACCAAAGGAAAGTTTGAAGATGTTACGACCAAAGTCGGGTATCAATGGATCCGCACTAACGTATGGCCTTGGCGTTGGTATTTCTGACTTGAATAACGATGGCTGGCCCGACTTTTATATCTCCAATGACTATGCGGTTCCGGACTATCTCTATATCAACAATAGCAACGGAACCTTTACAGACAAACTGCAGGAAAGCCTGGGCCATAACAGCCAGTTCTCAATGGGAAATGATATCGGCGATATTAATAATGATGGCTGGCAGGATATTGTCACTCTCGATATGCTGCCAGAAGATAACCATCAGACAAAAATTGTTGCTGGCCCCGGATAACTATGCCAAATTTGATTTGAATATCCGTCAGGATTCTATTACCAGTACATGCGAAACATGCTTCAACTGAATAATGGCAATGGAACTTTTAGTGAGATTGGTCAACTGGCCGGGATTTCAAATACTGACTGGAGCTGGGCTGCATTTTTCGCAGACTATGACAATGATGGCTGGAAAGACCTTTTTGTGACAAATGGCTATCTGAGCGACTATACAAATCTCGACTTCATCAAATACATGGATGATTTTGTCAAGGAAGGGCAGGCTTAAAAGGGAAGATGTACTGGAGTTGATGAAGTCATATGCCATCCTCCAATGTTGTGAACTATATTTTTTCAAACAACAAGGAACGACTTTTACAAATCACACCAAAGCATGGGGAATGGATCAGATCTTCCAACAGCAATGGGGCAGCTTATGCCGATCTTGACAACGATGGCGACCTTGACCTTGTTATCAACAACATTAATCAACAAGCCTTCGTCTACCAAAACGAGTCCAACAAAAATCCTTCAAATCATTATTTGCAATTGAAGCTTCAGGGGGTTGGTTTAAACACGCAAGGGCTCGGGGCAAAAATTACAATCATTCGCGAACGGTAAAAGACAATATCAGGAGCAGATGCCGAGTCGCGGATATCAATTTTCAGTATCACCAATCGTTCATATTGGGTTAGGAGATCACAGCAAAGTAGATTCTTTGATTGTAACATGGCTGAGTGGCAGACAACGGCTCCTGGTAAATATTGAAGCCAATAAAACGCTGACAATTTCAGAAAGTGATGCAAAGGTGGTGGCCAAACCCAGGCGCGTTACGTTGAAGCCTGTATTTGCGGAAATACAATCGCCGATTAAAGAACAAGCGGTGCTCTAAAATCAATGACTTCAAGCGTCAGCCCTTATTGCTGGACCAACTGTCTTTTACAGGGCCATGCATGGTTTCGGCGGATGTAAATCATGATGGACTTAGAGATATCTATTAAGCGGAGGAAATCGCAGGGCCGGCGCGTTATTCATTCAACAAAAAGGTAACACGTTCAAAAAAATATCCGTAGAAGCGTTTGAAAAGGATAAAGGCAGGGAGGACGCCGAAGCTGTTTTTTTTGATGCTAATAATGACAATCACGTTGATTTGTATGTAAGCAGCGGCGGATATCATTTCTATGCATTGAACGATAGTTTGTTGCAAGACCGCTTATATATAAACGATGGGCGGGGAAATTTTATCAAGCAGCGAGATGCCCTTCCGGAAATGCATGTCAGCAAAGGATGTGTTTCCATTGGTGATATCAATAATGATGGCTTCATGGATCTTTTCGTGGGAGGACGTGTTATTCCTGGGCGTTATCCTGAAACACCGCCCAGTTACCTATTGGTGAATGACGGAAAAGGAAATTTCACCAATCAGATTTCCTCAACCGCCTCAACTGGAAAAGTTGGGAATGATAACGGATGCAACATGGACGGATATTAACCACGATAAAAAAAACAATCTGATTGTCGTAGGGGAGTGGATACCGGTTTCAGTTTTCGTCAATGTGAATGATCAATTGCAGAATGAAACGTCTAAGTATTTTGACAAAACATATAGTGGATGGTGGAATAAGATTGAGGTTGCAGATCTCAACAATGATCAAAAACCCGATTTAATTGTTGGTAATTTGGGAACGAACGGCCAATGCCGGGGCTTTGGACAATGAACCAGCAGAATTGTACTTTAAAGATTTTGATAACAACGGTTCAGTGGATCCATTCCTCTGCTTCTATATCCAGGGTAAACGTTGTTATGTTACACGAGATGAATTGTTGGAACAAATGGCAGCCTTCGTTCACGATACACCAATTACAAAAGTTTCGCTGACGTTACCTTATCCCAGCTGTTCAAAACAGAAGAGCTGAAGGATTCAGGTCATCTCGCCGTAAATCACCTGGAGACTACCTTGTTCATGAGCGGCGCGACAGACAAATTTGAGATCACCCCGCTACCGATCCAGGCGCAATATGCGCCGGTTATACGATTAATGTTTTCGACTATAACAATGATGGTTACAAAGATCTGCTGCTGTGTGGAAATCGCAATTACACAAATTGAAGATTGAAAAATTTGATGCGAACTATGGAGTATCGCTTAAGGGAAATGCAAATGGAAATTTTCAATATATTGATCAGAATATCTCTCGGTTGAAAATGAAAGGTGATTCGGAGTGTGCTTATGTTGAACAATCCCTTTGTATTTGGCGTGACACAACAACCATTGAAAGCTTATCGCCTTGTTAACTAAAAAAATTTGAATATGACGCGAACCGCCATATCGGATTACAGAATAATCATTTGCTGCTTTGCATTGCTACTGTGCCTGGTAGGATGTGAAAAGAAAAAAGTAAAACACTTTAGCGACCAGGATGTGGCAAATGCATGGGCTAACATGACGCTGTTTATAACGAAGAATACTCCCGCAAATTCACCAACATTTGCTTCCAGGTGCTTCGGATATATAGGCGTTACGATGTACGAATCGATTGTTCACGGCAATCCTGAGTACAGTTCGATGGCTGGGCAATTGAATGGCTTAGATGAACTTCCCCAACCAGACAATAATTTCATGTACGATTGGGTTCTCTCGTTGAATGCTGGTCAAGCATTGATCTTGAAACGGATCTATGTTCAAACCTCGGATGTGAACAAACAGCGAATTGATTCACTTGAGAAAATAATTTTTGATCAATTCGCGCACAGAATAATGACGACAAAATTGTTCAGCGTTCGGTATCTTACGGAAGGTCTGTAGCCGAAGCAATTTTCGAATGGTCTAAGACAGACGGTGGGCATCGAGGCTACCTGAAAAACTTCGATAAGGCGTTAAGTCTCGCACAACACCTGGGTCATGGGAGCGCCTCTGTACGCGCAATCGTTTAGCCACTTCCCCTTGCATCCTCGTTGGGGTGAAAACAGAACATTTATTAGAAAAACCAGGAACTTGCTATCCCCGCCATCATTGCCTTTGAGAAATTGTCAACCTCACCCTATTATGATCAATTTGGAAAAGTGTATGGAAAAAAGTAAATCACTCACACAAGAAGAAAAAGAAGCTGCGCTGTGGTGGGGGAACGATCCGGGCGAAACGTTTACACCGCCTGGGCACTCATACTACCTTGCTAGCCTTGTATGAAAAGGGCCCGCCTTAATCAAGTGTACTGAACTTATGCAAGGGTTGGCATCGCTGTCGCCGATGCATTTATTAATTGTTGGAAATGGAAGTATCATTTTTTTTCTGAAAGGCCATCTAATTATATAAGTAATAATATTGATGAGGAGTGGAAATCATTCTGGCCAATCCTCCATTCCCCGCATTTCCTTCCGGCCATGTAAACAAGCAGCCGCCGTGGAGCAGTTCTAATCGACTTATACGGCGATAATCTGATTTGATCGATAGCGCTCACGTAGGCAGGCCAAAAGATCAATTAAGAGATACCGAGTTTAAACCGAGATCATATACATCGTACTTACAAATTGCCCAGGAAATCGCGAACTCCAGATTCTACGGTGGAATGGTTACTCCTCAGGATAATGATATCGGACTGGCCGAAGGACAGTAAAATGGGATTAAACTAAACGCCTTGACATGGCGAACAACAGAAAATTATGCTTACAAGGGCAAATAATGAATGCACTATTCATTCGAAAAGAAAAATGACACTCACCCCCTCCGGTGTTCTTTTTTCTTCTCTTGCCTATGGACAAACCATATTTAAAGATGTAACTCTGAAGCAGGTATTCAACACGAATTCCAGGTTTATGAAGGAATGTTTGGAGGCGGCGCCTGTGTTTTTGATTTTAATAAGGATGGATTTGAGGACCTCTTTATTACAGGTGGCACGAACGACGATAGACTTTATTTAAACAAAGGGAATGGCACGTTTCAGGATATTTATAAAACCTCTGGTTTGGTTGTCACTTCTCACTACGTAACCCAGGGCGTCAGTCAGCGCAGACGTCAACAAGGATGGATTCCGCCGATCTGTTTGTTACGACAATAACAATTCGCGACAGTGTCAAAACAATTCCCCGGGCTGAAAATCTCTTATTCCTCAATAATGGAAACTCAACATTTAAAAATGTAACCAAAGAATATGGATTGATGACCTTATGTCCTTTAGCACGGGGGCTTGCTTTGGTGATTTTAATCTGACGGCTATCCGGATATTTACGTTGGTAATTACTTCTGGAATACGAAGGCACCCTTGCAGCAATTAACGATGCCACCATTGTTAACGCCAATCAGACGGCAAAGGGATATCTTTTGGAAAATGAAGATGGGAAATTCCTTTCAAATGTATATGCCGATTATGGATTAACCCATCGCGGATTTGGTTTTGGCGCATAGTTCACCGACTACGATAATGATGGCGACTTGATCTATTTGTTAATCATGACTTTGGCTATAAGGCGATACCCTATGTGCTGCTTGATAAACCAATATCCTGATGATCAATTTAAGAATCTCGGTCCAAATTGAACCTGGATTTTGAAAATCAATGCCATGGGATCCGCAATAGGAGATTATAATAATGATGGCCTTTATGGATTATTACGTGACCAATATCAAGTTCAACTATTTTATGGTCAATCAAGGTAACGGCAGGCCTTTTGTTAATAAAGCAAAGGAAATGGGAATGGAATTTATTTCCATCAGCTGGGGCGCCAATTTTGCAGACTTTGATCATGATGCAGATGTGGATTTGTTTGTTGCCAATGGCGACCTTAATCCAAACGACGTCCCTATGGCTGATTTTTATTTTGAAAATCAGAACGGTCATTTTACCGACAGGGCATCTGAAGTGAAGCTTAATGACTACGGAATAGGTAGGGGATCCGTTGTATTCGACATGGAGAACGATGGCGATCTGGATATTTTAGTGGTTAATCAAAAACCAGTCTTAGACTATCCCGTTCCCTCCGTCACTAAACTGTACAGAAATGATTCAACGAAGGGAAATTGGCTCAAAGTTGCGCTTCAGGGAATTGACTCCGATAAAAATGGAATTGGCTCGAGGGTGGAGGTTGTGGTCGGCAAACACAAAATGATTCGCGAAATTGATGGCGGCTCGAGCCATCTTTCACAAAATTCAACGATAGCGCATTTTGGGTTGGGAAGTACCATGGCTGTTGATTCCGTTATTGTCAATTGGATGGGCGGTAAAACTCAAGTGCTGACAAACCAGCAAGTCAATCAATTATTAAAATTTACGGAAGTACCAAAAGAAAAATCGAAGCTTAAAATGGTATATGGACTATTTGTAGTCGTGCCGTTAATTGTTTTTATTTTTTATAGGTCGTTGAGACGATCGAAACGTGGGACTGCGGGATGATAAGTTTGGAATGCCGGCATTGATGTTTGAAGGGAGGCCACCACGCGTCGACAAGCAACAGTGCGCGCATGGCATTGGTGATGATGCCGCCTGTGTAAATGCTTCAGTGAATATTAAAGTTGGGAATCCTCAAGATCTTCGCAGGACTTATTGTTGTAATACCTCGATTTTCTCCTTTAATTTCCACAAAAACAGGATGCGAATTAAAATTCAAAATGCGATTTTAGTACTTTCAATAACTAGAACCACAACACTTTCCAAGAAATGAAAAATACAAATCAGTCTTCCAGCCGCCGCAGTGCCTTAAAGAAGATCGCCGGTACCGCCGCAGTAACAATAGCAGGTGCTTCATTGTCACACCGCATCAATGCAGCAGAATCTGTACTTGAAGAAAAGTTAAAGGGCAGAGTAAACCACTCAGTTTGCCGCTGGTGTTATAATGATATTCCATTGGAAGATTTATGCAAAGCAGCGAACCAGATCGGCTTAACTTCAATTGAACTTACCGGGCCGGATGAATGGCCAGTGCTAAAAAAATACGGCCTCACTTCTGCAATGCCCTGGGGTGCGGGTAAAGGTATCGTTGATGGTTTTAACGACCCTAATCTTCACGATGAACTGATAAAAAGTTATACGGAAGTTATCCCGAAAGCTGCGGCCGCAGGGTTGACCCAGATCATTTGTTTCTCCGGAAATAGAAAGGGATTAGACGACGAAAAAGGTATCGAAAACTGCGCTGTCGGTCTAAAAAGGTTGATGCCTATCGCTGAAAAATACAAAGTCACGGTGGCGATGGAATTGCTGAATAGCAAAGTAAATCATAAGGACTATCAATGCGATCGCACGCCATGGGGAGCAGCACTTTGTGACAAGGTAGGATCGGACCGCTTCAAACTACTGTATGACATTTACCACATGCAGATCATGGAGGGTGATGTTATCGCCACCATTCAGAAATATCAAAAATACATTTCGCACTATCATACGGGTGGGGTACCCGGCCGGAACGAAATTGATGAAACACAAGAACTAAATTACCCTGCCATCATGAAAGCCATCGTTGAAATGGGATTTAAGGGATATGTTGCACAAGAATTTATTCCAAAACGCCCCGATAAAATCGCATCTCTCAAACAAGGGGTGCAGATTTGTGATGTCTGATCTTAACGCTTCAAAACTTTATGACAAACAACACTTCCTCCCGAAGAAATGTCTTGAAAAAAATTGCCGGAACAACCGCAGTCGCTATGGCAGGTGCTTCTTTATCCCACCGTATCAATGCAGCAGAATCTGTAGCTTGAAGAAAAATTAAAAGGCAAAGTAAATCACTCTGTTTGCCGCTGGTGCTATAATGATATTCCGCTGGAAGATTTATGCAAAGCAGCCAACCAGATTGGCTTAACGTCAATAGAACTCACCGGACCGGATGATTGGCCATTGCTTAAAAAATACGGTCTTACCGCAGCCATGCCAAATGGTGCGGGTAAAGGTATCGTTGATGGGTTTAACAACCCGGATCTTCATGATGAACTTGTAAAAAGTTATTCCGAAGTTATTCCAAAAGCAGCGGCCGCAGGATTGACCCAGATCATCTGTTTTTCAGGAAACAGAAAAGGCCTGGATGATGAAAAGGGTATTGAAAATTGTGCAATAGGATTAAAGAGATTGATGCCTATTGCTGAGCAATACAAAGTCACCATGGTGATGGAATTGCTGAATAGCAAAGTGAACCACAAAGATTACCAATGCGATCGCACGCCGTGGGGCGCAGCGCTTTGTGATAAAGTAGGATCAGACCGATTCAAACTACTGTATGATATTTACCACATGCAGATCATGGAGGGTGATGTAATCGCCACCATTCAAAAATATCAGAAATACATTTCGCACTATCATACGGGTGGGGTACCCGGCAGGAATGAAATTGATGAAACGCAAGAACTAAACTATCCTGCCATCATGAAAGCGATCGTTGAGACAGGATTTAAAGGATATGTTGCGCAGGAATTTATTCCAAAACGCCCGGATAAAATTGCGTCGCTAAAACAAGGAGTCACGATCTGCGATGTTTAAATCATTGATCGGTGGGAAGCCATATTTAGTATTCCCACAGTTTACTTGATGCTTAGCAATTTTCTAAAATCCAAATGCCACAAAGTCACCAAGACACAAAGTTTCACAAAGCGGCGAATCACAACGACCACTTCTTACTAACTACATTCTTACCAACTACCGCTTTCCTACGAAGCGCCACCGATCACCGATTACCTGACTACCGATTACCTACTTACATTACGCCTTAGCCCACCAAGGCAATGGCAATTCCAACTCCTTTACCGATGGCACAATCAAATCGGGTTTAAAGGCATAATGATGAATATCTTCTCTTCTGGATACCCCTGACAAAACTAAAATTGTTTTATAACCCATCTGTACTCCGCCTTGGATATCCGTATCCATAGTGTCACCGATCACCGTTGTTTCCGCGGTTTCTAATCCAATAAATTTCCTTGCCGACCGCATCATAACGGGTCCGGGTTTTCCCACGACGAAGGCTTTGATTCCCGTTGCTTCTTCGATCATGGCGGTCGTTGCAGCAATGCCCAAATTATTCCATCCTGTTCGTTTTGGCGATGGATCGCGATTGGTTGTTATAAATTTTGCACCCGCCAAAATCATGTCGACGGAACGTTGAACCATTTCCAATGTGAAATTTCTTCCTTCGCCAAGGACAACAAAATCAGGATCAGTTTCAACAAGGGTTAAGCCATGGTCGTGCAAGCTGCTAAGCAGTCCTCCTTCACCCAATACATAGGCAGTCCCTTTTGTACTTTGACTCGCCAGAAATTTTGCTGTTGCCATTGCGCTGGTGTATACATGATCCTCGGTCACCGCAATGCCCAGCTTTTTTAGCTTGCGCACGGTTTCCAGCGGTGTACGCTGACTATTGTTAGTCATAAAAGTAAAGGGAATTTTTTCCTTCACCAGCTTCGCAATAAATGCGTCGGCACCGGGAATCATGATGTCGCCACCATAAATTACCCCGTCCATATCGATCAAAAGTCCATTTTTCATTGGGAATAAGAATAATTTTCGCCTATGCAATGTAAAAAACATTCGTGTAGGGACACAAAATTTTGTGTCCTTACACATTTTTCTTTGTTAGTTTCAAAAAAGAACCTGACTTTTATCTGTTAAACCGAACCAATTATAGCTTATCCCACATGAGTCCTGGATGTCAGCGCAAGAATTTCTGTTCAGGACCTGTATTAAACAACCATTTACGCCTAATCCTAATCTTTAAAACCCAATGCAAAAATTACAACTAACTGACTACATAGTCTTTCTGATTTACTTTGTCATTGTAGCCGGCTATGGCTACTGGATCTATAACCGAAAGAAGAAAGCCCAGGCTGATTCTAAAGACTTTTTTCTTGCAGAGGGGGCGCTCACCTGGTGGGCAATTGGAGCTTCTTTGATTGCTTCTAATATTTCAGCAGAGCAATTCATAGGAATGTCAGGATCCGGATTTAAGATGGGATTAGCCATTTCAACATACGAATGGATGGCTGCGGCAACCCTTCTAATCGTGGCGATATTTTTTATTCCTGTTTATTTAAAGAATAAAATTTACACGATGCCGCAGTTCTTGAATCAGCGGTATAACGGTACCGTGGCAATGATCATGGCGGTGTTCTGGCTTTTACTTTACATTGTCGTTAACCTGATGTCAATACTTTATTTGGGCGCATTGGCGATCTCAGGTATCACAGGATTCGATACTTACTTATGTATTTTCCTGCTCGCCATATTCGCCATTTTGATCACACTTGGCGGAATGAAGGTAATCGGATACACCGACGTTATCCAGGTTTTTTTCCTTGTATTAGGTGGATTGGTCGCGACCTATATTGCGCTGAATCTGGTGTCAAAAGAAGCTGGCCAGGAAGGCATTCTGAATGGTTTTAATTTATTGAAGGCGCAAGCCGACGATCATTTTCACATGATCTTCGATCGGGAAAATGCCAATTATATGGATCTACCTGGGCTCACCGTATTGATAGGAGGGATGTGGATCACCAATCTTAACTACTGGGGATGTAATCAGTACATTACACAACGTGCCCTAGGCGCAGATTTAAAAACGGCACGCAATGGTATCCTGTTCGCGGCATTCCTGAAACTTCTCATGCCGGTTATTGTGGTATTGCCTGGTATCGCCGCTTTTGTTCTTCACCAGAAAGGATATTTTGCAACGGAGATGCTGGACTCAAAAGGAGTGATCGATGTAAATAAGGCCTATCCATCATTGCTTAACCTGTTGCCGATTGGATTAAAGGGACTTGCATTTGCTGCGTTAACCGCAGCGATTGTTGCGTCGCTCGCGGGTAAAGCAAATAGTATTGCCACCATTTTTACATTGGACATATATAAAAAAGCAATTAACAAAGACGCCAATGAAAGTAAATTGGTGGCGTTGGGAAGAATTTCAGTGATTGTATCGATGTTCCTGGCGGTGCTGCTCTCCTTGTTAGTGGGTGAGAAATTAATGGGTGAAGGGAAACAAGGCTTTCAGTATATCCAGGAATACACTGGATTCGTTTCACCCGGAATTTTTGCCATGTTTATTTTGGGATTCTTTTGGAAACGCACGACTTCCAACGCTGCACTGTTTGCTACGATTGGAGGATTTGTATTTTCACTCATCTTGAAAGTTTTACCTCGATTTGCAGACTTGTCGTTCCTTGAACCCATCAACTTTGCCAAACTAAATGCTGATGGCGTGTATGAGATACCATTCCTCGATCGTATGGGATTTGTTTTCATTTTCTGCGTGATAGGAATGAGCATCATTACAAATATTGAAAATAGAAAAGGCATTAAGCCAAATGGCCTTATCGTCGATAAAAGCATGTTTAAACTTTCACCGGGATTTACCGCTGGCTGCTTGCTGGTACTTGGAATTTTGGTTGCCCTTTACACCGTCTATTGGTAAGACAGCAACTTTATTCCTAAGAAAAGCCATAGTTAATGCTGTGGCTTTTTTATTTTTAGGGTATGAATCGCATTGATCGTCTAACGGCCATCCTAATTCAAATGCAGACCAAACGCGTGGTGAAGGCAGAGGAAATTGCCGACCGTTTTGAGATCAGCTTGCGAACGGTCTATCGCGATGTAAAAGCATTGATGGAAGCGGGTGTGCCAATAGGTTCGGAAGCCGGCAAAGGTTACTTTATTGTGGATGGATATCATCTTCCTCCAGTCATGTTTACGCAGGAGGAAGGAAGTGCAATGCTATTTGCCGGAAAACTGGTTGAGAAGATGACGGACAAATCCATTCGAAAGGAATTTGAGTCCGCGCTGTTGAAAATTAAGGCCGTGCTAAATGAATCCGAAAAGGATCATTTGGAAAACTTGCATTCGCATATCGAAGTTATGCGGGCCCCTCAGCCAGAAAATCCTTTTCCCAATCACTTTTTGACGACCATTCAAAAAGCTGCCGTGGATAAAGAGGTTCTGAAAATTGAATACTCCACCAACTATTCGGAAGAAATCACATGGCGGGACGTCGAACCCATTGGATTGTTTTTTTATAGCAACGCCTGGCATTTAATTGCCTGGTGCCGACTACGGTCTGGCTATCGTGATTTCCGAACTGACCGGATCAAAACATTAAAACAAACGGGAACAAAATTTGACTCACGGAATTTGCTCTCGTTGCAAGAATATCTGGCGACGGTGGTGCAAGGCAATCAGAGAGATGGAAAAAGTGGTTGTGCTGTTTGATAAAGCCCATGCGAAATTTATGGGAAGTACAAAATATATGCATGGCTTTGCTTCCGAGGAAGAATTAGAAACAAAAGTGCGAATGACTTTCCTGACTGGCTATCTCAAATCTTTGTGTAGATGGTTGTTAATGTTTGGCAACGCGGTAACCATTGAACAACCGGAAAAAGCAAAGGAAATCATCTCGGAATTGTTGGAGGAATTAAATTTCCATTACCAAACGCAGGCCATCGAGCGTTAAGACTTTCATTATTGCTGACTTTTAAATCAACCTGTTGGACCTGGAGCAATTCAATATCGAATCCAAAAAGCAATCTCCGGAGAATAAGAAATTTTTGCAGCGACTGGGGAAAAAAGATCCACGCCTGGTGGATGATGCGTTTCATTCGGTTCATGAAAAAGTTTTTGAGGAGATTGACTGCCTTACGTGCGCCAACTGCTGCAAGACTACGAGTCCGATTTTTTATCAAAATGATATTGAACGTATCGCGAAATTCCTGCGCATGAAACCCGGTGATTTTGTGGAAAAGTATCTTCGTGTAGACGAAGACCGTGACCATGTTTTGAAATCGTCTCCATGTCCCTTTCTCGATTCTGAAAATTATTGTTCAATTTACGAAGCAAGGCCGAAAGCTTGCCGCGAATATCCACATACCAACCGAAAAAAGATGGTCCAGATCATGGACCTGACCTACAAGAACACTTTAGTTTGTCCAGCGGTATTAGAGATGGTGGAGCGGTTGAAAAAAATCTCTAAGATTTAATACATTGATGGCCAAATCAAAAATTTCAGGATGCGAATATTAGCCACGCTCATCGTACTTCTGGTCTTAATCGACTTGAAGGCTCAAATAAAATTGCCCGTGATCTTCGACGATCATATGGTCATTCAACAACAAGCAACCGTTCCAATCTGGGGGTGGGCACAGCCTTCACAGGATATAACCATAAAAATGAGTTGGGATACTACGACCATTCGAACAAAATCAGACAACGGAACTTTCTGGAAAACCGCTATCAAGACTCCGCCTGCCGGAGGGCCTCATACCATTACCATCAAAGCCGGAAATGATGTTCGTACATTGGAGGATGTTATGTCGGGGGAAGTGTGGATTGCGTCCGGGCAATCTAATATGGAATGGAGCATGAATTCTTCGGCGGATGGAAAGCCACTCGTTGAACAGATTAACGATCCCAACATCAGATTATTCACGGTGCCCCGCGCTTCAGCCGCCACGTTGCAGGAAAAGGGCGAAGGTGAGTGGGTAGTGTGTAACAAAGAAAGTGTTGGAAGTTTTAGCGCGGTAGCTTATTTCTTTGGAAAGAAACTGAATCAAAACTTAAATATTCCTATCGGATTAATCAATTCCAGTTGGGGCGGATCACCTGCAGAAGCATGGACACCAAAGGAGGCTGTGGAAAGCAAGCCGCAATTGGCCGAGTCTGCATCAAAGCTGAATAATGAACAGCCGTGGGCTCCTGTGAAGCCCGGTGTCCTATTTAATGCTATGATCAATCCATTGATCCCTTTCCGGATTGCGGGCGCGATATGGTATCAGGGTGAGGCCAATGCGGCTGCACCTTCGACTTATAAAAACCTGATGGAAACCTTGATTATGGAGTGGCGTAAACAGTTCCAATCTGACTTGCCTTTTTATTACGTGCAGATTGCACCCTACAGTGGATACGGGGGCGAGTCCGGTACGTTGGTTCGGGAGCAACAGGTAAAAATGTTAGAAATTCCTAAAACGGGCATGGTGGTGATTTCCGACCTGGTTGACGACGTAAAAGACATTCATCCAAAGTACAAAAAAACAGTAGGCGAACGGTTAGCGGATATTGCATTGGCGGATACATATGGCAAGCAAGGCATCGCGTATCAAAGTCCATTGTATAAATCGATGAAAGTTGAAAAAAGTAAAATCAGAATTTCTTTCGATCATGTGACGACCGGATTGCTGGCAAAAGGCGGCGAGCTGACAGAATTTTTAATTGCAGGCGAGGATCAAAAATTTTACCCCGCGAAAGCAAAGATCGACAAAGGAACGGTAGTCGTTTCTGCAAAAGAAGTCAAGAATCCTGTGGCGGTGCGATTTGCCTGGAGCAATGGTTCAATTCCAAACCTATTCAGCAGCGAGGGGCTTCCTGTTCCATCCTTCCGCACCGACACCTGGACAACGACCATTGAGCCCAACTAGCGGCAAGGACTTACTACTGACTTATTCCAAATAAAAAGTGCCACCGAGTTTCAGTGGCACTTTCTACTTATCCTCTATAAGCTTTATGCTTTAAGCTTTAAGCTTTCAGCTTCTTAAGCTACTTGCGCAGCCAGTTTTTGATTCAATACAGATTTGGGTACTGCGCCAACTTGTTTGTCAACGATTTGTCCACCTTTGAAAACCAATAACGTCGGAATGTTACGAACGCCAAAGCGGGCAGTAACGCCCGGGTTTTCATCCACATTCAGTTTGCCAATGACAGCTTTGCCTTCGTAGTCGTGTGCAAGTTCTTCGACTACTGGTCCGATCATTTTACAAGGTCCGCACCATTCTGCCCAAAAGTCCACAAGGACAGGCTTATCGGAGTTGATAATCTGATCAAAATTGGCATCATTAAGTTCAATTGTTTTTCCCATTGGCTTATTATTTTAATTTTTTAGTAACAATTCATCTACCCAACGCAAAGGTATATTTTTTAGTTCATAATCTATAGTCTGCCATTTTACCGCAGTTTCTCTTTGGTGTACCATTTACTGTGGTTTGTGCCTATTTGATTTCTACCTCCAACGCTCCTGCTTTCTTCATCTGAATGGCCATATCATTGACGGGATTAACCCGGAATTTTCTAGACAAAAGTTCCAGGTTAATGTTTTCCTTATCATCCTGAATTTTTAGAAAGAGCGGTGTACTTCCTGCAAACGTTTGACAGACACCTTCTATAACGGTAATCATGTCCTCTGTAAGATCTATGGAATTTATTTTCAGTTGGACCCCCTTGCTGCGTTTTACGCCCAGTTCATTCAGCAAGTCGATATTCCTGATTTTAACTTCTACATTTTGCTGGCCCCAGGTATTTTTAATGACGCCACCTTCGACAAAAAGAAACCAACCGATGTTCATAAAATTCTTGAACTTCAGATAGTCTTCTCCAAACAAAGTAAATGTATAGTTACCGGTGTAATCTTCCAAGGTAAACTTCCCGAATGGCTTGCCTGTCTTGGTCGTGCGGTGTTCAACGCCGGATACAATGCCTCCGAGTTTTATTTCACGTCCGAGAATACTGTCCAGGTCGACTAAGTTCACTACAGCGAGTTTTGCAAAAACCATTCATCTCAAACTTAAAATTGTCCAGCGGGTGACCCGAGATGTAAATGCCGACTACTTCCTTTTCAAGGTTTAATTTTTCAATTTCTGTGAAGGGCTCGACATAATCTATTTTTGGTTTGGCATGACGATACCGGAGCTTCCACCAAACAAGCTTACCTGCGCGCTTTGCTCATCTTGTTGGGTCTTCGCAGCATACTTGATGGCCTTTTCCAAAAGATTCACTTCGCCATCTTTGGCAAACACATATTGTCTTCTGTGAACACCGCTAAAACAGTCGAAGGCACCTGAAAGGGCGAGGCACTCAAATGTTTTTTTGGTTACACTTCGTTGTGTCAATCGTTTTGCAAAATCAAAAATGTCTACAAACAATCCATTGGCTTCCCGTTCCTGAATAATTGCTTCAACGGCAGCATCGCCTGCACCTTTTATTGCGCCTAATCCAAAACGGATTTCACCGTCTTTATTAACCGCGAAATAAATCCCCGATTCGTTGACGTGTGGTCCGAGTACTTTTATTCCAAGACTTCGACATTCTTCAATAAAGAATGTAACATTCTCGAGATTGCTTTGTGAATGCGTCAATACCGCCGCCATGTACTCGGCAGGATAGTTTGCTTTCAAATACGCGGTATGATAGGCGACGAGTGAGTAACAAGTAGAATGTGATTTGTTAAATGCATATTGTGCAAATGCTTCCCAGTCTGTCCAGATCTTTTCGCAGATTCTCTGGGCGTATGTCCATTTTTTTTACAGCCCTCGATGAATTTGTCTTTCATCTTATCAAGCACGGCCTTTTGCTTTTTACCCATCGCCTTTCGAAGCACGTCGGCATCACCTTTACTGAAGCCAGCCAACTTCTGGGACAGCAGCATCACCTGTTCCTGATAAACGGTAATGCCATACGTTTCCGCTAAAAATTCTTCCATTGCCGGTAAGTCATATTTGATTGGTTCGCGACCATGTTTTCGATTGATGAAGGTCGGAATGTATTCCATCGGTCCTGGGCGATACAATGCGTTCATCGCGATCAGGTCTTCAAATTTATCGGGCTTAAGCTGACGCAAATATTTTTGCATCCCTACACTTTCAAACTGAAATGTTCCTGTCGTTTCGCCGCGTTGAAAAAGTTGGTAAGTTTTTACATCGTCAAGGGGAATGGTATCAATATCGATTAGGATACCCTTGCTCTTTTTGATATTCTTTAAAGCTGTATTAATAATGGAAAGGGTGGTAAGACCAAGAAAGTCCATCTTCAACATACCAGCACTTTCAACCACACTGTTGTCAAATTGTGTTACCAACATGTCGGAATCTTTTGCTGTCGACACTGGAACAAATTTGGTCAGGTCATCGGGCGTGATGATCACGCCACAAGCATGCGTTCCCGTGTTTCGAACAGAACCTTCCAGAATTACGGCCTGTTGAAGAACCTGAGCTTTTAAGTCCGTTCCCTTTTTTATTTCAGCAAGTTCTTTCACTTCTGAAAAAGCCATGTCAAGGGAAGTACCTGGTCTCTCCGGAACCATCTTAGCCAGTAAGTTCGCTTCCGCTAGCGGCAACTCCATTACTCTGGCACAGTCGCGGATGGAAGACTTGGCGGCCATCGTACCATAAGTAATGATCTGTGCTACCTGGTTTTTACCATACTTGTCGATTACATATTTCAATACCTTGTCGCGACCTTCATCATCAAAGTCGATGTCAATATCGGGAAGTGATACCCGATCCGGGTTGAGAAAACGTTCAAACAGAAGATCGTATTTAATCGGGTCGACATTTGTGATACCAATACTGTAGGCAACGGCAGATCCCGCTGCAGACCCACGTCCTGGACCCACGGACACTCCAATTTCACGAGCTTTGGAAGTAAAGTCCTGAACGATGAGGAAATACCCGGGATATCCTGTTTTCTGAATGGTGTCCAATTCGAAATCAAGACGTTCACGAAGCGATTGTGAAATTTCGCCATACTTTTTCTGCGCTCCTTCGTACGTGAGGTGACGCAGATATTCGTCTTCCGTATTAAACTCCTTCGGAATATCAAATTTTGGAAGCACGACATTGCGCTCAAGGGTATAGCTTTCGATTTTATCGATGATCTCACCAACGGTCTCAATCGCTTCGGGCAAATCGCGAAAGATTGATTTCATTTCTTCCTGCGATTTGAAATAATATTCTGAATTAGAAAGTCCGAAGCGCGTCCCGCGGCCATAACCGATCGGCGTGGATTTAAACTCTCCTTCTTTTATACAAAGCAAAACATCGTGCGCATTGGCTTCCTCCTTGTCGATGTAGAATGACTCGTTGGCCGCGAAATATTTCACGCCATATTTTTTTGCAAAACGTAAAAGTGTTTCGTTCACGTGATCCTCTTCTCGTATTCCATGCCTGTTTAATTCTACGTAAAAGTCTTCTCCGAATAAAGTGTGCCACCATTTAAATGCCTCCTCTGCCTGCTTTTCTCCAACGCTTAGAATCAAGTAAGGTATTTCGCTGGTAAGAGAACCGGTTGTTGCGATCAGATCTTGCTTATATTCTTCTACCAGTGCTTTGTCGATACGTGGATGTATTCCGTATAGGCCCTCCGTGAATCCGAAGGAGCTCAATTTTGCAAGGTTATGATAGCCATTTTTATTTTTCGCCAGCAATACCTGTGTAAAGCGCTTGTCTGGATTGTCTTTGGTGAATTTTAGTTTTTTTCGCTCATCGGCAAGATAAAATTCACAACCAACAATAGGTTTTATTTCATGATTAAGCGCTTCACGGACAAACTTGAAAGCACCGTACATGTTGCCTAGATCCGTCAAAGTCACGGCTGGCATTCCTAATGCTTTGGCTTTCGTCACCATAGCCTTAATTTCCGGAGTTGCCTGGAGCACGGAGAATTGAGAATGTGCATGAAGATGTACAAATGGCTTGTCGGTTAGGACCAGGTCCTTTTCGCCCAACTTGTACGCCAGCTTCCTTTAATTTTTCGCGCTTGGTGAAGTTGGCGGCTTCAAGGTTTGGCTCTTCATATTCAATTTCTTCAAGGGGAGTGGAGTCGAACGGCTTCGCGACGTTTTGTTTCAACAATCCAAAAAAACATCGTGCTGTCGCGGCAACATCATATGATGCATCGTGTGCATCACCAAAGTCTTTGTTAAAAAGCTTTTTATGCAGCTCCAGGAGCGTGGGCATTTTGAGTTTGCCGCCTAGTCCACCCGAAAGTTGACAGAACTCGGTTGATGAAAGTCCAGTGTCGAGCTTGCTTAATTTCAGTAATAGTTCCGGCTCAAATTTTTGACGAATAAACTCCGCCCCGATGATATTAATATCAAACTCTATATTATGTCCGACGACGAGAGATGTGCGTGAGAGATCGTTAAGCAACAATTCCAATACTTTATTCAGATCTTGCCCTTCTTCAAGCGCGCGCTTTGTTGAAATCCCATGCACTTGTTCTGCCTTGAAAGGGATATCAAAGCCATCAGGTTTTACCAGATAATTTTGTTGCGAAAGAAGATTTCCCTTTTCATCGTGCAGCTGCCAGGCGATTTGAACCAGACGAGGCCAGTTTTCAAGGTCAGTAATCGGAGCAGTCTTGTTGTGGGGAAGTCCCGTGGTCTCCGTGTCAAAAATTAAATACATCCAAAAAATTAATCAGTGGTTCGTGTAAAGTTAATTTGGTCTCCTCTATCGCCAACAAAAATTTTCGAAATAACATCAAAAAACTGCAGGTATTTATCCGCCATTCGACAAAAAGGCTTCATTTTAGGGTATTTCATATTGGGAATCGACTACAGTTTTGAGCCTGGTTTGAGTATTAGAATGGTCTACCACCTTATTTATCGAGTTGATAATCAAGTATTTAGTATCTAGCATAATTGTTGGTAAACCTGTTTCAAACTTTAAAACATAAGATGAAACAGTCATTTAAAGCCATTCGGAAATTCATTCAAAAGGAGTGGTTTTTATTAGTCACAATTGCAGCCATTGCAACCATCATTTTATTGTTTGAGTTGTTCTAAGAAATGAAAACCTTATTTAAACCTCTTCTAAAGTAGTTCTTCACTTGGTAGACTAGGGTTTGGGAACTATTTTTCGTAAAAATTCTAAACCCCGTGTATGAATTGGTTTATCAAGCTTCTGACTAGCACGCTAGGCAGAAAACTTCTCATGGCTTTAACCGGCCTTTTTCTCATTCTCTTTTTAGTTGTTCATTTAATCGGAAATCTTCAGTTGTTGAAAGATGATAATGGCGAAGCCTTTAATGTCTACGCCAAATTCATGACCAGCAATCCAGTGATTAAGACTATCTCCTATGTTAACTATGCCTGCTTTATAATTCATGCGCTTTGGGCGCTTTTCCTGACCATTGGAAATAGAAGGGCGCGGGGAAGTGAAAGGTATGCAGTGATAAAAAATTCATCTCCCTGGACGTCACGCAACATGGGTATTCTGGGAACCCTCATTTTAATTTTCCTGGTAATTCACTTGAAGGGCTTTTGGTACGAAATGCATTGGGGCGGTATACCAACCGTTAATTATGATGGCGAAGAAGTGAAAAATCTTTATGCTACCGTAGAGATGGCCTATTCAAACGTGTGGTATGTTGCACTCTATGTATTCAGTATGGCGGTACTCGCATTTCACTTGTGGCATGGATTTGCAAGCTCTTTTCAAACGCTTGGCTTGAATCATTCAAAATACAATCCGTTGATTGCGTTCGTCGGTAAAGTGTTTGCTATTATCGTTCCAGCACTGTTTGCGCTTATTCCGATCTGGATGTTCTTAGATTAAATTTTCAGTTACATTATTATATGAAGTTAGATTCAAAAATACCTGAAGGCCCTTTGGCAGAAAAATGGACAAAGCACAAGTTCAACCTTAAGCTCGTCAACCCTGCCAATAAGCGAAAGTACGATATTATAGTTGTGGGAACTGGACTTGCGGGTGCTTCTGCCGCAGCATCGCTGGGTGAACTTGGATACAATGTAAAAGCATTTTGTTTTCAAGACAGTGCTCGCCGGGCGCATAGCATCGCGGCGCAGGGAGGTATAAACGCAGCTAAAAATTATCAGAATGATGGAGATAGCGTGTACCGGCTTTTTTATGATACGATCAAAGGTGGCGACTACCGTGCGCGGGAAGGAAATGTTTATCGTCTTGGCGCAGGTTAGTGTCAATATTATAGATCAGTGTGTGGCGCAAGGTGTTCCCTTTGCACGTGAATATGGTGGATTATTAGCAAACCGTTCTTTTGGTGGCGCACAGGTGTCGAGGACATTTTATGCACGCGGTCAAACCGGGCAACAACTTTTATTGGGAGCCTACTCAGCCCTGAATCGTCAGATTGCAAACGGCAAAGTCAAGATGTTTCCACGAACAGAAATGCTTGACGTTGTCCTGGTGGACGGAAAGGCAAGGGGTATCATTACGCGGGATTTGGTAACTGGAAAAATTGAAGCACACAGCGCGCATGCGGTGTTGCTTTGCACGGGCGGATATGGAAATGTTTTCTTCCTTTCAACCAATGCAAAAGGATGTAATGCTACGGCGATTTGGAGAGCGCACAAAAAAGGCGCCTTGTTCGGAAATCCATGCTTCACTCAAATTCACCCTACCTGTATTCCTGTTTCAGGTGATCATCAGTCGAAACTAACATTGATGTCAGAATCGTTGCGAAACGATGGACGAGTATGGGTTCCAAAAACGGCGCGGCCGGGTTTGAAAGCAAAAGATGCCGTGAATATTCCTGAGGAAGAGCGAGATTATTTTCTGGAACGACGATATCCTTCATTCGGAAATCTGGTGCCACGGGATGTGGCCTCGAGAAATGCAAAAAACATGTGTGATGAAGGCCGAGGTGTAGGCTCAGGGTTGGCAGTGTTCCTGGATTTTGCCGATGCCATAAAACGCGACGGAAGAAAAACCATTGAGGCTAAATATGGAAACCTGTTTGATATGTACAAACAAATCACCGGTGATAATCCCTATGACAGCGCCGATGATGATCTATCCTGCCGTGCATTACACAATGGGCGGGCTTTGGGTCGACTACAACCTTATGACTACTGTTCCCGGATTGTATGCATTGGGTGAAGCCAATTTTTCCGACCATGGCGCTAATCGTTTGGGGGCGAGTGCCTTGATGCAAGGACTGGCAGATGGATACTTTGTGATTCCCTATACCTTGGGTGATTACCTAGCCGGACTTTCGTCGGAAAAGGTCAGCACTGATCGTCCGGAATTCAAGGAAGCATTGACAAATGTAAATGCAACGATCCAGAAATTTCTTTCGATTAAAGGCAAGAAAACCGTTGACCAATTTCACCGTGAGCTGGGACTAACCATGTGGGACTACTGCGGCATGGCTCGAAATGCTGAAGGGCTTAAAAAAGCAAAAATTAAAATTCAACAATTGCGGGCCGAATTCTGGCAGAATGTGAATGTTTTGGGAGCTGCAAGCGAACTTAACCAGGAATTGGAAAAAGCGATGCGTGTGGCTGATTTTATGGAGTTAGGAGAGCTTATGGTTGACGATGCCTTGAATCGTGATGAATCCTGCGGCGGGCATTTCAGAGAAGAGTCACAGACCCCTGAAGGCGAAGCGCAGCGGAAGGATGATCTGTTCACATACGCAGCAGCCTGGGAATACAAAGGTGACAACCAAGCCAGAAGTCCTCCATAAAGAAGAACTATTATTTGAGAATGTTAAGTTGACTCAAAGAAGCTATAAGTAATATGAAGATCGCACTAAAGATTTGGCGCCAGAAAAATCAATCAGACAAAGGTTCTTTTAAGGACTATAAATTGGATCATGTTTCCCCCGATATGTCTTTTCTTGAAATGCTCGATGTACTGAACAATGAGCTGATTTTGAAAGGGGAGGAGTCTATAGCATTCGATCATGATTGCCGCGAAGGTATTTGTGGAACCTGTAGTCTATACATCAATGGCAGGCCTCACGGACCGCTGCAAACCACGACTTGCCAGCTTCATATGCGAAGCTTTAATGACGGCGATAAAATTGTTATTGAGCCTTGGCGCGCGAAAGCTTTTCCGGTAATAAGAGACCTGGTTGTAGATCGCTCCGCTTTCGAACGAATTCAACAGGCTGGGGGCTATGTTTCTGTTAATACTGGCGGCGTACCCGACGCAAATGAAATACCTATTCCGAAGAAAGTGCTGACGAAGCGTTTGATGCCGCAGCTTGTATTGGCTGTGGCGCCTGTGTGGCGGCATGTAAGAATGCATCGGCGATGTTATTCGTGAGCGCAAAAGTTTCCCAGTTGGCATTATTACCACAAGGCAAACCCGAGCGAAAGGAACGAGTCGAAAAAATGGTGGCGCAAATGGATGCAGAAGGATTTGGAGCCTGCACGAACACAGGAGCTTGCGAAGCGGAATGCCCGAAAGCCATTAGTTTAACGAACATTGCCCGTATGAATAGGGAATACTTCGCGGCTTCGCTTTCCTCATATGAGGTAGTGACAAAAGGAGACTGATCAACCGAAAATTTTTTAACTACGTTATTAGTGTTGAAGCTAGTGACGACTTAAGATTTACAATCCGCACTCTTCATTGGCTTATTTTGTTGCGATGTAATAAAGAATAGGCTTTTGTCCTTATTCATAGCCATCGCAAGCGTAGATTTGTCTTAGTTCAAATTGGCACGAATGTGGCAATTGTCCTCCTGAAATTCCTAACGATTAGTTTGTGAAGAGATTTTACATTATTCTTTTCATCCTCGCGAGTTGTAGCCCGAAGGTTCAAACTCCCGATCCTGAATCGTTAAAGCCTTCCTGGCTGAAAACAACGCCCTATCAGGATGGATACTATACAGGTATAGGCCACAGCGTAAAAAACGGCTCGAATAATTATGTTCAAGCTGCAAAGAAAAGCGCCCTCGATGACCTTGTCTCTGAAATTAAGGTAACGGTATCCAGTACCTCGATATTAAATCAGATTGAAGTCGACAAAAAGCTCTCAGAGCAATACGAACAAATCATTCAAACTACCGCGGCGGATGAAATTGAGGAATTTGAATTGGTAGATGCCTGGGAGGATCCCGCAAATTATTGGGTGTATTACCGGCTATCGATCGCACGATACCGGCAAATAAAAGAGGAGCAAAAAAAGAATGCTTCGATATTGGCTACCGATTATTTACTGAAAGGAAAGCAGGCGGAAAAAAATAATGAACGGTTGCAAGCCATCAGCTTTTATTTTCAGGCGCTTCGTTCCATTGAAAAATATTTAGGGGAACCCATCCGGGTGACCATGGAAGACCAGGAAGTTCTATTGGGCAATGAGATTTATGCATCGCTTGCAAACGATACTAAATAAAATCAATATTCATCTGGACCCGTCTGAAATTTTAGTTAATCGCAGGGTTAATCAGTCGGCGCAAACGGTCATTGCAAAGTCGATTTATAGTGATCTTGCCAAGCCTGCTGTTGCCCTTCCGCTCCATGCCGGTTTTGAAAAAGGAGCTGGAGATATTTTTCCCACGTATAAGACTAATGAAAGTGGGCAAACAAAAATACTTCTTAACAAGATCGGTTCGAAGGATCTGGAGCAAACCATTGAAGTCAAAGTTGACATCGACGCTTTGAGCGGATCAGCTGCCTCGCCGATTTATACACTGGTAGCGAAAACGCTTCGTTTGCCTAGTGCCAACGTTGTGCTAAAGGTTCAACGCCCGATAGTTTATTTAACGTCAGAAGAAAAAAGTTTTGGCTATAATAAAAGCAATGATCAGATCACGAACAAATTGAAAAATCTTTTAGCCAACAATGGTTTTGAATTTACCGAGAGCAGGGGTGCTGCCGACCTATGGTTTGATGTAAAATCAGATGCTGAAAAAGGATCCATTACTGGGAGCATTTATGTAACTTACCTAACCAGCGTAATCAAAGTACTTGCAGTAAAAGAAGGCAAGGAGATTTACGCTACAACCTTTGATCGGGTAAAAGGATATGGCCTTGATTATGACAAATCCAGTGTTGATGCTTATAACAAAGCAGTAGAAACGCTGGAGAAAGAAAAAATGAATGAATTATTGAATACCGTCCTGCAATAGCCTTTAAATAAGGCACTTGAGTTTGGTATTTAAATTGCCTAATATATATTATTAACCAAATTTCCAATTGAATTATGAAACACTTGAACTGTTCTACGTTGATGCTTGTCTTGCTTGGTGGAGTTTTTCTGGTCGGCTGTAAAGGAAAAGAAAAGACTCCAAAAGGTGAGACTGAAGTAGTGGTTCCTTGCTCCGGTCCGGATTTTTTCACCAGTAATAAATATTTCCGTGCAAACTCTATTGGTGAGAGTCAGGATCAGGTAACGTCTAAAAAGAAGGCGTTGGCTAATGCGCGTGCTGAGCTTGCTGCCAGCATCCAAACAACCGTGAAAGCTGTCACCGATAATTACACCAATTCTCGTGAGATGAATAACAAAGAACAGGTGGAAGAACGCTTTGAACAGCTTAACAGGGAAATTGTTGATCAGAAATTAACAGGGATCAAGACCATCTGCGAGAAACTGATGAAAACAGATCAAACAACTTATAAAACCTATATCGCGATCGAGCTGTCGGCTGAGGAGTTGGTTGCAACGTACAATGAACGGCTTTCAAAGGATGATCGTCTGAAGATCGATTATGACTATGAAAAGTTCAAAGAAACGTTTGAACAAGAGATGGAAAAGATGGGTAAGGAAAACTAAACATTGAACACCACTAAATGCCCCGATGTAATCGGGGCATTTTTTATTGAAATCAATTTATGGCTGGATATTCCGGTACACCGTTAGTAAAAAAACTAGGTCTAACGGAGGGGCTTGTGATCTTCGTTAGCGATCCGCCGGCGGCTTATTTTGATTGGATAAGCCCGCTGCCGAAAGGCCTCAGTGTGAAGCAGAAATTAGCCGGCGAGTTTGACTTTATTCACCTATTTGTACACCAGGTGACGGCATTCCAAAAGGAATTTCTGAAAACTAAAAAGCATTTAAAAAAAACCGGAATGCTTTGGGTTTCCTGGCCTAAAAAGTCTTCAAAAGTTCCGACCGATCTGGACGAAAATATAATCCGCGATTTTGGCTTGTTGCAAGGACTGGTGGATGTAAAAGTCTGTGCGGTGGACGAGACATGGTCCGGGCTTAAATTCGTTTACAGGACAAAAGACCGTTGACATAAAAACCTCATTGTTCTAACTCGCGTTTAATCCGGTATGTACCAATAATCCTTGATTTCCATCGTTTGCGCGAATGTACGAACGGTTGTTAAGGCTAAATATCTATCTTTTTTAAATAAGATCGATTTGATAATTGTTACCATTGCCCTAATTTCGCTATTAATATGACCAAGTATTTAGCTTGTATTTGTAAAAATTGTATTTCAACAGTGTGTTGCTGCTGCTGTAAGCACCTGTTGGATCGTGCAGGATTCCTGGATACGTAATGGTCTAAAAAGTACTGAAAACACATAGAACATAACGAGCCTTTCCTGCAGAACCGGAAAGGCTTTTTTTTTGAACTAACTACTATACCACCAAATAAACATGGAAAGCTTCCGCTCAGAACTAGAAGATTTAAACAACCCCATCGTTGCGCGTGATATCATTGATCTTGAGAACAAGATTAAACTCTTCCGCGACGGCAAAATTGATGAGGAAAAATTTAGAAGCCTTCGCCTAGTGCGGGGTATATATGGGCAGCGTCAGTCTGGCGTTCAAATGGTGCGTATCAAATTTCCTTTCGGACGGATTACGACAAAACAAATCCGAAGAGTTGCCGACATCTCTGATGAATATGCAAGCAGCAATCTCCACGCAACCACGCGACAAGATATTCAGATCCACTTTGTAAGCCTGGACAAAACGCCAGAACTCTGGGCTAAATTGGAAAAAGATGAAATCACAACGCGTGAGGCCTGCGGTAATACGGTTCGTAATGTCACGGCATCGGATACCGCAGGAATAGATCCCAAAGAACTTTTCGACGTGTCGCCCTATGCGCACGAGACCTTTAAATATTTTTTACGTAACCCTATCTGCCAGGAGATGGGACGTAAATTCAAGATTGCTTTTTCATCCAGCGATGACGATACCGCTTTTGCATTTATACATGACTTAGGTTTTATTCCTCGTATCGTAGATGGTAAACGCGGCTTTAAAGTCGTGATCGGTGGTGGCTTGGGTGCGAATCCAACATTAGCGCAACTGGCCTATGAGTTTTTGGAAGAGGATCAAATCATCCCTTTAACGGAAGCAGTGCTTCGGGTATTTGATCGTTATGGAGAACGCAATCGCCGGATGAAAGCCAGGATGAAATTCCTGTTGAACGATATCGGATTGGAAAAATTGATGGCGTTAGTTCATGAAGAAAGAATTGCATTAAAAAATAAGTCCTATAAAATTGATACTAATGCTTTGCAGGAACCAAGCCTTCCTCCTGTTATTGTAGCAGAAGAAGTTGTCATTCCTAACGAACACAAATATCAATTGTGGAAGGAGACCAACGTGTTTGAACAGAAGCAAAAAGGTTTCTTTGGAGTTTATGTCAAACTTACATTGGGAAATATGTCGTCGAAGTTAGCCCGACAATTTGCTGATGTTATTGACTTATATGCCTCCCCGGAATTCAGGATAACGGTGAATCAAGGTTATCTCCTTCGTTATGTTCGTCCCGAAGCTTTAAAGCTGTTATACCTGGCATTGGATAAGTTGGGACTGGCAGAGCCTGGCTTTGACAGCGTTGCTGATATTACAGCTTGCCCTGGAACAGATTCCTGTAACCTTGGGTATTTCCGACAGCACTGCCATTTCAGTAGAGCTTGAAAAAGTCGTTCGGGAAGAATTTCCTGGCCTGATTTCCAATCAGGATATAAAAATTAAGATCAGTGGTTGCCCTAACTCTTGCGGGCAGCATGGGCTTGCCAGCATTGGCCTTCATGGAAGTACCATCAAAGACAAGCAAGGTAAAATGATGCCTGCATTGGTAGTATTGCTCGGCGGAGGAAAGTTAAAGGGTGGAGAGGGGATTATCTCCGACAAGATTATCAAGATACCCAGCAAGCGTGGGCCGCAGGCGTTGCGTCTTTTGTTGAATGATTATGAAGAAAATAGTTTTGATGGAGAATACTATCATGACTATTTTAAAAGACTGGGCAGAAATCATTTCTATCAGTTGCTTAAGCCACTCGGCGATATCACTTCAACTGTTCCAGATGAATATATCGACTGGGGTCAGGATAATAATTTCATTTTACATACTGCTGTAGGTGAGTGCGCGGGCGTAATGATAGACCTTGTCGCTACTTTATTAAACGATTCTGAAGATAAGCTGAAGTGGTCGAAGGAGGCATACGATAAGAAACAGTATGCGGATTCTATTTATCACAGCTATAGTGCCTTTATCAATACGGCAAAATCGCTGTTGCTTAGTTCGTGAAATCAAACCTAGTACCCAGATCCAGACAATTCTTGATTTTCAAAGGGAGTTTATTGACACGGGTGCTTTTGAATTTTCAGGAAACTTTAAGGACTATGTGCTCAGTATCAATAAGAATGAGCCTTCAGATAGTTTTGCGCTTTCCTATTTAACAGAATCTGCAAAATTCCTCGACGAGGTGTTGGCCTATCGTTCCACGGAAAAAGAGGTAATGGAAAAATGATACCACCAATTTTTACCTTGCATCGATCTCCAAGTCTCACGCTGGTGGGTGCAGGACCTGGTGACCCTGAATTGATAACCTTGAAAGGTATTAAGGCAATTAAGGCAGCAGATGTCGTCTTGTATGATGCTCTTGTGTCTGCAGAAATTCTTCAATTGATACCACAAGGTGTCCCTGCCCTCTCCGTTGGCAAAAGAGCTGGCTCCCATGCGTATTCTCAGGAAAACATCAACGAATTGATTGTTGAGTTTGCGTACTTATATGGTCATGTTGTACGCTTGAAAGGTGGCGATTCCTTTGTCTTTGGCAGAGGTGCCGAAGAGATCGCATATGCCGAGTCCCATGGTGTTCGAACTTCCGTTGTGCCCGGCATAAGCAGCGCGATAGCAGTCCCCGCAAGTTTAAATATTCCTGTTACTGCGCGTGGCGTGAGTGAAAGTTTTTGGGTGGTTACCGGTACAACCAAATTGGGCGAAGTCTCTGGCGATGTCGCTTTGGCTGCTCAGTCAACGGCTACGGTAGTGATCTTAATGGGACTCAATAAGATCAGCGAGATCATGAAGTTGTTTGCTGCGCACGGAAAAAGTGAAACGCCTGTCGCAGTAATTCAAAACGGAACGTTGCCGAATCAAAAAAATGTCATAGGAACTGTTTCGACGATCTCAGGATTGACGTCGGTCGAGCAGGTTGGGCCACCCGCACTGATAGTTGTCGGCGAAGTGGTACGGTACGCTAACGCATTAAACGAAATCACGAGAGAAGCCTGCCTGGCGGCAGACAGGCTGTAGGTCAATTTCAATACAATGGAACGCAATAATTTATTCCCGGTCTTTTTAAAATTAGAATCGCTGGAGACACTGATTGTAGGAGGGGGTCACGTAGGGCTTGAAAAATTGACCGCCATTTTGAAGAATAGTCCTACCGCGAAGGTTTCTTTGGTTGCCAGAACAATACAAGAACCCATAAAAGCACTTGGCCGCGCAGCATCCAAATGTTACATTGTTTGAGCGCAATTTCAAACTATGGGATCTCTGGAATAAAGATCTTCTCATTCTGGCTGCGAACAATCGGAGCCTTCATGAAACCATTCGCAAGTTTGCCCGCACGCGACGCGTGCTCATTAACGTAGCCGATACACCAGATTTGTGTGATTTTTACCTGGGCTCTGTTGTAACCAAAGGCAATTTGAAAATAGGAATTTCCACCAACGGAAAGTCCCCTACGATTTCTAAACGTATGCGCGAATACCTGGAAGAGGCGCTGCCCGAAGAAACCAATGAGCTGCTGGATAACATGAACAAAATAAGAGAGCAGATCAAAGGTGATTTCAGCCACAAGGTAAAAGTGCTAAATGAAGTAACTTCATCCTGGCTGAAAACAGAACAGGTTTCCGGGTAATTCACGCGAAGGCCATAAACATTATTCAATAAAAAGAACCGCAAAGGCGCAGAGACGCAATGTAATGCAAAATAAAAAATGATATCCTTTGCGCCTTAGCGTCTTTGCGGTTAAAAAATTAATTTTCTTTCGAATTCAGAAGAAAAAGGTGAGGGAATTTTTTCCTTCCCGGATTGTACCTCTGCCATCAGCTTGCCCAGTGCCGGAGTATGTTTAAATCCATGACCCGAACCCTCGCACCCCCCACAACAATGCTCGCGCCTTTGGTAAAGGATGGAAAAAAATTCTCCGCGATTTCTTGCGAAAGGTTTTTCGGTGAGAACGTATTTAAATTGGGAAGCGACACCTCAAGTTTTTACTTTTTCCAATTTGCAGGATCCACGCGCCAGGCTTTTAATGAAATCATCTGATCCTCTGAAATGTATTGCTGTTCTAATGCGTACTTCAATAAATTCGTATAGTCACATAAGCTGATGAGAGAAGTATTCGCATCATAAAAATTTCGCGTTGCAATATCAAATCCATAATTAAAAATAGAAACCATTCCCAACACTTCAAGTCCCGCTTCGCGTAGGGCCTGTGTTGCTTTTAATGAACTTCCGCCCGTAGAAACCAGGTCTTCAACAACAACAGTCTTTTGACCCTCTAACTACTTTGCCTTCAATAAGATTTTCCATTCCATGGTCCTTAGGTTTCGGTCGAACGTATAAGAATGGTAAATCTAAAATGTCTGCTACCAAAGCGCCCTGTGCGATGCCAGCAGTAGCAACGCCCGAGATGGATTCGACTGTAAAAAAGTTTTCACGTATGGCTTGGACCAATGCATGTTTGATGGTGTTCCTTATTAGAGGATAGGATAAAGAGAGTCGATTATCACAATAGATTGGCGATTTCCAGCCCGAACTCCATGAAAATGGTTTTTCTGTATTAAGCTTTATGGCTTGAATCTGAAGTAACATTCCCGCTATTTTTCCTGCGGTTTCTTCCTGTACTTTGATAATGGGCATAATTTCGAAAGGTAGGTTTAATAATTCGTCGAGTTTCCCTTAGCCGTTAAAGTTAATAGTCTATACTGTTAACTTTAACTTTTTACTATCCTGTGATGATATTATTCGACTAAAATTCAAAAAGTTATTAAATCTGCTTGCTCAGCATGAAAATTATTTATTCTTTTGCGATCATGGATAAGCCTTAAACCTATTGGTCATGATTATTTTTATCAACGACGTTCCTGTGCGGATTTTAAAGGCCAATGAGCAACCGGATCAAGGAAGGGTAAATGTGATTATCGATGCCTCTGAGGGACCCTTAACGCAATCCAAACTTATTCATCATGTTTGGATACAAAAAGTTAGTGAAGATGATCTCGGCATCCTTTTTAACTTTTTGGATTCGAAAGTTCCGACAAATTTGCTTTCGCTGTACCTGTCAGTCATCAATTACGACACGATAAAGCAGTATTTAAGAAATAAATTTAAGGTTGTAAAAGCAGCGGGCGGATTGGTTCGGAAAAAGGAAAAGTTCCTGATGATTTATCGGATGAAAAAGTGGGATCTGCCAAAGGGAAAAATTGAGAGAGGGGAAAAGAATCGAAAAGCTGCGGCGCGTGAAGTGGAAGAGGAATGCAATGTAACTGTCAAAGTTGACGGTAAAATCTGCACCACCTGGCATACCTATACCATGAACAAAAGGGCCATGATAAAAAAGACGCGTTGGTATATCATGGACGTTGTTGATGATTCTAAAATGCGTCCGGCTCTAGCAGAAGATATTGAAGAGACGCGTTGGATGAATGGCAAAGAAGTCTATCATGCATTGGAGCATTCCTACAAATCCATCAGTTATGTGTTTGAACAGTACTATGAGATGATGGAAATAAAACCCGCGAAGTAACGTTTTCTAAACCGTTCAACTTATAGGGGAGCAAACCGGACACATCGCCGCCATATCGATGAACTTCCCTAACGATAGACGAGCTTATCCACGCCAACTTCGGAGTGGTAATAAGAAAAACAGATTCCAACTCAGGATAGAGTTGCCGGTTGACCTGGGAAATGCTATTCTCATATTCAAAATCCGTGGTATTCCTGAGGCCACGCAATAAAAATCGCGCTCCATTCTTCCGGGCAAATTCAGCCGTTAACTCCGAAAACTTTACGACTTTAATGTTTGGATATTTTTCGAACGCACTTTGTATGAGTTCAATCATCTTATCGATTTCAAAATACCGTGAGCTTTTCTGTGTGTTGTAACCCAATGCAATTATTATTTCATCAAACAATATAAGTCCACGGAGAACAATATCTTCATGGCCTTTCGTAAAGGGATCAAAAGAGCCTGGGAATAATGCAATACGTTTTGCCATCTAGTGTGCGCGTGATAGACCTTCGAAGGTCTTACTCAAGAAGATGAATGCTATACAAATCAAAGAAATGGTGTTCCTGAACTTCATCAAATACATAGCTAAAGTTCAAATATTCAGGTTGACTTCCAAACGTCACGTTGTTTATGTATTTATAAAATTCGTGATAGTGCGGTGAATTTTTTCCAATATATCCCCACAAGACAATTTGACTGGATTGCTGATCCATGTTCAACGATTTCATCACCAGCATTATGTATTTTATGTAATCAGAAAATTGCTTTATGGCAAACTGATTGTAGTAGATCAATTTTTCCGCGTCACAAGCTATGATATGAAGCTTAAAACGATCCACATAAATGTATAGCGGATTATCAGTCCTGCTTTTGGCAAAGTCCATCGTCCCTTCAATCAGTGCGGCCGACTGATGTGTAAAAGTTGGAGGATTGTTAGGGTAGACATTTGCCAGCCATTTTTTTAATTCATTGTTTATGGCAAAGACGGTAACAGCTTGCGATCGTTTATTAAAGGAAGCGATAAAACTTTCATGTGGCTGGATCGATATGAGCATTGAATTTTAGATACTCACCCAAAGAGTCTTCAGCAAAAAGTGCCTGTGGAACCTGAACAAATTTTTGATTCTTGATAGACACTTTAATTTTCTTCCAGAATCCTGCTTTCAGGAAAGCATGGGAGTCAAAAAGTTGATCAAGAATATGCAAAAGTTCTTCGTTAGACGTCAACGAAGGAAGTACAAAATCTTCCAACAGGAGTACTTTGTTTGATTCCGGCTCAACGACTAAGAGTTGAAAATCGCGGGTGCCGATATTGAGCAACAAATGATACTGATGAATGAATTCTTCATCAAAAAGTTCATCCTTCGTTTTTCTGATCAGCTTATATTGCAACCCGGTAGTTTGCAATTTATTCCCAGTTACCAGCTGTACCTACATCTATTCTGGACCCAAAACCCAGAGGTTGGCGAATTTTAGCTTCGTTGCTTGCTTTTCTGTCAGGGTTGATGGGTGCAGGATCTTTCACTTCAATCACACTCACCATGGTTCCGTTACGATCAATTTTGCCAACGAAAATATCAAACATTTTTCCTTCGGAACCAGGAACAGCGCCGAGGTTTGAAATATCTACATTCGGATTAAGGTGATAATCCCACAAGTTGATCAGACCTTGTCCCCTCTTTACTTCATCACCAGGTTTCACATTTGCCAATGTAAGAATTGTTCCTTGCTCGATAAAAGTATACACCTCAGCTTTTTCGCGATCTTTAGCTTTCAACCGATAGGCTGGAGCACCCTTTACAACATAGTCTCCGACTTTAGGTATAAATCCCAGGAATGTACCATCAGCCGCTGCATTAGTATTATAATTCTTTTTGAAGATCCGATCGCGGGCTGGCATAAAACCTATCGTGTCAACCTTAACCTCAACCTTTTCTTCGCCGTAACTTAGCTGTGTTATCTTCTCAGTTCTGAGGGTAATGGGCACTCTACCGTTTTCAATGAAATTCTTAAGTGAATCCCAATTGGATGTATAGTGTCCGTTCTGTTCCAAAAAAGCTTTTTCTGCTTCTCGAATAACGGCGAGTTTATCGGTAATCTGCTTTTCGGTGTTTGCTATGGATGCTCTGAATTCGATCGTTGAGTGAATGCTATCATACAGCACATAAGCCAGGACCAAGCTGACTACGAAAAGGACAATGGATAAAATTTTCGTCAGGTTCATTGTTGAAGGTTTAGTGTGCAATAATACTTATTTTACAGGGTAAATAACAAGCTAGATTTTACAGAATCCGAAAAATTAAATGCTGTAAAATCCACGCAATTGGCGAAAACTGTCTAAGTCTGCGCATTTGTTGATGATGCCATGAAGGGATTTCTCGGGAATTGCTTTGATCTCTTTCCAGGATAAAAACTGAGCTCTTTCAATAAGCTGTAATTCAGGATCGTATCCACTCTTTAACACTCCAGCCACTTTTTTTACTTCAAAAAATAATTCCACAGCATGCAGTGGATTCTTGATGAATTCACATCCAAAGGCAAATTTGCCGACTTCAACGTCAAGTCCAGTTTCCTCTAGAAATTCCCGCTTGAGGGCATCTTCTACGGTTTCCTGGTATTCCACCCCGCCACCTGGAGGGGCCCAAAAGTCATTGCTGCCCATTCTATGCATAATCAGCAGTAGGGAATCCTCCTGCCAGCAAAGACCGCAAACCCTCAGCCTAACCTTGTTTCCGTAGATTTCGGCGATTTCGGGAGTCATTTGAGGGTTACCGTAGGCATTAATTCCAGATCGAAGACAAAGTCACATTCCTCTCGTCAGAAAATTAATATTTCTGGCAAAATTGTTGAATGAAGGTTTTAAATTTGAAAAAAATTAAGGTATGAAGAAATATTTGTTTTTGATCGTTGTGTTAGGGTTTGCCGCACAAGGATTTGCGCAACAACCTGCCAACCAAACAGGACCAGTAATTACCTTTGAGAAGAAAACCCATGATTTTGGGGATATTTTTCAAGGCGATAAGGTGGAGGAGACATTTAAGTTCGCCAACACAGGCACAGAGCCTTTGATTATTACGAATGTGCAGGTAACATGCGGTTGTACAACGCCGAAGGGATGGCCTCGCGATCCTATAATGCCAGGTGGCAAGGGTGAACTCACAATTGCATTTAACAGTGCCGGTAAAATGGGCAAACAAAACAAGGTCGTAACTGTCGTTTCAAACGCGGTTAACGCCGATGGTGCTCAAATTTCCTTTACAACGAATGTTCTGGAAAAGAAAGCGCAGACTCAATAAGAAGTTTTTAACCGCTTAAAAAATAAAAGCCTCTCTCCAAAGGGGCTTTTATTTTTTGTATACCCCTACACCTAACAGAACCCATCCGAGGATAAAAAACACGCCACCGAATGGCGTGACTGCACCCAACATCTTGATTCCTGTAAAACACAGGACATATAAACTTCCTGAGAAAAAGATTATGCCGAGGACAAAACACAGGCTGCTATAATGCAGTGTCTTGCGGCTTGTTTCACTTGTTAATAAGCCCGTCGCAAGTAAGGCCAACGCATGATAAAACTGGTAGCGAACGGCCAGTTCAAAGGTTGCTTCCCTTCCGGTTTCCATGAGAAGTGGTTTGAGTGCGTGTGCACCGAATGCTCCGATGGCCACTGCAAGGCCTCCTGAAACGGCGCCCAAAAGAAGTGATGTTTGTTTCTGCATAAATTTTCTTTTATGAGCGGATGAAATTCTTCGTCATAACCGTTCGCCAAAAATAGCTGATCCAACACGTACCATTGTACTTCCCTCTTCAATGGCGATTTGATAATCTCCACTCATGCCCATGGAAAGTTCTTTCATTAGAACATTTGAGGGTAGGTTCGATGATTTGAGTTTTTCGAAGAAAGTTTTCAGTCCCTTGAATTCTTTGCGCACCTGGTTCTTGTCATCAGTAAAAGTAGCCATACCCATCAGGCCAACGATGGTGACATGATTAAGATTTTTAATGCTGTCCGAGTGTAATAAGGTCGAAAGCTTCCTGTTCTGAAAATCCAAATTTTGATTCTTCCTCCGCAATATGGATTTGCAGGAGACATGAAATTGTTCGTTTAACTTTTGTCGCTTGTTTATTGATCTCCTCCAGCAGATTATAGCTGTCGACCGAATGAATCAAGTGAATAAATGGTGCTACGTATTTTACCTTGTTCGATTGCATGTGGCCAATCATGTGCCATTCAATATCTTTTGGAAGTGCCTCAAATTTTGGTGTCAATTCTTGAACTCGATTTTCTCCAAAAGCCCGTTGGCCGGCGTCGTAGGCCTCTTTTATCTTTTCGACAGGATTAGTTTTGCTGACAGCAATTAGTCTGCAATTGGGTGGTATGCTCTGCCGAAGATTATTTATGTTATTTTTAATATTCATTGTCTATTTTTAGCCCAAATTCCATCAAATTAAAGCAAATATGGCGATCCTCGGAAAACTGCTGAAGAAAGGAATTCGACTTCGCGAGATGTTGGAGCAGGAATACACGTCGCCGATCGATTTGCAAAAGAACGAATTAAAGGAATTATTGATTACAGCCAGTCAGACCGAATTCGGCAAATACCACAACTTCGCTGATATCTTAAATGGTTTCCGAAAAGGGGATAAAGAGTTTTATAAGCGCTTCAGGACCAATATTCCGATTCATACCTATAACCGGATCTACACGGACTGGTGGAAGCTGGCACTACGGGGTGTAAAGAATGTTTGCTGGCCAGGGCGAGTCAAATATTTTGCGTTAAGTTCTGGAACCTCAGAAGCCTCCTCGAAATATATACCTGTCACGAAGGAAATGACGAAAGCCATCCAGAAGACAAGTATTCGTCAGATTCTGACTCTGTCAAAGTATGATCTTAAGCCTGAGATGTTTGAATCAGGTATTTTAATGCTGGGAGGAAGTACACACTTGAATAAACGAGGAAGTTTTTTCGAAGGTGATCTGAGCGGAATCCAGGCGGCGCGTCTGCCTTTTTGGTTTCAGCATTTTTATAAGCCTGGAAAAAAAATTGCAAAGACGGTAAACTGGGATTCGAAACTAAATGAGATTGCCAGAAAAGCATGGGAGTGGGACATTGGAATCATCGTGGGTGTACCTGCGTGGATACAGATTCTCATGGAAAAGATCATAAAATTCCATAAGCTCAAGAACATTCACGAAATATGGCCGAATCTGGAAGTCTATGTTCACGGTGGTGTTTCTTTTGATCCTTATCGCAAGGGGTTTGAAAAACTGTTAGGTCGTCCCATTCATTATATAGAAACATATCTTGCTTCTGAAGGATTTATTGCTTTTCAAGCGTATCCCAACCGTCGCACTATGCGCCTGGTACTTAACAATGGAATTTTTTATGAGTTTGTGCCTTTTGAAGCGAAGAATTTCAATTCAAATGGCGAGATTGCACCAGATGCAGAATCACTTCTTATTGATGAAGTGGAAGAAGGGAAGGAGTATGCGATTTTGCTCTCCACTTGTGCTGGTGCCTGGCGTTATCTCATTGGTGATGTCATTAAGTTTACTTCTCTCGAA
This sequence comes from uncultured Bacteroidota bacterium, assembly GCA_963739105.1. Taxonomy (GTDB): domain Bacteria; phylum Bacteroidota; class Bacteroidia; order Cytophagales; family Cyclobacteriaceae; genus Chryseolinea. Next base: position 126,111 of record CAVTZI010000004.1, on the reverse strand, counting down.
GAATGCGAAATAGCGATCACTGGGAGGACTAAGCATTTTTTAAGTCTTTGTGGTGAGCACCTTTCCGTGGACAATATGAATAAAGCTATTGAGTTGGTTGCAAACGACTTTAATATCAATATCCCGGAGTTTGCCGTTGCCGGCATTCCCTATGAATCTCTTTTTGCGCATCACTGGTTTGTGGGAACAGATGACAACGTGGATCGGAAGCAATTAAAAGAAAAAATAGATGAGCATCTCAAAAAGCTTAACGACGATTATGCAGTGGAGCGAAGTGCTGCCTTAAAAGAAATTTTTGTGGATGTTCTCCCCGTCAAAACATTTTATGATTGGATGGAATCCAAAGGGAAAGTGGGCGGACAAAATAAATTTCCCCGTGTAATGAAAAATGCCCAACTGGAGGATTGGAAAAATTTCCTTCAACATAGCTCGAATGGAAATCATCGTTAAAGGAATCGTTTCGGGAATTGTACTTGCCTTTCTTATCGGCCCGGTATTCTTTACGTTGCTTCAAACAAGTATTGAACGGGGATTTTCTAGCGGCGTATTTGTAGCAATCGGTATTTCTTTAAGTGATTCATTTTACATCCTCATCTCTTATTTCGGTTTAACCCAATTCATGTCGACGCCAAATTTCCGTCATTACATGGCATATGGAGGCGGCGTCATCTTGTTGCTTTTTGGACTGTATTATCTGCTTATTAAAAGCCGGAAACTGGCACAGTATGATCCTCAAAAAGTTGAAAATGCCAGCGGACTTCGCTTGGCGGCGAAAGGTTTTCTTATCAATGGTCTGAGTCCCATGGTATTATTTTTTTGGCTTGCTACGGTAAGTGTAGCCACAACGCAGCTGGGCTATGGTTCACACAAAAATGCCCTGATCTTTTTTGCATCGATCGTGGCAACAGTTTTTACAACCGATATCATTAAGGCCAAGCTGGCTGATAAGCTTCGAACGTTAATTACGCCAAAGGTTATTCGAATCATGAATATTGTGTTGGGAGTTGTTATGGTAGTCTTTGCGGGAAAACTGATCCTGTTTCCAGATAATGTCTGACGAGCATTTTTATCATTGAGTTTCAGAGTATATTTTCTGCAAAGACACATAAGTTTGCGATAGGTTTCACAAAGGTCAGTCCTGTAAAACGTTTGTGACAAAAGTGGATTTCAACAACAGCCAAAGCAGGAAAAATGATACACCCCATTGCAGGTAAATGAAATAGTAGTCGGAGGTATCTTTGAAGCGCGTCTCTTTTATTTCTGCTTTTTCAAATTGATCAATTTTGCTAAATACTTGCTGCAATGCCTGGGCATCTGCTGCTCTAAAAAATTGGCCGCCTCCGATCTCAGCTATTTTGCGCATCGTTGATTCGTCGATTGTATTTTCAATCATGTTTGGCCTGCCAAAAAAATCTTTTCCAAATGGAACGAGACCTTCTTTTCCAACTACGATTGTATAGATCTTTATTCCATACGCTTCTGCCAGCTCAGCGGCTGTGATGGGGTCGATATTTCCAGCAGTATTATCGCCATCGCTTAATAAAATACAGACTTTTGATTTTGTTTCGGATTCACTCATCCGGTTGGTAACAACGGCCAACGCACTTCCTATCGCGGTTCCTCTGTTTTCAATCATTTCAAAGTTGATTTCGTCCAGATAGGATTTCAAAAGATCATAGTCGGTTGTCAGTGGTGACAATGAAAATGCGTCGCCCGAAAACACGACGAGGCCGATGCGATCCTGAACCCTTCCATTAATAAAATCCCGCGCAACTTTTTTTGCTGCTTCTAACCGATTGGGAAGAAAATCTTCAATCTGCATGGACTGAGAAATATCCAGCGCAATCATGATATCAATTCCCTCGGTCCATTGCTCTACTTTTTCATTTGTTTTTTGGGGCCGCGCCAAAGCCATGCAGGTAAACGCCAGCACCAGCATCATTAATAATTCAGGGATCAACCGAATGAGATTGACCGGAGAGACGTGCAGGTCTTTTTGTGCGACGGCAACCGGCAGTTTTTGATTGAACTTATACCGCCACAGCCAACGAAGTGCAAACAACAACGGTATGCCTATTATAACGTATAGGTACACCTCATTCTCCCACGTAAAAGAACGAAGTGTCGAAAGGCTGAACCATTCGGGCATGTACCAGGGTGTCAGATCTTTATCCATGCTTCACCTCCTCTAATTTTTTGGCAAAGCGCTGATCGGCGTACTGCCTTAAATTTTCAAGCGGTTCAAGCACTGTTGTGTTGTGCCCATAGATAGCACCATCAATAGAATGAAGGTTTCTTCCCAGCACTTCATTGTTTTCCAATTGTGTGGTTTCGCGTGAGGTAAGCTTTGTATAAGGTCTTGATTCCAGCTGCTCCATGTATTTCTTCCAGTGCGCCAACGCATGTTCTGTGTGGGTTGAAGAAAAAGCCGACTTGATGGTCTCCACCTGCTGATTGTATGTTTCTAAAAAACGTTGATGTGCTTTTGACATCTTTTTCAACTTGAAATGTCTTCTGATTTTTTTCCCAAAAAATATCCATCCTACAGAAATGACGACAAGTAAAACAGCAATTGAAATGAACAACACAGGGTAATTAAAAAGGTACGGTACGTCTTCGTAAATGGTGTTGACTTTCAAGGGAAGATTTTGAGCTGTTAGCGTATCAGGAATATTTTTAACAAGCTCCGTTAATAATACCGTGTCAACATTGGAAGTGAAGATGGTGCAATCCTGTGGGTTGAGTTGAAATACGGGAAGGCTTAGTTGTTGTATGCGATCGACTTCAAACGTCGAAAGATAGTATATCACGCTATCGTAACTTTTGCCATTGGTTGTTTGTGTAGGAAAATACCGTTTCCTATTAAATTCAAAAGGATGATAATCAAAAGTCGAATCGGGAAAGATAACGTTTAGATTACTGGGATAAGTGGCCGAAAGGAAGAACCCTGTTTCATCGCCAACGCTCAGGCTATCTAAAAAAAAACCACCACGAACAGCTACCTCCTGGGCTACGGAAACGCCAATAGAACCCAGCAATAGCCCAAGTCGCCAACCCGAATTTAAAAATGAAGCTCGATCTCATCCGTCTTAACTTTTCAACGATTGGTTTCTTACTTTAAATAAGCGTAATAGCTTGGGAACGTAATCCTCATCGGTATCCAGGGAAATAAAATTGATTTGATGTTTACGGCTAAACTTTTCCAGTTCTTGTTTTCGTGTGATTAGTCGGTCGCTTATTTTTTTTCTGAAATCACCGAAAGATGTATTGACCCACAATGTCCGTTGTGTTTCCTTGTCAATTATCGGGATGATTCCCAGTTTTGGTAGACGGGTTTCTCTTTTGTCGCTGACATGAATGATGACGAGGTCATGCCGCCTGGCCAAGGCTTTGAGATTGTGAAAATATCCATCGTCAATAAAATCAGAAATAAGAATAACTACACTTCTTCTCTTGATAGCATTGAGTGCAAAAGCAATGGCTTTCGTCAGATTCGTTTTTAAGGATTGTGGATTTAGTTTGACCAATGTACTGATGATTTCATAGGCCTGTAAATGTCCTTTTACCGGTTTAATATATTTTTCTTTAACATCAGAAAAACAAATAAGTCCCACGTGACCAGATTCTTTGGTAGCGGACAACGCTAAAACGCCACAAATTTCTTTGCCGATATCGGCTTTCGTGCTCCCGGCGCTTCCAATATTTTCCGATGCGCTTACATCGAGAATAAAAAAAACGGTTTGTTCTTTTTCTTCCCTGAAAGTCTTGACAAACGTACCATGTCCTTTCGCGGATACATTCCAGTCAATCGTCCGGATATCGTCGCCATACTGATAAGGTCGCACGTCATCAAACTCAAGCCCTGACCCTTTAAAAATGGAATGGAAGTCTCCCTGCATCTGGCTATTGATAGCCTTGCGGATTTGGATCTCGTATTTCCGTAATTTTTTTAAGAGTTCTTTCATCTCCCAGGAGTCGTTAGCTGTTTTGTCAACTTATCATTGGCAAAATTATTGTCATATGAATGCTGAATGAGGCATTAACGGGTACCGCAAGGGCCAAAAATAGAACAATTATGAGTATTTTGCCCCACCCAAAATGAGTTTAGGTTTATAATGAATGCAAAAGGCTGGATGAGTCAATTTATTCTGCGCGGGGCGATCTGCATGTTGATCCTGTGCTGTTCCTGCAGCGATAGTGATAGGAACAATAAGGATATTCTTACGCGGGAAGCAAATGGTAAAGGCATTGACTGAAATTTATTTGGCAGAGCAAAAAATAAACCGGCTTGGCTTGCCACGAGATTCCGCTGAACGCGAATTCGATCGTTTTAAACAGCTTGTTTTTGAAAAAATTGAGGTTTCAGATTCTGTTTTCAAAAGATCTTTTGACTACTACATGGATCGACCCAAGGAGATGGAGATCATCTTCACGGCGCTCGTCGATTCATTAAGCCTTATGGAACAGCGCATAGAATCTTCCAAGTAAATGATCTATCCGGATACCTTTGAAGTGAAATTGGGCTTCGATCAAATTCGGGCTAAGCTAAAACAGTATTGTCTTTCCACGGCTGGACAAAGCTGGGTTGATAACATGAGGTTTAGTACAGAATTTGAATTCGTAAACATTTTGCTGAGTCAAAACCTCGAGTTTCGGCTTATTCTGGAAAAAGGCGAAAGTTTTCCATCACAACATTTTTTTGATCCTGCGGAATGGATAAAAAAAATTGCGCTGGAGGGAAATTGGTTAGAAGCGGAAGAATTTTTAAATCTTGCCTATGGTATCGAAGCAATATTGGCATGCAAAGTTTTTCTCACCAAGAACGCTGAAGCATATCCTCAACTTTATTTGCTGTCACAATCCGTTACGGCTACCAGCCAGTTATCACTGCAAGTTTTTGCCAAAATTGATGACAAAGGCTCTGGTAAAAGATTCAGCCAGCGCAGAGCTTGCCAGGATCCGTAAACGGCTCCGAGATGAGCAGAGCAGGCTAAGAAAACTTGCTGATCAGATTTTTAAAAATGCCGTCAGCGCTAACTGGGTGCCTGAGGGCGCATTACCGACTATTCGCGATGGCCGCGTTGTTATTCCCATTCAAGCCGAACACAAACGGAAATTAAAAGGATTTATCCTGGACGAGTCGGCTACGGGACAAACGGTTTTTATGGAGCCAACGGAAATGCTGGATGCCAACAACGAGATTCGCGAGTTGGAACACGAGGAGAAGCGTGAAGTCATCCGCATATTAAAAGCATTGACCGATGAGTTCAGGATGCAATTGCCGGTTTTAAAAATATCCTTTCGATTCCTGGCTCAGATCGATTTCATCCGGGCAAAAGCAAAGTTCTCGCTGGAGATAGAAGCTGACAAGCCCATACTTGAAAAGCAACCGGAGCTTACCTGGTACAATGCAAAACATCCCTTGTTGTACTTGAGTTTGAAGGGTAAACGTGATGTGGTCCCACTCTCTATTGAATTGAATCCCAAGGATAGAATGCTACTGGTGTCAGGACCCAATGCGGGCGGAAAATCAGTTTGTTTAAAAACCGTGGGCCTGCTACAATACATGGTTCAATGCGGATTGCTGATCCCTGTATCAGACCGGTCAAGAGTGGGCATCTTTCAAAATATATTTTTGGATATTGGTGATCAACAGTCAATTGAAAATGACTTGAGTACTTATAGCAGTCACCTTCGGAATATGAACGTGTTTATCAATTCTTCAACCGACAAGTCGTTGGTGCTGCTGGATGAGTTGGGCTCTGGAACGGATCCAAATTTTGGTGGTGCAATTGCTCAGGCTATTTTAGAATCTCTGTTGCAAAAGAAAGTGTGGGGTGTAGCCACAACACATTATTACAATTTAAAATTATTTGCAAGTCAACATACTGGTATCAGAAATGCTGCGATGCGTTTTGATGACAAAAATCTTATTCCGTTATACGTTTTGGAGATCGGAAAACCGGGGAGTTCATTTGCACTCGGAAATAGCAAAGAAGACCGGACTTCCGCAGGCTACCATTGAGGAAGCGCAAAAATTGGTAGGGAAGGATCTGGCAGGTTTTGAAACCCTGGTGAGATCGTTGGAAAAAGAAAGACAGGAATTAAGTACAAAAATTACTAAGCTCGAAAAACAAGAATCCGAATTAAAACAGTCGCTCGCGCGATACCAATCCTTGTCCACAGAACTGGAAACTAAAAAGAAAGCTATTATTAATAAAGCGAAAGAGGATGCATCGAATTTATTGAAGGAAACAAATCGTGAGATTGAAAAAACGATTCGACATATCAAGGAGAACAAGGCTGAAAAAAAAGAAACATTAAAAGTTCGGAAAAACCTGGAAACGCTTACCCACAAGGTTGCAGCTCCGCCACAAAAAGAACGAGCTCCACAAGAAGGGCTGAAAGAAGGTGATCGTGTTAGAATTATTGGACAAGAAGGAAGCGGTGTGGTTCTTTCCATTCAAGGTAAAAATGCAACGGTGCAATTTGGATTGCTGAAATCGGTGACCAACTTGAACAAACTTGAAAAAATAACAGCAGCGGTAGAAAAAGAGATCAGTGCCAGGCTTCGTTCTGCTGGTATTAATGTGATTGAGAAACGAGCAAATTTTAATCAGACACTGGATATACGCGGTAAGCGGGTTGATGAAGTGATAGGAATTCTCGAGCAATATCTTGACACGGCTATTCTATTGGGCCAGGGTGAGTTGAGAATTTTGCACGGAAAAGGAGAGGGGGTGCTTCGAAAGATTGTTCGTGATCATTTAAAGCGGTACAAGGAAGTGGCTTCTGTGAAAGATGAGCATGTTGAGCGTGGAGGCGATGGAATTACAGTGGTTGTACTAAAATAGCAAGCCTCAAATTTCCGAGGCATACAAAATAAAAAAGGACCTTTAAGGTCCTTTTTATTTGATGTTATTATTTATCGTTACGGTCTTGTAAACGTAAATACCCAGTTTCCTTCTACGGACTCAACTCGACCATTGTTAAATCCAGGGCCTGTATAATTAAAAGAAATGCTGAGTTGCTTGTCAGAGTTCGACAACGTATACGTCATTTCCTCATCATCAGACAGGCGGATGAATTTACTGGAGACGCTTCCAGATACAAACTTCCATGTTCCTGTATCTTCCCATGGGCTTAATCGAGGCCATGAAGTTGCTGTACTGGAGTAACTATAAGTACCGCCTGCACTAAACGTTCCGGAATATGTCAATGTCATTCCAGGATATTCCGACGTGCGGTCTGAGCCGTCGCTGGCAGATATGAGTGTCCACGTGCCAGCCTTTAATTTATCGAGTTGTATTTCTTCTTCTGATTTTTCAGGGTCATCACCACCTCCACAGTTGCTAAAAAATACCACGGCGCTAACGAGTAAAAAGAGGGAAAAAATTCGGGTTATAAGGTTCATTTTAAAGATTTTAATATTGCGAATATGCTGCTAAAAACTTTGAAATCAAACTAACTATCGGTGGACAAACGCCTAAGACAATGATCCACAACGCTTAATCAGTCAGAATAACGGGTTGTAACCTTCCTCGTTGCATTTAACTTACTATTTATCGAACAATGATCATTTTTAACCTTGAAAAAAGCGTTTTAACCAATAAATAAACACCGACGCGTTCTTTCAGGTGCAACAGGCTGCAATTATTTGTAATTCAGAATATTGATAAGATGTGCGTCGGATGGGTATTCACTCTGTTGGTTCGACGCAATAAAAATAGTACAATGGGGAGGCAGGTTTTGAAGTTGTTCATGATACCAGGCAGTTGCTTCCTGGTCCAGGTTGGTCGTGGGTTCATCGAGGAATATCAAATCAGCCTGGGTAAAAAAAGCAAGTCCAAGCTTCAAGCGTTGTTTCATTCCGGAAGAAAAATTTGCTATAGGTTTGTCTTTGGCATGCGCTGAGTTTGAGTCGGTCAAGGATCTCTTCTTCTCCCATTTGGTTTCTGCTCGGTCTAAGTTTGAAATGAAACCGAAGGTGTTCTGACAATGTAAATTCCTCAATTAAGTCGAGGTATGGTGTGGCAACCGTTAGGTGATTGTAAATCTCATCGACAGGTATTTCTTTGCTGTCGTGACTATACTTTAATTCACCTTTGCTTTGAGGCAACTGTCCCCATAGAACCTGGAGGAGGGTTGATTTCCCTGAACCGTTTGGACCCGTTACGGCATAAACATTCGCGGGTTGAAATGTATAATCAAGATTTCGGAAGATCCATTCGCGGTTGAATCTTTTGCCGAGCCCACTAACGGTAATGACAAGATTTGAGTCGGAATTTCTTTCTGTGACGGGCATGTATTCCGTTAATGTATAGCGACTAGTGGTGGCATGCCATTCCCAAAGATTGCGAAGTGTCGGGTTAAAATTTGCTATTGGAGATCATCAAATATCCACCAGATGTAGCTCAATCATTTCCCCCGTATCCCTTCATAATGCCTCTCTCAGACGTTCTTATGAATTCTACGATATAATCTTTTTCAGGACTGGCAGGCACTTCTTTCTCAACGATGTCCAACGCTTTCGAGTTATTCAATCCTTTCAGGAAAATATATCTGTAAATTTCCTGGATCTCGCTGATCTTTTCAGAAGCAAATCCACGTCTTCTCAGTCCAACGGTATTAATACCAGCATATGTCAGTGGCTCACGCGCAGCTTTGGTAAACGGAGGGACATCCTTGCGGACCAGCGAACCTCCTGACAACATCACGTGCGCTCCTACTTTAACAAATTGATGCAATGCACTAGCCCCTCCGATAATTGCCCAATCATCAATGGTTACGTGCCCTGCAACCTGGACTGTATTTACCAGAATACAATTGTTACCCACAATGCAATCATGGGCAACGTGAACATAAGCCATGAGCAGGCAATTTTTACCGATCACGGTTTTGAATTTATCGGTTGTTCCGCGGCTGATGGTAACAGCTTCACGGATCACGGTATTATCACCAATAACGGTTTGTGTTTTTTCTCCTGCGAATTTTAAATCTTGCGGGATTGAAGATACAGACGCACCAGGAAATACTTTTACATTCTTTCCTAAGTCTTGATCCATCCCAAATGATCGCATTGGGTCCGATCCAGCAGTCATCATCAATGATAACATCTTTTTGGACGGTGGCAAATGGCTCAATGATAACGTTGTTACCGATTTGAGCCTCAGGGTGCACGTTGGCTTGGGGAAATCTACTCATGAATCTTTTCGAACTATGCTAGCAGTCATGGTTCCTTCACACACCAATGTATTACCCACATACGCACGGCCCGTCATCTTAGCAATCCCTCGTCTTGATCGGAGCGAGAAGATCACATTGTATCACCAGTGTATCACCCGGAAGTACCATTTTTCTGAATCTGAAATTTTCTATCCCTAAAAAATATGTCCAGTAATTTTCAGGATCGGGAACGGTATTCAAAACCAAGTATACCTCCGATTTGCGCCATCGCTTCAATTTGAAGAACACCTGGCATTACTGGATTGCCGGGAAAATGTCCCTGAAAGAAATATTCATTCGCCGTTACATTCTTTACACCGGATACACTTTCATTATCGAGGTAAATAATCTTATCAATCAGCAGGAATGGATATCGATGCGGAAGCGTTGCCGCAATCTTGTTGATGTCCATTACAGGAGGCAGGCTTGGATTGTATTTAGGCTTGCCCTTTCTTATCTGACTCCTGCATCGCTTTTTTCAGCTTCTTGGCAAACGCCACATTAGCCGCGTGCCCGGGACGGGCTGCAAGCACCTGCGCTTTTAATGGTCTTCCCGCCAGGGTAAGGTCTCCTACGATGTCAAGCAGTTTATGACGCGCAGGTTCATTTTTATAACGTAGCTCTATATTGTTTAAAATGCCTTCCTGCTTAATAGCAACTTTTGGTTTGCCAAGCATTTTAGCAATGTTGTCCAATTCATTTTCCTGAACCACGCGATCTACAATGACAATAGCATTGTTAAGATCACCACCGCGGATGAGGTTGTTTTTATACAACATTTCCAATTCGTGCAGGAAACAAAATGTTCTGCAGGAAGCAATTTCTTTTTCAAATTGGCGGATGTCGGTGATCGATGCGTGCTGACTTCCCAGCACCGGTGAGTTGTAGTCGATCATTACGGTAACACGGTAGTCATCCAACGGAAGGGCTGCAATTTCTACATTGCGGGCAGCTTCACGATAGAATAATGGTTCCTGAACTTCGAAGAAATCACGCAAGGCATTTTGTTCTTCGGTGCCGGCACCTTTTAATGTTTCGACAAATTCGATGGAGCTTCCATCCATAATAGGACATTCCGGACCATCGAGCTGAATCATCACGTTATCGATTTCCAATCCTGTTAACGCTGCCAGCGTATGTTCAATGGTACTTACCCGGGCACCGCTTTGTTCGATGGTTGTTCCGCGAGATACATCAACCACGTTATCACAGTCTGCATCAATTATTGGGGAGCCGGGAATATCAATGCGTTGAAATTTAATACCATGGTTCGGTTTTGCGGGTACAAATGTCATGTTCGTTTGAACACCTGTATGAAGTCCTACACCTGAGAGTGCAACCGATTTCTGAATAGTTTGCTGTTTGATATTAAGCATGGAATTGCAAAAGTGCGCAAATTTAAGCTCAAATCCTCAGATTATCCAATTTTGTACGCGTATGATGGGTTTTTAGTCAGCTGGACAGAGACTCATTTTGAGTTGTCTGGATTTTGTTCTCCAACTCTTTGAGGCGGTTGATTGATATCAGGAAGTTTCTTGAAAACGGCGTAGGACTTGTAAAATGATCCAACCTCAACGGCAGGAGATCCCATGAGTTTGAGTCCTTCTTCGTTTATTGATTTTGAAATACCGCTTTGGGCGCCGATGCCAGTATTATTCGCAATTGTTAAATGGCCTGCAATGCCTACCTGGCCAGCCAGCATACAATTTTCGCCGATCTTGGCCGAACCCGAAATACCTGTCTGCGCTGCTATCACGGTGTTTTTCCCAATTTCCACGTTATGGGCAATCTGAATAAGATTATCAAGTTTTACGCCCTGACGAATAAGTGTTGAATCGCCAAATAACGTTGCGCAATCAATCACCGTGTTGCCACCAATGGCTACATTGTCTTCTATGATTACATTGCCCAGTTGAGGAATTGTTTTATATGATCCATCTTCTTGCGGAGCAAATCCGAACCCATCACTTCCAATGACGGCACCTGAATGGATAACACAATTGTTTCCAATTTTTGTATCCGCATAGATCTTTACCCCTGGATGAATGATAGTGTTATCGCCGATTACAACATTGTCACCGATATAAGCATGCGGATATATTTTGACGTTGTCTACCAATCCGCGCGTTACTGCCTATGTATGAGAATGCTCCGCGGTAAATATTTTTCCCCACCGTCGCAGTTTCATGCCATGAAACTAGGCTGCTCGACACCTGTTTTTTGGAAGCTAATCAGCTTGTGATATTCTTCCAGTAACCGGGTAAAGCTGATGTATGGGTCATCCACCAGAATGAGCGTGGCTGATATTTCTTTCCTGGGTACAAAGTCTTTTTTTACGATAACTGCAGTCGCCTGGGTTGAATAAATGAATTGTTCGTATTTAGGATTGGATAAGAAACGCGATCTGTCCTTTTTTAGCATCTTGAATCTTGGCAAGCATTTTTATTTTTTCGTTGCCATCGCCCTTCACCTCCCCACCCAACATGGCAGCTATTTGATTGACGGTAAATTCCATATCTAATGTGTCATTAAAGATTATTGTTATCTGATTATAAGCCCAATCCTTAAGGATTACAAATTACCGATAACATGCTTATGAATTTAACAAAGATACATTTTTAGGCCAGCAGAGATAGTTTTTTTTGACGATTTTGCTGATGGCCTTAATGTTTGGAAGATCGGAGGCCTGGGCAATATCCAAGCAATTCGCCAGTTCGCATCAGAATATTTATGTGGTGTCCTTCTGCATAGGCTTCGTTGGAGACTACGCCATGAGAAAAAAGATAAGCGGTTTCTGATCTTAAAGTGTTATATGTTTTTGTGATTGAATCCCGGATGTTTTCTATATCGGCTTTCTTTAATCGGGTCAACGCTAAGCCTTACCTTGAAGAGTTTACGTTCCAGCAACATCCTTGATAACAACGAAAGAATGTTGTCGCTATGATTTTGCCAACTTTTCAAAGCTCCCCAGATGTCATTGTCATCCAGGCATCCAAAGTTTTCCAAAAGTTCGTCGTTTTCTTTGAAATCATGTAGCGTTAAATTTTTTTCTAAGAATAGGCATAACGCATCGCTGGCAGGCAACGCTTCGTCTGCACGCACCAATGCCTGGGCCCTTCGGATAATATTCACCAGCATTCGCTCAGCACTCACGGAAGTTTTATGCAGGTAAACCTGCCAGTACATTAACCTTCTGGCATTAAGAAAATTTTCGATGCTATAAATTCCTTTTTCTTCGACCACCAGCTGATCGCGATGCACGGTTAGCATGGCGATGATTCGATCCACGCCGATTGTACCTTCCTGGACACCTGTAAAAAAACAATCACGTTTCAGGTAATCAAGCCGGTCAATATCCAATTGGCTGGAGATAAGCTGATGGAAGAATTTCCGTTTGTAACTGTTTCGGAAAATCTGAAGCGTAAGATGAAGGGCATTGTTCAATTCCTCGTTAAGCTTGTCAATTAAAAGGTAGGAAAGCTTTCATGTTTTATGCCTGGCAACAATACATTTTCCAAGGTGTGGGAAAAAGGTCCGTGCCCGATATCATGAAGTAAAATCGAGATTTGGGTGGCTTCGTATTCTTCGTTGGAAATTTCGACACCTTTTAACCGCAGGTTATCGAGCACTTTGCCCATTAGATGCATGGCGCCCAAGAGCATGCTGAAAGCGGGTATGCAAAGCCCCCGGGTAAACATATTGGGTTAAACCCAGTTGTTTGATGTGGCGAAGCCGCTGAAAGTAGGGGTGTGAGATAATTTCGTAAACAAGTTCACTTGGGATGGTGATAAATCCGTAGACGGGATCATTAATAATCTTCTTTTTAATCATCCGTAGTTAAGTTCCTCATCCGGATTACAACAATGGATAGAGATTAATGGTTAAATTGGTAAAAATTTCAACCATGCAAAGATATAGCATTTTGTGGGCAGACGATGAGATTGATTTGCTTAAGCCCCATATTATTTTTCTTGAACAGCGAGGTTACGATATAACGCCCGTAAACAATGGGACGGAAGCTGTGGAGAAAAGTGATGAGAAGCATTACGATGTTGTTTTCCTGGATGAAAATATGCCGGGTATGTCGGGACTTGAGGCGTTGACGCAAATCAAAAACAATAAGCCCAATCTGCCTGTTGTGATGATCACCAAAAATGAGGAAGAACATATCATGGAGGAAGCGATTGGGTCGAAGATCGCCGACTATCTGATCAAGCCACTCAATCCCCAGCCAGATCTTGTTGTCGGTTAAGAAAATACTGGATAACAAGCGACTGGTTATTGAAAAGACGAACCTCAACTACCAGCAGGAATTCCGAAAGATCAGCATGGCGTTTCAAGACGTCATGAATCATGAGCAGTGGGCCGATATCTATAAAAAGCTTTGCTTTTGGGAATTGCAAATGGATCATGCCGACAACCAGGAAATGGGTGATGTACTGGATATGCAGAAGACCGAGGCCAACGCCAATTTTGCAAAATTTATCATCCGTAATTATGATTCATGGCTGAATGATCCAAAGTCTGACAAGCCCTTGCTCTCACATCAGATCATGAAACGAAAGATCTTTCCGGAGCTGGGGAAAAAACCTGTGTTCGTGATTCTGATTGATAATCTCCGCTATGATCAATGGAAAGTTATTGAGCCCGAGTTATCAGATTATTTTACCGTTGAAAAAGAAGATACTTATTATTCTATCCTGCCGACTACGACGGCGTATGCGCGGAATGCGATTTTCTCCGGGCCAGCTTCCGTCAGAAATGGCGAAGACCAATCCCGACCTTTGGGTTGGTGAAGACGAAGATGAAGGGAAAAATAATTTTGAGGATGAATTCCTCGCCAAGCAACTTCGCAGAAATAATCTGAATGTTAAGATGTCGTATCATAAAATTAAGAACCTGGAGGAGGGGAGAAATCTGGTTGATACGGTAAATAATCTTTTTCAGAACGACTTAAATGTAATCGTCTACAACTTTGTCGATATGCTTTCGCATGCCCGTACCGACATGGCTATGGTACGCGAGTTAGCGCCGGATGAGTCGGCATACCGTTCCATTACGAAATCATGGTTTCTCCATTCACCGCTGATCGATATTCTGAAAAAAATAGCAGAAAAGGATGTCAAGGTTGTCATAACAACGGATCACGGCACTATCCGGGTAAAGCGACCTTTTAAAATCATTGGTGATCGGTCGGTAAACTCCAATCTTCGCTACAAACAAGGGAAAAATCTGGGTTATGAGGGCGATAAAGTTATGCAGGTTCAAAAGCCAGAGCGCTTATTTCTTCCCAAACTCAATGTTTCATCATCGTATGTTTTTGCAATCGAAGACCAGTTCTTTGCCTATCCCAATAACTATAACTACTATGTAAACTTCTATAAGGACACTTTTCAGCATGGTGGTGTGAGTATGGAGGAGATGATCATTCCCATTATTTTCTTAAATTCGAAAAACGTGTGATGACCCGTGAGGATGGTGTGTTTCGGTCAGTTACGGTATCGGATCTGGAGTTATTGGCGCAGGAGATTGTCGGAAAGCTAAATACTGTTACGGTATGGCTTTTTAGAGGTGAAATGGGGTCGGGAAAGACTACATTGATCAAGATGGTATGCAAAGTCCTGGGTGTGGAGGAGGCGATGAGCAGCCCGACATTTTCAATTGTAAACGAATATCAAACTGTTGATGAAAAAAAAGTCTATCATTTTGATTTTTATAGGATAAAGGATGAAGTTGAAGCAATAGACATTGGAACGGAAGAATATTTTTATTCAGGGTGTCCCTGTTTTATCGAGTGGCCTGAAAAAATTCCATCGCTCATTCCTTTGCAATATGCTGAAGTAAACATTCAAGTTGAAACTGACACTAAACGAATCATAGCCTTCGCTGTCCATGACGGAAAAAAAGAAAACAGGATTTGAGGCATTAGCCAAAGCCAGCCTGCATCCCCAGGAAAAATTGATGGAAGTAAAAAAAGAAAAGCATTCTTTTTTTATCGGATTGCCCAGGGAAATATCGCTTCAGGAAAACCGAATAAGCCTTACGCCGGATGCAGTAGCCATCCTGGTAAATAACGGAAACGAAATCTGGGTCGAAGCAAAAGCAGGATTAGGTTCGAAATTTTCGGACAAAGATTTTAGCGATGCAGGCGCAAAAATTGTCTACTCTCCGCAGGAGCTATACAAGGCGGATGTCATTTTAAAGATTGAGCCTCCAACGCTGGAAGAAATAGAGCTGATGCATCCAGGGCAAACGTTGATCTCCGCCCTGCAGATCGGCCAGCTGAAAGTAGAAGTCGTTGCAAGCTATGCTTAAGAAAAAGATCATTGCATTGGCGTATGAATTTATTGAAGATAAGGTAGGGGGTATGCCCATCATCAGGGCCATGAGTGAAATTGCCGGAAGCTCGGTATTGTTGATCGCTTCCGAATATCTAAGCACGGCTAATAATGGAAAAGGAGTAATTCTCGGAGGGATAACGGGTGTTCCGCCAACCAAGGTAGTGATCATCGGGGCAGGTACAGTGGCAGAATACGCCGCACGCGCCGCGCTGGGACTCGGCGCTCATGTGCAGGTATTTGATAATCATCTTTACAAGCTCAGGCGTATCAAACATTTGCTGGGTCAACAAATTTATACTTCGACGATCGATACCATTACTTTGGGCGATACCCTTAAGACCGCGGATGTTGTGATCGGTGCCCTTCGGGCAGAAAAAGGCAGAGCACGTCATGTTATTACCGAAGAAATGGTCACCCAAATGAAGCCGGACTCACTCATCATCGATTTGAGTATCGATCAGGGAGGATGTGTGGAAACTTCTGAAATCACAACGTTAAGCAAACCTGTTTTCAGGCGCCATGGAGTGATTCACTATTGTGTGCCAAATGTCGCTTCACGGGTTGCGCATACTGCAGCCAATGCGTTGAGCAATATTTTCACGCCTACTATTTTGCGCGCCGCTGAAGAAGGTGGGGTAGAGGCGATGATTTTTTCCCACAAGTGGTTTATGAAGGGAGTTTATACCTATAAAGGTGGGTTAACCAATGAGCACGTCGCACGCAAATTCGGATTGAAGCACAAAAATATTGAACTTTTGATGGCAGCACGAATTTGACCTTCCTCTGCCATCGCCATCTTATCCGCTCCCATTTAATTACACGTAAGAAGGGGGATTGCCCCCAACGCTTACCCTTGCTAAATTTTCGTATGGAATGTTTTGAGCCTTATGAAAAATTTAGTGGGGATCTTAGTCCTTTTGGCTTTTGCTTCTAAATGTTATGCACAAGCTGTTGTGCCTCCAAATGTTCGAGCTTCGAATACCCTCGATCGGTTAAAGGAGTCGAGAGATTTTGGCAGCGCGGATATGTTATATGGTATTCCCTTGCCTGAAGGTAAGATCATTGGCGATACCTATCTGGACACTCATTGGAAGAACTCCTCGATCTTGTTGTATGAAAGCGAGAAATTAATTGAGGGATTTCCCATTCGTTATGATATTATGACTGATGAAGTGGAGGTAAAATCAAAAAAAGGTATTAAGGTCTTGAAGGGAATTAAAATAAAAAGTTTTGTTTGGGTGGATTCCGTTACGAAAGCGCCTGACTATTTTGTGAACGCGAAGGACTTCAAAGATGAAAGCAACGTCCCCTATAGTGGCTTTTTTCAAGTACTCACCGAAGGGTCGCTCCCTTTATTCAAAAAAACAGAAATCGATATAAAAAAAGCTGACTATAATATTCAATTCAATGTGGGTAGCCAGGACGATAAAATCCTGAAAAAAAGTGAATTCTACACCCTAAAAGACAAACAGGTAATTGAGCTTCCTTCTTCCAAAAAGAAAATCATTGCTTTGTTCGGTGATAAATCTGAAGCAATGGAAGTGTTCATAAAAGAAAATGACCTTTCCATTACAAAAGGAGATCAGCTCAAAATAATCTTTGAGCATTACAATTCGCTCGTCAATAACTAGATGGATAAATCTTGATGGTACCTGTTAATTGCCACGAGCTTTAGCTCGTGGCAATTGTGCATAGTGGTTGGGCTTTAGCCCAATAGATGAAGAGGGCTAAAGCCCAAAGTCTTTTAGATTTTATCCACGAGCTGAAGCTCGTGGCATTTTCGGAAATCCATCATTAAATCCTTGCGAGGCTTTCTTCCAGCGCTTTAATTTTCATCTCAGCATCTGCTTTTTTCTTTCTCTCCAGTTCAATGACGTGAGGGGGAGCGCTGTTAACAAATTTTTCATTGGACAATTTTTTGTCCACCGAAGCCATAAACCCTCTGTGATATTCCAGGTCTTTAAGGATGGTTTCCCGTTCCTTTGCCGCGTCGATCTTACCTTCTATCGGAATGAAAAATTCTGTCGATTTAATTACAAAGCTTGTCGCATTGCTGATTTTATCTTCCGTTGAAGATACCTCACTGATGTTGGAAAGTTTTTTAATGATGGGCCAAAATGACCTTATCAATTCTTCCCCTCCTGATTTGACGGCGAGCTTCAGAGATTCCTTTGGTGAGATTCCTTTTGCGTTCCGGGTATTTCTGACCTCCGTTATGATGTCAAATGCAATGGCTCCTTCGCTTAAGATAGCTTGATTCGGTGCCTGAGGTTTAGGCCATGAAGCAACGATGATGCAGTTGTCTTTTCTTTCTTTCAATTCGTGCCACAGCTCTTCCGTAATAAAAGGCATAAACGGATGAAGCGCTTTCAATAAAGTCTCAAAGAATTCTATGGTCTTGGAATAGGTGACTGCATCGATGGGTTTTCCAAATTCCGGTTTGATCATTTCCAGGTACCAGGAGCAGAAGTCATCCCAAATAAGTTTATATATCGTGAGCAACGCTGCGGACATTCTGAATTTTGAAAAATCATCACTAAGAGCAGTCAAGAGAATCATCCATTTTGGATTGAAACCACGTAGCAGCCAGCGAATTTTCTTCGGGTACGGGAATGGAAGAATCTACGCTCCAGCCTTTCACTAACCGGAACGCATTCCAAATCTTGTTCGCAAAGTTTCGTCCTTGCTCGATCAACTTCTCATCATACAATAAGTCATTTCCGGCAGGGGAGCTAAAAAGCATTCCGGCGCGAACGGCGTCCGCTCCAAAGTTTGCAATGAGGTCCAGCGGATCTGGTGAATTGCCCAGCGACTTCGACATCTTTCTTCCCAGTTTGTCACGAACAATGCCTGTCAGATAAACATTTTTGAAAGGCATCTTACCGCGATATTCATAACCTGAAATGATCATGCGGGCTACCCAAAAGAAAAGGATCTCAGGTGCAGTAACCAAGTCGTTGGTCGGGTTATAGTAATTGAGATCCCGGTTGCCCTTGTTTGCCGGATCTTTAAATACAGTTGTGTCAAATACTGCGATCGGCCATAACCAACTGGAGAACCAGGTATCCAACACATCGGGATCCTGTTTTAGTCTTTGAGTTTTGAATGATGGATTTTGAATTTTGAATTTTGCCAGTGCTTCTTCCTCAGTTTTCGCTACTACATAAGATCCTTCGCTGTCATACCATGCAGGAATGCGATGGCCCCACCAAAGCTGCCGGGAAATACACCAGTCGCGAACATTCTCCATCCAGTGGCTGTAAGTGTTTTTAAACTTTGGCGGGATGAGTTGAATGTCATCGTTCATCACGTGCTCCAATGCCGGCTGGCTGATCTGTTTCATTTTCAGAAACCATTGCAATGAAAGCCGCGGCTCGATCACTGCATCGGTACGTTCTGAAAATCCTACGCTGCTTTTATAGTCTTCAACTTTGCCAAGCTGATTGTTTTCTTCGAGAAGCTTTGCAATTTTTTTGCGGGCAATAAAGCGGTCTTCGCCAACGAGAATTTTCGCTTTGGCATTCAACGTTCCATCCTCATTTAAAATATCAATCACCTCAAGCTGATGCTTTCTTGCCCAGTTCATAGTCATTCATATCGTGCGCCGGTGTTACCTTCAGGCATCCTGTACCAAAATCCATCGCGACGTAATCATCTTCAATGATGGGAATGGCCCGATTGATCAATGGGATGATTGCTTTTTTTCCCTTAAGATGTTTGTAACGTTCATCAGCTGGATTTACACATATCGCCGTATCCGCCATGATCGTCTCTGGCCGTACCGTTGCAATGGTGATGAATTCATTGCTTCCCTCGATCGCGTAGTTGATATAATATAATTTGGATTGAACATCCTTGTGAATTACTTCATCATCAGAAAGGGCAGTCTTTCCCACGGGATCCCAATTGACCATTCGCATGCCGCGATAAATATTGCCTTTTTCGTATAGATCAATAAAGACATCGATCACTGCTTCGTAGTAATCGGGGTCCATCGTAAACTTAGTCCGATCCCAATCACAGGATGCTCCAAGTTTTTTCAATTGTTCCAGGATAATTCCGCCATACTTTTCTTTCCATTCCCAGGCATACTTTAAAAACTCGTCACGGGTGATATCCGATTTTTTGATTCCGCGTTCCCGTAACATGGCCACAACCTTGGCTTCCGTAGCAATGGAAGCATGGTCTGTTCCAGGTACCCAGCAGGCTTCTTTTCCTTCCATCCGTGCTTTTCGGATCAGTATATCCTGAATGGTATTGTTCAGCATGTGCCCCATATGAAGCACGCCAGTTACGTTCGGCGGAGGAATGACAATACAATACGGCTCCTTTTTGGAATTTGGCTCGGAATGGAAGAACCCCTTTTTCATCCAGTAGCTGTACCACTTGCTCTCTACTTCTGAGGGGTTGTATTTCGTTGATAACATGATTTAAATCGTTTTCTATAATCCGTTTCCGTGAATCATTATTTGCTCCGTTTTGGCTGGCTCCTACGGATAACTTATAACGGATAACGTCTAACGGGTCCAAAAATAAGGAAATCGGATTTAATACTGAATTTTTTTAAGCGCTCGAAATCCGGATGGAAAGGACCCTTCGTAGATAGAGTATTCAATTGGTAAGAATTGAAAAATTGAGGGGTTGGTCCGGAATGAGCCGATTGAAAACATTCAATCGGCCATTCCTCATTTAGTTCGAGGTTCGAAGTTTGAGGTTCGAAGTTCGAGGTTTGCGAGGTTGCGCAGCGTTCGAGCAGGTTCTGAAGTTTGCGAAGGTTTGAAGTTTGAGGGTTGTGTGCGTGTCTTGCAGGCATTAAAAAGAATGTTTGTCGAATTTTAGGTATAAAGGCTCATCCTAAATGTTCGATGAATATTCACGTCCAAAGTGCACAACCTCATACTTTAACTTGTCAGCGCATTCGAATTCTCCATTCGGAAGGATATAGATTATTAATTCGACTTTCTAATACATTTACCCAGCCCAGTGGAATATTTTCGAATGAGACCAGCGCAAATCCTTTTTGATCGAACGGCAAGGATATAGCGTCCTTCCTCAGGTATTGAAGCGCTTCTTCTTTTTCCAATGAAAATAGTTCTGAAAAAATCGCGATTCAACGATAAGGATAATGCAAAGCTATGTTCTGGGATCAACTTGTCATGCTTGACAGTTGCTATGAATGTACCCGCTAAAACAACGCGTAAATTTTTCACCAGTGATTCGATTTCCCGATCCTTGCTTTCGGGAAAAAACTGAATTCGATCATTTCTAATTATAAATGTTTTTTGATCGGAGTCTAATGTCCACTCCGAAAGCTGATCTTTTATTTTTTTTGGAGGCTGTGTGAATGAAGTTCTTGAATTTAACTTGCTCTCGCCTTGATGGTCTATTTTTCGCAGTGCCGTAAGGAAGAAACCCTCACCCTTTACGCGATGTGGAAAAAATCGATAACCAGTAAACGAATTATCTTTTACGGTAATGATTCCCCATTCCTCTTTTATGTTTAAGTGGAATGGATTCCACCTCATATTCTTGTTGCAGCCACTTCAAATTCTCTTCATTCTCCTGTGAATTGTAGGTACAGGTAGAATAGATTAAAATACCACCAGTCTTTAATGCTGGCCAAACATCACTTAAAATTCTTCGCTGACGTTTGCTACAAAGGGCGACGGCATCTTCTGACCATTCCTTTACTGCGTCAGGATCCTTGCGAAAAAGTCCTTCACCTGAACAAGGGGCATCAACAACAATGACATCAAAAAAACCTGGAAGCCTCTGAAAATCTTTTGGATCATTGTTGGTAACAACGACATTGCCATGTCCCCACTTCTGCAGGTTTTCCGAAAGGATCGCCGACCGTGACTGAATGACCTCATTCGATACCAGCAAACTATTTTGATCCATCAAACTTAACAGGTGCGTCGATTTACCTCCCGGAGCCGCACATAAGTCCAGGACGTTTAAATGCGTCGCTCCGTTGGTCGCTTGGGTAAAAGCTTGTTCCAGAAACATTGAGCTTGCTTCCTGCACGTAATACTTACCAGCATGAAAGGTGGGATCGAGTGTAAAGGATGGTCTGTCGGTTAGGTAACAACCGTATTGTGTCCAGGGAATTGAAGGTTTTAACGCTTCCTGCGCGACTTTGTATGGGTTTATGCGAATGCTGATAGGGGAAGGTTGAAGATGAGCGTTTACAAAATCACGCCACTCGTCTCCAAGATGCACTTGCTCGCGTTTTTTGAAGGCTTGTGGAAATTGATCTTCTGTCATCGATTGTTTCGCTTCACCGCACAAAGAAATAGTTAAATTGTTTGTCACTGTTATTTCGCAAACAAAAATTATACTGACATGATCCGAAAAGTGACATTCTATTGGATACTGCTCACGCTAATCCTGGTCGATAGCTGGCTTTTGTCAAAACCCAATATCCTGGGAAAAATAGGGCTCATTATATACAAGTATCATTACCTGCGTTCATTCCCGCGAACA
Organism: uncultured Bacteroidota bacterium; assembly: GCA_963739105.1. Classification (GTDB taxonomy): domain Bacteria; phylum Bacteroidota; class Bacteroidia; order Cytophagales; family Cyclobacteriaceae; genus Chryseolinea. The sequence goes on along the minus strand of CAVTZI010000004.1, from coordinate 104,059 downwards.
CTCCTGACGGTTTGGACTGTAGTCTCTATTTCGATTTTAATTGTTTTGTTGGTTCAATATCTGCAGTAGACAGGAAAAGTTATCAAGGGGCGTTTCAAATTTTATACTTGGAGCATGCCTGTGTGCATCGCTTCTGATCATGGCAAAAGTGTATATCGACTTTACGTCCTGGTCGTATAGCCATGCAGGTCTGAAATTCAGGTATGGTGCCTACCTTCTTCCGATAATACTAATGATCATCTTTGCCAACGGATTGGTTCAACTTCAGCGCAACACTAAGTCAAGAGAAGAACCGGCGAGCATTCCTGCAGACGATATCTTACAGATACAAGAAGCATCGGGACCCTTTAGTTCCGATACATCACAGCTTTAACAGCCTGAATGGTTTTCGTTACGTTTGGCAGAATGGCTTCGATCAGGGTTGGAGCATAGGGGAGAGGTACATCAAAACTATTCACACGATGTACCGGAGCATCCAAATAATCGAAGGCATGCTTCTGAACGTGGTACGTGATCTCTGTCGCGATAGACGATAGCGGCCACGCCTCTTCAACGATAACGAGGCGATTTGTTTTCTTGACCGATTCCACCACGGTAGCATAATCGATCGGGCGTACCGTGCGCAGATCGATAACCTCAGCGGAAATATTTTCTTTCTCTAACTCGGCTGCTGCTGCCAGGGCGACTTTCATGATCTTTCCAAAAGAAACGATAGTGACATCGTTACCTGCTTTTTTAATGTCAGCAAGTCCGAGGGGGATGAGATATTCTTCGGCGGGTACCTCCATTTTATCTCCATACATCACTTCCGACTCCATGAAAATAACAGGGTCATTATCGCGGATGGAGCTTTTTAATAAGACCCTTTGCATCGTAAGGATTGGAGGGAACAACCACTTTCAACCCGGGAGTATTCGCGTACCAGTTTTCAAAATTCTGTGAATGTTGAGCACCGAATTGGCCGGCATTCCCGGTAGGACCACGAAACACAATTGGAGCGCTGTATTGTCCACCGGACATCGATAGGATCTTGGCGGCGCCATTGATGATCTGATCGATCGCTACAAGAGAAAAGTTAAAGGTCATGAACTCAACAATGGGACGAAGTCCGTTCATTGCTGCACCCACGCCAATACCGGCAAAGCCCAAGCTCAGAAATGGGTGTATCCAGTACCCGTTCTGGACCAAATTCGTCCAGCATCCCCTGGCTGACTTTATAGGCACCATTGTATTCTGCGACCTCTTCGCCCATCAGCACGACGCTGGGATCCCTTCTCATTTCTTCATTTAAGGCCTCGCGAAGGGCCTCCCTAAACTGGATTTCTCTCATAGTATTTCCAGAAAAGTGCGTAAAAATAGGGTCAGGATTAACAGTATAAAAGCATTTCCACACTTTTCTTGACGGGGCTAAAACAAAAAACCCCGACTTTAGCCGGGGTTTCCTGTTTAACCAGTGAGATTATTATTTCAACGCGTTTCTGAAGCTTTCAGTCGCAGCAAATTTTGCAAATTCAAGATCAGTTAATGCAGCTTCCTTCAAAGAAGGATCAATTTTAACAGCATTTGATAAGTTGCTAACCACTGCATCAGCATTACCTAATCTTGCAGAAGCAACAGCAGCACCATAGTGAGCGATAGCGAGATTGCTGTTCTTAGCAATAGCTTCGTTGAATGAAGTCAAGCCATTTTGGTAATCTTTATTCAATACTTGAGCTAAGCCTTTGTTGAACAGGTTGTCAGCATTGTCAGTAGCTGCAGATTCTGAACTAACAGCTTGAGCATATTGAGCTTTTACAATTTCAGCAGCACCTTTCACGCCATTGACACCAGCGGCGTTGTCGCCTTGAAGACCACCGCTAAGTGCTTTGGTAGCATGATTATAGGCAGCATATGCATTGCCTTTGAGCATGTTAACAGAAGCCAAGGTTTGCATGTACTTCAGGAGCATCATTCAATCTGGCAGCGATCTCAAGTTGAGCTTGAGCTTTGTCAGCTAATGCTGCAGCGTTGCTAGGATTTTCAATAGCCTGAGCAATATAAACAGCACCTAAATTGTTGTGAGCATTCCAGTTTGATCCTTTCTTAGTAGCAGCTTCGTAGATGGCTGCCTTCTCATCCAGTGAAGGAGTAAGCGTTGCTGCATACATCATTTCTTCAAAAGAAAGTGTATCAGCAGATACTGAATTTTGGGTAACTTGCTTAGACAATACTGACATTTCAGCATCGGTCTTTTTATCTTTTACGACAAGTATTTCAGTCTTAGCAGTTCTTAATTTAGGATATACATCTTTGAAAACTTTTCTATAAGTCTTCAGGCTCTTCATTTGTTTTTCATTGTCTTCGAAAGTTCCGCCAGCATTGATGATGTTCAGGTACTCAGCCTTTTCTTCTGAAGTAATTCCTTCATAAGAAGAAAGTACATTTTTGAATTCGTTCCAGTCCTGGATAACAGGTTTCAAAATAAAGTTGATTGAATCAGCTTTGCCTTTGTAATCATATTTTTTCATTTCCTTACGATAGAATGCTTCGATAGCAGCAGCACGATCAGGAGAAAGTTTTGCGTTGATACGTTCAGCACCTTCAGGAGAGTGGGTACCAGTGATGGTAACGGTGCGGGTAGCATTCTTTGATGCGATGAAAGCATCAAGTTCTTTTCCTTTTGCGCTCTTGATTTCGCTTGTTCTCAGTACTGATCTTCCTTGTTCGAAAATGAAATCAGGAATGATCACTGGAACAAGTTCTTCCTGGTTGTTATAACCATGACCTGCAAATGCTGCGAAGGCCACAGGCTTAACCAACTTGGAAGTAGTGATGAGACCAGTTGCTACCGGCATCCGTGGGGTTGCTTTTGATTTTGTCACCTTTCGAAGCAACACCTTCGACTTCTAGCGTTCCCGTCTTTCGATCTGGCTGCATAAGGGAAAGTGAAACTTTTTGTTGTTTTAGGTTGCTCAGTCTTTGCATTTGGATAGTCTTCAGCTTTGAAAGCAATCGGTTCTAATGCAGCCTCGCCGACTGCCGTATTTATAGAAAGTATTGACTGTATAAACAGTTCCTTTCTTTAACATTTTAACGGGAAGATTAGCTGCCATGTCAAAGGCAACAGTATCCTTGTGAACCTCCAGTGGATTAGGGGTGACTGTAAGTTGTTGTTCTTTGGACATCTTCACCATCTTGGGAAGTGTACATCCCGCGAAGCTTAATGCACCGATGATCAGAAATGAGTAAACTACTTTTCTCATTGGATTTTTAGATTTATGGTTGATTTTAAACAGGTTTGCAAAAGTATACTTACGTGTATTTTTTTGCAATAATAGTCAAAAAATTAAGATTATTCCGCTAATTTGAATTAACAGAGTACGTTATATTTGTCAGCGAGATTTTCTCGCTCGACGAAATAACATTTTCGACTGTCGAATGTTTAGTCAACTGGTAGTATGGAACGTGTAACAGATAGGATACAACATTTCTTTGAAACTTACGCCTTTGGGGTGTGTACTCAATTGGGAGAGAAGCTTGGTGTTGCTACGTCAAGCATCCGATTATTCTTTATTTATGCCTCGTTCATTACATTCGGGTCGCCGGTAATCATTTATCTCTGTTTGGCATTTGTCATGAACATGCGGAAGCATTTACGTCGACGTGCTATTTGGGATTACTAATCAAAAAAAACTTCAAGTCACTCAACCTTCAGAAGCCCTGGCTCGGACCGGCACCTTATACCGGTGTCGTTTGCTCTTAAAAAATAGTCCACTACAACCGACCCTTTATATATCATAGCGTCAGAATAGGTGGGGAAGGCTTTCCTGATTTCTTGCCTTTTCCTCAGTTCGCGACCAAGATTAAAAAGAAACTTGGCCTGGGCACGAATAACAGCTGCAAAACTACCTGCCTCCCCCTTTATTAAGAATTGAAAGGCGGCAATCACGTCCAACAATATTCTCAGGGGCAGCTTATATATGAGCTCGCCGGTGTTCAGGTGCTTGAAAAGCAGGGATAAACCATTTCTAAAGTTGAGGAAAACTTTTCTGGGATTTCGATAACTCAAGGTCCCGGCTCCCACATGATATATGGTGCTCTTACCGCAGTAGAAAACTTTTTGTCCGGTTCGTTGGAGCTTCCAGCATAGATCAATTTCCTCCATATGGGCAAAGAAGTCTTCATCAAATCCGCCGAACTTTTTAAATACTTCCGATCGGATCATCAGGCAGGCACCCGTTGCCCAAAACACTTCTCGCTGGTCGTTATACTGCCCTTGATCTTCTTCGACATAATCGAAAATTCGCCCCCGGCAAAAAGGATATCCTAATACATCGATAAATCCTCCTGCGGCACCCGCGTGTTCAAATTTATTTTTGTTGTGATAGGATAATACTTTCGGTTGAACCGCTGCGACGGTTGGATCATGATCGAGGAGGCTAATCATGGAGTCCAGCCATTGGGATGTTACTTCGATATCACTATTCAGCAGCACATAATAATCAGCCACGACTTCTTTGAGTGCCCTGTTGTACCCGCCACAAAAACCATAATTCTTGTCCAACTGGATAATCCGGATTTGGGGAAACGTTTGCTGAAGAAACGATATCGATTGATCAGAAGAATTATTGTCGGCAACAATAATTTCCGCTTCAGAAGAATATTGAATGACAGAAGGCAGAAACTGTTGAAGTAGTTTCTCGCCATTATAATTTAAAATGACGACAGCCGTTCGGCTCATCCCATCAGGCTACTTAAGTCCAGACCGGGGATATTCGGAAGTAGTCCTTCTGTACTTTTGCGCATTTCTTCTTTTGCCATCACCTCTGCTTCCTCCGATGCCTTGTTGACCGCAGCAACAATCAGATCTTGTAAAATGGTTTTGTCCTCAGCTTTTAACAGGGAAGAATCTACATCAAGGGTTATAAGTTGTTTCTTTCCATTTACCTTTGCTTTCACCAGTCCCGCGCCTGATTCTCCCGTAGCATATAACGTTCCTAATTTATCCTGAGATTCTTTCATGCGGGCCTGAACCTCTTTCATCTTCCCCATCATTTTCATCATGTCAAACATAGGATTGTAGATTTTAGATTGTGGATTTTAGATTTGACTGCTTAGCTTATTTTTTAGCTGTTCACACAAAGGTCGCAATTTATTGTAGATTTTAGATTGAAGATTTTAGATTTGGTGCCTGCGTCTTAAGGGTCAGTCTTAAATCGCCAATCGAGCTATAGCAATTTTCTCAACTTGGTCATTAGGAACGACCTACCAATCTACAATCGTCAATCTAAAATCTACAATATGATTGCCACAAAGACGCCAAGACTCAAAGTTTCACAAAGGTCGATATCCCTAACAATCCCAGTTTGCGGCCTTTGTGAATTCATCTTTGCGCTCTTTGCGTGAAATGCATTTGAAGCGCACACACGTAGCTGTGTTACCCAATCTACAATCGTCAATCTAAAATCTACAATCGATTAATCTTTCTTCAATAAGACCACCGTGCCCGATCGATCAAATGTTCTGCCGGCCTGGTCGGTGAGTGTTGCGCGGAATACATAGGTACCTTCCGGCATTAATGATCCTTTGAATGTACCATCCCAACCTTTTCGCAGATCATCGGTAACATACATCATCTCACCCCAGCGATTGAAAATTCTCATTTCAAAGGTTATGATGAATTGTCCGAAGACATTAAAGATGTCATTGAGTCCATCGCCGTTGGGCGTGAAGGCAGTGGGATAAAATAAATTGGGTTCCTTAATAATAGTAAAGGCATTGGAAACGGACGAGACAATTCCCGCCTGATTTGCAACGGCAGTTATCCTGTAGACAGCAATTTGATTGGAAAGATCTTGGGTATTGTCAACATAAGTCGTGGCAGTTCCGGCATTCACGGTGAATAATAGTTGACCTTGTTCATTGAATTTCTCCACGACATACCGGTTCACTCCGTTTTTCCATGCCTCGTAAGCGCTCCAGCTGAGACGCGACGGTATTATCCGGTTGAAGCGTTGCAATCAATTTAATGGGACAAGCCTCCGACACTTACGGGACTCTTATTATTACAAGCATCGGCATAGGAAATTTTATAACAGGATACCACTTCATTCAGGTATTCATCGTCCAGGTGACTAGTCGTTGTGCTTGATTTTGGTGGAAGCAAAATTTCCGTTCACGGATTTTGTGATGGAATAGGTTGCTGCGACAAATGCAGGATCCTGCGTCCACCGAAGTTCGACATCATCATTGCCGGGACCGACGATGGTAGAAATATTTTCGACAACGGTGGGGATGTTGGTTGAAATAGCTGTCGCGCATTTTGAAAGGGAGATGCTTCTGCTTCCATTGGTATAATTTGTGGTCTGTTGATAACAATAGTTCACGCCACAAGTACATTTGGATCGTTCAATGATGTAGCAGCGGCGGCAGCACTTAATGGAGGATCACTATTTTTCGAGAATGTATAATTGCTCACGCCTGTTGATGAAGTCACCCAGCTCAGCTGATTCAGATTGTTCAACAGCCGTGACATCAAAGTTTGAACTGCAGATGGTATTCGAATACACTGTTGTATTGTTGCATGGGTCAAACGCACCCAATCGGAAGCAATAGAAATTACCATCAGTGCTCAAGTTGTTTATTGTAGTTGTCGTGGTCTCATATACATTCTGCAAGTTTTGAAAAGCTGTGGCACTGTTTTGAGCAATTTGTAGCCGATACAAAATGTTGGGCTGGCTGTTAAAGTCGAGTTGAATGTCGCGATCATTTAACACAGTTAGCTGTGTAATGGTCGGCACAGGTAATGTCACCACTGCATTAACAACTTTAGATGCTGGGATTACAGTTATCATCAGCCCCAAGGTTGCGTCCGCGCACAGTAATAGTTTTATTTCCCGATGAAGCGTATGTGTGACTGCTGATGGCCAGGCTGCCAGAAGGAACGACCACATCAGGCGATCCATCATTATAGTTAATTACATATTGATTATAGTTTGTGTCTGTTACTTTGACCTGAACAGAATTATTTCCGCAGGAATAAATTTCAAATTCGGGTGGCGTGTTCGGCAATACGGTGATGGTAATTTGATCTGATCGGAACACCGGCCTGAAAGAGCACCCATAAGTGTATAAGTACCGGGTTGTGTATACTGATAGTGTAAAAACATTGTTGAATCCGGATTCGTGTTTCATAGAAAAATTCGCAAGGGATCGTTCCGGACTGCAAACGTTAGGTGGAATAATTAGTGACATTGACCGTCAGTGGCGCACAACCTTTTACTTGATCAACCTGGAATCGCCTACCGTCACTGGCTAACATAGGGCTGCGCGTGAACCAGAACAGGTCAGACCCAAACAGAAAAAAAGCAATGCGTAACTTTTAATTTCATTTGGGTTCCCAATTTTTTAAAAATTGCTCGGCTTTCTGAATGTCCTGATACAGCATTCGGTCATCTTCTATAAACGGTACAACAGCCCGGAAAGTATCCATGAAACCCTCCAGGTAAGGAGACGTTTTTAGCGGCCTCCGGAAGGTAATTGCCTGTGTTGCGGTCACCAATTCAATGGCCAGAATGGAATACAAATTATTAACGATCCGGTACGCCTTTGTTGCAGCATTGGCGCCCATGCTGACATGATCCTCCTGTCCGTTCGACGAAACGATGGAATCTACTGAAGCAGGGGTGCAAAGCTGTTTATTTTGACTCACGAGTGAAGCGGCTGTGTATTGTGGAATCATCAATCCGGAATTAATACCAGGATTGGCCACAAGGTAATTGGGGAGATCCCGCACTCCGGCGATCAGCTGGTACGTTCTCCTCTCGGAAATACTGCCTAACTCTGCTAATGCAATGGACAAGAAAATCAAACGCTACCGCTAATGCCTGGCCATGAAAATTTCCTGCGGATATAATAATATCTTCTTCGGGAAAGACGTTCGGATTGTCCGTTACACTATTTACTTCTATGATAAAAACATTTGTTACATAATCAATTGCATCAGACGAAGCTGCCATGCACCTGAGGGATGCATCGGAATGAATAGGGATCCTGAACATGTTTCTTCGTTTGTTCGAATGAGCTCGCTTCCCTGCAAGATTCGAACGATATCTTTTGCTGTTTGTACCTGCCCGGGCTGTGGGCGGATGGCGTTTACCTGCGGAAGGAAAGGATCGATGCGTCCATCAAATGCATCCAATGAAAGAGCGCCGATAATATTTGCAAGCTTCAGCAAACGGTGTGCATGAAGTGTACACCAAACGCCATACGCACTCATAAACTGAGTTCCGTTCAAAAGCGCCAGCCCTTCTTTTGCTTCCAGTATTAATGGAGTCCATTGTAACTTTTGTTGATTGCTTCTCCCGAAAATTTATTTTCCTGGTAAACAACTTCACCTAATCCTATTAAAGGAAGGGCAAGGTGTGCCAGCGGTGCAAGGTCGCCCGATGCACCCAATGATCCCATTTCATAAATAACAGGCAAAATATCTTCATTGAACATTTTGGCTAAGCCGTTGAACGGTGGCGAGTTGAACCCCTGAATAACCATAAGAAAGTGATTGTGCTTTTAGAAAAAGCATCAGCCTCACAATTTCTTCGGGAACTTCCGGGCCAGTACCGCAAGCGTGGGACTTAACCAGATTCTCCTGAAGTTTCTCGAGCTGCCATGGGGAATGTGTTTGTTGTAAAGTGATCCGAAACCTGTATTAATCCCATAGATAGGATGATTGGATTCTTTAAGTTTCTGATCAAGGTATTCCCGGCAGCGCTCTATTTTTGTCTTGGCTTCATCCGACAACTCAATAGCTACCTTGCCTTCGTTGATCATGGCGAGATCTTTTAAGGTAAGTTCTTTTGAGGAGATGTAGTGAACTGTATTCTTGGACATCTAAAAACCTTTGCGCCTTCGCGTCTTTGCGGTTAATAAATTTTAAACCGCTGAGACACAAAGGCGCTAAGTTAGGATTATTTTAATTTTTCTATGACTTGTTCAACGGTGAGCTTTTCCTGTTCTCCTTTATTCATGTCCTTGCAAGGCAGTAAACCTGTTTTCATTTCTTCGGAACCAATGACAATGGTGAACGGAATGTTTTTCTTGTTCGCGAAGTCGAGTTGTTTTTTCAACTTCGTGACGTCGGGATAAATTTCAGACGCGATTCCAGATGACCCTCAGCTGCGCTCACGATACCCAATCCATATCGCATGCTTTCCTCATCAAAGTGACAGATCAATACTTTGGAAGATACTTGCGCATCTTTCGGAAACGCTCCAAGTTCTTCCATTGCATCGTATAGGCGGTCAACACCAAACGAAAATCCGACGCCTGATAAATTCTCTTTGTCGCCAAATGCCTGCGTGAGATTGTCGTATCGACCGCCTCCGCTTACACTTCCGATCGCTACGTTGTTGATCTTTACTTCGAATATGCATCCCGGTATAATAGCTCAGCCCTCGCGCGAGGGAAATATCAAACTCGACATGATCGTCGTCGGACTGATAATTTTTTAGGAGGTCAAGAACTTCCTGCAAGATCGGACAATCCCTTCTTACCGCTTTCAGTATTTCCAAACTTCGTTGACAGCTTATTAAGTTTTTCGGCCGTAGATCCTTTGAGATTTAAGATTTCAAACAATGAAGAAAGACTTTGGTCTGTGAAATTTTTCCCACGCAATTCTTCCTTGACTTTTTCCTCACCGATCTTATCCAATTTGTCGATCGCGACAAAAAGCGCGGTCTCATTTTCTTTTGCGCCAATCGATTCAGCAATTCCCGAAAGGACACCTCTGTGATTGATCTTGATGGTATAATCTTTTATTCCTAAGTGACTTAAAAACTTCTTTGATCATCAGAATTATTTCCGCTTCGCAGATCAGCGAATTCGTTCCCACCACGTCAGCATCACATTGATAAAATTCCCGATACCTTCCTTTTTGCGGACGGTCTGCCCGCCAGACAGGTTGAATTTGATACCGTTTAAAAGGAAAGCTGATCTCATTTCGATTCATCACGACAAAGCGCGCAAACGGAACCGTGAGGTCATAACGCAACCCTTTTTCTGAAATGTCTGCGGTTAAAAGTTTCGAGTTTCGAGTTTCTAGTTTCGAGTTTTCAACATCTTTCAAAAAATCTCCTGAATTCAGGATCTTAAAAAGCAATTGATCACCTTCCTCGCCATATTTTCCCGTCAATGTGGAAAGATTCTCCATTGCCGGCGTTTCCAATGGCTGAAAGCCAAACCTTTGAAATACAGCCCGGATGGTATTTAAAATAAACTGCCTTTTGGCCATCACTGCCGGCCCAAAATCGCGAGTTCCTTTCGGAAGGGTAGGTTTTTCCATTCTATAATGTTCCAGGTTTGAGGTTCGAGGTTTGAGGTTATACCGCCGAAAACACTTCGAAAACCTACCTTTTATGCTAATTATTGCTTTCAAGCCTCAAGTTTAACGCTAGAACCGTTAAGCCGCAACTTCAAACTAGAAACTTTAAACTAGAAACCCTTTGCTTTCCCAAATTTCCCGATTATTTTTGCGCTCCTTTTAAAGCACGAAAACCATGTCAGTAACCAGATTAAAGCGAAAAGGCCGTAAAGACAAGGCAAAATCAGCAGTAAGACGTCAGTCTTTAAAGATCCAGAACTTCCAACCTGTTATCAAAAACGTGGATGTTGAAAAGATCAAAGAAGAATTCAAAGCCAAAGCAAAGAAAGCTTAAGTCCTGAAGTCTAACAGATATTATTTGAGGTCCTGCTCATCAGGACTTTTTTGTATTCCTAACCTTTACAATGTTTCAAGTTTCAGATTCAAGGTTTGAGGTTTCTAGTTTGTTAGTTTCGAGTTTCGAGCCTGGTCAACTTCGAAACCTTAAACTCGAAACCTCGAAACTATATATGCATCTCGTCAACTGGAACGTCAACGGAATTCGCTCCATCATCAAAAAAGATTTTATTAAGGACGTTCAGCAAATGGACCCGGATATTTTCTGTTTGCAGGAAACCAAAGGTGCAGAGGAAGAAGTGCGCTCTGCGTTAGAATTATTTCCAGGCTATCATGTCTCTGTAAATTCCTCCAAAGCCCGCAAAGGATATTCAGGTACTGCCATCTTATCAAAGCAAGAACCGATTCAGGTTACTTTCGATATGGGTCTTGGATGAACATGATCAGGAGGGGAGGGTTATCACGGCAGAATATCCCACATTTTTTCTAACGACTGTCTACACGCCAAATGCGGGAGAAGGTCTTGCACGACTGGACTATCGCGAGGGATGGGACAAAGATTTCAAAGAATACGTTCAATGGCTGGACCGGAGAAAACCTTCCATCGTATGTGGTGACTTAACGTGGCCCATCAACCTATCGACATTGCGCGGCCAAAAGAAAATTACAACAAGTCGGCGGGATACACGCAACGTGAGATCGATGGATTTACACGTTTGTTAGAGTCGGGATTTGTGGACACTTTCCGACGATTTTATCCCGAAGAAATAAAATATACGTATTGGAATTATGTCACCAATGCCCGTGCGAAAAATACTGGGTGGAGGATTGACTATTTCTTAGTCCCGGACAGACTCATCGGCAAGGTAAAAGATGCGATGGTATACGATCAGTACTTAGGATCGGATCATTGTCCGGTAGGGCTGAAGATAGAATTGTGATGATAGCTTACAGTTCACAGCTGACAGCTTACAGCTTGAGGTAGTCAACAATACACAATGTCAGATGCACGACACCTAGAGCTAATTGCTGAAACTGTTGATGCTCAAACGTCGAGCACACACAGCTGTCAACTGACTGCTGAAGCTGCCCGCTTCTAAATCACCCTTTGAATATCGGCGCCCAACTCTTTCAAGCGAGTGTCAATGTTTTGGTAGCCCCGGTCGATCTGATCGATATTTGAGATCTCACTTGTTCCACTCGCGGATAATGCTGCAATCAACAACGCTACCCCTGCACGAATATCAGGAGAAGACATCTTAATACCCTTTAACTGCTGTTTTCTATCCAGACCAATTACGTTGGCGCGATGTGGATCACAAAGAATGATCTGAGCGCCCATGTCAATGAGTTTATCGACAAAGAACAAACGGCTTTCAAACATTTTTTGGTGGATGAGCACGGTTCCTTTTGCTTGTGTTGCAACAACGAGAACGATACTGATCAAGTCGGGCGTGAAGCCAGGCCACGGTGCATCAGATACAGTCAGGATCGATCCATCAATAAAAGTTTCCAATCTCATATCGTTCCTGGGATGGAATGTAAATATCATCACCCCTGAATTCCATTTTTATTCCAAGTCTTTTGAATGTATCGGGAATAATACCCAGCATATCGATGCGGCAGTTCTTAATGGTGATCTCGGATTGTGTCATAGCAGCCAGCCCGATAAAACTTCCGATCTCAATCATGTCGGGAAGAAGCGTATGTTCAGTTCCACGAAGTTTGTCAACTCCCTCGATTGTCAACAGGTTAGAACCGATGCCACTGATCTTTGCACCCATGCGATTCAGCATGAGGCAAAGTTGCTGAAGATAGGGCTCGCAGGCTGCGTAATAAATTGTTGTCGTTCCTTTTGCAAGAACAGCCGCCATCACAATGTTGGCTGTTCCCGTTACAGAAGCTTCATCCAGCAGCATGTAACAACCTTTCAATTCGGAAGCGTCAATGTGAAAAAAGATGTTCTTCTGAATCAAAATTGAATTTTGCTCCTAATTTTTGAAAACCGAGAAAGTGAGTATCCAATCTTCTCCTTCCGATTTTATCACCACCAGGTTTTGGCATCGTAGCTTTTCCGAAGCGCGCCAGGATCGGACCCAGCAACATAACGGAGCCGCGCAGCGCGGCTGCTTTCTTACGATATTCTTCTGTTTCTAGATATTTTATGTTGATGGCAGAAGCCGTGAACCGGTACGATTCCGGTCCCGAGTTTTTCCACCTTGCTTCCCATCGCACCAATTAGCTCGATGAGCTTGTTGACATCAACGATGTTGGGAACGTTGTGAATGGTAACGGGTTCTGCTGATAAAAGTGTAGCGCTGAGAATTTGTAGTGCTTCGTTTTTTGCGCCTTGTGGAATGATTTCTCCTTTTAATTTTTTTCCTCCTCGGATTTTGAAAATACTCATTGATGTTAAAATTTCAATAGATTAAAAAATGGGTACGCTATCGTACCTCTTACCTCTTACTTCTTACTACTTACCTCTTACATCCAACATCACTGATCTCTTCTTCTTCTAAAATTACCGCCGCCTTTGTTGTTCTTAAACCGATGTCCTCCACCGCCGCCTTGATGACGTTGTTGACCACCACCGCCGCTATTCCCTTGTGGTCTTGCTTTCTTGCGCTCTTTGTAAAGTTTTTCAAACAAGATTGTCTTCTCTCACTTTTTCAATGGTCATATTCAGTGCACCGCCTGACATGGCCTGGATATCTCTGAGAATGACCGAATCATCCAATGTTTCCTTGTTCCAGTTTCCGTAGAACGTCTTCATCAGTTTGCCGAGGTAAATGATCGACTCTTCACGTTCCTGCGGATCATCTTTTTTCAAAGCTTCTTTGACCAGCTTTTCAATGTTTTTGCCGTAGTGTTTAAAGCGAACATCGTTTTTCGGATACATCATTTTCATCGGCTTTTTGAAAATAACATCGGGCGTGGGAATCGGATACGGATTATTGATATCCAGGCTAAAACCTGCCATGATGAATAAGTCGTCCCACAACCGTTGAGGATTATCGGGCTGGTCCTTAATGCTGGGCGTTAATTGTTTGATGAGCTCAATTAGCATAGATGCCATTTCCGTGCGCTTCTCTATATCGGGAATAGTCCGAAGGTATTCAACCAGCTTTTGAACGTTACGTCCGTATTCTTTAAGAATAATGTCAGGACGTTGTGAATTGTATTCTCCTATCATTTTTTTGATTTCTATCGTTGGATTTTGGATCAGGAAGTACAGCAGTTCTGTCTGCCTAAAATTTGTACCTAACCTCAATTATGAATTCTTAGTTTAGCAAAGCTAAGCAATAAGGTCTTCTCTCCAAAATCGTCAAATTTTATCTTCGCTTTTCGGTCGGCGCCCGTAAAATCCATCTGCATAACCATGCCAAACCCAAATTTGGGATGTTCCACTTTCATCCCCTCCTGCAAAGATGCAGTATCGCTGGGAACAAAGTCTGTTGGAGCTCTATAAGCCGTCACTTTTGGAGGTGGAGCGGAGCTAATGGTCTTTCTGATCCCGCTGACCAGGGTTTTGGCGTAGTCACTGCTTGGGGGAACGGATTCCAGTCCCGCAAATTTGCTGCTGACCTTAATGAACGATTGGTCAACATCGTCCAGAAATCGGCTTGGTTCGCAGTTTTTCAGACGGCCAAACCGATACCGGGTTAGTGCATAGGACAAGAACAGCCGCTTTTGCGCCCTGGTAATGGCCACATAAAACAATCTTCTTTCCTCCTCCAGGTCTGCCCGGCTGCTCAGCATCATTTGTGACGGGAACAGATCTTCTTCCAGGCCTACGATATATACATGCCTGAATTCCAGTCCTTTAGCCATGTGAATGGTCATCAGCGTCACTTTTTCCGGATCCTTGTCTTTGTCCTCATCCTGTCCAGTAACCAGCGATACCTCCTGTAAAAAGGCACCCAAGTCCTTTTTCCTGCCGTTCCGGATCATCCACAAATTCTTTGATCGCATTCAACAATTCCTGAACGTTTTCGTACCGGCTCAATCCTTCTACGGTTTTGTCTTCATACAATTCTCGCAGCAAGCCGGATCCTTTTGCAATTTCGAAGGCCGCATCGTAGGCATCTTTGCGTTCTACTTCAATGCCAAATCGTTTGATCATGGCCACAAAATCATCTAATGGGAGATGCTGCTCTTCCGCCAATAAACGATTCAGCCTTTTGTACCACTTCCCAAATAGAAATGTCATGATCGTTGGCCGCTACAATTATTTTATCGATCGTGGAATCTCCGATTCCGCGCTTTGGAAGATTGATAATTCTTCGGAAGGAAGCTTCATCCTGTTGATTGATGGAGTAGCGCATGTAAGCGAGGAGATCCTTGATTTCCTTTCGCTGATAGAATGACAATCCACCGACAACTTTGTATTTAATGTTCATCCGTCGCAGCGCTTCTTCAAGAGCACGCGACTGGCTGTTGGTTCTGTACAACACCACAAAGTCACTGAACTTTAATTGATGCTGCATCTTTTCCTGGAAAATTGAAGAAGCAACTAATCTACCCTCCTCGTTATCGGAGACTGCTTTGATCAGTTCGATGAGTGAGCCTTCTTCATTTGCCGTCCAGACATTTTTAGGAAGTTGTGCCCGGTTCTTTTTGATCACCGAGTTTGCAGCATTTACAATGTTTTGTGTAGAGCGATAATTTTGTTCGAGCTTGATGATTTTCAGATCGGGATAGTCTCGTTCAAAATTCAAAATGTTTGTGATGTCGGCGCCGCGGAAGGCATAAATACTTTGTGCATCATCGCCAACCACGCAAATATTTTGTCGCACGGCGGCAAGTTTTCGAATGATAAAATACTGGCAAAGATTTGTGTCCTGAAACTCATCGACCAGAATGTATTGAATACGATGTTGGTATTTGTTTAATACTTCGAGGTGTTCTTTGAAAAGTTTGTCGGTGTTGAAAAGCAAATCATCAAAATCCATGGCACCGGCTTTGAAGCAACGCAGTGCATAGGTCTTGTAGATCTTTCCGATCTCCGGGCGAAGGTTCGCGGCATCATCGCCCATTAACTCGGCATTGGCCAGATAATCCTGCCAGCTGATCAAACTATTTTTAGCAGCAGAGATACGATTGTAAACGGTGCTCGGTTTGTACGCCTGATCATCAAGTCCTAATTCCTTGATGATGTTTTTGATGAGCGTCTTCGAATCATCCGTATCGTAAATGGTAAAATTGTTGGGATAACCGAGGTGATGCGCTTCTGCTCTGAGAATACGCGCAAAGACCGAGTGAAATGTTCCCATCCAAAGATTGCGTGCGTCGTGACCTACAACTTTTTCAATCCGCTCGCGCATTTCTTTCGCAGCCTTGTTGGTGAACGTCAGCGCCATGATGTTGAATGGATCGACTCCTTTGCTGATAAGGTGAGCAATGCGATACGTCAGTACCCTTGTTTTACCTGAGCCCGCACCAGCAATGAGCATGCATGGACCTTCTGTATTTATCACTGCCTCTTGCTGAGGCTCATTCAAACTCTCTAAATAATTCATCATATCGGCGTGCAAGTTAGAGCACAGTTTTTTTTCATCGCTAGATTATTGAAAAATTTTCCCGGTTTTTTAAAAATGTTCTGTTCAGAAATTTTTTCTACGCGTAATGAAAAGTAATTTTGAGTAATCACGAAGGCTAAACATACACTTTTGAATTTAAAATCTCCGAATGATAGAGCATTTTTTCTCCCCGATGGATTCAGTGTCACCGCCACAGAGCCTTGGTTTAAAGTAAAAGTTGAAGTCATTCAGAGTTATTTACGCGCTTTTGTCATGAATGTGTCCGCCAAGGCGGATGAAATTGTTTTTGTGGATCTGTTTTCCGGTAGTGGACTTTATTCCGCTGGGTTATCAAAAAGAAATTTTTCCCGGATCGTCGCTCGCGTCCCTTTCTTCAGAACTACCCATTACACAATGGATATTGTGTGAACGCGATCCCGAATCTCTAAAACTTTTACATCACAGAGTAGAACACGTTTTTCATCGTAAAAATGTCGTAATTCTTGACTTGGAGTTATCACAACTCACGGACAAATTCAGAAAAATCATTACACCATCGAAACGAGGTTACACCGTCGCTGTATTTTGCCTGGTTGATCCGTTTAACTTTGAGATACCATTGGCAACCATCGATTCTTTCGCCTCCCTTGGTTTTAATTTTTTAATGCCTTTTACTTTCATGCTCAACGAACGGTCCAACTACCAGTATTACCTTCGTGAGCACCCTGAAAGACTCCTGCGATACCTCGGTTTAAATAACTTTGAAAGACTGGCGGGAGTTCAGAATAACCTACAATTTTATAAAAGAATTGTCCGGATGTATCAAAACAGAATGTTGGTGATGGGACTTAATACGGCGCTCTCGGTGCACAAAGCTGAATCAAAGCTTATGGAGGTTCCTGCTTACTACATCGGACTTTTTTCAAGGCACTTCTCCGCCAAGGCCATCCAGGAAGATGCAAACCTCAGCGGTCAACTCCAAATCGAACTCTACGAATAATCCTACCTGTATTAAATTCGTACCTCGTCCCTCGTAAATCGTACCTAACTCCTTACCTTTGCGCTCATGATTAAAGTTGGAGAAGTTCTTGTATCGGATGATGTTCGCGATAAAGAGTTTGTTTGTAACCTCGAAAAATGCAAAGGGGCTTGTTGTGTGGAAGGAGATTTTGGCGCTCCGCTTCTGGAAGAAGAGCTTGCTATTTTAGAGGAGATTTATCCGAAAATAAAAAAATACCTGACGGCAAGAGGGATTGAGGAAATCGAGAAGCAGGGAACCCATACGGTCGATGATGAAGGCGATCTATGTACGCCTGTTATTGGAGGAAGGGAATGTGTCTACGCTGTGTACGACAAAAAAGGCATTTTAAAATGCGGTATCGAAGCGGCGTATAATGATGGCGCGATTGATTGGAAGAAACCCATTTCATGCCACTTGTACCCCATACGCATCACGCAAAAGAAAAATTTCGAAGCCGTTAACTATCATAAGTGGCATATCTGTTCCCCGGCTTGCGCGCTGGGCAAGGAACTTCAAGTTCCTGTGTATAAATTTTTAAAAGATCCGCTGATTCGAAAATATGGACAAGCGTGGTATGATGAGTTGGTTCATGTGATTGAGACTACGCCGAAGAAGCAGAAATAAAAGCCTTTACATTTAGTTAAGCGAATCTGGCGAGAGGGTTCGACGCAAACCGCCTGCCTTGCTCGCCGAAGCAGCTACGCGAAGGCGATGTAGGTAGGTCGCAAAGTAAAATCCGCAAAGGCCGCAAATTGCATTTCATAGAAATCGTTAAAGTTTTGGCGCCAGCCAAATAAATCCCGCCGCCAATAGGAAGATGATGTAAAATATCAATGGGGGAATTTCTTCCCGTGAGTCAATTTTTTCTGAGCGGTGTTCTAAGTCTTGACGAGCAGAAATTTTATTTTCATTCTGTTGGTTGACAAGCGATAATGTTTTCCATTCTGTTGGACCTGAAACGTAATAATGCAAAGAAGTTCCATCGCCAGTTTCCAGTAAATGCCATCCACGCTTGCCCGCCCACGTGCGTGCAGACCAGATGTTATCAAACGATACATTTTCTTTCAATGGCAATGGAATACTATCAGCCGAAAGGGAAATATTTTCTGTGGATGAGATTACCTCAATGTCTATGGGTTCATTTTCATACCAGGGAAATGGCGTGACGATTCTGATCTTTGATGGTTCGCTCCTTGATCTTGAAATCTCTTCCAACAATGGCGACCATAGCTCAGCATAAGAAATCGAATCGCCAGACAGTGCCAGCGTGATAAGTTTCCTGCAGTAACTGAAAACCAATTTTGCCTGCGCCGCGGAAGGTGTATCCGGAAAGTATACCGGTTTTGTTTTTTTGAACTGGAATAGTAGGAGGAGTTGGTGTAATTCTCAGTTTAGCAGCGGGAAAGCTTAATGACTTTGCTCCAATCTGAAGTATCGCAGTATCTGATTTTACTGTTGTACTCTGAAATGGAAAAAATTCAGCCAGACTTTTGTGTGGTTATCGGCGTCAAGTGTAACAAACCTAATCCAGAGAAAATGGATTTTTCTAATGCAGTCTTTTCTGCCGACGATAAGCTGGACATTGTTCCGCCGTCTGTAATGAGCAGATCAATGTTGTCTAATAATGCTGGTGTTAACCGATCGATCCTGATTTGATCATGATTTACATATTCATACCGAAAATTATTTTTAGATAACTGGTAACGCAAAACCATGCTGTGATTTTTTCGCGCGAGGAAGCTTTTCAGGTGTTTGCGTTTCAAAAGTCGGGTAGGAGAGTAGAAAGAGAATTTGTAAGGGTCTTTCCTGATCGACGGTTAGCGGCAAAATTTCCTCGTATTGAGTGTCACCGTCGTGAATAGAGAGGGTATATAAAAGTTCTCCGCTATGTTTTGGTAAAAAGGCAAGTTCAAAATCATTTTGTCCTTTATTCTTTATTGCGACCGAATCTTCCTTGCCTCCCGGACCACTCAGCTTAATCCAGCCCTTTCCATCTTTGCTGTTGAGTGTTCCTGTTATGATGTTTTTCCTATTTATAATATTATGGTCTGAAACAAAGAGATTGGTAATTCCTTCGGGCGAAGGTGCTGGAATAAAGTGAAAAGCCTTGTTTTCCAAATTATCCAGGAGGTAGCGGGGGAGTCCTTGTCCTATCACGATTTTAATTTCGTTGGCCACGTTCTGGAAGTTCCTCATGAAAAAGACGTGTTGAATTCTTGTAAGGAGCTGTTTGTTCCAGATGCATGAGCATCAAGTCTGGATGATGCCAAAAGGATGCTATCAACTTTTTCGCCGAATAATCTTGGAGTTAACAAAATTATATTTGAAGATTTTTTTGTTTGATAACTTGGTTTGAAAAGGAGTCCCGTCAAGGCAAACATCATGAGTATCACGGCAATAATTCGAAGTATTCGAAAACGATAAGGTTTTTTTGATTCCTGCCAAACAAGAAAAATAATTAAGACGGTAACGATGGGAGTGATCAGCCAGAAAGGAATCAGGGGATTGACAAACATATAATTATAGGTTGGACCGTTCCAGATTCTTCAGAAACTGGAGGTCGAGATCGTGGGTTGCAGCCGACCTTGACTGAGGCGTCATCGTTTCCTGCGGCAAAACTTTCCAGAAGCTCTCCCTGATTTTTAATAAACTATTTTTTTTCTCTATCGAACTTCCTTCATCGTGGATTACGCTGCTTATCAAAGACAAAGTTTTTAAGTAAGCTCCCGGTTTTTTCAATTCAATCTCACCCAGTTCCTGTCCGGCTTTTGTCAAAACATCTTTTTGGTTTTGAGAAAGCATCAGTGAGTCTTTTGTGCAGCAATTTTTCAATTGCCGTTAGCGCTGCGCGAATATTGGGATATTGTTCTGCGTAATCATTGTTTTCTTCAGCGGTCGAATTTTTAATTTCCTTCAGATCGCCGGTCAACCGTTTTTCCTCTTTTAATGGCGGAGGATCAAAGCCTGTGCGATGGACATAAATACGGGAATCCTGGCTGATCTCTTTTAAGAGTTTTAATGCCTGGTATTGATAGGGCAAAGATTTTTCCGGTTGATATAAACGCAAGTACAATTCGGCATCCCACATAATTGTAACTGCAGCTTTTAATTTCGACTTGATCGATTGAATGAAGAAAGTAGCTTCTTCGTCGCCGTCGTGGGCATGGACGAAATCATCCAACGGACTTGCCTCTTTATCTGATGCCGATTCCTTATGTTGGTGCGAAAGATTTTTGTCTGCATTTTTTTCTTCCACCTGGTTATGCTCGTTTTCCCTATCGTGCGCATGTCCAAAAGTTTTTTCGACATCTTCAGCGTCTGCATCGGTGATGGAACTTTGAGGTCCCACCGAGGATTGAAATTCTTCTCCAAGAAATTCTCCATATCGTAACCTCAATACTTTTTGATCATGTGCCAGGTTATTACTTTTTGCGTTGAAGTTTTCTTTTGTAATTCTTCGCTGCTCCTTTAGCAGTTTCTCACTGTCAATAATAATTTGCCGTTGGCTACGAAAATATTCTGGCATGAGGTCCACTCCGAGTCCTGCTTCAACAGACGTTACCGTAGAGGATGTATCTTGCAGTTCGATAAAATAGGTTTCCGTTCGTGTGTAGTTCGGTGTTGGTGTTTTATTGTCTTCTGCTTCCACATACAAATACAATTCATCGCCTGGTTGAAGTCCGAGGCGGAGCAGGTCTAATACCTTGGTAACTTGTACATTCTTTCCTGAAATTTTCGGAGGAGAATCGAAGGATAATCTTTCTTCCCTGAATTTTATTGCTTCTCCACTTCCTTTACTTACTGTGGCGACGATTTGCGCCCGACTCAAGCCATAATCATCGGTCAACCTTGCCTTTAAATTGATTTTAAGATTGTCCTTTTCGTTTAACACGATAAATTGATTTAGACTCTCTATCGCCTACAGTAGGGGCGTGATCTTTTATGACATCGATTTCGTAGTAGTTTGAATATTGCGTTGAGCTGTCCACGTTATTCCAGGTCAGTTGATAAAAGACGGACGACGTTGAAGGTTTTTTCTACACGATATCCTGCGCCAATTTTTATCAAGCTTACACTGTCGCGCCCGGAAAAAATCATGCAGCGGATCTAACACCTCTTCTTCGAACGTGATATCCCAAACAACTTTTGAACCCTCTGGCATTTTTAAATTAAAATCCCGGCTTGACTGATTGTTGATCTGCGTGTAGGCAGGCGGAAAAATAGTGATGGTACTGCTCTTAATTTTTATGGGAAGATTGCCCTTTTCGACACGTCATAATTTTTTCCGATGACGATCCACCTTCCTCTGACGCGCCTGGTTTATTCGAAAAAGCGCTGAGTACTGCACTCAAAACAACGCTCAACCCGAATATACCGATAGCGCGGCCCATGTGGTGCGGAAGTTTGATCGTAGGATAAATCGCGTCAAATTGTTGCGCCGTCTTTTCTTTTTGTAACAATTGAAGTCCCGGCAGTTCCTCATCGTTCTTGATCAGCAAATCAGCACTTTCTTGCAGGGCGGGATAATGTCGATTAAGGTACATCGCCAGATCCTTTTCACTGATACTGAAAAGGTGTACTCGACCGCTACCCACAAAAATGGCGATTGACATTAAAGTAAGCGCAATACCCGTCCCGACGGTTGGCGCTATTGAAATAGCGCGACAACAATAGAAAGTAAACAAAGCGATGGCAACCGACCACAACAGGATTTCGGTACCACGTATCCATTGGTACTTTCGTTTCATTCGTGCGAAGTGATATGACGTTGCTTCTTGCTTCATTGACTTTCTTTTAAAAGACATCCACCTTTCTAACAATAAAACAAGAAATAATAGCGTCATTAGATATTTTTCGCTTGACGTTGGGTTTATGGCTTGAGCGAATTTGTTCAGGTTTTACTGAGTTTGTATCCCATATTAATTCATCTCCCAGAACGCGTTTGTCTTTTTGGCGTGCTATCTCGTCATATTTGTTTTCTGATGTAAGAATCAACCCCAGTTGGACAGCCAGGTTTTGTTGTAACGCAACTTGTTCATTCAGTCTTTGAGTAAGAGCCCATGAAGCAAATCCCGACTTTTCGAATAGGTTGTTACTGCTTTCTTTCCGATAGTAAATACAATTAACGCCGGTTGGCCTGTGCGTTTCGTCGCTGAGCCAAATGACCCAATCGCTTTTTTTTTCGGAAGAAAATTTCTCCTGAGAAAGCATTTCAACTTCGAAATTATCTGGACTTTCATGGTCAATAGCTTGTAATCGCGGCGGCGATCATTTTTGATCATGGGTAAAAGTTGGCTCGTTCACGATTTGAATTGAAATTGTTTTTGGGCGTTCAATAGCTATCGAGTCAGCTTTGCTGAATTTAAAAAAATCTTGACCATCCTTGATCTTCGAGCGAAATGTAGAAAACGAAGTTTTATCAGCGATTGCTATAGCCTGCTCGAAATCTGAGCGAGTCGTCTGAAATTCGAATGGCATTCAGTCCAAATTCGATTGGCGCAGGATTTTTAGAAATCCATTGTACATTTTCTGGGAGGGACACGCGTTTGCCCGCAAACCCTTCGGCGTAATTATAGGAAAGAACGACAGCTTGGGTCAGCGACTTTTTTTTCAATTCTGCTAATAAATTCCAGTAGTTAATTTTTTTGGTATCATAAAGGCTATCACTTAAATCTGGAAATCCACTTGTTAGTCTTTTAATTTCAAAACCATTTCTTCTTAGGCTGTCGATAAGAACTGAAAATTCGATCATCGCGCTCGAGGCCGCTTTCCACCAACAACCATTTGCCTGATTTTTCTAATGCTCTGAAAATGGAAGCCACTTAGAAATAAAACCAGGATTGTTATGATCAGACATCGCAAGAGCAACAAGACAAGTTCATTGAGGCGAATACTCTTGAACTGTTTTGAATTCGTTTCTTCAAGGTGACGAATACTTCCAATCTTAATTATTTTTCCTTCCCGTCGACTTAACAAATGGATACCAATGGGAATCAGTAAACCGGAAAGTCCCCAGAGCCATATCGGATTTATTAACTCCATTACCGAATGAGGAGTTTACGCACTTTTAAAAAATCGCGCAGTGAATTTTCAAATGCGTCACTCAGGCGGATCAATTGATAGCTGATCTGGCGCTCATACATCCATAAACGTGACTGTTTGATCCATTCATCCACTCGTTCAACATATTCTTTTTGTTGAAAGGTAGTTTCAACTCTTCGGACGGTTTTGGTTTCCAGATCCTGAAATGTAAAAGACCCATCGTAGTCGAATTTCATTTCATGTTCACCCATGATATGGAATACGATGACTTCATTCCGCCGTGTTTTCAACCTTGATATAAAATTTAACAGATCTCTTTCGTCATCATATAAATCCGTTATAAAGACGATCATTTCCTTTCCATGCCTATCGAAAAGATGTTCGATCGAATTATCATGCTTCCAGGTACCTTCGCTTTTCACTTCGATCAAGGCGTTTAAGAAACGTAAAAATTGTTGTTGTTCGAAGCGCGGTTCAACGATCTGAGTATGTTTATTGTTGACGGTAAAAAGACCGAAAGAATCACTTTGCTTTCGTGCCAGGTAAGCCAGCGCAGCCGTTAGTACCTTCGCGTATTGCAATTTGCTAAGCTTGTGTTCGGAATAAGACATCGAGTTGCTCGCATCAATCATGAACTTTACGGTAATGTTTGTCTCGATCTCTGCTTGCTTAATATAATATCGCTCGGAACGCGCATACATTTTCCAATCCAGCTGCCGCAAATCATCGCCAGGTTCGTAATTTCTGTACTGGCTAAATTCTTGTCCGGCACCAATGGTCTGGCTTTTATTGCTTCCACTCATGAATCCTTCTACAATAATGCGCGCGATTAATTCCATTCCATTAATGGAATTGAGGATTTCCGGTTTTAATAGCTCTTTAATTTGCGCGTTCATATTTGTTTAGTCGTCAGACCACTTCAAGTGGTCCGACGACTTTTTAAGTGGTCTGACGACTTTATCTAATAATTTTTTCTGTGACCTGATCAGGTGTAACGCCTTCCGCTTCGGCTTTGAAATTCATGAGAATCCGATGACGCAAAACAGGGAAAGCTACCTTTTTGATGTCTTCCAGTGTAACTGAAAAATTTCCACGAAGCAACGCACTCGCTTTCGCCGTCAGAATCATAGCCTGGCCCGCCCTGGGGCCGGCTCCCCACCGCACCCAATCTTTAACAAATTTAATTTGACTCTGAACGGGCCGGGTATGCCTGACCATTGCATTTACTGATTCAATCAAATCAGCACTAATATGAACTTCCCGGACAAATCGTTGAGCTTCCAAAATTGTTGTGCCATCAATGACTTTTTGAATTGTATTGTGTTTGCTTCCTGTCGTCATCTCCAGGATCATTCGTTCTTCATCTGCCGAAGGGTAGTCGATTTTGATGTAAAGTAAAAAGCGATCGAGCTGCGCCTCCGGAAGTGGAAATGTTCCTGCTTGCTCGATGGGATTCTGTGTTGCTAAAATAAAGAATGGCCGTTCTAACGGATAGGTTATCCCCGCGTAGGTAACGGCAAACTCCTGCATTGCCTCCAACAATGCGGACTGTGTTTTCGGAGATGTTCGGTTAATTTCATCTGCCAGAATGATGTTAGAAAAAACTGGTCCTTTGTTAAACTTAAAGAAACGTTTTCCGGTGGAGTGATCTTCTTCTAAAATTTCCGTCCCGATGATATCAGATGGCATGAGGTCCGGCGTAAATTGAATTCTTCGAAACCGCAGATCAATCGCTTCTGCCAGGGTTCGGATCATCAAGGTTTTAGCAAGTCCAGGGACACCCTCAAGCAATGCGTGACCTCCCGCAAGAAACGTGACCAGTAACTGATCGACTGTTTCTTCCTGACCTACGATTATTTTTCTTATTTCTTGTTTAAGTGCGCGTAGCTTCGAAATAATTTCCTGAACGTTTTGTTCTGTTGTTTGTAAGGTCGAAAGTCGATGGTCCATAGTCGATCGTTATTGTTGTCAACGGACGACAGTCCGCTGTCCACAGTTGATTTACATCGTGCGCTAATTAATGAATAAATTTATTCAAAACGTCCAAGATTCCAGGTATTCAAATGATCAGTGGACTAAATTAGGGTTGATGGTCTCAGTCGATGGCATCCTGGCTAGATTTTATCACGTGATTTTAGGTAAGGCTCAGACAACTTTCCGAAAGTTTCAAACTTTCGGAAAGTTAGATACGACCGAGATTCTAAACCGTTATCCTTCTATTCCGTGATAACGTTTCCCAATATTTTACGACAGCGTGATTTTCAACAATTGCCGTTTGATCGTGAAGTGCGACAGTAGGGCATACGTGATACGGGACACCGTAAAGTACATCGCCCACTTTAAAATCATGTTCATCCTCGACCCGTAGAACCATGTGTTCTTCGCTGTGGCCTATCGGTTTGAGATTGGATGCATTTAAAAACGAAATGCGATCCGTCAAACTATTTTCAGATGCGATGGATTTGTGACCGAGGTCGATGCAGATAATGTTTGGTTCCGGCTTGGAAATAACACGGGTTACAAGAAGTGCTGCAGGCAGATATCGTTGCTCGGCAAGAATCTGCTCGTAACCTTTGTCCCAATAGACAAAAGTTCCTGGAGAACATTCAATTTCTTTTCTTTTGGAATGTATTGAGAAGGTGGGAGAGCCACCGGCAACAATGATCAGCTTTTTGCTTTTTTTTGAAAATATCTCTTGCTGTAAGTTAACAACCCTTGCAAATGCTTCGTCGCATCGCTTTGAACGGAGATTAAGATCCACGTCGCGAATGTGACCATCGTAGGCGTGGAGACCTACAACCTGTATTCCTTTTAAAGCCTCACAACGTATAAAAAGATCGAAAGCATTTTCGGGAGCAATACCTGTTCTATTCATACCGACATTGAGGTCGATGTATACCGCTATCGTGCAGCCACCTTTCACAAAAATCCCTGAAAGTTCAGCGGCGGTTTGGTAGTTATCGATGAGGCAGGAGAATTTTGTCCGTGGATATTTTTGGACAAGATTCAAAAGACGCTTTGCTTTCGGTCCCACCGGTTGGTATGCCAACAAAACGTCAGGTGCTTCCGCCAATGCAAGCATTTCCGCTTCAGCGATGGTGGCACATTTGAATTTTCTTATTCCAGCCTCGAGCATGAGGCTCGTTACTTCCGGAGACTTGTGAGTCTTGATATGCGGACGAAGTCTGGCGACGTCATCTACACTTTGTATTAATGTTTGGATATTTTTTTTGACGCGATCCAGGTAGATCACAATGGCAGGTGTATCCAGCGCATCAATATTATTGATTTGATACCATTCGTTTTTCACGCTGTAATTGCTACAAAAATTTTAAGAAGGTGCTCTTAATTCAAAAACGGCTTCAATCTCCACGGGAATATTGTCTGGGAGTGATCCCATACCTACCGCGCTGCGGACACCAATGCCATTTTCTTCACCCCACACGGAGGCAAATAACTCACTGCATCCATTAATAACGAAAGGATGACGTTCAAATTCAGGAGTACAATTGACCATGCCTAATACTTTGATCACACGTTTTATTTTGTTGAAACTCCCCAGATTTTGTTTCAAGGTGGCCAGGATGGCAAGTCCCACCTGACGTGCCGCCAATTTTCCTTCATCGATGGTCATATCTTTTCCGATCCGGCCGATGATCAAAGAACCATCTTCTTTTGTTGTACCATGCCCGGAGACGTAGGCAAAATTACCAACGATCAGGAATGGTTTATAAACACCTTTTGGTGTCGGCGCGGGTGGAAGTTTAAGCCCTAATTTTTCAAATTGTTGGTCGGGAGTAGTCTGCATAAAGAATTTGCTTGTTTTCTACGACACAAAAATATCCAATATCATCACACCAATAATACCCGCGATGGCAACAATTGTTTCCATAAGAGACCAGGATCTAATGGTGTCTTTAATACTCAGGTTAAAATATTCTTTAAAAAGCCAAAAGCCAGAATCGTTTACATGTGAGAACATCAAACTGCCTGCGCCGACCGCCAGCACCATAAGATTGGGATCCACACCCGGTTGACTCAACAAGGGCAAAACAATTCCTGCTGCTGTTAAGCCGGCCACGGTCGCAGACCCGACACAGACACGAATAACGCAGGCGATCGTCCATCCTAAAATTAAAGGATGGATATCCAATCCATTAAGTAGTGATGCAATCTCAGCGCTAACGCCGCTATCAATGAGAATTTGTTTCAATGAACCAGCACCGCCAATAATCAACAGCAGAATGGTAATATCCTTGACGGCATCTACATAAACATTCATAATCCGCGTCATCTTCATTCCCATGCGGAGCCCTAGTGTATACGTGGCAACAGCAAGTGAAAGCAACATAACAATCGCGGCATCGCTCAAAAACGCATTCAATGTCTTTAGAAATCCGTCTTCAACAATCACCATCCCCAAGACGGTGGTAATCCCCAGAAGTAATACGGGTAATAGCGAAGATAAAATGCTAACCCCAAGCCCCGGCAGCTGTGACTCTGGTAACTCAGCCGATTTAAAAGTTGACAACATCGGAGCTTTAATATTTTTAACCGCCCGGGAAAATATTGGACCTGCTATGATAGATGTGGGAAATCCAATGATAATTCCATAGAAGAGTGTTGTCCCCATATCGGCCTTGAATTGGGCCACCAACGCCGTCGGAGATGGGTGCGGTGGCAAGAATCCGTGCGTAACAGAAAGCGCTGCCAGGAGTGGTACACCCATATAAACCACGGGTAAATTATAACGCTGAGCAACAGAAAATATCAGCGGTATCACCAAAACAAAACCCACGTTGTAAAATAACGGTATGCCTATGATAAATCCGGTGATTAACAAAGCCCATTGAATATAGCTTGCTCCAAACAACTTCATCATTCCACTGGCGATTCGCTGCGCGGCACCACTTTCGGCCGTAAGCTTACCCAGCATCGCTCCCGCCACAACTACAATGATCAGCGAGCCAAGCATGTCGCCTAAACCTTTTTGAACTGACCCAATAATTTTCGTGGGTTCTATTCCTAATAAAAATCCAGCGAGAATGGAAACTATGAGAAACGCCAGGAACGCATTGATTTTAAAATAAGTAATCAGTAAAACCAGGATGGCGATACAAACGAAAATGAGAATTAATGACATGAATCAGGAGGTTACGGGATTAGGCTGCCGACGAAAGTATTAAAAATAGTATTTGCTAAAATACCATTTGAATAAAATGTAGATCTAAAATTTGTCCGGCACCTGAATGATGCGTATCACAATTTCATGCGGGTCACCATCTTTATCCAGCAAACTAAACCTAACCATTGGGTTATCCCGTTTGACGTGACTTTCTACGTGAATGATCTGATTATTTTCAAGATGTTTTTCTAATTCTTTTTGAAGAATGTACAACGCGTTTGCAAAATGTACTTCTAACGAACTCGGGTTGTAGGATGCGGTCTTCATTGGTTGTGATTAGAGGGTTTTGGTTTGAAGTTTCGAGTGTACACGCATTATTTACCCGAAAGAGCTTAAACTGTTTTACCACCTTATGAGTGCAGAGGCCCAGGTAAACCCACTGCCAAAGGCGGCTAAACAAATTAAGTCATTTTCTTTGATTTTCCCTTCAGCCCAGGCCTCACTTAGCGCGATGGGGATGGATGCCGCGGTCGTGTTTCCATACCGCATGATATTGTTATAGACCTGTGAGCTCGAAAGTCCGAGTTTGTCCTGAA
Source organism: uncultured Bacteroidota bacterium (assembly GCA_963739105.1). Lineage (GTDB taxonomy): Bacteria > Bacteroidota > Bacteroidia > Cytophagales > Cyclobacteriaceae > Chryseolinea. Next base: position 75,063 of record CAVTZI010000004.1, on the reverse strand, counting down.
TATACTGACTGATACGAAGGTTCGCCTGGTGGGGGACCAATAATGAAATATCTTCGGTCTTTAAGGAATTGGCATTTAAGGCTTCGTGAATTACCTCCATGAAGCGGACAACGGCATGTTTGAAAACTTGATTGCCATTCATGACAACTTTGTACGTGGACGTATCCAGGATCTGTTCGGGTTGCCTTTCTCCATGAGGTCTGCTGCTGCCCGGGTCTTTTACATAAAGCTCCTCGGCAAACCGACCATCAGAATGCAAATGGGTCGATAGAATTCCCGCCTTCGGGCCGGCCTGGAGGACAGCTGCACCTGCGCCATCGCCAAAAATAACGGCGGTGTTTCTGCCTCTGGTCGTGATATCCAAAGCTGTGGATTGAATTTCAGCACCTACCACAAGGATCGTTTTATACATCCCAGTCCTGATAAACTGATCTGCCACCGACAAAGCATAAATAAAACCTGAGCACGCATTCCGAATGTCGAGCGCTGCAATACTTCCGTCCAGGCCTAGCTCACGCTGAAGCAAAACGCCTGAGCCTGGAAAAAAATAGTCAGGGGTTATGGTGGCAAAAACGATGAAATCGATGTCTTTTTCCGAAAGCTTGGCCCGTTCAAGCGCCATACGTGCTGCTTTCGCAGACATATTGGCGACAGTATCCTTGGCAGGATCCATCCATCGACGCTGTTCAATTCCTGTCCGCTCAATAATCCATTCGTTATTGGTGTCCATCTTTGTTAGACAGGTATTCATTGGTGATTACCGTTTCAGGAACGTGGTGGCCGAGCCCGACAATTTTCGAATGGAACATGGGTAAAATTTAAAAAGACTGCTAAGGTAATGAAATGTTCTGGATAATTGGGATTCCCACCCTGATTGAATGGAATTTTTGGATCTCCTCAAGTCCTTCGTACCACTTACGACTTAACCTCTTACCTCGTACCTCGTATCTCGTACCTCTAAATCACCACATTCACAATTCTCCCAGGAACGACGATCACCTTCTTAGGCGGTTTGCCGTCAGTCCACTTTTGAACGATGTCGGAAGCCATCACCAATTTTTCCACGTCTTCTTTCGGCATATCCAAAGCAAAATTCATTTTTGCTCTAACCTTTCCGTTGATGGAGATCGGATATTCAAAAGAACTTTCTGTGAGATAGGCTTCGTTGTATGATGGGAATGTAGCATTGAAGATCGTGTCCGAATGGCCAAGTTTTTCCCAAAGTTCTTCGGTAATGTGAGGTGCGTAGGGTGCAAGGGCAATGATCAGCGGTTCCAGTATTGATCGCTTATTGCACTTCAGTGAACTCAATTCGTTGCTGCAAATCATAAACTCACTTACGGAAGTATTGAATGAATAATGATCCACGTCGTACTCTACTTTTTTCAGTGCCTTATGAAGGGCTTTTAGTTCTGCAGGCGTAGCCTCATCGTTTGTTACGACAAAATCTCCGTTTGGCGTATGAAAGAGATTCCAGATCCTTCGCAAAAATTTGAACACGCCATCGATACCATTGGTATTCCACGGTTTGGAAACTTCCAGTGGTCCCAGGAACATTTCATACATCCGGAGTGTATCCGCACCGTAGTTTTCAATAATGTCATCCGGGTTCACAACATTAAAATAGGACTTACTCATTTTTTCAATCGCCGCACCACAAATGTATTTTCCATTTTCCAGAATAAATTCGGCATTGTGAAAATCCGGTTTCCAATGCTTGAACACTTCGATATCCAACTCCAATCCTGTAACCATGTTGACATCCACATGCAATGGATCGGTTTCATACTGATCTTTTAAACCTGCAGAAACAAATTTGTTGGTTCCCCGAATGCGATAAACAAATCGCGAATCTCCCGTGATCTTTCCCTGATTGATCAGTTTTTTAAAAGGCTCATCGAAATTTAAATATCCCAGGTCGTGTAAAATTTTCACCCACAACCTTGAATACAATAAGTGCGCAACCGCGTGTTCGGAACCACCAATGTATACATCCACCTGGTTCCAATAGTCAAGTGCTTTTCTACCCGCGAATTCCTTTTCGTTGTGCGGGTCGGCATAACGGAGGAAGTACCACGCAGCGCCCGCGTGTGTAGGCATGGTGTTGGTATCGCGTTTTTTGCCAGGCTCAAAAAATACCCAGTCTTTTAAGTTTGCCAAAGGTCCTTCTCCTGTGCCCGCAGATTTAAAATTATTGGACTTGGGAAGCTCCAAAGGAAGTTCACTTTCCTTCATAGCATAGGGAATTTCATCATGATATACGATGGGAAACGGCTCTCCCCAATAGCGTTGGCGGCTCCATCCAGCATCGCGCATTTTGTAATTGACCTGGCGCTTACCAATACCTTTTTCTTCCAATTTTGCCACTACCACATCGATGGCTTTGTGCATGACGATCCCGTTGAGAAAATCCGAGTTCTCGAGAATCGCGTCTTTCGTGGCATTTGCTTCAACACCGTTATAGTGCTCTCCGATGATATTGGTAATGGGCAAATTAAAATGTTTGGCAAATTTGTGATCACGTTCATCGCCGCATGGCACCGCCATGATCGCGCCGGTTCCATAACCTGCCAGGACATACTCGCTGATCCAAACTGGAATTTTTCGGCCATTGAATGGATTCAAAGCGTAAGCACCCGTAAACGCGCCCGTGATTTTTTTGACTTCCGCCATGCGATCAATCTCTGATCGGCTTTCAACGTACTTTAAATATTTTTCAACTTCATCTTGCTGCGAAGCGCTGGTGATTTCTTTTACTAATTCATGCTCTGGCGCTAACACCATAAAATCGACGCCAAAAATCGTATCGGGCCGCGTAGTAAATACCACCAGATTTTTTGATTCACCTTTCTCAGTTTTAACTTCGAATGTGATTCTGGCGCCAACACTTTTTCCAATCCAGTTACGTTGGATTTCTTTCATGGAGTCGCTAAAATCGATTTCATCCAAACCGCTTAACAAACGATCTGCATACTCGGTAATGCGCAGGCTCCATTGACGCATTTGTTTTCTTACCACTGGAAATCCACCGCGATAACTTACGCCATTGATGACCTCGTCATTGGCCAATACCGTGCCGAGGGCCTCACACCAATTCACGTCGGTGTACGCCAGGTAGGCTAACCGGTATTGCATTAGAATTTCCTGTGTCGCCTTTTCATCAAAGGACTTCCAGTCTTTGGCGCTAAATATTTCTTTATTTAAACCCGGGACAAGAAATTTTGTGTTTGGGAACGGATGATCAACATTTCCATCTCTTTCAAATATTTTGATCAATTCACTAATCCGTTCTGCTTTTGCTTTTTTTCTGTTGTACCAGCTATCAAAAATTTGCAGAAATATCCACTGCGTCCATTTGTAATATTTAGGATCGCATGTTTGAACTTCCCGGCTCCAGTCATAGCAGAACCCGATTTTCGCCAGTTGATTTTTGAAGTTGTGAATGTTTTGAGCCGTAGACACCGCGGGGTGAATTCCATGATCGATAGCATACTGTTCCGCAGGCAATCCAAAAGCATCAAAGCCCATTGGATGAAGGACATTGAATCCCTTCAACCTTTTAAACCGTGCGACAATATCAGAGGCGATATAACCCAGCGGATGGCCTACGTGAAGTCCTGCTCCAGAAGGGTATGGGAACATATCCAAAACATAGTATTTGGGTTTATTCGATTGATTTTCAACCTTATAAATACCACGTTGCTGCCATTCATTTCGCCATTTTTCTTCGATACGCTTGATCTCCTCTTTGCTGTAATCGGCCATGGATCGGATTATTAATAGTTTGCTTGCTATCTCAAGGCTGCAAAAATAACAATCTAAACCGTCTTTTTTCCAGTTTCAGGCGTAAGCAGCAAAAATTAGGAAGCGGATATCAACAGCTCATCCCATTGACCACACAGTTCAGTAACTCCTTTTTAGAAAGCTGGGCTGCTGCATGAACCTTTGACGTGTAATCGCCAAAGATCAGACAATGAAAATTTTACTCGCGCTACTTATTACCCTGCTGTCCTTACAAAGTTTTGCACAGGTTAAAATATCAGGGCGCGTCGTCGAGGCCGGGGGCGACGCGATACCCGGCGTAAATGTTTTTTTGGCCGATACCTACGATGGAGCCAGCACCGATGCGAACGGCTACTTCGAATTTGAAACGCAGGAGCAAGGAAGGCGATTATTGACAGCCAGATTTGTCGGGTACAAAGAGTTTATCCAGGAAATCGAAATTCAAAACGAAAATTTTGTATTCACCATAAAATTGATTGAAACGATCAATGAGCTTCAGGCGGTAACGATCACAGCAGGCGCGTTCACCGCAAGCGACGTTGCGAGGAGAACGGTTTTTCGCGCGCTCGACATTGCTACAACGGCCGGGGCAACAGCGGACATCGCCGGCGCGCTTAATACATTGCCTGGAACTCAAAAAGTTGGCGAAAGTGGAAGATTATTCGTGCGTGGTGGCGATGGAAACGAGACACGAACATTCATCGACGGATTAGTCGTTCTTGATGCATACAAACCATCAGCGCCCAACACACCATCACGTGGAAGATTTCTTCCCTTTATGTTTAAGGGAACAAGTTTCAGTACCGGGGGCTATTCTGCCGAATATGGACAAGCGCTTTCTTCAGCTTTAGTGTTGGATTCCAAAGACAAAGGAGAACTCACCCGTACGGATTTTGGTATACTTTCAGTCGGAGGCGATGTCGGTCATACGCAGGTTTGGGACCATGGTTCCGTCGGTGGTAAAGTTCAATATACTAACCTTCGGCCCTATGTCGGCTTGATCAACCAGGAAGTCGATTGGGAGGACGCTCCAGTATCATTGGAGGCGAGCACGGCCTTCAGGCAGGAGGTTGGAAAGCACGGATTATTCAAGTTCTATGGGAATTTCAATCATTCAAACTTTTCTCTCTATCAACATAGTATTGATGATTACAACCAAAAGACGCGGTACGATCTCACCAATAAATACCAATACCTAAATGGGTTCTATAAAACTAGCTTAAATACGAACTGGTCTGCACAGGGAGGGATTTCATTCACTTGCATAGACGAGAAAACACTGCTAGGAGACAACTTGATTGACGAACTTCAAAAAGGCCTCCATATTAAAACGGTTGTTCAGGGTTCGCTAACGGATCATGTAGAATTGAAATCCGGCGTTGAAATCATCAGCCGGACATATGATCAAAAATTTAGCCGATGACGCTGCACAAAATCTGTATTCATTTCATGAAATAGTTAGTGCCGCTTTCGTAGAAGCCGATTTGTACACAAGCAACCGTTTTGTTGTTCGTGCCGGAGCAAGACTTGAACACGTTAACCTTACGCGCCGGTTCAGCCTGGATCCAAGGCTTTCGCTCGCTTATAAATTAGGTGCTGACGGACAAGTTTCTATTGCTTATGGAAAATTCAGGCAAAGTGCCAAAGACGAATTTATCAAGGTTGATCCGTTGCTAGACGCGGAAAAGGCAAGTCATTATATTTTTAATTATCAATATGTAAAGGGCAAAAGAACATTTCGCGTTGAGACCTATTATAAATCCTATTCCGACCTTGTTAAATATCCTGATGATGATCCTATAAAGTTAACCAATGAGGGTACCGGTGCCGCGAAGGGGCTGGAGTTATTCTGGCGAGACAATGAAAGCATCAATCGCCTGGATTATTGGATTTCCTATTCGTATCTCGATACCAAGCGCAACTACCTCGATTTTCCCTATGAAGTGACACCTTCATTCGCATCCAAACACAATGTGTCCATCGTTGCAAAATACTTTGTTCAAAAAATTAAAAGTCAGCTCGGCGTAACGTACTCCTTCACGTCGGGACGACCCTACAACGATCCGAATACCAACACCTTCAACCAGCTTAGGACTCCGTATTATGCTGATCTCAGTTTTAACTGGAGCTATCTGCCAACCACTTCCGTGATTGTCTACTTCTCGTGTACCAATGTACTCGGAAGAGATAATATTTTTGGCTACGAGTATAGTACTGTTCCTTCGGCGGATGGTTCATTTAACGGTAGGCCGATACGTCAGCCTGCGCCGAGATTTTTATTCCTGGGAATTTTTATAACGCTCTCCAAGGACAAGTCAGTAAATCAACTACCAAGCTTGTAAACACCAATGAAAAAATCATCAAACAAAAAAATTATTAAAAAATCAAATTCAGAACAATTATGAAAACACGTACTATTATTTTAATCGTTAGTGTACTCACAATCTACACTAACAATGCTTTGGGTAATGATAATCAATATGCCGAAGCGATGGCCAAGAACATTCAAACGGTTTATAGTTCTCAGTCCATAGCTGAATTACAGGGAGCCGTTAATGCGCTTGAACGAATTGCGTCGGCGGAAAAAACAAAATGGGAACCCTATTACTATGCCGCCTTCGGTAATATTATGATTGCCCATCGCGAGCAGGATGGCACAAAGAAAGACACCTTCCTTGACCAGGCGATCGCAAACATCGAGAAAGCCAAAAAAATCGCAGCAAAGGAATCCGAGATCATCGCGCTGGAAGGGTTTGTGCATATCATTCGTATTACAGTGAATCCGGCAACACGTGGACAACAATATTCTGGCCTGGCGATGCAGACATTGGGTCGGGCCCTTTCACTAAACCCCGAAAACCCGCGTGCCCTTGCATTAATAGCCCAGACGCAGTACGGAACTGCACAGTTCTTAGGATCGCCAACCACGGAGGCATGCGCCACGAATGCTGCGGCGCTGGAAAAATTTGCCACGTTTAAATCTGAGAATCCACTCGCGCCCAAATGGGGTAAAGGGATGGCAGAGGAAACGGCTAGTAACTGTAAATGACAAATATTCAATCTGGGGATTATGGTTTGAAAGTGACTTTCTTAGGGCTGTAATCCCCAACTTACATTAACGATTAACTATTAACTATTAACTATTTCATGTCGACTTTAATAATCTTGATTTCTTCGTTTTGTCTGCTTTGGCTTTTGAACAAGTATGTATTTAAAAGTTTTTTGACCGTAAGCTTAATGGGGCGTGTTGCCTTGGCTATCATGTTGCTCTTTACAGGTTCGTCTCATTTTTTCAAAACACCAGAAATGGTTCAAATGATGCCGGAGTTTCTACCCTATAAAATTCAGCTGGTATATTTTACCGGAATATTGGAAATGGCATTCGCTGTTGGATTGATGTTTCCGCGTTATTCGAAATGGACGAGCATTGCCTTAATACTTTTCTTTTTAGCGATACTTCCTGCTAATATTATAGGTTCATTTAAAAAAGTACATTTGGGCGGCATGGAGAATGGACCGGGCTATTTATATTTCAGGATACCACTCCAATTTTTGTTTATGGGATGGGCGTATTACTTTGGAATCCATTTGTCCGAGAGACAAGACGAAAAAAAGATAACTGCAAGTCAATAAGGGAAACAATTTAATGTCATTCGCGACCTACTTAAAGAAACGTATTTCATTGTTCCCCTGGCTTATTGCTGGGTGGAGTGACCATGACGCTTTTCGTTTGCACGTCATGTCGGAGTTCAATGGAGTATTTCCTTTCCGTCTCTGCACTAACCATTACCTGTTGGGCGCTGATGTGGTTCGGCAATGAATATCTGCACGAATACCTGGACGAAAAAATTGATTGGACCAAACATCCTATTAAAAGACTGATCGTGGGATTGGTTGTTATGCTCCTGTACACCGTACCTACCATATATCTTGTAATGAGCCTTACGGAGATGTTTTCCGACTTAAATATTGGCGCCATTTCGAAGACAATTTACATGAGTGTGGGCATCACGTTAGTGATAACGGTCTTGTTGACGAGCCGTTCCTTTTTATTTAACTGGCGTAAGACAGCGATCGATGCCGAGAAATTTAAACGCGAAAGTACTGTTGCCAAATTTGAAACCTTGCGTAATCAGGTGAATCCTCATTTCTTGTTTAATTCTCTAAATGCGCTTACGAATCTGGTCTACGAAGATCAGGACAAAGCAGCAAAATTTATCAAGCAGCTTTCGGAAGTGTATCGCTACTTGCTGGATACACGCGATACGGAGATTGTTCCTTTAGAAGAGGAAAAAAAATTTTTGAACTCTTACCTTTTTCTTCAGCAGATCAGGTTCGGCGACAAACTAAAACTTACAGTTTCTCTGGATGAAAAAACGTGTATGGTAGCCCCATTGGTACTTCAGATGTTGGTTGAGAACGCTATCAAACACAATATTATTTCCGAGCAGTCTCCCCTAAGTATACAAATCTATACTGATGGAGATTTTATTGTAGTTGAAAACAATCTTCAGAAGAAAGAAGAGAGGGTGGAGGCTTCGCCGGGAATTGGACTCGAAAATATTCGAAAGCGATATGAATTCTTAACAGACAAAAAGGTCGACGTGATCGAGCGTGAGAAATTTATTGTACGATTGCCAATGATATTTCATACATGATCGAACGCGTGTTAATAATAGAAGATGAACCACAGGCAATAAAACGTCTGGAAACTTTGATAGCGGAGCTGATTCCTCGCGTGACAATATTAGCAAGGATGGACTCAGTCAAAGAATCGGTCAGATGGTTGAGGGAAAATTCTCCACCTGATCTGATTTTTATGGACATTCAACTAGCCGATGGGATCAGCTTTCAAATTTTTGAACAATGCCAGGTAAAATCACCCGTGATCTTCACCACGGCCTATGATGCTTATGCGCTCAAGGCATTTAAAGTTAATAGCATTGATTACATTCTAAAACCGGTGGACAAAGATGATCTGGAAGGTGCGTTAAAAAAATTAAACTCCCTTACACAGCGAAAGGACAATGCGACGGAAATGTTGGCCAATATTGGGGAAGCCGTGAGGCTGCTTACGCGAAAATACAAGACCAGGTTCGTGTTAAAGGTTGGTGAGCACCTTAAGTCGATTGAAGTAAGCGACATTCAGTACTTTTTTAGTCTGGAAAAGACCACATTCGCTAAAATTACCGATGGTCGCAAGCACATTTTAGATTTTACCCTCGATCAATTGGAGGACGTTCTGGATCCTCAGCAATTTTTTCGTATCAACCGAAAGTACATCATTTCTGCCACGGCGATTCAAGATATGGTGAGTTATACCAACAGCCGCCTAAAGCTTGTCCTAAAGGGTTCAGACGATTCTGATATTATTGTGTCGCGTGAGCGGGTACAGGAGTTCAAAGATTGGCTTGACCGGTAAATTCGCTGTGGTTGATCAGCTTCTTCAAATCTTCGATGTCGGACTGCTTCAACGGTTTGGTAATGAACTGAATAACGTTGGGAAAGGTGAAGGCCTGTGAGCGATCCTTGGCGCTGTTTGAGCTGGTAAGCACCACAATTTTGGACTTGGTTTTAACCAAATCTGGCAGGTCTTTGAAATTTTTTAAAAAGGAGAAGCCGTCGACCTCTGGCATGTTCAAATCCAGGAAAATGATATCAGGGGCTTGTGTGTGGGTTGCATTCCTCAACCAATTCAATGCTTCATCAGCTGATTTATACAGCAATAGCTCGTTCGAGAAATCATAAACTTCCAAAAATCTTCGCTGAATAAAGAGATCGATATCACTGTCATCGATCAACACCGTCTTATCTACTAGTCTCGGCATAACTGTTTTTCAAAGGTGCATTAATAAACTTAATAAAAAAGTAGTCAAAAGGAGAAAAAATCACTTAAAATATAAATGTTGGTTTTAAAGCTTTGAAAAATATGTTAAAATTGGAACTCTAAACCTAAGCATTACCATGAAATTTACGCACCCCATTAATTTAGTTTTTAGTACCCTGATAGCCATAGGTTTGGCCTCTTGCGGGTCTTCCAGTAGCGATAAGGATAAAAACTCATCTGAATTCAAGGAAGCAGAAGAGAGCCTGAAAGAACAGATAGAAGAAGTTATCTACAATATCCCATCTCCTTCAGAAATTCCATATTTATTACAAGCTACTGGGGCCGAATTTAATGAAAGCTTGGTAAATCCGCGTACAAAAGTCGACCAGTATGCCTCGCGTACCGATAAGGCAGCCCTTAATCTAGGTGTATATGCTGCGGATATCGGATATCTCAGTTCTTACGATAAAACGCAGGAAGCTATTGACTATCTGAATTCTACTAAAACATTGGCAGATAACCTCGGCATTATTGGATCTTTTGATGTCGAGGTACTTCAAAAATTTGAAGCTAATATTTCGAATAAGGATTCGTTGACTCACCTTCTCGATCAGACCATGAAAAAGGCTGAGAATTATTTGGCTGATGATAACCGGAACAAATTGTCAGCTTTGGTGGTGACCGGCAGCTTTGTAGAAGGTCTTTATATCGCTACTGGCCTGGTTAAATCATACCCTAAAGATCTTCTTCCCGATGACTCAAGAAACTTGGTTCTTACCCCCATTATCCGGGTGGTGCTGGACCAGAAAAAATCAGTTTCTGACCTTGTGAAAATGTTGTCAAGTCGTTGAGCAAACTGAGCCCGTTACAACTATTGTGTCCGATTTGAAAGCCCTTGAGGCCGCGTATAACGCTTTGAATATTGAAGAACAAATTAAGAACAATAAGGCTAACCTGGTGCTTTCCGATAAAAACCTCATTGAGGTGACGACCATCGTCGAAAAAATGAGAAAAATCATTACGGAGTAATCGGTCACTATTAAACGATAATAAAAATAAGGGATTGGGATACCAGTTCCTTATTTTTTTGCCGTAATAGCATTTCAGTTATCTTAGCTATTCTGACAATAAAACCTTACGATGAGCGAACAGTTACTTAAAGCCATTCTTCGATTGTTTGCCCTAGTAGCGAAAGAAGATGAGGTAACAGATCAGGAGCGCGACCAGATACGAATATTTTTGGAGGGGCACGTCAGTTATGCCTCAGTTGACTCCTATCTGAGAATGTTTGATAGTTTTATTGGAAATCTTGCTCCTAAGACGGGCGACATCACCACTGAGGTCAGTAATGTCGACGAGCTTTGTCAACAGGTAAATTCGGATCTTACCCAAAAACAAAAAATTGTTATTGTTCTGGAGATCCTCAATATCATTCAGGCTGATGGCAGTATTTCGGACCGCGAAAACGAATTGGTTGACACCATTGGAAAGAATTTTAAAATCACTGCTAAGGAACTTGCTGCCATTAAAACTTTTGTCTTAGGCCAACAAGCAACTCAGTTAGATCATTCGCAAATTCTTATTATAGATTCTTCGCCTGCCCAGACATTTTCTGCATCACAACACATCGGCAGAAATCATTTGAATGGCTTCATTGCAGTTTTGTATGTCGAACAGGCGGAGTTTTATTTCATAAAATACCTGGGAGGTTCGGATGTTTATTTGAATGGTGTACCGGTGAAGTCAGGACGGATAACGGTTCTTGCAGTAGGCAGTATGTTGCGTTGGGAAAAAGATGAGCCGGTATATTATGGCGATATTCTGAACCGCTTTAAAAAGTTCGGTCAATTTCCGAGACTTTCCTTCGAAGGAAAAAATATTAGCTTCAAATTTAAAAATGGCAGGCTAGGGTTAAGGAGTGTCAGCTTGTCAGAAGAATCCGGGAATCTCATCGCATTAATGGGCGGCAGCGGGGCAGGGAAATCCACACTGCTGCACGTACTCAATGGCTCGGAAAAACCCTCAGAAGGACAAGTATTAATCAACGGAATTGACATCCATAAAAATCCAGAAAAAATTGAAGGGGTCATTGGCTTTGTGCCCCAGGATGATCTGCTGATCGAAGATCTGACGGTATATCAGAATCTATATTACGCTGCCAAACTTTGCTTCACCAATTTATCGGAGTCAGAAATTAATGCGTTGGTGGTAAAAGTTCTGGAGGATCTGGGCCTCACCGAAACCAAGGACTTAAAAGTGGGATCACCGCTGCAGAAAACAATCAGTGGTGGTCAACGAAAACGCCTAAACATTGGACTGGAACTATTGCGCGAACCTGCCGTGCTTTTTTGTGATGAACCAACGAGTGGGTTATCCTCCCGTGATTCAGAAAATATCATCGACTTACTCAAAGAACTGTCGCTAAAGGGAAAATTGGTTTTTGCTGTCATCCACCAACCTTCATCAGACATTTTTAAGATGTTTGACAAACTTTTGATTCTCGATACGGGCGGTTACCAGATTTACTACGGAAATCCTGTCGACTCCATCGTTTATTTTAAGAAAAGCATTAATCTGATCAATAGCGATGAGGGGGAATGCCATGATTGTGGGAATGTAAACCCAGAACAAATATTTAACATCATCGAGACGAAGGTGATAAATGAGTATGGGCATTTTACCAACGAGCGAAAAATTTCGCCGGACCAATGGAACGCTATATATAAGCAGAAACACAGGCCGTTCTCGGTAGAAACGTCAAAAGAGGTTCCTCACTCGACGCTGAATATTCCGACGCGATTAAAACAGGCTCACCTGTTTTCGTTGCGTGATGTCCAGGCAAAAATTCACAATCGCCAGTACATGATTATCAATTTGCTGGAAGCTCCTGTGCTCGCGTTTATTCTTGCATTTATAGTACGCTACTACAATGAGAATGATAAATTTTTAGGTGAATATGTTTTTTCTAAAAATTTGAATCTTCCGGCGTACTTATTCATGAGCATCATTGTTGCATTGTTCATGGGGCTAACGGTAAGCGCTGAAGAAATCATTCGCGACCGGAAAATTTTAAAACGGGAAGCTTTCCTGCATTTGAGTCGAAGCAGTTATATCGTTTCCAAGATCTCCATTCTCTTCCTTTTATCCGCCATTCAGACATTCACATTTGTGTTGGTGGGAAACCTGATTTTGAAAATCGAAGGAATGTTTTTGCAACACTGGTTTATTTTGTTCACCACGGCCTGCTTTGCCAACCTGTTAGGCTTAAATATCTCATCAGCGTTTAATTCAGCCGTGACAATTTATATTCTTATTCCATTGTTGCTGATACCGCAGTTAATTTTGAGTGGCGTGGTTGTGAAATTCGACAAACTAAATCCTCGAATTGGTAATTCAGCTACTGTACCCTTTGTTGGCGACCTGATGGCGTCTCGCTGGGCGTTTGAAGCGGCTATGGTGTCGCAGTTTAAAGACAATGATTTCGAGCGGCAGTTCTACTTGTACGATAAGATCATGGCCAATTCCGATTACAAAAAAGTTTACTTTATCCCAGAGGTCGAAACGAAACTTCAATATTGTCTCAATCATTTCAAATCCAACGATGAAAGCATCAAGTTAAAAGTCGCTGAGGATTTGTTGATTATTAAACGTGAACTTTCAAGGGAACTGGAAGAAACACGCCAGAACCTTTCGGCAATGGATAATCTCGCCGTTGAGAAATTTGATTCAGCGACGTATAATCAGGTTTCAAGGTACCTGGAAAGTCTAAAGAAATTTTATGTCAATCGATATAATGCTGCCGATCATAAGAAGGAAGAAGTAATTATGAGTCTGACTAGCACGCCAGAAAAGACTGCGCTCTTCAACAGATTTAGGGAAGCCTACCACAACGAGGCAATTACCGAGCTGGTTAAAAATCTAACGGAGACTCACCGGATCATTGAAAAGGATGGCAAGCTTATTCAAAAAATTTATCCCATTTATAAAGATCCTGACCCTGACCATGCCATTGACTTTGATGCCCAATTTTATATGCCGGCAAAACATTTTATGAGGGAAGATATCGATACCTTCTATTTTAATACTGGCCGTAATTTGGTCGATGACCATTGCGTTAGCCCTTGCGTTGTATTTTGATATTCTACGAAAAATTATTGAAGGAATCGGGAACCTGTCTAATCCTTATAGGCGAAAATAATTTGAGAAAAGATGTTTTTTGCCCTTTCCAAAATATTGAGTTTTTTGTTTTTACCGATTACTCAGGTTTTTGTTTTTTTTGTCCTTTATGTATTCGTGAAGAAGCAGCCCTGGAAAAAATATTTTTTTTGGACGGGATTTGTGCTGTTTCTCCTTTTCTCTAACGACTTTACTTCCAATGAAATAATGCGGATGTGGGAAGTGGATCCCAAACCCTTTAATGAAATTCGGCCGCATCAAATAGGGATCGTACTGACTGGAACGACCATACCGTTTCTTCAGCCTGATGACCGGGTATATTTTCAACGCGGGGCAGATCGCGTCACGCATACCATTCAGCTGTACAAACTAGGATTGATAAAGAAAATTTTGGTGAGTGGTGGGAGTGGCAAGCTGCTCAGGCAGGATGAGCCTGAAGCCAATAAATTCAAAAAGGTAATGCTAATGGCGGGTGTCAATGAGTTAGATATTATCATCGAAAATAAAACACGCAATACCTATGAGTCGGCGGTTGCAGTGAAAAAAATCCTGGATTCCCTTCAGGTTAAATCTGAGGATTGCCTCTTGATCACTTCTGCATTTCATATGCGGCGATCAATGGCTTGTTATCGCAAAGCGGGGTTGACGTTAGAACCATTTAGTACTGACTTTTATGGAATTGCTGATAAACCATTTATACCTACAATTTTTATTCCCAGCCATTCAAGGATTTATTATTTGGGAAAAACTTTTCAAAGAATGGACCGGTTTCGTTGCCTACAAAATTGCCGGATATATTTAGTAAATTCATTTGCTAATTGAATTAATATGAAAAACTGGATCCCCTTCAGACTTTTATTTGGATTGCTATTGTTAATGCCAGGCTGCACGCCTACAGAGAAAAAAGAAGCTTCGGAAAATAAAATAGTGGCCCTTGCGCCTGATGATTTTAAGTCCACGCTTGCCTCAAAACCCGATGCCGTTCTTGTCGATGTGCGCACGCCCGATGAATTTTCAGAAGGTATTATTGAAGGTGCAATCAATATTGATTTTAAGGATCCTTCTTTTGGTGAAAAAATTAATGCCCTTGACAAGAGCAAACCATATTTTGTTTACTGTCTTTCAGGTAAACGCAGCGGCGACGCAGCAAAACAAATGGACTCAGCCGGTTTTAAGAGTATTTATCTGCTCAAGGGTGGTTATAAAGATTGGAAGAATGCGGGATTGGAAACAGCGCGTCCGTAAAATCTATTTTTTAGCGCTGCGCAAAATGCAGCGGCTAATACAAGAGCTGTGCCGAGTGGTAAATTGTTGTGCTTCACTTTTACGCCTGAGTGGTTAAATAAGCCGCGCGCTTCAAACCTTATTACCTTAGTGACTTTGAAAGCATGACAAAACAACCTTATTACATTATTGCCCGGGAATTTTAATTTGATGAGTTGTCTCAGATAAGGTAATAAGGTTCTGTAGTTAAGCAAAGCAGTTACTATTACTAAGGTAATAAGGTTAGGGGCTAAGAACTTTTTCAGCAGGCCCTAACTACTTATCCCAAACTTAAATACAGTCTGTTGATGATACGTCTCGCCTGGCGATAATAGCGTTGAGGGAAATTCAGGGTGGTTCGGCGAGTCAGGGAAATGTTGTGTCTCCAGACAGAACGCTGATCTAAATGGATATGTTTTTCCGGATTTCCCTTTGTCAGTCGAGTCTAAAAAATTTCCGGTGTAAAGCTGCATGCCCGGTTCGGTTGTCCATACTTCCATTTTTCTTTTGCTCTCTGGGTCAATGGCGGTAGCAGCATGGGACAGCTCACGACCTTTTTTATTGAGTACCCAGTTGTGGTCATAGCCCTTCCCAAAATCAAGTTGTTCGTCATTCTGATCGATTCTGGAACCGATCGTTGCAAACTTCCTGAAATCAAATGGAGTACCTTCAACATTTCTTAATTCGCCTGTAGGAATTAACCCATTGGTCAACTGGCGTCATACGATCGGCGTTGATCATCAATTCATGGTCGAGAATATCGCCATTTCCTTCTCCAGCCAGGTTGTAAAAATTGTGCTGCGTCAGATTTACAACGGTTGGCCGATCTGTTGTAGCTTCATAGTCAATGATCCATTCATTATTATTGGAAAGAATAAAGGTCACTTTTGCTTGTACATTGCCAGGGTATCCGTCTTCTCCATCCGGACTCCAATATTCGAGCAGCAACGCTGTTTCGTGTTTTATTTCAAGGGGAGTCAATTTCCAGTTACGATGGCTAAACCCTGTTCCGCCGTGCAAATGATTGGCTCCGTTGTTGATGGGTAATTGGTAATGTTGGTTGCCAATGGACAAGTTTCCCTTCGAAATACGGTTCGCATACCTGCCAATCAATGCACCAAAATGCGGGTGACCTCCAATATAATCCTGTGGAGTGTCGTGACCTAATACGATGTCCCCCAGCTTTCCATTTTTGTCCGGTACCTTTAGCGTGATAACCCTTCCACCAAAATTGGTGACCGTCATCTCAAGTCCGTTTTTATTTTTCAGCGTGAGGACTTCTCCTTCAGGATTATTGAGTTTCGTCATGGAATTAAAAAAATTTGGACGAACGAAAAAAAGTAAAATTTCATAAAGCTAATAAAGCTAAAGCAAAAGCTGCAAAGCTTTTGGCTTTCAGCTTTCTGCTTTACAGCTTCTAAGGAATTGGTAACCCCGTGGGCTTGTATTTACTGATATTTGTCAGGGGTATGCTCGAGCCAAATTTCGTGTTGATCGCTTCAATGAAAATATTGGAGAGGAAAGCATAGCCGCGACTATTGGGATGAACTCCATCTTCAGAGAAGATGCCTGTAGGCGGATCAATTAGCGGCGTGATGGCGACGTTGTTAATCACCAAAAGTCTTGCCGTTATGAAATCCGTAAACGCTTTATTCACATCAGCAAGGGCGAGTCGGGTGGGATTGCCATCGGCGATGCTCTTAACCGTTGCATTAAATGAAGCACGCGCTGTCTCGATGGCAATAATTTCCGTTGGGATAAGGGCGTATTGATCACCCAACGGTACGGTTACGCCATTTATTTTAGTGGGATCTCCACCGACCGGCGTACCCAACACTGTTCCCGTGCTGAGAGGAATGATATCGGTGCTTTTTGTTTGTCTCGCTCTTGCGTAGGGTAGGAGCGCAGCGGCGGGTCCTGCCATATAGGGGGATAAATCTGTAAGCGTCTCGTCAGATATTAAAATCGGATTTGATCCTGCCGCATAAGTCAACGTTCGAGCCGTCTTTTCCGCCTCGGTAATGAGGCCGTTGGCTGCCAGTTGCGGTTAAAAATCCATTGTAACCATTGGCGAGGGCGCTGTAACCGCTGCCGCTGTAGCGGCATCCAGGGGAATAGGATTCCATGCCACCGCTCTGAAGTGTGGCATTGCAAAAATGTTAGGGAAGTTGCCCACGACACCTTTAAGGTTCAGGATTGGAAGCAAGGAGAGAGCCCACCGCAGCAGCATATTGGCCATCAAAGCCATTGGGTAGGGGACCCGTTGGCGTAAGGGGTGCCTTGGTAGGATCACCGCCAAAAGCGGCGTGTAAAAAGAAATCATCAAGGCCTAACCAAAACAAAAAGAATGTGCTACCTGTAGCGGCCGCGTCACCAATGATTGTCGAAGTTCCTGTACCAGGATATGCCAGTCTGCCATAGAATGGATTAAATCGTGGATCCGTGCCTGCGCCAGCCCAGGCACCGGTTTGTGGAATTAGCGATTGCCCCAAGAGAACAGCGGGCACAGCGAAATTATTTAACGCGCTTTTTGGACCTGTATAAATGAAGGCTGGATTGACGGCAGGATTGGGAATCGCTGCCTACGTTTGATACCTGAGGCGTTGGCCTGGGTGGTGTCCCCTGGAGTAACATTCTTCCTAATACAGTACCGCCAGCGGTGGGGTTGGGTGTTATGAAGAGATTGAAGCCCAAAGGCGTATTTATATTGGGTTGTGTGAACGTACTGCTTCCACCGGCACAGGCTAATTGTTTATTTATGATTGCAGCCAATGAGTTGGCCTGTCCGTCGTCAAACAAAGCACCTGCCTGCACACCTGCGACGAGGGAATTGCCGATGGCAACGAACTTTGTAAAGTTGGCCGAGCCTGCACTTCCAGCACAAGGTTCAGGCGTGAGGTTCGTCATATCCGGATCGGCTGGTGTCGTTTCAATAAGTTCTTGTTCACATGCGCCGACAAGCAGCATGGAAATTGCAAGCAAGATGTATTGTAGCTTTTTCATAATGTCTTCCTATTTCAAATTATTTGAAAAATTCATCAAAGGTGAGGGAGATGTAGTACTGTTGGCCAACGAAAGGTCCTCCCAGATTCGTGCGGTAGTCACTGCCAAACAGATTCGATCCACCGAGCTTGGCGATGGTTTTGAGCGAAGTGATTTTGTAACTAACCATCGCATCGAACACGCCAAATTCTGGAACAATCCAGTCACCGAAATCAGATTGCCATAAGAATTCATCCTGCCACCGGAAGTTGACGTTGAACCCAAAATTCTTGGTTAGCTTACGGTTTCCAATACCGATGTTGAATTTATTTTCAGGTGTATTAAATTGGGCGCGGAATGTACTGCCGTCCTCCTGCTTAGAGTCAAACGTGGCGTAGTTGTAGTTTCCATTAATCGAATACCCTTTACCAAAATTGTAAGTCAATCCGAGGCCAACACCTGTGGAGGTTACATCTTCGGGGGAATTACGGTAAGGAGAGTAGATCTTACCAGGCGCATATTCAACATTCTGATGAACGGTCTGAAATTTTGCGGCAACATCGTCGCCTCCGATAAAATCCGTATATGACGTATAGTAAAAATTCAAATCAACAATGAAGTTTTGAGAGAGCAATCCCTTATAGCCCAATTCGTAGGACTCCAATCTTTCCGGTTTTACATATTCGACATAATCTTCAACCAACAAACTTGGATCTCCACCTGTAGGTGTACCGTCGCGGTTGTAATACGCCGCCGGAAGCGCGAAACGCATCGTACGATGTTCTTGTCCACGCGCCACCCTCATGAACCCCATATCTTTCAGCATTGTCTTTTGCACTACCCAGCAACGTGTTTATACCAGCCGGGAAAAAGATGTACTGCGCCTGGGTATCTGGATTTCGAAATCCGGTTTGGAAAGAGGCGCGAATATTGTGATTTTGGCTAAACGTGTAAACGGCCGAGATACGCGGTGTGATTCTTCCTTCAAAATTTTGATTTTTATCGTAGCGGATCGATCCGGTAAGTTTCAAGGCCTCGGCAATCGTCTTTGAGATTTGTGTATAGAGTCCGAACTCATCAATATTGATTCTTTCAAAGTTCGTCCCGTCGTCTGGGTCTTCGTTAAATATCGTTCCATCTGAGAATAAACTGTATTGTCTGAAATTTCCGCCGACTTGTATTTCTGCAAATTGGATCTGATCAGCAAAATTGTAATTAAATTCGGCATGGTACAGCCTTGACTGGTCTATGAATTTTGCACCAGGCGGCTGTCGTTGAAAATAATTATTACGAACGCCCTCGAGCATTTCTTTAAATTGTGGGCTCCCAACGGCTGGTCTATCTCTATCTGCAAAAGCCCGGGCCGCCTCGTGGTTTCCGCCAGGGACTCCCTGATCGCTAAAATATCCCTGCATGGCCAGCGTATATTCCTGGGCCCACTGGGGCGACGGTTTGATGCCCTCATTTAGATATGTCCCTAGTGCTCCCATGTTGTAAGAATCTCCTGCGTCCGTCATTGTCACGTACCCTCTAATGAAGAAGTGGTCGGATCGTAATTCGACTTTATGAAATTGCTGCGTAAAATCCCTTAACGCGTACTTTTGCGATCCCTGATAAACTGAACTTCCTCCGCCATAGCGGTAATTATATAAAGCTTCCAGATTATCATTAATGCGATAATGAAGGGCTATGTCCCCTTTAATACTTTTCGCATCATAATTATCCACAAGATCTTCTTCTTTCCAGCCTGTGCGATGGATGACTCCAACATTGGGTACCGGAACGGCTAGTTCAAGTTCATCGCCATATAGATTAACACCGTCAAAATCTTTTGAACGGCTAAGGTCTACGTCTGACTCTGGATTATTTATATCAGTTCTATAATCGTTTCCATGCCAATCCTCGGCCAGCATATAGGCGAAGTTCACTTTGAAGGCAAACTTGTTATTAAATGCTTTGGCGTAACGGGCATTGAAACTATAAAAGGGATAAGATTCTCCTTGTGCATCGGACGTTGTAATGCCTCCTTTAATTTGAGCGCTAAGACCCTGGTATTCAAACGGGCTTTTGCTATTCATTAAGAGAACTCCGTTAAATGCATTGGGGCCATAGAGTGCGGAAGCTGTTCCGGGAAGTAGTTCCATACTCTCGGTATCCAATTCACCAATTCCTACAATATTGCCGGTGGGAAAATTTAGCAATGGGGCCTGGGTATCGATACCATCGACCATCTGCACAAAACGCACGTTGGCGATAGTGGCAAAACCTCGGGTGTTGATCTGAGGAAAGTTTAAGCTGCTGGAAGTAAATTGAACGCCTTTTACATTGGCGAGGGCGTCATAAAAATCTGGCGCCGGCGTTTGTCGGATCGTAAGCAGATCGAGTTTTTCTACCGTTACGGGGGATTTTAAAATACTTTCTTCCACCCGTGAAGCAGAAACGACTACTTCCTGACCCAGGATGGTTTGTTCTTCTAATTTTATGTCCAGGCCCGATGTATTCGCATTTGTTATTTCTATTTCCTGGCTTCTATATCCTACAAAGGATAAGACGAGTGTCATTGGAGGCGGATCGTTGACGGTAAGGCTGAAAGCACCATTTGTATCGGTGATGGTACCCAAAACTCTTCCCTTAACAATAATATTCACGCCTGCTAGTGGATCGCCGCTAACGCCATCTGCCACCTTGCCGGAAATGGAAGTTTGAGCATATGATCCGACGACTCCACACAGAAAAATGAGTCCGGTGAATAATGAATTTTTGTAAAAATTCTTCATACAGTCTAGATAAGGTTTATTTAAGGAGGAAGCTCAGCGCAAAATAGTATGCATACCGAGCTTCTTATCAGAAAAGTACAAAAAATTATGAAAAAACAAACGTTTGATTAAAACGGAAATTGGGTATTTAGCCTTTTAGATGCTTCACCAGTCGATCGCAAAGGGCGTTTATCTCGCTGGACATGAACTCGTCTTGTGTAGAAGTTAGGATACTTTGGGCGATGCCGCCAAGACATTCAACATGAAAACGCTTCATGTCCTCTATGGGCATATCCTTTGCCCAAAGGTCGATCCGCAACGTATTTTTTTGCGTGTGGTCCCACAGTGCAACGCTGATTGATTTGGTCTCAGAAAGCCCGGGCTCGGGCTTGCCCGTAGCTTCCCAGAAAATTTTTTCAGGTACATTATTTTCGTCTAACTCTACGGTAAAATTGATCGTCGATTTTTTCATGGCCGCAATTTAATACGCGCTTTAAGTTTCTAGTTTGATGTTTGAAGTTTCGTCAGTTGCTGAATAATCCAGGTTTTTATTTTTCGGCCGTTTTTACGGAGGTTTGAAGACAAGACGTCACGACAAGCGTTTCTGTGCCATTAGCACAAATTCATTCATAGCATCTGGGTTCCTTAACGACCCCGCGCTTATTACTTTATAGGGATCTTTGCCCATCAAGACTTTTTTCACCGGGGCTTCTGTTTTCTTTCCACTGATCGTATAGGGAATGTCTTTGACCGCAATAATTTCATCGGGCACGTGTCTGGGACTATAATCTGCGCGCAGCGTCCGATTGATTTTTTGTTTGATTTCCTCCGTGAGTATCCTGCCGTCTTTCATCATGACAAACAAAGGCATCCAAAAACTACCATCTTTTTCTTCGATGCAAATGATTAAGCTGTCTTTCACTTCTTCGATTTTATCGAGCGCGCGATAAATTTCACTGGTACCGATCCGCACACCTGCACGGTTTAGCGTGGCGTCTGACCTTCCATAGATGATCACACCATAATGCTCGGTAATTTTAATCCAATCCCCATGACGCCATACGTTTGGATAGGTTTGAAAATAACTTTCGTTGTATTTTTTGTATTCTGGATCATTCCAAAAATAAATTGGCATAGAAGGCATGGGATTTAGGATCACCATCTCACCGACTTCCCCAACCATGGCCCGGCCTTCTTCGTCGAATGCCTGGAGGTTACATCCTAACGCGCGGCATTGAATTTCACCTGCATGTACCGGCCACGTTGGATTTCCCCCCACGAATGCGCTGCAAACATCGGAGCCTCCACTCATGGATACCAGCCAAAGGTCTTTTTTTATTTCGCGATAAACCCAATGGAACGCTTCCGGCGGTAGCGTGCTACCCGTTGAACTAATGGAGCGGAGAAAAGACAAATCAAAGTTTTTGGCAGGATGGAGATCTTCTTTGATGTTTGCTAAAAGATAAGCAGCGCTGGTGCCGAAGTGGTGAATGCTGTGCGTCCTCGGCGAATTTCCACAGCGCATTCAGATCGGGATATGCAACACTGCCATCGTATAACACCATCGTTGCTCCCGCCAACAAACTTCCATGGATATAATTCCACATCATCCAGCCTGTGGTGGTGTACCAGAAACATCTTTCGCCTGGTTTAAAATCATTGTGGAACGCTCCATATTTTAGTTGTTCCAACAAAATACCGCCGTGGGAATGCACGAATGCTTTTGGCAATCCAGTCGTTCCTGAAGAATATAAAATCCAAAGAGGATGAGAGAAGGGGACGCGAACAAATTGAAGGGCTCCGGCCTTATCGCCGGTAACGGACTGCCACGTAACGACAGGTTTGTCCCAAAATTCGCCGACGGGATTTTCGGAAATTAAAATGACTTTCTCCAACGTTGGAAGACTTTTTATCAACTCCTCAATCACTGCAGTTTTATCATACGATTTGCCACCGTAGTTATATCGATCAGTAGCAATCAACACTTTGGGATTTGTTTGAGCAAAGCGGTCAAGAATAGCAGCGGTACCAAAATCCGGCGAACAGCTCGACCATATTGCGCCTAAAGATACCGTGGCAAGCAAAGCAACTGTGGCCTCAGGAATACAAGGTAAAAGGGCCACAACCCGATCGCCAGAAGCAATCTTCCAGGTTCTGAAGTGTTGCTGCAGAGAGGCGGTTTTACTTTCAAGTTCTTCCCAACTCATTTCGTTGACGCTGCCTAATTCAGTCTTGAAGACAATGGCAGGGCGTTCGTGGGTGAAATTTCTGAAAATATGTTCGGCGTAATTCAGATTTACCCCTTCAAACCAGGAAACATGGAACTCTTTCTGTTCACCAATCAATGGAACGATAGTTCCCGTCATGAAGGATGTCAAAATATTCCCAGATGGATTCCCAAAAATAATCAAGGTTATCAACCGACCATTGCCAAAGTTGGTGATAGCCATCAAATGACAATTTTTTATTTGTCGCCAGCCACCGCATATAATGGCGTAAGGTTAGCTTGTTCAATAAATTCTTTTGAAGGCGACCACAACATGCGAAGTCCGTTATCAGTTAATCCGTTATCAGTTAGAAGTTATCCGTAGGATTTGTGTGAGAATTTTTGATTGAATATAGAGATATTCAGATTTTTAAACTAAGAACCTTTTAACTGGCTCACCGATTAACTGATAACGATAACGATAACGGATAACGACTCTGATTATCCGCCCGCTGACAACAGCTTCAACGCCTCTTCCTTATCCAGGTGAAGTTGCCTTTTCAGTTCTTCGAGATCGTTAAACTTAATGTCGGTTCGGATGAGGTGGTGAAAGGATATTGTTAAAGAGTCCCCGTATATGTCTTTATTAAAGTCGAAAATATTTACTTCAATGTTACGCTTGATCCCATTCACCGTGGGTCGGTTGCCAATGTATAACATTCCATTAAAGTGCCGGTGACTGTAGTCAATGGTAACGGCATAGATTCCATCTGCGGGGATGAGTTTGTAAAAGGTATCGATCTCGATATTCGCAGTCGGGAAACCAAGAATTCTTCCCAGTTTATCGCCCATCACTACACGGCCCGTAATGGTGTAGGGGTGACCTAAGAAATGGCTGGCGGTTGCTATATCTCCTGCCTCGAGTGCCATTCTTATTTTTGTCGAGCTGACGCCTACATGATCAACATCTTGCCGTGGAATTTCTTCAACCTCAAAACCATATTTGGGCCCATTGCGTCTGAGCTGCTCAAAACTACCTTCGCGATTTTTTCCAAAATGATGATCATGCCCGATCACGAGCGTCTTGGTTCCAATCGTATCGACTAAAATCTGCGTGATGAACTCTTCCGATGTCAATTGAGAAAACTCCTTTGTAAACGGTATTCGGATCAAATGATGAATACCCTGGGCCTTGAGTAACTCTGCTTTTTCTTCGAACGTATTCAATAATTTCAGCGATGTGTCCTCAGGATGTAATACCAGCCGAGGATGCGGCCAATAAGTAATTACAACGGTTTCACCATTTGCCTTGGAGGCAATTTCCCGAAGTCTGGCGAGTATCTTCGAATGCCCTACGTGAACGCCGTCAAAGGTGCCACTCGTAACAACAGCATTGGTTAGTCTTACAAAATCTTCAACTCCGTGGTATATTTTCATGCTAACATTGAGATTGGAATTTTAATGTTAATGAATGTCTTTCAAAAGTTTTAAAGCATGGTGTAGCATAGAACTTTACACTTCAATTTGATCTATCGATACTGCATCCTCCAGTCTGAATTTTCCAATACGGGTCCTGCACAAGGCCGATAGATACGCGCCCACCTGCAGATGAGCGCCAAAATCACGTACTAAACTCCGAATATACGTCCCTTTGGAGCACGCAATGCGAAAACTTACTTCCGGCAAATTTATTTGTTCAATTTCAAATGCGTTAACCGTAACCTCACGTGCAGTTAACGTTATTTCTTTTCCCGCCCTGGCAAATTCATAGGCGCGCTTACCCTTGATTCGGATAGCGGAATGTTGAGGTGGGAGTTGCTGGATATTTCCTAAGAAGATGGTGCTGGTCTTGTAAATCATCTCCGGAGTAATGTGACCGATATCTTTTTGTTCACTGACCGGTGTTTCTAAGTCGTGCGACAAGGTCGTTTGACCGAGAATAAATTTTCCTGTGTACTCTTTTTCCTGACCCATGAATTCTTCTATTCTCTTCGTCATTTTCCCAACACAAATAATCAACAAACCTGTCGCCAGTGGATCCAGGGTTCCCGCATGTCCAATTTTTTTAGTCTTGAGTTTATACCGCAGTTTGTTCACGACATCAAACGACGTCCAGTGTAACGGCTTGTTAACGAGTAAAATTCGGCCAGGATCTTCGGCTGGTTCCATTATACGATGGAAAGTCCAACGCCCATATAATAGAGTATCAGGATGATGATGCCAACAAGAATACGGTAGTATCCGAAAATTTTAAATCCATTTCTTGTCAGGAAACTGATAAACGATTTAATCGCGAGAATGGCAACGACGAAAGCGACAATGTTCCCGATCACAAGTAACATTATCTCACTCGATCCAAAGGAGCCACCGCCATCATAAAATTTATACATTTTATAAATCGTGGCGGCAAACATCGTTGGCACTGCGAGAAAAAAGGAAAATTCTGCTGCAGTTTTCTTGTTAAAATGCTGCGTCAATCCTCCAATAATCGTGGCTGCGGATCTTGATACGCCAGGGACCATAGCAATGGTCTGAAAAAATCCGATCTTAAGGGCAGATGGATAGGTAACGGCCTGGTCATCGTATTCCTCGTTTTTTTGAAAGATCCTATCGACAAACAAAAAGAAAATTCCTCCGGCAATAAGGGCGTATGCAACGACGTCCACGCGCTCCAGCAACGCATCGATCTTATCGTTAAATAAAAAACCAATAACAGCTGCGGGGATAAAAGCCACTATCAGCTTCAAATAAAAATTGATAGTCTCTTGCCACGAATCTGATTTGGGAAGAAATTTTTTCCAATACAAAACGATCACCGACAGGATCGCTCCAAATTGAATGGCCACCGTAAACATTTTTGTAAAAGGGTCAGAGGCGATTCCCATCAATGACGATCCGATGATCATATGTCCGGTAGAGGAGATGGGCAAAAATTCTGTAATGCCTTCAATGATGGCTAATAGGATGGCTTGAATGATAGACATGCAAAATGTATTTTAGAAATGCTCGAGCGAATGCGAAATGGGTGAGCTCATTTGGTCGGCTTTCGGAGGATGGCAAGAATTTCTATTATAAATCCAGCCATAACGATGATGGGCCCAAGTGTTAGTCCTAGAAATCCGAAGCCGTGTGGTTCGCTGTCCGAGGACATGATCACAAATCCCACCACTAAGGTGACCACTCCGATGATCATCAGCTGGTAATTCTTTTTGCCGAAAGGAAGTTTACTTTCCATGTAGTTTTAGATATTAGTATAGTTCGTCTAGTGACATCTTTAAATACTTGTGAATCGAGAAAAAAGTACTCAACGTTGCAACGAGTATTCCCATCACCGGAGAGGCCCGCTAACAATGTCAGAAAATGTTCCTGGTTGTGCAGCAGTGAAAGGTCGGTAATTCTCTTTTGTGCATAAATCGAAAATCCCCATAGAAGAATTGAAGCTACAACGCTTGATAGCAGACCATAACCGACCGCCCTTAATAAAAAAGGACGTTGGATAAACCATTTTTTAGCACCGACCAGCTGCATGCTGCGAATTAAAAAACGTTGCGAAAATAAAGCAATTCGCAGTGTGCTGTTCACCAATAAAAAAGTAATGACAATGAGTAAAATTGCTAAAATCAAAAGCGCCACTGAAATGTTGGTGAAATTTTTATTCACTTCATCAAATAAATGTTTTTCATAGGTTGCTTCAATCACGCCATTCATATTTTCCAACTCAGCTTTCACTTTTTTCAAACTCACGGTATCCTGAAAGGCTGTTGCAACCTTTACGATGAACGCATCTTTTAAGGGATTCTCGCCGAAGAATTTCTTTGTAGTCACCGATTTGTTTGATAAGATCCTTTTCGGCGTCTTCTTTGGAAATGAAGGTGATGGCATTTTCCGTTTGAGCAACAAATTTTTTGCCCCCGATGGTACGTTCCAGCTGATTGCGTTGCGTTTCTGTCAATGTACTTTTTAAGAATACTTTAACATTGAGGTTATCGCGGACGATCTTTCCGAATTGGTTTGAATAAATAAGCAGATTGCCAAATAAACCAAGGACGAAAAGCGCTAAAGTGATACTGGTAACCACGCCAAGCGCAGGGTAACCTCCTAATTTTTTTTTATGTGCTGATCGCTGCATTCCTTAAAACGCCCAAAGTTAGGAGAAAATATTTAACGAAACAGGCGGATACCGGTGAGATGATTTCCGGAAAATAAAAAGGCCCGGCATTCGCCGGGCCTTTTTCTCATAATATGCTCTGTTATCTGGCGCCTCGATAATCTTTCAGCTTTTTAAGAAGCGAAGGATCATTTATAGGGGCCAATGGTTTGATGGTTTCGTTTTCTTCGTTTAACAGGTAATAGCTGTCTTTATAATATAAGAAGACCGTGCGCTTGTTGCCGCTGAAAAACTCCATGATCTCATACAGGTTCTTCTCAAATGTTCCGTAGAGGATACAGCTTACCATTTTTGAACTGATAATGGAAATTGTATTTCTTGTTACTGTTATCAGTTTCTACTACGATCGATGATTTACTTAGCGGAGACGATTCTGATGATCTTGGTTTCTCGGCGTTGCAGCAGCGTGACTTCAGTTTCTTCGCTAGGATCGAAGACATCCAAAGGTGCAGGTCCCTTAGGTTCCTCCTCAGTCTTTAGCTCGTTGGAAGCTTGAGGTGTCAATTCCTGCTTTCTGTCTTTCAGCAGGAGGAGTTACCGCCTTCGGCTGAAGTTTGTTCGTCCTGGCGGCAGGACTTTCCTGTTTCGATGTTTCGTTCTTGCTGTGGTTCGACTGATTTGTGGTAGCTGTGATGTAACTTCTTCTTGTTTAGCTACAGGTTGATCTGCAACTTTATCCTCATTGCTTAGATAGAAATATATACCAGCACCGATCGACTCCAACTATCGCTACGCCTAATGCCAACCTGTGTCACTAATGATGTTCCTGTCGGTTCAAGCGCCGACGCCGGAACGTTATTGAACATAGTTTTTAATTCCTTTATCCGTGCTTCGCGGATTTTCTCAACGACCCGTTGTTGAACATTAAATTCATTCTGAAGGGACGTATCGGATGCCAGCTTTTTTTCAAAAGCCGCTCGATCCTGAGCCGTGAGCCTGTTGCCAACGTATTGGTCGAGTAATTCTAAATCTTTTTCTGAAGCCATAATTTCCTAATCTAAAAAATCCTTCTCAGAATACTGAGCTTTCACCAAATCATCCAATTTTTTCTTGCACTTATACTTTTTTGTCTTTGCAGTATCGGTGTTTGCGAACCCAAGCTTATCAGCGATATCCTGCATTGACATTTCTTCAAAGTAATAATACATCAAAACCTTCTTGCATGTTCCGTCGAGTTGATCGATACATTTTGCGATGATCTTCTCGCGTTCTGATGTTTCAGTATCTAACGTAACAGCGGTATCTTTTTCTTCGTTCGAAAGTCGTTTTTTTCGATCCAACTCCTTCCTCCAAAGATTTTGACAGATGCTGTAGATGTAGGTACTCATCTTCGATGTCAAAACCAGGTTCCCTGAGGTGGCCTTTTGCCAGAAGACAATAAGAGCATCCTGGTAAACATCGCGCGCCTCATCTTCTGTTCCGCTATTGGTGATGACCAACTTTGTCATCATCCGATAGTATTTCTTGTACAAGTAACTCTAGAGCCTTCTCATCACCTTTACAGATGCGTTCGAAAATCTCTGTTTCGTTCATGCCAGCTTGATCTGAATACCATCTTGAAGTGCCTTAGTAACCCGCTAGGATGCGTTTTTGTTAATTTTACGTCTAATGACAATATAGTTAGGTCAATGCACCTTCCTCCACGTTTGAGTTCGGTAGAAGGGACCCCAATACCCTCTTACCTTCAGCGCGCCATCCTCCGTCCAAAGTTTACACCTATAAATTCTTCCATCTTGGGGATCTAAAATATTTCCCTGGGAATACTCATCTTCCCTTTTTTCATGTCCTTAATGATCTCCATTCCAATGATTTTCTTTCGAAAACGAGGGTCGTCCTCCGGACATTCCTCGCATACTGGATCGGGATCCTCAGTTGTAAATATCCTTACAATTTTGCCGTAAACTTTACCATTTCGTTCGAATATCTCAACAATTGATTTCTCTTCTCCTGAGGATTCGTCAACCGTCATCCATTTTCCAAGGACGGAAGTTTGTGCCATAACTTAAAAATGTCGAAAGAAGCAGGGGGAAGACCAGTTTCATTACCGAAATATATAATTATCCTTTTTAAAGTTGCACATCCGTAGAATTTCAGATGCCAAAATCGGAAGATAAAACGAATAAAAAAGCCCCGTGTTTGGACGGGGCTTTTAAGCTGTTTTTCTCAGAATTATTTTTGAGCAGCCACAGTCTCCGCGTCTACTTTGCTTACGCTTTCAATCTTTGGTTTTGATTCATCCTTTTTGCCCGTGGACGAAGGTTCATCAGGTACAAGCAACGGAGCAATCACAAGCGCCACCACTGACATCAACTTCAACAAGATATTAAGAGATGGACCTGAAGTATCTTTGAAAGGATCGCCAACGGTATCACCAACTACAGCCGCCTTGTGCGGTTCTGATTTTTTGTAATACATTTTTCCGTTGATTTCCACACCTTCTTCAAAACTCTTTTTCGCATTGTCCCACGCACCGCCGGCATTGGATTGGAAGATTGCCATCAGCACTCCTGTTACGGTTACACCTGCAAGCATTCCACCCAAAGCCTCGACACCAAAGCCAGGCAAGAAAGCAATAACCACAGGTGCAACGACCGCCATAATTCCTGGCAAAACCATTTCACGGATAGCGGCCTTCGTCGAAATTTCAACACACTTTCCATATTCAGCTTTGCCATCTGCTTCATGAAACACCTTTTGTTCTTCTGCCGGCCATTCTTCTACAGGTTTATCGCCGTGTTTGCGCATCAAATCAAGCGCTGCTTTCAATGCAGGAATGGTGGTGAATTGCCGGCGAACTTCTTCAATCATTGACATTGCTGCGCGACCTACTGCACCCATTGCCAAGGCAGAGAATACAAACGGAAGCATACCTCCGATGAAAAGCCCTGCCATAACTTTTGCTTTGGAAACATCAATTGTGCTTAGATGGGCCGTTGTCATAAAAGCACCAAACAGCGCCAGTGCAGTCAAAGCTGCTGAGGCAATCGCAAATCCCTTACCGATCGCAGCAGTTGTGTTACCAACTGCATCCAATTTATCGGTTCTGGAACGAACCTCTTTTGGAAGCTCAGACATTTCTGCAATACCCCCAGCGTTATCAGATATCGGACCGTAAGCATCAACCGCTAATTGAATACCTAGATTAGAAAGCATACCAACGGCAGCAATGGCGATACCATATAATCCTCCAAAGTAAAAAGCACCAATAATGGAAAGGGCAATAATAATTATAGGAATAGCCGTTGACATCATACCTACGCCAAGACCTGCAATAATGTTGGTTGCAGCGCCTGTAGAGGATTGCCTTACGATTGAATTAACAGGGCCTTTACCCATACCGGTATAATGTTCTGTGACAAGACCAACAAGAACTCCGCCAACGAGACCTATAACAGTCGCCCAAAACACACCGATTGCCGTGTAATGATTTCCTTTTTCAGGATCAGCCCACTCATATAATGGATCTTTGAACCACCACTCTGCAGGAAGCATCCACACAATGATAAAATACGATGCGCCAATCATTATTATCGAAGAGACAAACTCTCCCATATTCAGGGCCCTCTGTGGATCTCCGCCTTCTTTTACTTTCACGAAAAATGTTCCAAGGAACGACATCACGATACCGACACCCGCCAGCACCAGCGGAAGGAGAACAGCAGACAATCCATTAAAATTATCACTGAAACCAGGGACCATAAAAGCTGCACCCAACACCATCGTTCCCACGATCGAGCCCACGTACGATTCAAATAAATCGGCACCCATCCCGGCAACATCTCCAACATTATCTCCCACGTTATCCGCGATGGTTGCAGGATTGTAGCGGGTGATCTTCAGGGATACCAGCCTCAACTTTTCCAACTAAGTCAGCGCCAACGTCGGCAGCTTTTGTATAAATACCACCACCTACACGAGCAAAAAGTGCAATAGAAGATGCACCAAAAGAGAAACCTGTTATTACGGTGATCACCTGATTCAAGCTCATTTGATCACCGACTCCAAACATCTTTGAGTAAACGATTAATAATACGCTCAGTCCCAGAACACCTAATCCAACTACACCCATTCCCATAACTGAGCCACCGGCAAATGCGACTTCAAGGGCTTTGCCTAGACTGGTACGGGCAGCGTTGGTAGTTCTCACGTTGGCTTTGGTGGCTACACGCATTCCGATAAAACCTGCCAGCGCCGAACAAAATGCCCCTAAAACAAAAGATACACCTACGAGCGGGTGAGAGCCTTCACTATCTGCCGTAAAGGCAAGTAAAAATGCTACGCATACAACAAAAATGGCCAACACTTTATACTCAGCTTTCAGAAACGCCATTGCTCCTTCGGATATATGGCTCGGCAATTTTTTTCATTTTGTCTGTTCCGGCATCTTGCTTGGCGACCCACGCACTTTTCCAGACAACGAACAACAGGCCGAGAATTCCGAATCCTGGTAATAGGTAAAGAATGTTTTCCATATTGATTTAGGTTTGCATTTACGTTTAAAAAGCCATTAACTTTTCCACGCGGTTTTTAAAGTGTGGCAAATATAAAAGAAGAACTATAACCAGCAAAATCACTGGTGACGGCTTATTTAAGAATGAAATACTTCTTTCAACGTTAGCCAAAGGTTTCTTTTTCGTACATCATCGAGTTGGCGCAACTCATCGGCGACAACGATTGCAGTCCGCTCTGCTGCGATCTTTTCATACATTTTAGTGGAATTTTTCAAGGTTGCCCCAAAGGCAATAATGCAGGCGGGCCCATAGGCATTGAAATCTTCGACCCCAAATTCTGTCGCGATTTATGATTTGAACCGATGACAGTGAGAGTTTTACGGCACTCAAAATTTTTCCTAACAAGCGTTTTTTCGTCCTCCTGAATTTCGGACCATGGTTTCGAGATTACAATTAAGACCTTTGGCTTGAATGTTGTAAAGCTCCTCCGAGTAAAGGTTTTCCAGCGGGATATGTCTGCATCATGCTAAGAGATGTCAAAAATAGATTTTAATTCTTTTGCCTCAGAGGGTTTCATTCTGCCCGCTAAAATTAGACGAAGTTGCCTCCGCCGGAGCGCCCCATCATAGAATTCTTTTTCCTCCGCTGTTTCTGGTTCAACTTCGGGTACATCTATTGGTCGTCCTAATTGATCCACTGCTACGAAAGTAAAAAATGCACTGTTGCTTTCAGTCACAGTGTTCGAAGGAATATCCTCTGCTTTTACATCGATCCGAACTTCCATGGAAGAATTAAAGGCACGGGTTACCCTTGCCTTCAGGGTCACCACATTACCTAATCGTATAGGATGTTTGAACGAAATGTTATCCACCGAAGCAGTTACGACTATTCTGTTGGAGTGTTTTTGGGCTGAGATCGCTGAGACAATGTCCATCCAATGCATGAGCCGCCCGCCCATTAAATTATTTAAGGTATTGGTATCGTTGGGAAGAACCAGTTCCGTCATGCTTACGGCAGACTCGTGCGGGAATTTTTTTTTTCGGGACATTCACGATGATTTTTAGACTTGTCTTATTTGATTAATACTTACGAGGCGGAGCGTTATTCAAACGTTGCCATAAGCTACTAATCGTTAGTTCGTGCAAAAATCATAAAAAATACTTTGCAATCAAGGGTATCATTTCATTATTTCGAGTCCTCAAAAAATGCAAGCGACACATTTCATATCCTTTTCTGCAACTTTCTTCGCGAAGGCGTCTATCGCTTGTGCTGCATCTGTTATTATTACAACCATTATTACGGGGTGACCCGTGCGCTGTTTTATACCCCCCGCCATGCCCTATAATGTCCATCTCAAGGAGTTGGATGATGGCCCAAAGTTCAAAATTATAATTAGTAAATATTAACTGCATTTTTTTTCATGAAGGTCCTGAAATTTGGTGGCTCTTCGGTAGCCACTCCCGAGCGAATCCAATCGGTAATCGAAATTGTCAAACCCTATTTGACTGGTGAGGTAGCTATCGTCTTCTCTGCTTTCGGAGGCGTAACGGATACGTTGATTCAAGTCAGTACCTTGGCTTTGGAAGGTAATTTGGAATATAAAAATAAGCTGGTCGAATTAGAGAAAAGGCATCTTACGGCGGTACGCGAACTTGTCAACATTCAAAAGCAAAGTGGCATTCTGGCGCAGGTAAAATTCATGATCAATGAATTGGAAGATGTTCTTCATGGCGTCTATCTGGTAAAAGAGCGCACGGTTCGCACGCTGGATTATATAATGAGTTTCGGAGAACGCATCTCTGCATACGTCATTTCAGAAGCTTTTAAAAACCAGGGTCATGCCGCTGAATTTTTGGATGCTCGCAATGTAGTTCGCACGGATGCAAATTTCGGTCATGCCAAAGTTGATTTTGAGACTACTAATAAACTCATCCGTGACCATTTCAAGCATCATGCCGATGTTCAGATTATTACGGGCTTTATCGGCACGTCTGAAAGTGGCGAAACCACCACATTAGGT
The DNA here is from genome assembly GCA_963739105.1 of uncultured Bacteroidota bacterium. Lineage (GTDB taxonomy): Bacteria > Bacteroidota > Bacteroidia > Cytophagales > Cyclobacteriaceae > Chryseolinea. The sequence goes on along the minus strand of CAVTZI010000004.1, from coordinate 41,431 downwards.
CGAAGTGGTTCTGATTATACAGCCGCTATTTTTGCCGGTGCACTGCATGCAACCGACCTGGAAATCTGGACGGATGTCGATGGCATGATGACGGCAGACCCAAGAAAAGTAAAAAAAGCATTCACGGTTCCTCAGATGAGCTACGAGGAGGCTATGGAACTTTCGCATTTTGGCGCGAAAGTAATATTCCCTTCCACCATGCAGCCCGCCATGGTAAACCAAATTCCGATTTGGATTAAAAACACATTTAATCCATCCTTTAAAGGAACGGTGATTCACGCCAAGTCTTCGAATGGAAAAATGATCAAAGGAATTTCTTCCATGAATGGTGTGAGTTTGTTAAGTCTTCAGGGCAGTGGCTTGCTTGGAGTTGTAGGTGCCTCGATGCGCTTGTTTGCAACGCTCGCGCGTGAAAACATAAATGTGATCCTGATAAGCCAGGCCTCTTCTGAACATTCCATTTGTTTTGCCATAGAGCATAGCTATACGTCCAAAGCAAAGGCTGCGATTGAAAAGGAGTTTCAGTATGAAATAAGAAATGAAGAAATTGACGACGTACCGGTCGAAAATGATTTATCTATCGTTGCCGTGGTAGGTGATGGAATGAAGCATAGCCCTGGCACCAGCGGGCGCATGTTCAGTGCGTTGGGTAAGAATGGGGTAAATGTTGTTGCCATTGCGCAAGGCTCTTCCGAACGCAATATTTCTGCTGTAATTCCGCAGGTAGATGTTTCCAAAGCTTTGAATGCCCTGCATGAAGCATTCTTCCTGTCAGATCGAAAATTGCTAAATGTATTCCTGGTGGGAACTGGTTTGATCGGGAATTCGCTGGTTGAAATGGTGAATGATCAATTCAGCAAGCTGGCCAAAGAAAATCTGCTGGAAGTAAATGTAGTTGCCGTCGCCAACAGCAAAAAAATGTTGTTCGATGAAGATGGTCTGGATTTGAAAACCTGTATTGGCAAGATGAAGGAATCGGGTGAACCGATGAAGATGAAGTCCTTTTTTGACATGATGACGATGCTGAATTTGCCGAATAGCATATTTGTGGATTGTACTTCCAGTGCCGATGTGACAGCGTTTTATGAAGAGATTCTAGCGGCCAATATTTCGATCGTTACGCCGAACAAGAAAGCAAATTCGGCATCGATGACGAGTTACAAAAGCCTTAAGGAAACTGCGTTTAAGCGTGGTGTTAAATTTTTATACGAGACTAACGTGGGCGCCGGACTTCCTGTGATCAACACGCTGAATGACTTATTACTCAGCGGCGATAAAGTGGTCAGTATAGAAGCCGTGCTAAGCGGTACTTTAAACTTTATTTTCAGCTCTTTTGTAGAAGGTCGGAAATTCAGCGATGTTGTTCATGAAGCCAAGGCAAAAGGATATACAGAACCCGATCCAAGAGATGATTTGAACGGGATGGATGTAGCGCGGAAGATATTGATTCTTTCGCGTGAAACGGGTTTGGAAATGGAACTGGATGATATTAAAGTTGAAAACCTTGTGCCGGAGTCGTGTCGCGGTGAAATGACAATCGATCAATTTTTCAATAGCCTGGAGAAATATAATGGCGAGTTCGAGCTTCTTAGAAAAAAAGCGGCTGATAGGAATGAAAAGCTCCGTTATATGGCGGTGCTGGAAGGAGGGAAGGTCAAAATTCAATTGAGTTCCGTGGATCAGACGCACCCATTTTATTCTCTCTCCGGAAGTGACAATATAATTTTGCTGACCACCGAACGATATCACGATCGGCCTATGGTAATCCGTGGTCCTGGTGCAGGTGCTGCGGTTACAGCGGCCGGAGTCTTTGCCGATATTATCCGGATCGGGCATTATGCAAAATAAAATGACAACCAGAATATGAAGTCGATTAAGGCATTAGCGCCTGCAACAGTGGCGAACGTTTCTTGTGGGTTCGATATTTTCGGATTCGCAGTGGAGGCTCCCGCGGATGAAGTTATCATTACCCTTACCAACAAACCGGATGTTGTCATTAAACAGATCACGGGAGATGAAGGCAGGCTTCCCCTTGATTCCTCAAAAAACACTTCAGGCGTCGCTGTGCGAGCTTTCTTAAAGGAAATTGGAAGTAAGGAAGGCGCTGAAATCGTATTGCATAAAAAGCTGCCGCTGGGAAGTGGCATGGGTTCAAGTGCGGCAAGTTCGGTGGCGGCGCTTGTGGCAATCAATCACCTGCATGATAATCCGTTTACCAGGGAGCAACTATTACCTTTTGCAATGGAGGCGGAAAGGATTGCCTGCGGATCTGCGCATGCTGATAACGTTGCGCCGTCTTTGCTGGGTGGCTTTGTACTGATCAGGAGTTATGCACCGTTGGACGTTACTAAAATTCCGACGCCTGCTGGTTTATATTGTACGCTTGTTCATCCGCACATCGAGTTGAAGACGGAGGATTCAAGACGTGTATTAAAATCAGCGATCCAAATGAAGGATGCAATCACACAATGGGGAAATATTGCTGGTTTGGTTGTTGGGCTTATGAAGCCTGACTATGGCTTGATCACGCGATCCCTTCAGGACGTCATCGCCGAACCGATTCGTTCGGTTCTAATCCCTGGATTTGATTCGATCAAGGAAATAGCGATTCAATGCGGCGCCTTGGGTAGCGGTATTTCTGGCTCAGGCCCGACCATTTTTTCGCTGAGTACAGAATCGGAAACCGCTGAAAGGGTGGGGGCGGAAATACAACGTCAATTTGTAAATATGAAGCTTAAAAGCGATGTCTTTGTTTCCAGGATAAACCACGCCGGCGCCAGAATTGTGGAGTAGCAGAATTAATTCCAGATAAGAAGCATGAAGTTTTACAGCACCAATAATCCAAATCTCAAAGTTGATTTGAAGCAAGCCGTAACGCAGGGCCTTGCGCCGGACAACGGGCTATACATGCCCGAGAGAATACCAGCATTACCCAAGAATTTCTTTGATACCATTTCGGAAAAATCATTTCAGGAAATTGCTTTTGAGGTAGCAGATAATCTCATTGGAGAGGATATCCCAAAAGCTGAACTAAGAAGAATTGTCGAACATACCATTCAATTTGATGCGCCCCTGGTAGAAATTGAGAAGAACATTTATGCACTTGAATTATTTCATGGTCCAACCTTGGCGTTTAAAGATTTTGGTGCGCGGTTCATGTCCCAGTTACTGGGATACTTTGCTAAACAACAGCAGAAGGAAATTATAATCTTAGTAGCAACTTCTGGAGATACGGGAAGCGCCGTTGCCAACGGATTTTTAGGCGTCGCCGGAACGAAAGTAGTTGTCTTGTACCCTTCAGGAAAGGTGAGCGACATTCAAGAAAAACAATTTACAACGCTTGGTAACAACGTTACGGCGTTGGAAGTGGATGGCACTTTTGATGATTGTCAGCATTTGGTGAAACAAGCGTTTCTTGATCCGGTTCTCAAGCGAAAATATTTTCTCACATCTGCCAACTCAATCAACATTGCCCGTCTGATTCCGCAATCATTTTATTACTTCTATGCTCATTCGAGATTAACGGATAGAACAAAGGAGGTAGTATTTTCTGTACCCAGTGGAAATTTTGGCAACTTGACCGGCGGGCTACTTGCTAAAAGAATGGGCCTTCCGATACATAAGTTTATCGCGGCGACGAACATCAACGATGTAGTTCCACAATATCTTGCTTCAAAATCCTTTAATCCTCGGCCTTCGAAGCAAACGATCAGCAACGCTATGGATGTGGGAAATCCCAGCAACTTTGTGCGAATGCTTGATTTGTTTGGCGGCGACTTCGAAAGCCTATCAAAAGAAATTATTGGATATGCTTTCACCGATTCGGAAACGCAAAGGGCTATGAGAGAAGTTTTTTCAAGCAATAAATATGTGATGGATCCGCACGGTGCGGTGGCTTATTTGGGATTGAAGGAATTCTTAAAGTCGAGCAATACAAATGCCCTTGGGATTTTTTTGGAAACAGCGCATCCGGCAAAATTCAAGGATGTAGTAGACGAAACGTTGCAGACTTCCGTTCCGATTCCAAAGACCTTGCAAAAGTTTTTACAGCATCCGAAGAAAAGTATTCCGTTGTCTAAAGATTATCAAGCCTTTAAAGATTTCTTAAAGGCAAACTTCTGAGCTAGCCTTTCCAGCCTTGTTCACCCAACAGCGGCACAAAAGCAAAATTGGCAAACTCTTTTTTGATTAGTTTTCCCTTTTCCTTTCTCAATCTGAAGCATCGACTGTTTATCCCTGCCGCCAACCGGGATGACCAGTATACCGCCTTCGGCCAATTGGTCTGTTAGGGCTGTCGGTACTACTGGCGCACCGGCCGTGACGATTATTTTGTCAAATGGGGCCTTTGATGGAAGTCCTTTTGAGCCGTCCCCGTAAAAAAAATATGGCTTGTATCCCAGACGGGGTAAAAAGTCTTTCGCTTTTTCATAAAGGTTGCGGTTGTACTCGATGGTATAGACTTTTGCCCCCAATTCCAGCAGAATACAAGCCTGGTAGCCTGATCCGGTTCCAATCTCCAGGACTTTATCGCCGGGCCGGATTTCCAGCTTCTCTGATTGAAAAGCTACGGTATAGGGCTGAGAAATCGTTTGCCCCTCGCCGATCGGAAAGGCTTTGTCCTGGTAGGCGTGATCAATAAGCGCATTTTCAAAAAAAACATGGCGCGGAACTTTGCCAACAGCCGCCAAAACTGCCCCATCCTGGATGCCTTTTTCTCGCAGTTTTTTGACCAACTTATTGCGCAATCCTCGCAATTTATAATTGTCGTCTATCATTCTCTTTTTCTAAAAAAAAGATTTGTGGATTATTTGTGGATAAGATGTAACAGACTGTGAATCACACGTTTAAAATTGAAAAAATTTTTATTCAAAAATGAAATTCTGTCACGGCCCTTTTTAAAACGGTTGCAAAAAAGACAATTTTTCAGGCTTTCCAAAGTTTAAAAGATTCTTTAGGAAAATTGAAACTTATGGTATTACTTTAAAGTTCTCCACAAGTGAAAAAGCTTATTGCCATAGCGTTCACATGTGTTTATCTGCTCCTTACAGTAGGTGTGATTAATAACACACACTACTGTATGGGCAGAATAAACCCTTCGGTTCCCACAACAGGGGAAAAAACCATCTCATCTCATACTGACTTAGGCTGAGAAAAACTCAAAAAATACTCCTGAATTTTTCATTCTGAGCGATCTCTACTCCGAAGCCCTCGTGATTTTTCTTGCGTGATCCGTGACATTAAAATCCGATCAATATAAAGGGAGCCCAATAATAAGGGCTGGAATATTTGCCCTCATTTATCAAATGCAATTTTGCTTCGCGAAGTGAACGGCTAAAATTCTGGGAAGGTGTATTGAGTACTTGGCGATAAAAAATTTTCATCAAGCTTTCCGTCGACTGATCGGCGACGCTCCAAAAAGAAACGATAACATTTTTTGATCCGGCATATACTAATGCACGTGACAAACCAATAACGCCTTCACCCTTAGAAATTTTTCCAAGTCCTGTTTGGCATGCAGAGAGCGTGACAAGATTTGCGTTGAGGTCCATGTTGTAAATTTCACCCGAGTATAAGTTGCCATCTTCCGATTCAGAAGAAGTGTGGAGATAAATTCTGGAGAGATCAGGATTTGTTTCATCAACAATACCATGTGTTGCAAAATGCAGATAACTAAAATTTTTTAATGTACCATCTTTCACTTTTTTTTCATCTGCTTCCTGACGAGTAAGTACCGTACTTTTGAAATTTCTGGAAGAAAAAAGCTGAGAAATTTCTTTTACCTCAGACTCCGTTCCAGGCAGCTCCACCAGATCCATCTTTTTCAAACGTGACCGGTGCGCAAAGAAAAATGGAAGTTTCCGGACTAGTTTGATTTTTTGACTTCTGAAGAATAAGCGCAGCAGAAAACTCGTAGCGAACATTGTATTTTTTTAAAAGATAGGGGAAGTCCGCAAATGAATTTTCTTTTTTTAGTTTTCTTAAGAAAAGAACTTCAAACGGGATAATGCTTAGCCTTCCCGTTGGGAGTATGACCAGCTCGCTTATAGGAGCAGGGATGTTTTTGGGAAGCAAGAGCGCCGACAATTTTTCAGCCGCTGCTTTATAAGTTTCTATGTCATTGAATACCAGGCTATTTCTGAGGCCACTCAGGTTCCGTTCAAACTCCTTTGGCACTGCATGGGAGCGAACCGTAAATTTTTTCGAGGTGATGCTAAAAATATATAGCCTGATTATTCTTTTCATCCCCAAAATAGCTGATGATGGCGGTTTGTCGATTCAATTTAGATTGAAGATTGTCAATGGTGGGCGTCACTACATTGAATTTTAAATTGAAGTACGCTGGATATTTTATCTCCAATTGTTTAATGAAATTCTCATAGTTTCGGTTTAGGGAAAAAAGGATCTCCCGCAGATATTTTTCCTCTGATTCCGTCGGTTTTAATGAAAGCTTTTGAGCGATCACGGAAATCTCTGATTTTAATTTTTTCTCCTCCTCCAATTGATCATTCGGAATTCCGGAGTATGACTTGGCGTTTGAGTCAGAGATGGCTTCCAGTAAAACAGCCGATTTACTTTTTTCAGCGAAGTAAAAAGCGAGTTCATACCATCGCTTTTTTTTAGCGGAAACCTGCGCGGCCTCAAATGCAATACGAACACCAGCTGCATACACGTCTGTCGCTGTTGTTCCCAGCAATATTTTGTCGCTCTCGTTGGTTATTTGCTGCCGTAGATTGTCAATCAAAGTATCACAAACATGAAGGGCCTTAACTGCCAAAGCAAGTTCATCGAACTTTAATGTTTTACCGAAATACCTGGCTTCAAGGGCCTCGGCTTTATTGAGGAGAGAAAAGAGCAGGGTGTTGCCGCTGTAGTAATTTTTTAATGCGCGGATTAGACGCCACGTTTGAATTATCAAAATCCCGCACATTGCTAATTAATGCCTGCTGAAAATTAGCCAGGGCTGCATCAAAATCACCGGAAGAAACTTTTAAACTTCCGATCGCATTTAAAACCGTAGCTATGCCAGGATGTTTTTTGCCATAACTTTCCTGGTACATCTTCAACGCACGCTCATAGTAGCCTGCAGCTGACGTTTCGTTTCCTATTTTCAAATAGGTTTGACCCAGGTTGAAAAGAACAAACGCTTTTGTAGGATGAGGCTGCGGATAAATTTTTTCCCACGTGGCCAGCGCAGATTCAAAATTATTTACGGCATCGCCATACAATTCCAACGTTCTGTAGACAAATCCGATGTTCGTATTGGCGATAGCAGTTTTTGGATGATTCTTTCCGTGAATTCTTTCATAGATCTCCAGCGCTTTTTCATAATAATCCAGTGCCTTTTTGGCGTCACTTACGCTGTAAACAAGGCCTAAGTCGTTGTACGATGCTGCTATTAATTCACTGTTTTTATTGACCAGATTTTCACGTATAGACAACGCCATGCCTAGCTGTTCCTCAGCTTGGGCATATTTACCTGTAGCCAGATATAGATTTCCCAGGTACGACAAGGAGTTGAGCCCCTTCAAGGGAGTTTTGCTTGTTTGTCCTTTTCAATGTAGGAGCAACGCTTCCTGAAGGCTGGTTAATGCCAAATCATTTCTACCTTGGTTCAGGAATAGGAAGCCCTGATTTGCCTTGGTGACAGCCAGCAAATTTGAAGGAAGTGATGTCAGGGCAATACTTTCCAGCTGCCTTTCTGCTTCTTCAAATTTGCCTGCCCGAATCAGGATCTCTGCCTTTTTATTTTCCAATACAACCCTTTGATTTTGATTCGACGTCGACTTCAAAACTGTTTCCACCTGGACTAAAGCCTGATCGAATTGGGAATCAAACAACAACGAGTCAATAGACTTTATGGGATCCTGAGCGTTGCAAGCAATTGCAATAGCTAAAAAAATGATGGAAATAGCATAGTTCCTTCTTCATCAGAAACGATAATAATATCCTAATGTAGAAACAAACTCTCGCGTTAGGCCATCGGGATTATTATCACGCTGAACAAATTTATGTCCTAGTAAAAGTTTTATTCCTGATCTCACATTAAAGCTATATCCTGTCGTGAAAATACCTGATAGCGCCAAGCCCTGAGCACCCTCGGGTTTAAAACGGGTGCCATTAGAAAGACTTATTTCATCGTTGTTGATCCTATAAATAGGCAAAACACCCAGCGAAAAATTTAAACGCGAAAATCGCCAGTTTCGCTCCACGCGTAACATGATGTCCGTACCCCGCTGTAGTTCGTTTGCCTGATTATAGTTAAAGATGTATGCTTCTTCGCTCGTTCCCTTCCAGGCTTCCCATAGAAACTCATTTCCATTTTTATTGAATGGATGTTGAATGCCAGTCGCGAATAACCAATTCCGGCTAATGAACGAAATGCCGGTTATAAAATCATATGTTCCCAGGCTTGTTTGATAATACATTGGCAAAGGAAGGCCATCAACATCTTTTGACGAATTGTTCGTTGGGATCTTTCCACCGATTGAAAAGTTGAGATCAAAATTTTCACGACTGATTAACGTGCGTGTGATGCATAAAGAAATATCACCCAACCCAGATGTATTCGCCAAGCGACCCTGTACAGCCTGAAAAGGAAGTTTGATCTGAAAGGATGTCTTTGAGTTTAAACTAAAATTGAGATCTGCGGTTGCAACGTATATGATAGGCGTTACTGCTTTTGGCGTAGTTCCGCGATAGAAGCTGATTTCCATTGACCGGAGCCTGAACTCAATTTTTTTATTGAATGGCTGATCAGGTTTCATGGCGCCCATCGTACAAAATCCTGCATCACTGCAACCTTGTGAAAAACCATAATGCGAAATCAGGACAGCAGTTATACGAGATTATTAAAGCGAGTAAATGCCTTATCATAAGATATGGCTAAGATAAAAAAAGAAACCCGAAGCTTCCTCCGGGTTTCCTTGTTAAAAATCGCCAATGCTGTTACATACCTAAAGATTGATTTTCAATCGAGGCAAGTTCAAGCACTTTTTCATATTCTGCCGGAGAAAGGTCGTTATAGAAATAGTGAACCGGATCACCTGCCCACCATTGATAAGCACTTCATAATGAAGGTGAGGAGCTGTAGACATACCTGTGTTTCCAACGTAACCAATAAGATCACCACGTTTTACGTTCTGGCCGGAGCGAACTGCGAATCCATGCATGTGCGCATAACGTGTACGATATCCAAAACCATGGTCGATTTCAACCATCTTTCCGTAACCACTGAATTTGACGCTAACCTGTTCGACTGTCCCATCGGCGGTTGCATAGATGGGTGTGCCTATCGATGCGGCAAAATCAATACCGGGGTGCATTTTCTTTACTTTATAGATGGGATGGGTTCTCCATCCAAAACCAGAGGAAAGTGCTAACAATTGCTTATTTGAGATGGGCTGAATGGCCGGAATCGCAGCGTATAATTTTTCTTTCTTTTCCGCCAGCGAAACGACTTCATCCTGAGATTTTGATTCGATGTATAGCTTTCTTCGAAGGAGATCCACTTTTTCGTGGAGTGCAAGAACCAGTTCGTCATGCGCTATATCTTTTTCTTTAATATCTGCGTAACGCTCTGAGCCACCTACACCGGCATGTCGCACTGATTTTTCAATCGGCTCAGCCCCTAAGCACAACCCTGTAAATATTATCATCACGATGTTCAATGTTATCCAGGATACTGCTAAGATGTGTTACGTCCTTTGTAAGCTTTTCATAATAGAATTCCAGTTCCTTGACTTCGTTTTTAAGAATTAGTTCTTTTGGAGATTCGAAATAGTTGCTGTAAAGGTAAACCGTAAGAAGTCCTGCTGCCATGGCAACGGTTAAAGAAAGAATGCCCAGTCCGTTAAGAATAACGTCACTGGTTTTCACCTTTACCCGCTCGTATTTACAGGTCTCGGTGTCGTAATAATATTTTATACGTGCCATAAACTAGCAATTATACTGATTGAGGTCGGAAAACCCTTATTGCATTGTCGTTACATTCGATGAACGGTCCTTCCAGCAGATCAATGCAATATGGAATCGCCGGAAAGACAGCCTCTAAACATTGTCGGATAGATTTTGGCTTCCCTGGTAAATTTACAATTAAACATCCATTGCGTATGCCTGCTGTCTGTCGCGAAAGAATGGCCGTGGGTACATATGTAAGACTTTTTGCACGCATCAACTCGCCAAACCCGGGTAAAATCTTGTGACAAACGGCCTCCGTGGCCTCGGGGGTAACGTCCCTTACGGCAGGTCCCGTGCCACCGGATGTGATAATCAGGCAGCATCCACGGTTATCGGCCATGTCGATTAAGGTTTTTTCAATGAGGTCTTGCTCATCGGGAATTACTTCATATTCTTTTTCCCACGGACTTTTGATGTACTCGGTTAGGACCTCAACGATTGCTTTGCCAGGAATATCCTCGTATATGCCTTTGCTAGCGCGATCAGATACGTTGATTATTCCAATGCGAATCGTCATGCCGAATGTTTTTTTGATGGATCAGTTTTGAATTGAATATTTTCAGATCTTCCCTTCTTAAAAACTTGCCTTCCTTTGTTAACGCCCTTTCTAATTTCTTTTTGTTTCTCAACGGGCAGCGTCAACACTTGTTTGCAGGCTTCCGAGCAACATCCGTTATAGCGCTCACTACATGCCTTGCATTGAATAAACAATAAATGACAACCATCATTTTTGCAATTCGTGTGATCGTCGCATGGTTTACCACATTGATGACAAACGGCGATGATATCGTCTGTGATACGTTCACCCAGGCGCTCATCAAAAACGAAATTTTTTCCGATGAATTTATTTTCTATGCCTTGTGCTTTGGACTGGCGCGCATATTCAATAATGCCACCATCGAGTTGAAAAACATTCTTAAACCCAAGGTGTTTCATCCAGGCGCTGGCTTTCTCGCAACGAATACCACCGGTACAATACATTAACAAATTTTTATCCTTTTTGTCTTTCATGAGATCTTCCACCACTTGAAGTTCTTGACGAAAAGTATCAACGTTGGGACAAATAGCATTTTTAAAATGACCCACTTCGCTCTCATAATGATTTCGCATGTCGACAATGATGGTGTTTTTATCGTCCGCCAAATCGTTGAATTCTCTCGCATTTACATGAATTCCCGTATCCGTAACATCAAAAGTTGAATCATCCAACCCGTCGGCTACGATCTTTTTGCGTACCAGTATCTTTAACTTAAAAAAAGATTTTCCATTGTCCTGGACGGCAGTGTTTAGTCTGATTCCATTCAAGAAAGGAATGCTGTAGATATATTTTTTAAAGAATTCAAACTGCTCTTCAGGGACACTTACTTGCGCATTGATCCCTTCTGAGGCCACATAAATCCTTCCTAATACATCAAGGGTCTGCAGCCCTTCATACAATTCATTCCTGAATTCTTTTGGATCTAAAATGTGATGATATTTATAAAATGAAATGGTTATCCGCGATGCGGATAGCAAGGCCAATTTTTCCTTCAAAATCTTTCCGTTCACTCTATTGTATAGTGCCATTTGCTTGATCGATGCAGTTTATTCCGACTTGGGAGGTTAATTGTACTAGAAAAAAATAAATAATCAAAACAAGTTCAGGGCGAACACCTGCTAGTTCACTTTCTTGAGCTCTCCGCGCAAAAGTTGATTGTATTGCTGACAGGTCAGGAGTCCATGTTCATTGCAATACGGACATGTATTATATGCGGATCCAAATGCATTTTTTTTAATGAGTACGTGATCACCTTTACACACGGGACATGTTACTTTTCCAGCAGGCCCGCAATCAATTTCGTAACTGGCTGAAAGAACTTCGCCGGCTTTCTGCATTTCATTATTTTTTTCCTTTAAATATTCAGCTTCGGCGTTTTTGAGCAGTGATGCAGCTTCCTTTGAATATTGCCCATTTGTTCCTTTTAGCTGAATGTATTTTGTCAGCCAGTCAATACTTTGTTTGTACTTTTCCAGGTAGTACGAATTTTTGCCAAAGAAAAAAGTGAGATCTGAGGGTACGCTTTTTATATTCTCAAGCACGTGGCGGAATTTGACATCGGCAGCCAAATAATTCCCAGCATCCATAAGATATACACCTGAATCCAACTGTCGGAGCAGCTCCGTTTTTTTTAGTTGCTCCTGCTGCATTCTATAATCGTCCACGCGCTCGCGTTGAGCGTAACTTTCTGTGTTGGCTATGATGAATAAAAAAATCGTAAAAATTGAATAGCGCATCTTAGTTAAAATCGTTCATGAGAAATATTGAGCCACTCCAGGGACGCCTTATAAAAAATATCTTCCTTAATTCCTTTATCCAGGTCCATCTCTTCAATAAATTTTCCAATCTCCAAATCCCCTAAAGGAAATGGATAGTCTGACCCCAACGTGATTTTTTTTGACCCTTGAAGTTTCAACACGTACTCCAACATCAATGCATCATGTGTAATACTGTCAACCCAAAATTTGCCTAAATAATTTTTTGGATCAATCGGATTATCAAGTGCGACCAGATCTGGACGGCAATCAAATCCCTGCTTAATGCGTCCAATCGTGGGCAGAAAGGATCCTCCCGCATGCGCAAAATTTACGCGCAAATTTGGCAATCTTTCAAAAATTCCACCGAAGATCATCGAGCAGATCGCCCGTGAAGTTTCAGCCGGCATTCCTACCAGCCAGGGCAACCAATATCGTTGCATATGTTGCTGTCCCATCATGTTCCAAGGGTGCACTAAAATAGCCATACCCAATTTTTCGCACGCTTTAAAGATGGGAAAGAACCGCTCTTCATTGAGATTTAAATCGTTAATGTTCGATCCGATCTGGATTCCCTGCAAACCTAATCCTTTCACCCGTTCCAGTTCCTGGATCGCTAACTCGCTATCCTGCATTGGGATGGTTGCCAGTCCCAAATAGTTCTTAGGGTACTTGTAAATCAATTCCGCGATATGATCATTAAGAAATTTTGAAATCTCAAGGCAATCAAAAGCTTTTGCCCAATATGAAAACATTACAGGAATTGTGCATACTACCTGAACCTGGGTATTAAACTTCTCATATTCCTTAATTCGCAGGTCCGGATTCCACGCATTCTCTTTAATCTCTCTGAAAAACTGATTGCCACGCATCATCTTTGCGTAGCCTTTCTTGTGGTGCTGGAGGTAGATAAAATCACCGTAGCCGAATTTGTCACTCCAATTGGGAAGTTTCTTGGGAAGAATGTGAGTATGACTATCGATCTTCAACATCTACTATTGCAAACGAAATATCGATGATTTTTTAACTGTATTCAAATTACCCCAGGCCGCATTCTTTGTTCAGAGTGTCTCAATTTGGATCGGTATTTCACTTGATTTTCTAGATTCGATACTACATACGTATAAGAACTTTCTCACAGTGTGGTTTTTTTGTCCAAACCACCACATTTTGGCCTGGTTTCGCCAATACCAGCCCGGCTGGCATCATATTTTCTATTTCTAAGCCAAACCGAATAAAAAACATTATGGATTTATTAACTATCATTTTCGCTTTTTTATTGGCCTATGGAATATTTGTGCTTATAGCGGTGAAGCTTGCGCGGATATTTTTTCCAAAGATCGTTGATGATGAGGGCATGGATCTAAAACCTCGAAGCGCTCGTCAACGCCATCCGAAAAGAGCAACGATTTAAACGTATCGCACGTAACCAAAAACCTCAAGCCTCGACCCCCGTCAGGCTTTTTTTGTGTGCTATTGGACGCCGAATACCCCACCACAGTGTGGAAATTTCTCCACTTTTCTCACCCTAGTAAAGGCCTCAATAATTTTTAATTAACTGTAATACAGTTGATTAAAATTCTGCTGCTCTGCCGATATAATAGGCATTATTATTTCCACGAGGTTAAGTCCAAACATGTCTAACCTTGAACCCTCTCTGACCATGAAAAGATTATTTAAAAAAAACAAGCCGGAAAATGCAACGAATTATAAACCAGCACGTGCATTTGCAATAGAAGATCGAACAAAAGAAAATACCATGGACGAACTTGTTTTTCAACGCATTGGAAAAAGTCGTCAGGAGATTTTTGATCTTATGAAGATTTTAAAGGCTTTTTGATATTTTAGAATAGTATGAAAACTTTATTAAGAATTGCGATTTCGATGGTGTTAACATACGGCTTATTGAACTTAGCCGCACACTTGTAACAACACCTATACATATTTGGATAGAGAGTGAAGGAGTATTAAACTTCCATATATCAATCCGAGTAGAGCCGTTATCACCGCCTTGGTAATGGCTCTTTTATTTTATATGACGTTAGGTGTTAAATAATGGAGCTGATTATAAAATAAAGAATAATAGATACTATAAGCACCGCGTACATGATCAGGTCTACTCGCACATAAGGCTTATATTCCGTATATAGCTGTTTTAATTTCTTGAACATGATAAAAAGGACCGATTATCTCGACGCTAAGGTAACCATTTGAGAATTTATCCGTCCTGTAGGATAGTTACAGTGTTAAGAAATTAATATTTATCCCAATTCCATAGGGGTAGAGCCGCAACTAATTGTCTGGTTTATAAATCAAACTCTCTACCATGATTAGAAATCTATTGTTTTCAGTTTTTATGTTGTCTATCACCGTTGCCCTATCGCAGGATAAAGTTACCCTCAACGGTTATGTAAAAGATGCCGACAACGGTGAAGAATTAATCGGTGTCACCGTCTACATTCCGGAACTCAAAGCCGGCGCTGTCACAAATGCTTATGGATTTTATTCCATCACCGTTCCAAAGGGGACGTATGAGATCCAATACAGTTACCTGGGTTACAAATTTCAATCCATTAAGAAAGAACTTTCGGGTAATACTGCCAATAATGTTGAATTAAGAACAGAAGCAACGGTTATTGAGGAAATAGTGGTCACGGACAAACCCATCAATGAAAATGTGGTGTCCCTGCAAATGAGCAAAAATACGCTGGACTTAAATCAGGTGCGCAAATTGCCTGCGCTATTTGGTGAGGTGGATATAATAAAGAATATTCAAATGTTACCGGGTGTAATAACAGCAGGAGAGGGGACGTCCAGCTTCTACGTTAGAGGCGGAAGTGCCGATCAGAATTTGATCCTGAATGACGAAGCGCCGATTTATGATCCGTCCCACCTATTTGGCCTGTTTTCCGTTTTTAATGCCGATGTAATCAAGGATTCCGAGCTTTACAAGGGCGGTATCCCGGCGCGGTTCGGAGGAAGACTCTCATCTATTTTGGAAGTAAGGACGAAAGATGGAAACAATAAAAAGATAAATGTTGCAGGCGGTATCGGTACGATGGCGAGCCGTGTTATGGTGGAAGGCCCTCTCACCAAAGAAAAAAGCTCCTTTATCATTTCTGCCAGAAGATCTTATGTCGATTTATTTCTGAGAGCAGCCAATCAGGATAACCTCGTCCACTTTTATGATATCAATGCAAAAGTAAATTGGAAAACAAATAACAAGAATCGCTTCTTCGCCGCCTTCTATGCCGGTCGTGATGTGTTTAAATTTGCCGATGATTTTAGTTTTGCCTGGGGAAATAAAACCGGAACCTTTCGTTGGAATCACCTTTTTAACGACCGACTCTTTTCTAATACATCCGTAATCGTCAGTAATTTCGATTACAAGTTGGAACTTGTTGATCCGGTGGCAGGATTTAAATGGGTCTCAGATCTCCAGGAAGCTAAGTGTAAAAAATGACTTATCATATTTTATCAATACCAATCACGAACTAACCTTCGGATACCATATTACAGGACGAAGATTCTCTCCCGGGAAAATCTCACCCAACTCGGAGGGTTCGATATTTTCAGAAGTTGAACTCCAGCACATGTACGCGTTGGACCATGCCCTCTACATCAGTGATCAGCATCGTGTCAGCGAAAAGATAACGCTTGACTACGGCGTGCGTTTATCCATATTTCAAAATGTCGGCAAAAGCGACGTGTATTTGTATGAAGATCCTTATGATAACACGAATATCAACCGTACGGATACTGTACATTATGGAGCATGGAAGAATATCAAAACGTACGTCAACCTTGAACCCCGCGCTGCCATCCGTTACATCATCGATGAAGATCAGTCTGCTAAGATTTCTTACAACAGAATGGTCCAGAATACACATTTGATTGCGGCGGGTACCGTGCCCGTTCCATTTAACACATGGAATCCCAGTGGCTATTATCTGGAACCTCAGTTAGCAGATCAGGTAGCGGCAGGTTATTTCAGAAATTTTAATGATAACATGTATGAATTTTCCGCTGAAGCATACTATAAAGACATAAAGAATGTTACTGACTTTGCGGACAACGCAGAGATCTTTTTTAATGAAGATTTGTCGACGGAGTTTCGGCAAGGAAAGGCCTGGGCTTATGGAATTGAATTGATGGTTAATAAAACGCGGGGCAGGCTTACAGGATCAGTAGGCTATACGTTGTCCAAAGCAATGCGAAAAATTCCAGGCGTCAATCTGGATAAGCCATTTGTTGCCAACTATGATCGCAGGCATGTGTTTAACATTCAGGGCGCGTACGACATGAGCGAGCGCTGGACATTCGGTGCTACTTTTACCTTCAGCACCGGCAGGCCCATTACATTGCCGACAGGAAAATTTGAATATCAGCAATATCATCCGGACGTCATCACTGAACGAAACGGTTATCGGCTTCCCGCGTTTCACCGGCTAGACTTGTCTGCAACTTATACGCCCCGAAAAAATTCTACACGTAAGTGGAAAGGATCATGGGTCTTTGCGGTGTACAATGCTTATAACCGGAAGAATCCCTTCACCATTTATACGCGCGTTACCAAAAATGATGACGGTGATATAATCGGAGACGGAAGCACCAAGGAAGCTCGACTGATTTATCTTTTTCCAATCCTTCCGTCCATTACCTACAATTTCAAATTCTAATTCAGGTCACATGAAAAATATATTTATTCTAATACTTGCTTCAATAGTTTTCTGGTCATGCGAAGAACCTGTACACCTCGATGTGAGTCAAGGAGAACCACGGGTAGTGATTGAGGGACAGGTCACCAATGTTTCAGGCAATCAATACGTAAAAATTACACGTTCCGCAGGATTCTATGATTCAGGAAAAACGCCGCGTGTAACCGATGCAATAGTCGTGGTGAAAGATGATGCCGGAAATGAATTTCCATTTATTCACAATCCTGGCAACCAAGCGGATTCGGCGGGATATTATTTGCCGCAAACGCCGTTCATTGGAGAAATTGGAAGAACCTATACCCTGCAAGCCACCGTTGATGGCCAACTATATGAAGCAACGGACGAGTTATTTTACGTGACCCCCATTGATTCATTATCGTATCGTCTTGACGAGGATGAGCAAGAAGATCCGGAGGTTTTTGGAAAATATTATGAGGTTTTGATCTATGCAAAGGAACCGCAGGAGACCAAGGACTATTACTTGTTTAAGTTTTTCAGAAATGATTCACTTAAAACAGACTTCGACACCGACATCTACTACACCGATGATGAGGTACTTGGTGAAAGTATCGACGGCGTAAGTTCTCCTATTTATTTTGCACCAGGGGATCGGGCCCGCTGTGAGATATACAGTATCTCCAGGGATGCGTTTGTATTCTACAACGACTTACAAAGTTTATTGAACAACGATGGTGGGTTATTTAGCCAGCCACCTTCAAATTCAAGGTCGAATGTCACTAACGGCGCGCTGGGATTTTTCCAGGCAAGTGCCTTGCATGTGAGTGAGATTGAGATTAAACCATAACTTATTGTTGTTTTTCACAAAAGGGAATTTCATATTTCATTTGGAATTGACTTCCGGATGAAAAGAATCGCTTTATTTTTAGTCATACTTTCTTTTAGTCATTATGGTTGGGGTCAGGTTGTCTTTGAAAATAACCCAACTTCCATTTCATGGCAACAGATTAATACAGATCATTTTCGAATTCTTTTTCCCAAGGGATTTGACTTGCAAGCTCAACGCATGGCAAATACCCTGGAACAAATTCGAAAGGCTGAATCACGGACACTTGGGAACTGAGCCGAGGAGGATTTCTGTAATTCTTCAAAATCAATCCTCAGAATCAAATGGGTTTGTATCCATTTTGCCGCGGAGGTCCGAGTTTTTTACAATGCCTCCCCAGGATTATAATTTTATCGGGACCAACGACTGGTTGAACTTATTGGCTACCCACGAGTTTCGCCACGTCGTTCAATACCAGCACGCTACACGCGGATTCAACAAATTTATCTATTATTTATTTGGATCTACTACGCTTGCCGGCTTTTCCCAGGCGGCTGTACCTCAATGGTTTTGGGAAGGAGATGCCGTAGCAACCGAAACGGCTATGACACCAAGTGGACGAGGGAGACTACCCAATTTTGGCTTAGTATTCCGGACAAACTTGCTGGAGGGCCGAACCTTTAACTATCACAAGCAATACCTTCGTTCTTATAAGCATAATATTCCTGACCACTATGTTTTAGGATATTATATGGTAAGCCATCTCAGACGCAAATCTCAAGATCCAGAAATCTGGGGCAAGATCACTGCGAGGTCCTGGAGCGCACCCATCATTCCTTTTACCTTTTCAAATTCCATTCATAAATACACTGGGCGGTACGTGACCAAACTATTTCAGGAAACTGCTGCAGACCTGAAGAAGGAATGGCAAGCTGAAGTTGACCAGCTCAAACCGACGCTCTTTGAAACGAGAAACCGTCGCCGATCACGGGCTTATACTGATTACCTGTATCCACAGCCAATGGACAATGGTAGCCTCCTCGTTATGAAGCGCGGCATTGGGGACATCGAAAAATTTGTGGTGATCGATAAAAACAAGAATGAAAAAAAAGCTTTCACACCGGGATTCATCAATGATGCGGGTATGCTGTCGGTAGTAAAAGATAAGATTGCCTGGAGTGAATATGGCTACGATCCACGCTGGGGAGTTCGAAATTATTCACAGGTGAAAGTATTTAGCCTTTCCTCGAATTATAGAAAGCGCATTGGCGGCAGGAGGGCACGACTAAGTGGTGCTGCCTTATCACCCGATGCGGAGACAGTCGTCGCCGTTGAATCGAATGTCAGTTATAAAAATTCGCTTCAATTGTTTGACGTAGCGCGAGGCCGTAATCTCAAAACGTTTCCAAATCCAGAAAATGTTTTTTATTCCATGCCGCGTTGGTCCGATGACGGAAAATCCATTGTTGTTATCAAAACAGATGGCAAGGGAAAAAGGATCTCAATTATTAATGTCGCGACGGGCAGCTGGGAAGATGTGCTCACCGTGGGCCAGGAAAATGTAGGGCACCCGGTCTTGTTCAAAAATTATATCCTCTTCAATTCGCCGTTAACGGGTATTGATAACATCTTTGCATACGATCTTCAAACTAAAAGACGATATCAGGTTACGTCGAGTAAGTATGCCGCGTACAACCCAGCCGTTAGTCCGGATGGCAAAACCATTTATTATAACGAGCAGACCCGGGATGGATTGGATGTAGTGAGTATTCCATTCGATCCTGCTACCTGGAAGCCAGTTGATGCAGGGCTTAAGCCGGTAGATACATCGTTAGTTCAAACCCTGGTCGAACAGGAGGGAAGGCCACACTTGCTGGATAGTATTCCGCAGAGAAACTATCCCGTCGCTAAGTATTCAAAACTTAAAGGGATGCTGAATCCTTACAGCTGGGGTGCATTTGTAACTAACAACCTTGCCCAAATTAATGTCGGTGTAGTGTCGCGCGATATATTGAGCACAACATCCATTTCGGCAGGATACACATACGATATAAATGAGGGAACTTCTTTCTGGAACGCCGGTATAAGTTACCAGGGTTGTACCCCATCTTGGATCTTTTTGTAAGCACCGGAGACAGAGAAAACGAGGAACGATATGGCAATAATGTTATAAATTTTTCCTGGGCGGAATCAACCGTGGAAGGCGGTGTTCGAATTCCATTTCAATTGACAAATTCCAAATACTCGAGGCGGCTTTCGTTTGGAAATGCCGCGGGCTTTACACGCACTACAGATTTTCGAAATGTAACAACCAAGAATGGCCGGGTAATTTATGATGGGCCCGGCAGAATAGCACCGGCGTTTGATTCGCTGGTATATATCTATAAAGATCAGCTGAACAACGGAGACCTGATCTACAATCATTTTTCGTTTTCATTTTCAAATTTATTAAAACGAAGCAGGCGGGATTTTTTGTCACGCTGGGGGCAGACGCTTGGGTGTTGATTTTTACAGCACGCCCTACGGTGGCGATTTTGAGGCAAGACAATTTGCCGGCACAAGCTACGTTTTACTTTCCCGGCTTTTTCAAACATCATTTCCTATACACACGGTTGGGATACCAGGAAAATCTTCAAGGTATAGAAACAAATACCTATATCTTCAGTAACAAAATTGCAAAACCGCGGGGGCATAGCTATCCCACTGACGAGACGTTTACTTCGCTTTCTGTAAACTATGCATTGCCGCTTTGGTATCCTGATATTGCGCTGGGTCCGCTGTTAAATATTCAACGGGTAAAGGCCAACTTTTTTTATGACTATGGTAAGGGAACGGGGAATACTTATTACTATAAACCCAACTCAACGCGTGTGTATTCCTTCGATACCGACGCGACCTATCAATCCGTGGGAGTTGAAACGACTTTTGATTTTAATGTCATGCGGTTTCTTCCAAAATTCGAGCTGGGGTTCCGAACCACCTATCGCGTTGCAAATGAGTACAATAGCAGCGGAGTGGTTTTTGAAATCGTGATCGGTAATATCGCCTTCTAATAGCTTGAAATTCGGCTGATTTAAACCTATTTTTGGCCTTTCAAAAAAACTAAAAGGTAACTAAAAGCAATGGCAGAAATAGTACGAATGCCCAAGATGAGCGATACCATGACCGAAGGGGTGGTAGCCAAGTGGCATAAGAAGGTGGGTGATACCATCAAGTCAGGAGAATTGATGGCCGAAATCGAAACGGATAAGGCCACCATGGACTACGAATCTTTTAATGCAGGAACTGTATTGTATTTAGGGGTGCAGGAAGGACAAGCTGTAACAGTGAATGATGTTCTGGCAATTGTAGGGAATCCGGGTGAAGATTATAAAGGACTATTGGAGGGCGCTGGTGCTAGCTGCATGCTGGTGGATCTCAAGCTGCCGAGCCTAAAGCCGAAGCGAAAGGAAATAAACCACAGCCGGCCGCAACGGAAACAGCAACTGCTACGGCAGTCGATACTTCGGGAATCAAAGCTGAGATCGTATTGATGCCAAAGATGAGTGATACAATGACCGAAGGTGTTTTGGCAGCATGGCATAAGAAAGTTGGCGATACTGTAAAGACAAATGAATTATTAGCCGAGATCGAAACCGACAAGGCTACGATGGAATACGAATCGTACAATGCAGGCACATTACTTTATATAGGTGCCGAAGCCGGTAAAGCTATTCCCGTAAACGGAGTTTTGGCAATTATCGGAGAAAAGGATGCCGATTGGAAGACGTTGCTGAAAGCACATGAATCGAAAGGAGCGGGTGGGGGATCAGCTGCACCTGCAACACCAGAAGCGAAACAACCGGCAACAGCACCTCAAGAAACCAAAACCTGAGGATGCGAGCAGCTGCGCATTCCACCAATGGTCGGATTAAAGCGTCGCCCCTGGCTAAAAAATTAGCCAAAGATAAAGGGTACGATATCGGAAAAATTTCTGGTTCTGGAGAGAACGGCCGCATCACCAAGGTTGATGTAGAAAATTATAAGCCAGCAGCGCAGGCAGCACCGGCGAAAGCAGGAGCAGCAGCACCTGTTTCATTGCCAAAAGTTGTCGGGCAAGAAAGCTTCGAAGAGGTGCCTGTATCACAAATGCGCAAGACCATTGCCAGACGTTTGTCGGAAAGCAAATTTACCGCACCTCATTTTTATGTGACCATGGAGATCAACATGGACAAAGCAATTGAGGCACGCAAAAGCATGAATGAAATTAGTCCGGTGAAGATCTCATTTAATGACATGGTAATTAAAGCTGTGGCCGCCGCGTTGCGTCAGCACCCTGATGTCAATGTCAGCTAGCTGGGCGATAAGATGAGAAAGAATCATCATATTCATATTGGAGTGGCCGTCGCCGTGAAAGATGGTTTGTTAGTTCCGGTTATTCGCTTTGCTGATAATAAATCCCTTTCACACATTGCCGTGGAGGTGAAGGACCTTGCGCAGAAAGCGCACGACAAAAAATTACAACCTTCCGATTGGGAGGGAAGCACCTTTACCGTTTCGAACTTAGGAATGTTTGGAGTAGATGAGTTTACGGCGATCATCAATACGCCGGACGCCTGTATTCTGGCCGTTGGTGGTATTAAGGAAACAGCGATTGTGAAAAATGGTCAGTTGGTTCCGGGCAACCTTATGAAGGTTACACTTTCTTGTGATCATCGTGCTGTGGATGGCGCCGTCGGTGCTGCGTTCTTAAAGACCCTTAAAGGTTTATTGGAAGACCCTGTCAGAATTTTAATTTAGAATCACTTTCATAAGCCCCTGGAGTGATCCGGGGCTTTTTATTTCAACAGACATGGAAAAAATTCACGCAACAACTATCATTGCTGTTTTACACAATGGCCAAATTGCCATTGGCGGTGATGGCCAGGCTACAATGGGAAACTATGTCGCGAAAAGCAACGTTCGGAAAATACGCAAGTTACAGGATGGAAAGGTGCTGGCCGGATTCGCAGGATCTACTGCCGATGCTTTTACTTTAATTGAAAGGTTCGAAGAAAAATTGAATACCTATGGCGGAAACATGAAACGTGCTGCCATCGAGCTTGCCAAAGATTGGCGGATGGATCGATTTCTTCGTCGGCTTGAAGCGATGTTGATCACTGCGAACAAGGAAGAAATTTTGGTTCTTTCAGGAACCGGCGATGTGTTGGAGCCCGATAATCAAGTGGCCGCGATCGGATCGGGAGCGATGTATGCGCAATCCGCGGCACTTGCATTAAAGAAACATGCGCCACACCTTACCGCAGAAGAAATTGTACGCGAAAGCCTGAACATCGCCGCGGACATTTGCATTTATACGAACCATAATCTCGTGATCGAAAAAGATTCAGTTTGAGTTTCGAGTTTCTAGTTTGAAGTTTGAAGTTTGAAGTTCGAGGTTGAGCGTTGAACTTAATTCAATGATTTTTCATCACGTGAAGCTGTCGGCTCATTGCTGTCGGCTGACGCTTCTGATGCAGTCACGTTGAAGTCGCTCGCTTTAGCTTTTTACTTTTTGCTTTCTCTGTAGCTTTTTCATTACGTGAAGCTGTCTGCTGTTTGCTGTCGGCTGACAGCCCTTCGATGCATCAGTTGGCCGCACGCTTTAGCTTTCTGCTTTGCTTTAAGCTTTCAGCTTTGAGTGTTGAGCTTTCCGCTTCAACTTGCTGCTCGATTTTTTCCGCGAATTTATCCGGAAAAATTTCAGGCTCCTTTTCCTTCACCGGGGCTTTGTCCTCCAGCAAAATCACAAACGGTTTAAGATGGTCGGTGTGTGGCAATAAAATCTTAAGTACGCCAATGGCTGGGATTGCGAGAATCATTCCGGCAATCCCTAGAATTTTACCAGCTATTACTAACGCAATGATAGCGGCCAGTGCATTGATACTAACCTTCGATCCAGTGATTCGCGGGGTAATGAAATTACCTTCCAGGAACTGAACGACCATGAACACGGCCACTACGCCTACCGCATACCAGAGAGAATCTTTTGTTATAAGCGCCATGATCAGCGGAAAGAGGGCGCCAATAATAATACCTACATAAGGAATAATGGTGAGCACTCCGGAAAGTATTCCAAAGAAAATCGCGTGATCAATTCCTAATGCTAATAACCCGATACAGTTCAACGCGGCGATGATAAGGGTTACCAAAGTCAAACCAGAAATGTATCCTTGAATGACACGTTCCATGTCTTTCTTCCAGACAAATTCATTATCTCCTGGAATGAGACTCAGGAAGAAATCTTTGAATTTGTCCCGATAAATCAATATCAGAAAAATGTAAATTGGAATTTGGACAAGTACCGAAAGGGTGTTGGTTGTCGATATCAAAATATCCCCTAAGTAAGTACTTACTGTCCGAGCGGCCTCTGCTACCAATTTATTTTGATCCGAAAGGCTAACGCCAAAATCCTTGCGCAGCGTAACACTTACGTGATTGATATAATTTTGGAACTTTGCCTGCAGGTTGGGAAGGTCATTGACAAGTCCCACCACCTGATCGACTACGAGCCAGATTAACAAACCCAGAATTATAACGGTTGCAGCCAGTACAATAATGATCGAAAACGCAGGTCCTAATTTTCGACGCTCTAACCATTTTACAAGGGGCAGCATCACGACGGACAGAAAGGCGGCAAAGGCCAACGGTACAACTATGTCACTCGCCAGGATGGTTGCCGCTATGGAAAGTGCAATGACAATCGATAGCTTGTAGATATAGTCAAGCCGATCAAAGGGTTTAAGATTGGACATAAACGAAGTTAGGCATTATCTATTGCCTTTAAAATCGTTTCGCACGACTCTTCAATTTGTTTTTTTGTAATCGTTAGAGGAGGCGCAATGCGAAAGCTATATGGGTGTGAAAGGAACCAATAGCAGATGACGCCAAGTTCTTTGGCTTTCAAAACGATGCGGTTAACAATTTCTGCAGACTCAAAGTCAATGGCGAACATCAATCCAATTCTTCTTACTTCTTTAATCTTGGGATGACGCAAAAGTTTCTCGAAAAGCTTTCCCTTCTCTTCAACCTGTTCCAATAATTTTTCATCTTCGATAACCTTCAGCGTGGCCAGGGCAGAAGCGCAGCATACCGGGATTGCCGCCAAAAGTTGTGATGTGACCCAGCATTGGATCATGGGTCAGGCACGCCATAATATTTTTATCAGATATGAAAGCGCCGATGGGAAGTCCCCCGCCAAAAGCTTTGGCGACGGTCAATATATCGGGTACAATGTCAAACTGCTCAAACGCGAAGAGGGTCCCTGTTCTGCCCATGCCACATTGGATCTCATCAAGAATGAGCAAGGCGCCCGTTTCATCACATCGTTTTCGCAACGCCTTCATGTAGGCCCTGGATGGAATCCGGACACCAGCATCCCCCTGAATGGTCTCTATAATAACGCAGGCAGATCTATCGGTAATCAGCGTCGAGATCCTCGATGCTATTAAAGTCCATAAAGGACACGTCGGGAAGCAGCGGTCGAAAGGCTTGCTTTTTTACTTCATTGCCGGAGACGCTCATGGAACCGTGCGTGCTTCCATGGTAGGATTTCCGGCAGGAGACAATCTCGTGACGCCCGGTGTAACGTTTGGCCAGCTTCAACGCACCCTCATTTGCCTCGGTCCCCGAGTTGACAAAGTAGCAGCAGTTGAGGGGCGGCGGAAGTAGGCTGACAACTTTCTGGGCCAACAAGTTGGAAACGGATTGGATGTATTCGCCATAGACCATCACGTGTAAATGTTTATCGAGCTGATCCTTGATGGCCTGCACCACCGTGGGGTTTCGATGGCCAATATTAGTTACACCAATACCTGAGATTAAGTCCGTATATCGTTTATTATCAGTATCATATATATAGATACCTTCAGCATAAGTTACAGCTATTAAAGCGGGCGAGTCGGTGGTTTGGGCCAGGTGGTTTAAGAAGGTATCGCGACTAAAATCCATGCCCTAAACTAGGCAGAGAAGATGAATGCTGGAAATAAAAAAAAATCCCGCGGAGGCGCGGGATCAAAAAAACTAAACATCCACTAAAATGGGGGCCTTTAAAAAATGGGCTTAGGCGATTAAAAAATATTATTTTTCCGATTACGCATTGACAGATATCGAAACAATCATGCCGAGGAGTACTACCGCAGATAAGATTGCTAATTGTCTTAACCGTGGGTTCATCTTAGAAACCGGTCTGTAGTTGCTGTAGTTAACATTACTGGTATAAGCCATACGAGGTGTTATTAATGTTGTCGTTGATGATTCAAATGTCGTAATAACGAAGGGGCGGTTGCCACTCTGAATTCATGCAAATCCTACATCGGTATCCTTACGATAATCAAATAAAATACGCGAGCGTCAAGGAGAATTTTGACGGCCCCCCGATTTCCAGGGGAGCAAATTTTCAGCTTTGAAAAGTGTTGATTTGTCCCTTGAAAGTTCCGTTGGACGTCCTAGGGCATCCATGAAAAAAGATTGACAAAGTTTCAATGCTGGTTTTGGGGCGAGGCAGGTTCTGGTCTGCTTTTTAAAAATTTTGAAAAACTCTTCTATTTGGTCCTGAAATGTTACATGAGCGAACTAAGGCTAATAACAAAATTATCAGGCGATTAGATGTTTTTGGTTAGAGCTGATATCTCGCGTAAGATGTTTTTTAGGCTTCACTCACCTTCAAGAAGTCGATAACCTCCTGGCGCACGTTGTGAATCCTGGATTCATCAAAGGCTTCTGTAGCAATTGACTTGAACAAGTCGCTTACCACAGACGGCTTAAAGCCGAGGGCCGTAGCGTAAATGGTGGCAACTTCCAGCTCGACGTCTTCGACTACTTCATCCAGGTAAATCATGTAGACCAGGTGATAAATGGCTTCGAGCTTGACAACCTTATCGTTGATGGTTAGGAACTTTAGGTCAGAGATATCCACGTTAGCTTGTTTCAAATCTTCAAGCTTAAAATTAAGCTGGAGCCCCCATTTTAACAGGCATCTTAAAAACCGGCTTTCGATTTTGTCATGTCCCAGGAAAAGGGCAAGAATGTTAAAATAGCTTTTCTTAACAGAGGCCAGGTGTTCTTTAGTATTCTCGTTCATACCGTTTATCGTTTGTATGACTCCTCGAAGTCACCGTTACTAGTTTTGGTAAAAATACACCAACAAAGCGCCATCTACAAAAGTCAGACAGGGCCATTTCAAATCGATTGGTCAGGATGAATTCTCATGAATCAAAAGATACTTGCAAGTGTGGTTTAGTCACTAGCGGCAATACCTCCTGGCCATGGTTTCGGTGTCGGCTGCCCCAAGTTTTTTTGCCTTGCTTAAGTCTGTGCAGAGGTTGTCAAAATTCTTCAGTTCGGCATTGGCGGTTGCCCGGAGTACATACGGATTGCTTCGTTCACGTCGAAGGAACACGGCCCAGTTACAGTCTGTGACGGCCTCCTCGAAGTGCTGCAACTGGATGTTGGCCCTTGCCCTTGCTTCAAAGAGATCGAAGTAAATGTCCGGCGCGTCGACTGGGTTCATGATCACCTCAAAAGCGGCGCCATAGATTTCCGTGAGGTTCTCTTTAAAGATCTTTTTACCATAGCTGAAATAGTATAACGCTTCTTCCGGGTTCTCCAATTTTTCCAGATTCAACATCCCGATACGGTAAACCAGCTCGATGTTATGAGGTCTTAAATTATGGAGCTGCTTCAACGCGTGCAGGGATTCCTTGTAGTTGCCCAGGTAATACTGGCATAAGGATATTTGCCGGATCGTTTCGAATGATTCGGGGTCTTCATGATTCTTGAGAATAAGATAGTAGCCAACAGCCTCGGAAAAATCTTGCGTATTGAATTTTTGGTCCGCCATGAATCGCAACGCATGGACCAGACTATCGCGGGCATAATTGTAACGATACTCAGATGGGTCTTCTTCCTTAAGCTTGTAAATAGTTTTGAAGGCCTCATCAAACTTTCCATTATGGAACAAAGTATCCACATGTTTTAGAGCATTGGTCGTGGCAAGGAATCGCACCAATTGCTGTCGTTCGGAATAGTATTGAGCAGAATGGATGAGCGCAAAACAAAATCCGGCAATCACGGTGAACACCAGGAAAGCAAGGGCCTGGATTTTAATAGTATTCTTTATCAATGACATAATGCTTTTGCTGCATTCGCTGCCATTGATAATACTTCATTTTGTTTGCTTCACGTCGGTAGTCTATCGGCGTCGCGTAAGAGATGTAAACTGGGAGTCGTAACGTGATTTCTTTACCGGATCGGATAATGCATGGTAAGCTTCATTAACCAGCTTAAACATTTCCTCTGCCTCTTTCGATCCTGGGTTATGGTCAGGATGGTAAAGCATGGCCTTCTTTTTATAGGCAGCTCGTATTTGCGCGGGAGTCGCCGAATGGTCGACGCCTAATATTTGGTAGAAAGTGGCCATTCCATTGTATAACGCATATGGAAGATAAGTAGCTTATCGCAAAATTAAAATAGTCGTCAGCCAGTCGTCAGACCACTTGAAGTGGTCCGACGACTAGTCGACGACAACAAAAAAGGTGCTCTTGCGGAGCACCTTTTATTAGGACGTCTGATTTCGAATTATAACTTGGCCAGTTCCTGAACCAGGTCAATTAACTTACTGGAATATCCCCATTCGTTATCGTACCAGGCAACTACTTTTACGAATTTGTCGCTCAACGCTATACCTGCTTTTGCATCGAAAATTGAGGTGCGGGCATCCCCTAAGAAATCCTGTAGACACAACGTCATCTTCGGTGTAACCAAGAATTCCTTTCAGTTCGCCTTCGCTGGCTTCTTTCATGGCAGCTTTTACCTGATCGTAAGTAGCAGGCTTTTCTAATCTCACCGTAAGGTCAACCACAGAAACATCGGCAACCGGTACGCGGAAAGACATTCCCGTAAGTTTGCCTTTTAATTCTGGGATCACCAGTGATACAGCTTTTGCTGCACCGGTAGAAGAAGGAATAATATTTTGATATGCGCCACGACCACCTCTCCAATCTTTAGCAGAAGGTGAATCAACGGTTTTTTGAGTAGCAGTAACCGCGTGGATCGTACTCATTAAACCTTCAGCAATACCAAATTTATCATTCAATACTTTAGCGAGCGGAGCGAGGCAATTTGTAGTACACGAAGCGTTGGAAACTATAGTATGTTGTGCATTTAATTTTTTGTGATTTACGCCCATTACAAACGTTGGCGTATCATCTTTTGCAGGAGCGGAGAAGACAACTTTTTTAGCGCCGGCGGAAATGTGCTTTTGCCCATCAGCCTGTGTTAAGAAAAGACCAGTAGATTCAATGATAATTTCAGCACCAACTTCAGACCATTTTAAATTAGCAGGATCTTTTTCAGCCGTCACCCGTATTTTCTTTCCATTTACGATCAGGTGACCATCTTTAACCTCTACGGTTCCATCAAATTTACCGTGTGTGGAATCATACTTCAGCATGTAAGCCATGTACGCAGGCTCTACGATGTCATTGATCCCAACAATCTCAATATCTTTACGATTGATAGCCGCCCGAAATGCAAGGCGACCGATACGGCCGAATCCGTTGATACCTACTTTTGTCATTTGATTTGTCTGGTTAAATTTTTGAGTTGCCAAAAATAAACGACCAGAGGTGCAAAACCAACGAAAAGGAAGGGGGTTTTTCAAACTTTTTACCGCACAGGTTTGCAAATCAGAGCTCACCAATCTATATTTGCACCCTCTTTTTACGGTTACGAAAAAAGAGATACTTTCGCACCTCAAATTGGTCTGTTCGTCTAGGGGTTAGGACACCAGATTTTCATTCTGGTAACACGGGTTCGATTCCCGTACAGACTACCACTGTAAAGTTTTAAGTGCCTGATTATCAGGCACTTTTTTTTTTTGAAGCCACTTTATTTTTTTTCTAGTTGTGGCGCTGGTTGCGTAGTGAGGGCGAAATGAGAAATCGTTTTTCAAGGACGGGATTGCGCAATAGATGATCCGAATAACTGAATACTCATCGATATTGGCCGTAAATACTAATAACCACAATGGCAAAATTTATAAATACAAGAAAGGCGGTTTCAGAAATTGAAGACCTGATTAAAAAAGCCGGGGAAAGACTAATTCTCATTTCTCCTTATCTAAAACTCGCTAAAGACTTCAAGGAATTGCTTACTTATCGCAACAGCAAGGACAAAATCACGACAGTGATATTTGGGAAGCAAGAGTTGAACCCTGACGAAATGAAATTTTTGCAAGGACTTCGTTTTGTTATTCTTAAATACAATGAAGACTTGCACGCAAAATGCTATGCCAATGACGACAAAATGGTAATTACTTCATTGAACCTTTACGAGTTTTCAATGGCTAACAATAAAGAAATGGGCGTTTTAATTGACAAAAACGATCCTGCAGACAAAGAACTTTTTGATGACGCATTTAAAGAAGTTGATTACATCTATCAGACAAGCATACCATTTGAGTTAAGTGCTCCCAAGCCGACATTCACCAAACAACAGACAATAAAACTGTCAAAGAGAAATCTAATCCTTCACCGACAAACAAACAAAACGGCTACTGCATTAGGACAGGAGTTGAAATTCCCTTCAATGTTGAAAAGCCATTAAGTTATGACGCCTATAAAAGATGGAACGAGTTTGGCGACCCTGAGTATCCTGAAAAATTTTGCCATTTCTCCGGAGAACCTTCAAACGGTGAAACAAGTGTAAGCCGACCAATACTTAAAAAAAACTGGAAAAAAGCGAAAGAAATATTTGGCTTATGACAAGATCATGCCTCGGGTAGCAAGTGTTACTGATGTAATTGAAGTTAGAGATTTTGACACGGTGTGGAGTTTCTTGGAAACCCACAACAGGCATTAAAAGAATAGCATTGTCTTAATTTATAACTCCATCCTTTTGGTAGTACGAAAAATCAATGTCAATTTTCTTCTTTGTCAATCCAAACGGATTGGTATTAGGCGTGATGTCAAAAACTTTTAATTCGTCATGCGCTTTAACGAGAGTCGCAATCATCACCTTAGTTTCTTCGGGGCAGTTAACACCAAAAAAAACTTCTTTAATTTCTTCCTTTTGATAAAAATAGTATCCCTTGGTTGATCGCCAAATTCGCCATTCCCTTCACGCTGCCATTGGACCGATTTTATTGAAAGATCGGCCAGTTGCTTGATTACAGAATGACTTTCGCCCTCCATAAATTTCGCCCATTCCGAATAAGTCGAAATCTAAAAGCTCGTCATGATATTTAACTTTCTGGAATATCTCTCTCTTATCAAATTTTGCAAATTCAATTCCTACTACAACTCCTTTATGTGAGTCCGCATAGTGTGACCACATTAAAATGTTGTAAGGATCTTCGCTTAACGCGCCAAGGCATATTTATTAATGTAACCTTTTCGAAGCTCATTTATGAAATCAGGCAGCTTTGCATTATCCAAAGTGGAGAGTTGTTTTAAGGTTCGGCTTTTTGCTGTATCACAATAGGTCTTGAAATCATTTAGAATATTTTCTGAAAACTCATGCCTCATCACATTTAAACATTCAAAAGGATCATTCATCATGTTTGGATAGTGACACCAAATTCCGGATGCGGCGAGTGAAGCCAACGTATACCTATCACATGGATAGTATTTGTAAAGGATCATGGCTGCCGGTTTTAAATCAAACTAATGTCGTGGCAAGATGGCTTACGTGCAAATTTATTAAATAATTTTTGTAGCCTGACCTCAATTTATGCTTGCTGCCAAATGATGATTCAACAACTATGTTATTCATTTGCTCCTTGCTTT
The DNA here is from genome assembly GCA_963739105.1 of uncultured Bacteroidota bacterium. Lineage (GTDB taxonomy): Bacteria > Bacteroidota > Bacteroidia > Cytophagales > Cyclobacteriaceae > Chryseolinea. The sequence continues at coordinate 9,875 of CAVTZI010000004.1, read as the reverse complement.
CAAATCCTTGTTGTATCAACTCGATAAGAGTTCTGGAAAGTAGGGACTGAATTGGGAAGTAACATTCTTTTATTTTCCTCTCATATTTTTGCAGATTGGAGCCGTGTACAATGGCAGATCGAAGTTTATAGAATTTGGAGAAGTTCTTATATATAGTCCACCCCTCTTCGTTGGTGGACGCGTTAATTACGGCCGACATCCTCGCCAGTCGATGTGTCAGTTCGCTTGTGCCGTCGCTTAGTGCCTCGAACGCCATGAATAAATTTATATATGTCATCAATATGTTTACATGGGAAAACGAAAAATGATAGTAGTGGATGAACAACGACAAATACTCCATCTGGTCATATCTGTGGAAGAATAGTCTTATGATTTTATTAATATCTCTGATTGTACCGTCCATAGTCAAAGACAAATGGTTTCCCCCAGGGTTGGATAATCTTTGGACGATATAATTGAAGGTTAAGTAGTGCGCATTTTTAAAACCCCTTTCTCCTTCCTGTCTTCCCATTACTGCAATGCATATTAGATGAAAATCAGAAGGGAACAGTATAAGTAGTATTTGGACCAACTCGTGAAATGTTTTTTCTTCTATCGGTTGGGACTTCTTGACTGGAATAAACGCATACAGCTCTTGTCCTGGCTGAATGTGTTCGCGTAGGATCGATTTAATTTCATTATAGAAATTAATTTGACTTGACCTATTCAGATTTCTAGCAAAAGTCGCGAACTCCGGAGAGCTGATACTATACATGCGTCCGTTTAGAAACCTTAAATTTAGTAGCTCAATGTCTGGCATTGCTCCCCTATAGATTCCATATCTGAGATGTGTGTACATTTTTTTTAGTCTTCGCCACTTTTAAAGAGGCTGATTTGTCTGAGACACAAGATTCGGTAATAATCCTTAATTGTTGATTCCTTTGGCTGATTTTAAGGCGAAATAAAAATAACCTTTTCCATATCCTTTATTTTGAGGATTGTAAGATTTGTGCCATGTCATCACCATGGGTGAATCCTCAACCTCCTCATCAAAGTACATTGACACAACTCGAATGATGCGGTATGCATCTCTCGTTAGGAATAGACGCAATCCATACATAAATTGTCGCCGCTGTTTTTACATGACCATACCTAGTTGTAAACTTTGCTTGTCGCCCGGCTGGCAAAAAAAATTCCCACATAATTCCAAAGTTTATGTGTAAAGGGCTTTTTGCAGCAACCGAACCAAGACATGCGCTTTCCATTAACCGAATGGGCAGAGGTAGGAAAATACAGGATACTCCAAAGAGGATCTTATCCTATGTCATCCTGCGAAAAAAGAATAGAAATATTAGAAACTCATTTTGCAAGAGTCATAAAAGAAATTCATTCCTATAAAGGCTTGTCAGAAAAATTTACTCTCTTAGAAATTGCAGCGTCCCACAAGTGATTGAAATCGTCGACCGGCTGATCCAGTTAATCCCGTTGATAGTTCTGTACTTATAGTTAGCTTGTCCTTTGCGCCATTCAGGGCAGTCCACAATATGAAGTTTATACTTTTTCAATAGTGAAATTCCGTATCCTATTGAGCCCTGAAATTTGTGCACGCCCAAAACTTTTAACCCGCCCTTCGGCAATCACCAATATATCCAGGTTCGGCGCAATCGGCCCATACGATTGTATCCGTCGGGATTGAATTTCTTATAAGCGGAATGTACTCATTGGGTGATGGCGTCGGCTGGTATGCCTTCTTTTCCAAGTAAAGGTTCGAACCGTTAACACCAACCTTTTATTTAGAAGTCGACCTCTTTGCAGTTTAGTCTTAAATTCCTATTTTTAAAAAAGATTCCTCGAACTCACCTGATCCAATTTGATCGAAAGCCCACCTGGAATCCTTTCTAGCTTGTTTGCCTTGGTTGTAAGTGTTAAGAAACTGGATTGTAATGTTAATAGTTTGCTGACATCAACTTTTGTCTTTTTGCATTGCAGCAGTGAGATTCAAAATTTCATGCAAATAAAAAAATCGAGCGGTCTTTAATTTTTATTTAAAATTTCAATATATGGATGCCTCACTTTTAACTGACACACTTTCTTTGTTGGTTCCGTATTTACAAGCCGGAAAAAAGATCCTGGTTGAGCACCTTGACCAGGGATTAAAAACTGTGATTCCCGTCATAACAAAAAATGTTTATGATCTTTTTAAAAACTTTTTCTCAAAAGAAAAAACGTCCACGAAAATGCTGGAGAAAGCTGAAGAAAATCCGGATGAAGAAAATATTAGTGGTATCAAAAACCTATTAAAAATTGCTATGGAGGATGAATCCTTCAAACAAGAAATCCAGGCAATGCTTAAAAGGTTGCACGAGGAGACTAAGCTACCGGAAGAAGACGTTTCAAAAAGGCTCGATGCCTATTCAAAAAAAGTGAAGCAATACACGATGTCAAACGTGAGTGCACATAAAAGCACTATTATTCAAGGGGACGGAAATAAGGTTATTAAGTAAAGTTAATGAGCGGTGAAAAAAACATCATCGAACAAATAAAACAGGTTGATAGCACACTTATTCAGGGTGATAAGAACATAGTCGTTAACATCCAGGAGCTGACCATTAATAGCGGGGATGAACGGCCTCATAGAAAGAAGGAGTTTTACTACTTCCCCCGGAGAAGGATTAATGAAATAAGCTGTGATCGAAAAGAGATTATGCAAATCTTCCGATCGTATTTTGATCATGATTTTAAAGTTAATCCGGCGCCATTTTATTTTTTTACTCTCCCTTCCTTTCCGGAACAGCAGGCAAACAGCTTAATTGAAAGAATGACATACGAACTTTTCGAAGCAGGCCATGGCGATCGGAAAGTATTTTATTTGCAGGACAATGATAATTTCAAATTTATCGAGGTTCCCATGGGTATCAACGATAAGAATAATAAATATGCTTTTCGACAGAAAATTTGCGCTTCTTTAAGCCTGTCATTTCCTCCGAATTCACCTGTCTCCGAAAACAATTTCATGCTCAAGGATTTAAAAAGCTTTAGCACCGCCCTGGAAGATTACCACTTCGTTACTTTTGCATTTAAATTGAATGCTGAGGAGCTGAAAAAAAAATATGTCCTGGAATTTATCGAATGGTTCGTTACGGAGTTTAGCATCAGGAGTGACAATTCTCCAGTTTTTATTTTTTTTCTACAGCTGGAGGTTCCGCCTCCCCGAATAGAAGGCTTCCGAAAATTTTTTCCTTTCTACAACAAGGATTCCAAAATTAATCCTGCCCTGTTAACGCTTGAATCTCTCAAGACTAAGAGCAAAAATTTCATTATGCTGCCATTTCTTGATAGCATAAATTTGCGAGAGGTTAGCGAATATCTGTCGCACCATATTCCAAATGATATTGAGCGCTATGATATGATAAAGAGAAAACCTTGAAAAACCCTTTGGCGAAAAAACACGCGAACAATTGGACAAAATCAATCTCTCCATGTCGAAGGGCGAATTGATCATTAAAAGAATCCTCATTAAACTGCAACAAGAAAATTATACCCTATGAAACTTCAGGAAGCGTACACCGCACGGGGCTCTCAGAAAATGCCTGACTTTGAGCTAGACCGGAGACTGCTTGCGCCGGAGCTTTATATCCCTTCGCGGGAATTGAAAGATACTGTGAACGTAGCCATATGGTTAGGGAAACCACTATTGCTGACGGGCGAACCAGGAACAGGCAAAACCCAGCTTGCATTTAGTGTAGCCTTGAATTTCAAGCTGGTAAACCGCTCCGATTTAATGTCAGGACAACGTCAGTGGCTACAGACTTATTCTATAAATATGATGCTATCCGGCATTTTCAGTACAATCAGAACCAGGGAAACAACGAACTAACTGCCGGACGAGGTGGAAAAGAAATTCATTACCTATCAGCCCCTGGGACTTGCAATCTGCTCAAAAAAGAGGCAAGTTGTATTGATTGATGAAATTGACAAAGCGCCGCGGGATCTCCCCAACGATATTCTCAACATCCTCGAAGACCTCACCTTTGACGTTCCTGAAATTAGTAAATCTTTTAGCTCTGATCCGTCGTGCAGACCCCTTATAATATTCACTAGCAACTCGGAGAAGCCCGGATGCTTTTCTCAGGCGGTGTGTCTACTATCATATTCCTTTTCCAAGCGATGATGAGATGTTCCAAATTATCGCTTCCCGAACCTCAACCCAACTTTATACCAGTGATAATATCAGGAATGTCCTTATTCCTCACTTCAAAATATTACGCGGTCATTTAAAGAAAAAGAAACCTTCTACTGCTGAATTGTTGAATTGGTTAATGCTTCTCGAAACAACAGGATTGGTCCGGAGCGGTTTCCAAAACATTCCAACGGATCAACAGACTACAGCACCTTACCTCAAAACGATAAAACAGATTTGATTAAAACATTGCCTGTTTTGAGTAAAACAGAAGAAGACCTTAAAACTGTGAGAAAACTTTTCGGGCTTTCCGAAATGTAAATTAGCCACCTGTGACAGGACAATTTAAAGGAAGAGACTTTCCCTTCGGACAATTTATCAATTACCTCCAGAGCGAAAACTTTGAAATTGGAATTGATACCTATCTCCATTTTTCAAGAATTTTTCCGTCTATTGACTATGATGCCGATGTTGTCACCCTTGGAATATTATCGGAGCTATAGTTTGCAAAAGCCCGGAACAACAGGAAAGGTATCATCTGTTCCTCAATGCCTTTATAAAAGCACTGGACGAAAATACGGGCAAAGGCGATACCGTCGACCCAAACAAATTATTGAAGTCAAAGCTTAAGCGATCAGTCAGAAAGGTCATCGCATGGTCGGTGGTGTTGGTTTTTATTATTTTTCTTTCAGGATATTATTTTTACTCACAGCCGAACACGCTCGTGGGGCAGAAGCTAGATACAGCCGAAGGTCCAAGAGTTGAGCCGATTGATTCGAATCATACCGTTACCGACTCGGTCGGTTTTGACAATGCGCCAAAGATGCAGACCATCACACCGTTACCGCTTCCGAAATTCAAATTGCCACAAATCAATGTGGATATTTCCAACGCTATTATTCGGGAAACTTTCCTGCAGAAATACTATCCGTATATACACGTTTAGTGTGGCTACCCATCGTCGCCTTACTGTCAATTGCCTATGGTTTCATATTGTATTACAAAAAACGGCTGATCATAAAATACCAAGAGCAAAAGAACCCTCCCTACATATGGCGAATGGAAATTGAGGAGCAGGCAAAGGTTAAAATGTCAGATGCTTATTCAATCATTTCAAGCCGCTTAGAAAAAGAATTCAGACCGATAATTTTTCGATTCATTATTATCAGACCGTTATGGCAACGATAAAAAATATTGGATTTCTTAATATCCAATATCGGCAACGGTCCGCTTTGCCTGAATATCTAGTTCTCATTGACAAATCCGGCGATAACAATTTATACTCAGAGTTCTTGACATACCTTGTTAAGCGCTTTATACATGATGATATCCATATTAACTGTTATTATTATCGCAATGATCCAAATGTATGCTGGGTAACGAGTCGAAACCACAAGGATTATTAGTCCATCAGCTCCTGAATATTTATGGAAATAACCGACTGATTCTTTCGATCGGTGATGGCAGCCGTCTCATTCATCCTTTAAAACCTGAGCTTACAGAAGCCGGTTCAATTTTCCTGAACTGGAAAGACAGAGCGATCCTCTCAACCCGTCCGCTGCCTCAATGGGCTGCTGAAGAATACATCCTGGCCGACAATTTTGTTCTGCTACAGCCAATGATTTTGGGTGGTCAGAAGTTGTCAATTGTTTCGAAACTGAAAAAAAAAATCGATTCCTGGGAGCCCAAATATGGATCGGATCAGGTCCGGGATGAGATTTTATTTACCGGCTAGTCCTGAAAAAGATTTTCTGACAGGGTGAACCAGAAGCTTGTACAGCATGGCTATGCGCACGATCTTATGGATTGGCTGTGTGGATGCTGTATTTATCCTGAGCTTAATTGGAGCCTGACGATTTATATAGGCAAATGTCTCTCGGAAGAACAAAACATTCTAACACAGGAAAATCTTGAATGGCTTGTCGGCCTTCCATGGTTGGTCATTTGAGCAGAATTCCGGCTGAAATACACCGGATTTATTTTCTTAGGCAGCTTGCGCCAGCCAAACGAAAGAAAATTGCAGACGGAATTCTGGGGGTGAATAGAAAAAACACGCCCCCGAGAAAAGTAAATACCAGAATACTTACGCATATGATGACTATGCCCTAAAAGTTAGTGATTACCGAACTGCTGAAAGCGGAGGGAAGAGATGAAGAGCGAAAGTTACTGAATAGGCTAAAAGAGTTAGAGCAATTCTCGGAACCTAAATATTATGGAGTTCTTTCAACACTGGACGATTTAAAAACTAATCCCTTTGACTTTATCCTACCTCGTTCTTTCCGGAAATATTTTTACCAGGATACATTCCCGTACTTCAAACCCCGGCAATACGTCAGGCTCGGATTTGCAGGGCTTCTGGTGATCATTCCATTTGTATTCGTGCCTCCGAAATTATGCGAGGAGCCGACGCGTTTCAACGGCAACACGTACTGCCTGAAAACAAGTGAAGATTCAGCAAAATTTAGAAACGGCTATTGAATCAGAATGCTCAGTTTGTTTCAACCTCGGATAGTTCTGCGGAAGGCAGATATATAAAAAACTATAATCGGTTTGTTATGCAATATCAGATGGGCAACTATGATTCCGCAATAGGAATATTATTGAACGGCGGTAAAAGACCACGAAGCAATCCACGCGTGGATTCTGTTGATTATTATAGTACTGTAGGATCTGCGCTTGCCTAGGCTATTTAGCCTTGGATTCTTACTTCTGATACAACCAAGGCGCAGGTCCAACGGGCTTTATTATCACTGGTATAAAATAGTATAAAAAAGTATATGACGAATATCCCCAATTCGTTTCGACTACTCGGCAAGTCAGGCAAATTATTATTGCAAAAGCATCAGAGTTTCTGGAATATGATTTATTACAATCAATACCTGAGGACACTACTACAATCACAGATCGTTCCTCTTCTTTTATTACGGGCATCGTTTTAGATACAGATAAAAAAGCATTAGCAAACATTTCAGTCTCTGCCGGTGAGCTTTCAATAGAAACTTTGACAGATGAAAAAGGTTTTTTTAGGTTACAGGTGAATAACATGCCCGGAGAATTTTTAAAACTGCGTCTTACCCGCCGTGGTGATAAAAAATCCATAATACAAAACGTAACAGTTCCTGCGGAAGGTTCTGCACCTTTAAACATTTATTATAATATACCTGCCCCAGAACCCGAGAAAGATCCGGTGATTTTAGTCTTTAAAATTTCGGTCATTAATGAGGAGAAAGGTTTGCTACTTAAGAAGTTCGAAATAAAAATAGACAACGTGATGACAGTTCTTTACGCCGTGTTCATTGACCCATCAGCATACGCTTCGGACATCATTGGAATGAGAAGCGAAAATGACGACGGAGTTATGGCAGGGGAAATAGTAAAAGAAGGGAAAGTAAAAGTAGTTCTTGGCAGCAGTTTCGTAGAAACCTACCAACCTTTAAAACCAAATGGGTTTCTGAAGGTCGACGGGGTTGTCGTAAGTTCATTGAAAAACAATGGGTACAACGGAATAGTTGGTGTACAGGGCCAAAAGTTGCAGCTATTGTCTTCCAGAAGTTCTTCTTTCCGGGTTGCGCGGGGGATTCCAAACTGGCCCAGCTCTCGTGAGGGATGGACGCAATGTTTACAATGCAAAACTGCCAACCGCTAACGAACGTCATAACCGTGCTTTTATTGCCGTGAACACTTCGGGAAAAATCGTTGCAGCAGTTACGGAGGTACCCATATCGCTTAACGAACTTTCTAAATTCCTATCCACTACTACCATTCGAGATCTACGCTGTGCAACGGCTCTTAATCTATCCGGAGGGGGTGCAGAAATAATGATCGTTCGTGGTAAGAAAGGCGAAGTTTTTAAGCATGGAAACCATGAGTGGGACCAACCGCAATCCGCACTGATTGGGTTCTTCCCTTTTAAATAAAGGGAAGAAGGTAGCTCAGCCAGCACGCCAGTGGAGAATCGGATATTGATATAAGGAGTCTGAAAATTCCTAATACGTAGTTCCTTAAAGACTGCACATATAAGAAGAATAATTGACCCTTCGGACACTTGCTAGTAGGGCACAGAAATGGACGGATGGGTTAAGCCAAGGAGTTTACTAATTCCTTAGCTTTTTACCTCATTATGTAAATCTTGTTGCCAAGGAGAAAGCTGATTATGAGCAACACGAACGATGACTGTATTACGTTGTTTTTTTAAGGGCCATACAATCAGTATATATAAGTGGCGTTAGCGAAAAGAGTAGTTGGTTTGCTGATTGAACTTTTGGCATTCCATTTTAGCTGTACGAAAAAAAAGACTTCTGCTGGCGCGAATGCTGTGCGCTTGGCCTGAGGGTGGCCCACTCGTGCCTATCATGTAGTCAGTCTTTCGACTGACCAGCTAATCATATTCAACGTCTACCGTCAAATCTTCATCGAATCATAACTACGCTGTAAAAGTGTAAAATAGAAAAGCAAGCCTGTCCGAAGGAATCCTTCGGAGAAGACTCACAACATGATACGTCCGACTGTCTCCTTACGCAAGCGCTCAACCTGCCTGCGGCGACAGGCGCTCGAACCAGCCAATGGTCAATTACTTGACGATCATCCGTTCAATTTCAATTTCAATAAATTTCGATGTTGGTGTATGGCTTTTATCCGCTACAGAGTTGAGTGGCACCAACACATTGGCTTCAGGAAAATAAGCAGCTGCACACCCTTCTGGAATATTGTACGGAATTGCTTTAAATCCTTTTGCTGTCCTCCCCGATCTAGTCCGAGTGTTCCCTGCCAATTTAAAATAGTGCAGTGACTGGTTCGAGTCTTCTCCGAAGGCGTCCTTCGGACCTGCGTTGGTTCGTGAGATGGCGAGACTCGGACCCATTACGTTGTCAGTTTTCTCCAAAGGAGTCCTTCGGGCAAACTGACATATCTAAACCTATGTTGTAGATTTGTGATCTTAATGTGAGCTGGCGAGGTCAGTCAAAAAGACTGACATCATGATAGGCACAAGTCTCCCTCGCGCGCGGGCCATTGCGGGTCCGAAGGACTCCTTCGGAGAAGACTTGCGCTAGGCAAGGCCGACCTGCTTCCATAGAAAGTGTCCTCACCAAAAGATTTCGATTTTATCTGGAATTATCTTGAGGTAAAATTCGGATACTCCAAACAATGGCGTTTTGAGTGCAAGAAATTTGTCTACGAACGACAGCGCCTGATCAGCTACAAACCGAATCCCGTAAGTGACTTTCTTTTCTTCTGTAGACGCGAGGTCGAGCCGTTGTGGCTGCCTTATGTCGGAGCGCTGAGCATCCAACGTTTATGCCTATGCTTTTCTGGATGTTTCAAGATCGGATAATAGCGAGAAATAAAGGACTATGATTTTGCCAGGTGACCGAAACGTCAAAACTTCATGCTGAAATCGAGCAATACTTCAGAAGCATCAATGGAGGAAATGTAAAATTGTAAAAATCGAAACAGGAGGCTAGCCGGAAATTGATTTCTGCAACTGTGCTGGTCAATTGACCGCAAAAAATCATTTTTTGCAATTCATTATGTTTAGCATGGCGATAAAGAGTTTGCCGAGCCTTCCAAAATAGGCCAGCTTTACTGTAAGAAAAGCTTTGATTGCGGTGGTATCTCGAATAACAGTGGGCCAATCATCGATTTCACAAGTTTCAATCGTATTGCAACGACTGTAAGCGAATTAGTTTTAATTAGTCCATTACTTATACATCGACCG
>CAVTZI010000003.1:0-9099 GCA_963739105.1 uncultured Bacteroidota bacterium | reverse complement strand
GAAGAAAATTAGGAGCGTACGTTGAAGGATAATCATGGAAGTAGAAGGTTGTACTTCCTGATAACAATCTACATGCCCTGCTTAGGTAAGGCTGAGGTTGGGCCTCTTACGTCGCCGCTTGAAATTGTAGAGATATTTTCACATGTTGGGAAAAGCGCTCGCGCCCCCATTCCGCAGGAAGAGGAATCAAAGCGTCTGCCATCGACTTTAACGCCTTGGGTATATCAATCGCCTTGCCCAAAACCCCATTGAATAGGTCTCCATGTTCCTTGAGCCTCGGAATGGCATTGCGTATGTTAAAATCGCTGATCTTAAGTCCTTTTTTAATTTCTTCCCAGTGCAACGGCATTGAAACCGATGCCCCGGGTTTTGGGCGCAACGAATAGGGAGCGGCTACCGTTGCCTGTGGACGATTTTGTAGAAAATCCAGGTACATTTTTCCTTTCCGATCGGATACTTTCCTTTCTATCGACGTAAACGAAGGAATCTAGTTTGAATCTTCTTAACCACGGCGCGAGCGAATTCTTTTGAATCCTCATAGGTGTATTTTGTTCCCAACGGAATGTATACATGCATACCTGTGGATCCCGAACTTTTGCAATAAGATGATACTCCGATAGACTTAAGCACTGGTGACTTACGAGCGCTGCTTCGATAACCTGATCGAACGTATTTTTCTTATCAGGATCCAGGTCAATTATACACCAGTCGGGATTATCCGGAGATTGTGTTCTGCTGCTCCATGGATTCATTTCAATACAGCCTAAGGAAGCGATGTATAAGAGACTAGCCTCATCAGTACAGACTAAAAAATTTTTTTTTCGCTCATCTCCTTCACTGTAATATTCATAAGTGTTAATCCAAGGTGGTACTTTACCGGTTACATCCTTTTGATAGAAACTCTGACCGTGAATTCCATTGGGAAATCTGTTGAAGGTTTGAGGTCGGTCCTTCATATATGGAAGCATGTAGGGAACAACCTGGTAGTAGTAATTAAGCATATCTCTCTTGGTTGTTTTGTCTTCCGGCCAGAAGATCTTGCTGAGATTTGTAAATTTGAATTCATGACCCCCAACATCCTGACCTGAGTTTCTTCGGAGGGATTCAATAAAGTCTTGCGTTCGACTTTTTGGGGGCGGTGAGAATTTTTCTGGTCTCTTTTTCACTGGTACTTCCCAAAATTGCAGCAGCGGAAACGGGATTTTCACGAATTATTTCCTTCGCCTCTTTATCCTCACGTAAGCCTTTGAAGGAAGGGTGTCGCATAGATCCATCGTTAGTCGAGGCGCGGTAGGTGATTTCTGCTACCAATTTTGGTTTCACCCACGTTACTTCTGCCTTAGGCGGATCTGGTCGAAACCGGGACGGTTTATTGTATTCAGGAACCTCCTTAAACGGACATTTTTTTGTCTCCAGCGGTTTCAATTTCTTAAGCAATTCCGTTGAATTTCGACAGTAAATCCCGTGCCGACCGGACCAATGAAAATCAGTTCATTGTCTTCGTAGACACCCAGCAACAAAGCGCTGAATTTCTTCGATGTCTTTTCATTTTTGGTATATCCTGCAATTACGGCTTCCTGATGCTTTTCGGTTTTTATTTTTAGCCAATTTTTGGAACGTATATTAGGTGTGTAGGTGCTATCATTTTTCTTGGCAATAATGCCCTCCAATCCCATCTTGTCCGCGAGCTCAAAAAATTCTGTTCCCGTTACTTCAAAATTCTCGCTTACCCTTAGAATGTCGCTGGTTGGTAATATTTTTTGAAGAACTGTCCTGCGCTCCTTAAGGGTGCTGATGTAAGATCATAACCATCCAGCCACAGAATATCAAAAATATAATATACAATTTGGCCATCCGCCTCACTTCTCCATACTTGCAAAGCATTAAAATCCGGTACACCTTTTTCGTTTAGTGCGGTAATTTCGCCGTCTAAAACTGCATCGATTTGCCACTCCTTCAACGCATTATAAATGGGATAAAATTTTTTATTGAAATCCTTGTTGTTTCTGGATCGAATTTCAACATCTCCTTTTTGAAGGTAACTCAATGTTCGAAAGCCATCCCATTTTACTTCGTACGACCATCCCTCTTCGTCAAACGGCTTGTCAACCAATGTCGCCAGCATGGGCTTTACATCTTTAGGAATTCTTGATTTTATTTTTTTTTTTACCGCGTTCAAATGATCTGCCATCGTGTTTCTCTTCAGCCTTGGTTTTGTCTTGCGCTTGCCGTCCAGTGCTTTTGTCTTGTGGTCTTTTTTCGAGTTCGTGTAGACGTTCCTGGGCTTGACGATTACTTTTCCATTGCTTGGCCTTCTTATATTTGGTCATTCCTTCGATGGTCTTTCGGGATCGCACCGATTTGTCTTTTTTTCTTATATCATTTTCAGTTGCAAATTTGTCGCGGTGTTTGATCATCAACCATGAATTTTCTCCCCTGCCCCGAGTCCTAACCAAAGCAAATTCACCCTTAAGTTTTTTGCCATTTATTCGGATTTTCATCGATCCGCCTTGAAAGCTTTTAAGAGTTGCTTCTCCTGGGCATTTTTTTCCAAACTCCTTCAATCGGTTCGTATGTACCTTCGTCCCAAATAATTACGGTTCCTGCACCATAATTACCTTCAGGAATGATGCCTTCAAAGTTTTTATAATCAAATGGATGGTCCTCCACCAGCATGGCAAGACGCTTTTCGGCAGGATTCATCGAAGGACCTTTTGGTACAGCCCAGCTTTTCAATACCCCTTTTAACTCAAGGCGAAAATCATAATGAAGCTGTGAGGCATCGTGTTTTTGCACTACAAATTGCAATTGGTCTACCGGCAGCCTTGCCGCCGGTAGGTTCAGGAGTCTTCTTAAAAGACCGCTTCTTTTTATACTCTGTTAATGCCATATCATTCCTCATAAAAATTTATGCCAATGAATTTCATACTTGATTTCAAAATCAACAAGCCGGGTAGAAGCTGAGTTAATGTAAGAAACAGTTAAATCTGACCGGCTTAAGTTCGGAATGTTATTTAATATTGTAGCCATACTTTTTAACCAACCCTTAATTCACATGAAGAATTTAGTGTTTTTGGTCTTGCGCTTGCTGGAATCCTCGCCTACTTTTTATTGGAGCAAATGGATTATCAGGTAATTACTCCTGGGGACCATTCTTCATTTTTATCGGTGCGTGTTCCACTATCGGCTTGACGATCGATATTTTTAATCACTTCAAACCGAAAGGAAGCCGGTAGGACTTCACTCTTCAGTTCGTCTAATCATGCTGTGGCATAATTTTTAATCTCACATCATGGATAAACATTTCGAAATTATCGGAATAGCTGCTGGCGTTTGTACAGCTATATCCATGTTACCCCAAATCATTAAGATTTAAAGGAAAAGAAAACCGAGGACATCTCTCTTTTTTACCTGTTGGTCTTGCTTTTTGGACTCGGTTTTTGGACCTATTATGGTTTTCTGAAGGATGATCTGCCTATCATCGCTACCAACATCTTTTCTATGGTTCTCAATATTGCCATGATTATACTGGGATGATTTATAAACGGAAGGAAAATGAACGACCGCACGACGTTAATAGTTAAGGATACTACTCTGTTACTAAAATTCCAAAATTTCCCTGAGGTATGTTATCGAATAAAGTTCACGTTAGTCAAACGTTTTTTTAGCGCAGGATTAATACCTACCTTCAATTGCAGGAATCCACTAAGTTGCTCGACTGCAGGCAATTTGCCTCTCTGCGCCAAACGATTTACGAATTCTCTGACAATTATCCTTTAGAAAAATATGCTAAGCTTGGCTGAAGCTCTGCGTTTCTATCGCAGTAAGTATTCGCCATTCCAATTAGCAGCAACTTTAAATCCTCAACTAAAAACTCATTAGAAAATTGTTTTTTACTCCGCTACACTCTCAATAATTTTTCCAGCACCTGCTGGACGTACTCGCCAGTTCCCGGGGCCATACCAATTCATCAATTGCGTTTCATAATGATCCACGTCGTAATATTTGGAAGGTGTAAGATAGCCAATATACCCGCCGTTGAAACTGGTGACAATCGGAAAAACATTCGACCTTGCCGCCAATGAATCCAAGGAAGCATTAAACTCACCTGAAAAATCACAGGGGGTACTGAGTAAAACAATATCGCCGATCCGCAATACAGAAATAAATGTGGGGTATTCACCAAAAGCGCCCCGGAATAACCAGGGCGTAGACGCCAGTCGTGAAAAATTTTGGGTTGTAGTGCACTCAACGCCAAAGGCACACGATGCATTTCCATGGTTGTGTTCTGGATTTCACGACTGCTTTCCGCGATGTGCCTGAATTTTTTCCGCGATTTCTTCGGCCATCCAATCCACACAACTCCAACCACCCTCTGGTGCTGCGGGCCCATGGCTTCCTACAGCGCCAGCCATAAACATGGCCAGAGCATAGCCGCTGGCCTCCAGAGTCTTGGTGAGCTTCCCGGGATAGTCACCAGAAAGGATTAGATCACGCGAGAATAAACAGGTGGCATGAGCGGTGTAGCTTATGAACAACAGTCTGCTGCTATCTTTTCGCTCAATTTCTATCGTGCGAATCAAGGGATCAACTGGTCCACTATCCGTCATGCGGTTATAAACACCCTCCGGCATGGCTACTGAATCCACTTTAATAGTAGAGGGAAGCATGTTTTCGGTCGCCTTTGCAATACTTATTTTGATTTTATCAGCGATAAAACGAACAATCGAATCCTCATATGTGCCATATAAAAATGACGTCGCGCCTTCGCCCAGTTACCAATACTATTGTGAGAATGAGTAGCGCCGAGATAGGTATTGTCCAATGTAAAACCAATGGTTGGAAGTTCCATTTCAAGCAATGCAGTTACCGTAGGAGGAATGATGAGGAGATCGGCACTGACAATGGCTACACGCTGAGTTCCGTTATCAATCACCAAACTGCGCACATAAATAGAATCGTGCACTGATTCGTAGAATTTCCCAACCGCTTTCCGTAACCCGCAATGGCAACCGGAGTGCTGGTGTCAAATTGACTTTGCTATAGCCAACGTTAAACCCCCTCTTTGCAGGAACAGGCTTCTCATCAACGCCATCGATCCTGGCATCCATCCTATCGAGTAAAGGTTGATAATCAATTTCCCGTCAAGGTGCGATTCCTATAATCAGAAATAGTATAAGTAAGGTCAGGAGTGAACCAATAATAAACAAGCGAAATGCGAACCGGTTTTTTCATACCCATAGTGTGCAAGATAATTACTCGTTATTTTATTTATCGTTGACTTATAAGTTAAAGACGGCTTTAAAAGTTAAAGCAAACCCGCGGTTCGCGCTCAATAAACACGATAACTTTTAACTGTTAACGGATAACGGTCAGCGGATAACAATTAACTTTACATACCAAATAGCTGAAAGCTTAAAGCTGAAGGCAGAAAGCCAAGGCGTGCGAGTTGGACGTGCTGCAGAAAACTGCAATGGCTTTAGGCAGAAAGCTTTTTTCAGCGGCAACTTCAAACTAGAATAAAACTTTCACATGAACATTCCCCTAGCAAAATAGCGACCACCTGAAAAAAAACAAAACCTGGCAGGTCATGAAGCCCGGAACCTTATAAACCAAAAAATAAAGTTCGAATTGTTACTGCTGCAAGTCTTTTTGATGGTCATGATGCAGCCATCAATATCATGCGAAGAATCATTCAGGCAACTGGTGTGAAGTCATTCATCTCGGTCATGATCGCAGCGTAGAAGAAGTAGTGAATACTGCCATCCAGGAAGATGCACAGGCATTGCCATGACCAGCTATCAAGGCGGGCACAATGAATATTTTAAATACATGTATGACCTGCTTAACGAAAAGAGGCGCAGGTCATATTAAAATTTTTGGTGGCGGTGGCGGTGTGATTTTACCCGAAGAAATAAAAGTGTTAATGGACTATGGTATCACCCGGATCTATTCACCGGATGATGGACGCGCCATGGGATTGCAAGGAATGATCAATGACCTTGTGAAAAAAAGTGATTTCCCGTCGGGAGATAAACTTGGCGAAGAAGTTGAACAGTTGACAGCAAAAAATCCGTTAGCGATTGCGAGATTGATTTCCGCAGCAGAAAATTTTTATGACCCTCATCAAGATGTTTTTGAAAAAGTTAAAGTGCTGAGCATCGAAATCGTTTCGCCAGTGCTGGGAATTACCGGTACAGGTGGCGCAGGAAATCTTCTATGGTGATGAAATGGTAAGAAGATTTCTCATTGATTTCAAAGATAAAACCGTTGGTTTGATTTCTGTTGATCCTTCAAAACGGAAAACGGGCGGCGCATTGTTGGGCGATCGGATTCGGATGAATGCCATCAATAATCCTCGTGTATTTATGCGGTCACTTGCAACACGTCAAAGCAATCTTGCACTTTCCGCCCATGTGAAAGAAGCTATTCAAATATTGAAAGCAGCAACTTTGATCTGATCATCCTGGAAACTTCCGGCATTGGACAAAGTGATACTGAAATACTCGATCATAGTAATGTTTCGCTGTATGTGATGACACCTGAATATGGAGCAGCCACACAGCTGGAGAAAATTGACATGCTCGATTTTGCTGATGTCATTGCCTTGAACAAATTTGACAAACGCGGCGCACTGGATGCTTTACGCGATGTGAAGAAACAATTTCAACGCAATCATCAGCTTTGGAATAAAAAGGTAGAAGATATGCCGGTGTTTGGAACGATTGCTTCACAATTCAATGATCCGGGAACAAATCAACTCTATCTACATTTGATGCAGCTGTTGAAAACAAAAACAGGCGCGACATTCAATTCAACCTTTCATGTGACTCATGAGATGTCGGAAAAAATTTATATCATTCCTCCTAACCGGACCCGATACCTCAGTGAAATCACAGAAATCAATCGCAAGTATGATGAATGGGTGAAAGAACAATCCGAGATTGCGGAAAAATTCTATGCGATTGAGAAAACAAAAGAACTACGTGGCCGTTGAAAATCCGTCATTAAAAAAGGAATTGGAAAATGAAGCTGAGAAATTAAAACAGCTCTTGATCCGAAAAACTCGAACTTCTGGAACAGTTGGCCAGAGAAAATAAAACAATACAAAGAACCTGTCTTTAAATTTAAAGTGCGGAATAAAGAGATCGGAATTCAAACACATACTGAATCTCTTTCACATACACAGGTTCCCAAAGTTGCATTTCCACGTTACAGGAGCTGGGGTGATTTGTTCAGCTGGATTTTGCAGGAAAATGTTCCGGGAGAATTTCCATTTACTGCAGGAATTTATCCTTTCAAACGGGAAGGTGAAGATCCGACACGAATGTTTGCCGGTGAAGGTGGACCCGAAAGAACCAACAGAAGATTTCATTATGTAAGTCACTGCGATGCCTGCAAAACGTTTATCCACAGCATTTGATTCGGTAACCTTATATGGAAATGATCCTGATCATCGTCCGGATATTTATGGTAAGGTCGGAAATTCAGGTGTAAGCATTTGTTGTCTGATGATGCCAAGAAACTATACAGTGGATTTGATCTTGCGATCCTAAGACTTCGGTTCGATGACCATCAATGGTCCGCTCCGATGTTGCTGGGATTTTTTATGAATGCCGCCATTGATCAGCAATGTGAAATTTATATTCAGAAGAACGGACTGGAAAGATGAAGTTAAAAAAACAATTGCAAAATTTATACTGGAAACGAAAACCGCTATCCCTCCTATCAAGGTCCGCTTCCAGAAGGAAATGATGGATTGGGATTGATGTTGCTTGGTGTCACCGGCGATCAGGTTTTTCCAAAAGATGTTTATGAAAAAATAAAAAAGGAAACCTTAGCACAGGTACGGGGAACAGTGCAGGCAGATATTTTGAAAGAAGACCAGGCACAAAACACCTGCATCTTCTCCACTGAATTTGCGTTGCGACTGATGGGTGATGTTCAGGAATATTTTATTGATAATAACGTGCGGAATTTTTATTCTGTTTCCATCTCCGGTTATCATATTGCGGAAGCAGGCGCCAATCCTATCACACAATTTGCTTTTACGCTTGCCAATGGATTTACTTATGTAGAATATTATCTGAGCCGCGGAATGAACATCGATGATTTTGCTCCCAATCTTTCTTTCTTTTTCAGCAATGGCATTGATCCGGAATATGCTGTGATCGGAAGTGTGGCAAGGAGGATCTGGGCAAAGGCATTAAAGCATAAATACAAAGCAAATGAACGCGCCAGATGCTGAAATATCATATTCAGACTTCAGGACGCTCGTTGCATGCACAGGAAATTGATTTCAATGATATCCGCACAACGCTTCAGGCATTGTATGCGATTTATGACAACTGCAATTCACTTCATACGAATGCTTATGATGAAGCGATCACCACACCTACCGAAGAAACCGTGAGAAGGGCAATGGCGATTCAACTGATCATTAACAGGGAATTGGGTCTGGCGAAAAATGAAAACCCGCTCCAGGGTTCTTTCATCATTGAAGAACTGACTGACCTTGTGGAAGAAGCTGTGCTTGCTGAATTTGATCGGATCACAGAAAGGGCGGTGTGCTGGGTGCAATGGAAACAATGTATCAGCGCGGAAAGATTCAGGAAGAAAGTTTGTACTATGAAACCCTGAAACATACAGGTGAATTTCCAATCATCGGCGTAATACTTTTCTAATTCAAAAGGTTCTCCAACTATCATACCGCAGGAAGTGATCCGTGCCACCACAGAAGAAAAAGAATATCAGATCAAGATGCTAAACATCTTCATGAATTTCAGGGAAATCATGCGCAGAAAGGCTTGACGGGTCAACAAGCAGCTATTCAAAACAAAATATTTTCGAACTGATGGAAGCAACAAAAGTTTGCTCGCTTGGGGAAATCACGAAGGCGTTGTTTGAGGTTGGGGGGCAGTATAGGAGGAATATGTGATCGGTGATAGGTAATCGAGTAATCGGTATTCGGTAGTGCTTTGTAGGAGGGTGTAGCTGGTAAGAGGTAGTCGGTAGTTGGTAAGATGTGGTAAGTGCTTCGTAGGATGGAGTCGCTGGTTAGAATGTTATTGGTAAGAGGTAATTGCTAGTGGTTTTGAT
>CAVTZI010000002.1:0-72954 GCA_963739105.1 uncultured Bacteroidota bacterium | reverse complement strand
AAGTCACCGGGCCCCTGCGTTTCAGGAAGTTTTTTTTCGTCTTGAGTTTTCGTGCAGGATGAAAGGTAGGCGAGAGGCACCGACAAGTGAAGCCAGTGTACCATTACGGATAAAGTTTCTTCTGTTCAAGGGGATTTTGGGAAAGGTTTAGACAAGCGTTTGTCGAATTAAAATGCAAAATAAAATTTGAATGTGGTACTTTTCAGGTAAGAAAATATATCTCGTATCTGATAAGATGTATATGGCTATCAATTTCGAAACCCTCGATTACCTGAAGGACGGCAATGAAAAACAACGACGGGCACACCAAGTGCTGGCCAGCCATTCTGTGATTGAAAACCTTGTAGGTTTCGATCCCCTGCTCATCGGAACCATTCCCCTCAACATCGACATAGAAAAAAGCGACCTGGATATTATTTGCTGCTGGAAGAGCAAAAACTTATTTATTGAAACATTAATTGAAAACTTCGCACACTACCACGGGTTTTTGTTAACGGAGAAAAAAATCGCGGGTCACGAAACCATAATCGCCACGTTTCAAATTGATCAATTTGAAATTGAGATTTTTGGACAAAACAGGCCTACCAAACAACAAGAAGGTTATCGTCACATGATGATCGAACACAAGATCCTCAGCAATAACGATGAGACATTTCGTCAAAAAATCATTTACCTGAAAAAGCAAGGATTAACCACAGAACAAGCTTTTGCAAAACAATTGGACTTAGTCGGAGACCCTTACCAAGCACTGATGAGGTTCGGCGAACAGCAATTAAAAATTTAAGCGCTGTTCATCCGTAACCTAAACAGTCTGATAGAGTAACATAATATGTATTCAAAAAACTTGAATCCAGTTTATATATAGACTACATTTAGGACTTAAATGGCAGAGAAATTCACAATCGGAGAATTCGAAGAGATAGTAATGCTCACTGTTGCTGTCCTTTATCAAAATGCTTATGGTGTAGCAATAAAGGAAGAGATAGAACAGCCGTCTGAAAAGAAATGTAAGCGTTGGGGCTATGCGCACGGCGCTGAAACGCCTCGAGGACAAAGGTTATCTGACGTCAAAATTTGGAGAGGCAACGGCGGTACGTGGCGGGAAGCGAAAACGGTACTACCAGGTTACGCTCTACGGAAAAAAAGCGCTACAACAAGTAATGGCAACGCGTATTGGTCTTTGGGAAGCTATTCCTCCGATGGCGCTTAACTTGAAATAGCCATGAAAGATTATCACGTTAAGGAAGGTCCACCAAGACTTGCACTCAGGTTTCTAAGATGGTTTTGTGATGCTCGCTTGCTTGAGGATGTTGAGGGTGATCTGATAGAACTCTACGAGACGCGGGCAGCCGTCGACAAGGGAAAAGCCAGGTGGCTTTTCTGCATGGATGTCCTCCTGTTATTCCGTCCCGGTATCATTAGAAATTTCGTATTGCTAAGGCGATTAACAACTTTCGGTATGTTATATCATCACGTCAAAACAACCCTCCGCCAAGTGCGGAAATTCAAAGGTTACACAACGATTAACCTATCAGGACTAGTGGTGGGACTAGTGTCCTGTCTCTTCATCGCGTTATGGGTACTCGATGAGGTCAAGATGAACAAGTTTCATGAGAAGTCGGATCGTATCTACAAGGTATGGCGGAATATGACCCAGCAAGGTGGCGAGGTAATTACGAACAGGTACATTCCTCAACCCTTAGAAATTGTCTTGAAGAACGAGTATCCGGAAGTTGAAGATGTAACAATGGTAACCTGGGATATGGAATCGTTGTTTCGCAAAGATGACAAGACCAGTTATGAAACGGGATTTTATGCCTCTCCGGGATTCTTTAAGATATTTTCATTTCCTTTCCTGGCGGGCGATCCACTCACCGCCCTCAATGATGTTCATTCCGTGGCGATCTCCGAACGTTTGGCGCGGAGCTACTTTGGAGACAATTGGAGAGATGCCGTGGGCGAGATCTTCAGAATCGATGAACGTCAGGAGTTCACCGTTACAGGTATATTCGAAAATACAGGATCAAACTCCTCGTTACGTTTTGATTGGATCATTCCAGCAAGCGAATTCCTGCAAAGAAACAAATGGGTAGAAAGCTGGTATAACGGGGGTAGCCAGATATATTTCAGTCTCAAACAAGGCGCTGATATCGAAGCGGTCAGAAAACGGGCAGAACAAGAGATCAACAAACACACCGATGGTGCAGCCGATGAACGAATTTACCTTCAGCTTTTTGCCGAAACTTATTTAAACGAAACATTTGAAAACGGTATCCCTATAGGAGGACGCATTCAATATGTGAGAATCCTAACAGCAGTTGGACTATTTATCCTGCTCATTGCCTGTATCAACTTTATGAACTTATCGACGGCCCGGTCAAGCACAAGGGCAAAAGAGATTGGTGTGAGAAAAGTGATGGGTGCTCGCAGAACATCGCTTAGCGGACAGTTCTTTACTGAATCCTTTTTGTATGCTTTGGGTTCCGCTCTCGTTGCAATACTCATTGTATATCTGACTTTGCCTTATTTCAATACGCTAACGGGAAAGTCGATAGTCATGGATCTTACTGACCCATTGATTGCAATCGGAATTATCGGCATTGTTATAATTACAGGACTGCTCTCCGGCAGTTACCCGGCGCTATTAATGTCTTCTTTCGGGATAATAAATTCTCTCAAAGGAAAAGCAAAGCATCGATCAGGAGAAGGACAAATGCGACAGGTATTGGCTACGCTTCAATTTGCCATTTCCATTTTTTTAATCTGCGGCTCCATCGTTGTATCGAGACAAGTGGACTACATTCTGAATAAAGACCTGGGTCTGCGCAAAGAGAATGTCATGATGGTTGCGTTAGAAAGCGAGTTGCAGCGTAAAAATGAAGCTTACAGAACTGAATTGCTGACGTATACCGGAAGTGAAAAATGTGACCTTTACCAGTGGCAATCCTGTTTCCTACCATAGCTCTACGGGTGGAGCTTCATGGGAAGGCAAGGATCCTAATGCTGTGATCGAAATCAACGTCATGAGTGTTAGCGACGATTTCTTTGAAACCACAGGCATCCGGGTCGCAGAAGGTAAAGCGTTCTCCGGCAATCTGGCAACGGACTCATTGTATTTCATGGTGAATGAAGTATTGGCTGACCTTATGGGGCCGGGTAGTCCTGTAGGTAAAAAACTTTCATGTTGGGGAATCAACGGTACCGTTATTGGCTTAGTGAGAAATTTTCATATGTCAAGCATGTATGATCAGATCGCGCCGTTGATCATTCGTTATGATCCCAATAATACAAGGGTTGCATTAATTCGAACCCAAGGGTCGACACAAGAGGCTATTGTTCAAGTTGAGCAGGCTACCAGGAAATTGAATCCCGCATTTCCGTTCCGCTATCAGTTTATGGACGAGGAGTATGCGCGTTCTTATAGCAGCGAATTGGCAGTGAGTACGCTCCTTGACTATTTTGCGCTTGTATGTATTTTCATTTCCTGCCTTGGATTACTCGGCTTGTCGTCGTTCGCTGCGGATCAGCGGGCAAAAGAAATTGGTATCAGGAAAGTTCTTGGAGCCGGCGTTTTTAATCTGGTATTATTAATCTCCCGCGACTACGTGAGGATAATGATTGTTGCCTGCATCCTCGCCATACCCGTCTCCTATTACTATTTGCAACAGTGGCTGAATAGCTTTGCGTTCCGGATGGATTTGAGTATCGCTTTTTTCTCGTTTGCAGGTTTGTTGGCTATTTTGTTAGGTGGGCTGACAGTAGGTTTCAAGTCATTCCGCGCAGCCGTGGCCAATCCAAGGGACACACTTAAGGAGGAGTAAATTGCCGAGGTTCGGTGAACAGAATTAAAAATAAAACTTTCATCCCGTCAGGAAATATTAAACCTTTAAATAAATTCTCCTCCGGTCCAGGTAACCAGCCCACTGCCAGAAAAAGCAACACGTGCGCAATTGCAAAGAGCAAAGAGCCAACAAAGTTGCCAGCGAGCGGTCGAAAAACATATTGATATAACGCACCATATGCGTTCGTGTCGCCGATAAGAATCAAACCATAGATCCTAACCAGAATTCCGGAAAGCGCATAAATTAAAAGTGGATTCTTTCCGAAAAGTACAAAAGGCTTGGTCCATTGTTGACGTCCTTTCAAGTCCACCAAAAAAATAATGATTGCAAGGATCGACAAAGCTAACCCTGTCGTGTAAAGAACGTACGAGCTGCTCCAGATCGGTTTATTGATTGGAAAAATAATATCCCAGCACAGTGCGATAAAAATCGAGACCAAACCTGTCAGCAACAAATGGGAAATCATTTCATAGGTATTGCCTTTTTCCTTGATGTATTTACCTGCCAGGTATCCAAAAATAACAGAGGCGATTGCTGGTATCGCGCTGAGCAACCCCTCGGGATCAAAGGCAATATTCTGATTCAGTACGGCACTGAAATAACCTTTATAAAGATGACCTTCTCCCAGGAGCCACCGGTCTAATTTAAGTACTGCATTTCCTTCCAAAGTAAGGTCACCAAAGGAAAGCAGCAGAAGCCAATAGCCGATGAGCAAAGAAAACGCTGCAAGAAATGCCTGCTTTGGCTTACAAAAATGGACGATCAAAGCACCACCACAATAAGCTAAGGCGATACGTTGAAGTACTCCAAATATGCGGAGGTTACTCCACGGTTTGAAAACCAATTCTCCCTCAGACCAACGGACAAAAGGAAACCAATTCAGGAATAAGCCAATTAAAAAAATAAGGAGGGTACGGGTAAATATTTTTTGTAGGACCTTATCAGTACCCAAGGCTTGATACTTGGGCATCGAGAAACTCAATGCGTTGCCTACAGCAAAAAGAAAAAAAGGAAAAACAAGATCAGTCGGCGTACAACCATTCCATGAAGCATGCCTGAGCGGAGCATACACATACTCCCAACTTCCCGGCGTGTTGACCAGGATCATTCCCGCGATGGTCATTCCCCGAAATACATCAAGGGAAGGAAACCGGACCTGTTTTTTTTGTGGTGTTTTGAATTTGGTAGCTTGAGCGGCAGCAAGGGTTTCCATTTGAGGGAATTAGGTTTAATAACGAAGGTAAGTAAGTCTATTTAAGCTGAAAGTTTAAAGCTGAAAGCAGAAAGTAAGTCCGTCGAATGGACTTGCGAGGACGTCAATTGATTGCTGACGAAAGGTTTTTCGAACATGACAGCAAGTAAGTCCGAGTGCAACAGCCAACATACTATAGCCATTGTATAATCTTGCTCAGCGTTGTTTGGACTTGTTCCTTCTTGTACATCCATTGAATTACATTCATTAGGGCCAATTTTTATTTTTCTACGCTCCAAAGGTGAATTGAATGGAGCATATGATGCTTAACTTAAAATTTGCTCACGCCGTATTCGGAATCTCAGTTGTCGCCTTAGGTATTCAACACTTTATTCTTGATCACGTCACAGGCACAAAACCTCCGCCCACGTCTTTCCTTGACGCATCGTTTCTGGTTGTCGGATTCCTATATAAAGTAGGATTGATCACATTGGCCACTGCGATCCTTTTCAACTATAAAATCAAATCTGCTGCTTTCAGCTTGGGCGTATTAATTTTTGTCTGGACTTTATTCCGTCATTTTCCTTTGGTCATTGCGAATATTACGGATCCAGCGGAGTTGAACTCGATGTTCATGGCCGTGGCGATTTCCGGAAGTTCATTCATCATAGACAGCTCGATTCAACATGGGGCCTTATCGTATCCAACTTATCTCATTCTCAACCGCCACATTGTAAAACGGATAGGTAATTTTTTTTACGGCATGGCCATCGTCGTGTTCGGGATACAACATCTCCTCTATGCTTCATTCATTGCTTCGTTAATACCAACCTGGATTCCCGGAGGTCCTTTTTGGTCGTATGGAACCGGGCTGGCGTTAATCGCGGCTGGCGTTTCAATTACTTTTGAATGGAAAAGTAAAAGCAGTTCATTGTGGCTTGGGATGATGATTTCTCTTTGGGTCGTTTTAGTCCACTTGCCCAGGTTGCAGATAAATCCAAATGACTACTACGAATGGACAAGCCTGTTTCAGGCATTGATCATTGCTGCAAGTGCGTTCGTCCTGCGGGAAAATTTAAAGGCAAGGAAAGAACCGGTTAGACACAAAGAGTTAGCCAGAACGCCAAAAAGCAAGAAGCATTGGCCTCACAGAAATCCCCAATTGAAAGAATCGGAAGTGTAATTATCATCAATTCCATCGCCTGGTCCGGGGATCGAATCCGGACAGGTTTGCTCGCCCCCGTTCACTCTCGGATAGTGATTTGTGCGATTTGCCCGAAAATTTGAAGCTTCCTATGGCAAGTTTCTATGGCATTCGAATTGAATTAAGGTTTTTCTAACCCGCTAAATCCAATGCTTAAAAGCTACTTCATCACTGGCATTCGAAGCCTGCTAAGTCAAAAGGTTTATTCCTTTATTAAAATCATCGGCCTTTCGTTCGGACTTGCTGCGAGTATTATGATATATCTCTATGTAAAGGAAGACCTATCGTATGATACGATACATGAAAAATATGACCGAATTGTCAGAATATTAACCATTGATAGTGCTGAAGGCGTAAGCAGCAAGCATGTTGGTGTAACGCAGCCCCGACTGGCACCGGCGGCGGAAGAGGAATTACCAGAAGTTATTGAAAGTGTCCGGTTTACAGGGGGTGGCCGCTACGACTTGAGTTATGAAGACAACGTACTAAAGTGTGAAGCAGCCTTTCGTGTGGATCCATCTGTATTTGACGTCTTCGATTTTAAAATCATTGAAGGACCAACCAAAGGCGTTCTTGATAACCCAGGATCCATCGCCATTACGCAAGCGCTGGCTAAAAAAATTTTCGGAAACGAAAATCCTATTGGCAAAACCGTTAAGCTGAATAAAACAACGGAATTACATGTAACTGCTGTACTCGCCGATCTTCCCAAAAACTCTCATCTTCAATTTGATCTTCTTCATTCGTTAGTTCCCGGCAAAAATGAAGATGGACTACGACAAGCCCTGGAGACATGGCAAGGTATTTTCACATTCTCCTATTTATTGCTGGACAAGCCTGTTAATGCGCCTGACCTTAACAGCAAACTTCAGGCTATCAGCAAAAAAAATAACGCTTATGAGTTTTTTACTCCGGTAGTCCAACCGTTAAAAGATATTCATTTGTTGTCAAAGGAAATACTGTTCGAAACGAATTCCAATAAATCCGACATTCTGAACGTGTATGTACTATCTACTATTTCCATTCTGATCCTGATACTTGCGGTAGTAAACTTCATGAATCTGGTGACAGCCAAGGCAGCCAGTCGCGCAAAAGAAGTGGGTATGCGAAAAGTAATTGGGGCCATTCGGCGCCACCTTATCGGACAACATTTAATCGAATCTATTATTGTCACTTTTATCGCTTCGATCATTGCCGTAGTCCTTGTTTTTGCGATCGTACCGACGCTGAACAATATCTATCAGCGATTTGCCGACGTTACGATACTCCTGCAGCCAGCAAGCATCTTGAGCATTTTAGCTTTGGTTTTGATTGTGGGAATTCTTGCGGGACTTTATCCTGCATTTGTTCTCTCTTCTTTCAAACCAATTTTAGTTTTGAAAGGGTCCTTTAAAAATTCAGCCCGAGGGGTACGTTTACGCAAAGCGTTGGTGGTACTCCAGTTTACAATATCCATTGCGTTAATGGTTGGAACGGGCATCATATATCAGCAAATGAAATTTATTTATAGCACAGACCTGGGCTACAATCGCGAACAAATTATTTCCATTCAACAAAATGGCGATGCAGTTTCAAGAGCTACAACGCTAAAAACCGAACTGCTGCGAAATGAAAATATTGTTTCGGCGGGAACGTCATCGGCAAGAATCGGACAACAACTTGGCCGCACTAACATTTTTCCGGAGGGCTCTACAGGTGAAACCAACATCATTACCAGCATCATGTCTGCGGATGAAAATTTTATTCCAACCATGAACATGAAAATGGCTCAAGGTCGAAATTTCTCACTCGATTATGCTGATTCACTTTCGATGATCATCAACGAAGAAATGGTGAGGCTATTAAAATGGAACGGAGCGCAATTGGTAAAAAAATAAGCATCCAAACGGGGCCGAACCCGGATACAGATCGAACAGCCTACACCGTTATTGGCGTGGTAAAGGATTTTCACTTTGCGACGATTCGTCATAAGCTCGAACCTATGTTTATGCTTTATAGTAAAGATAATGGTGCGCTGTCCATTAAAGTAAAAACTGAAAACCTGGAAGAGATATTGGCATTCATCGAAAGCACCTGGAAGAAAGTAAACCCCGGCACTACGTTTGAGTATGCCTTTTTGGATGAGCAGTTTGCAAATCTTTATCGCAATGAACAGGCTTTTGCCAACATGTTTTCTCACTTCACGATATTGGCGCTGACCATCGCAGGATTAGGATTGTTTGCTCTTTCAGCCTTTACGGCAGAACAACGAAAAAAAGAAATTGGTATTCGAAAAGTGCTCGGTGCAACGAATGCCACAATTTTGTACAAATTATCATTCGAATTCATCATGCTTATCGTCGTCTCCTTTGCGTTGGCCAGTGTCGTTGCTTATTTTGTTATGGAAAAATGGCTGCAGGATTTTCAATACAGTATCCAAATTGGATTTGGAATTTTTCTTTTGGCCGGAGGCTCCGCCATATTGATTGCTTTGCTTACCGTTAGTTTCCAGGCAATCAGGGCAGCTTTGAGTAATCCAGCCGATGCCTTGCGTAGTGAATAAAATAAAGAACTAATGGAGTAAAAATGTCATCGACTAATGCTGCAAAAACTATTTCAATATCGCGATCCGAAATTTTCGAAGGTATCTGGGCTACACTATAATCAATGTAGCTGGCCTTGCCGTTGGATTAGCCACTGCAATTTTCATCTTATTGTGGGTGAGCGACGAGATGAGCTATGATTCATTTCATAAAAACAAGAACACCTTGTATAGGGTATGGCACAACGCTCATTATTCCGATGGTTCGATCAAAACTTTTCCATCAACCCCTGCACCCCTTGGCCCGGCTGCGAAGTCCGAGATACCAGAAATTGAATATGCCACCCGTATGGACTGGGGATCAGAGTTGCTTTTTGAACATGAAAAAAATTCCTTCATGGAATGGGGGATATGGGCAGATCCCGATCTCTTCAAAATATTTACGTTCCCAATTCTGAAGGGCAATCCAGAAAACCCAATGCCTGGTGGTCACGATATGGCCATCTCTGAAACGATGGCCAAAAAATATTTTGGGACTGAAAATCCAATCGGAAAAGTTTTTCGAGTGTCAGAAGATCTGGATGTTAAAGTAACCGCTGTCTTCCAAAACGTTCCCGCCAATTCTTCTCTGCAGTTTGATTTTGTACTGCCTTTTTCGACTTATGAAAAAGCAACGTCCCTGGATGGATGGGAAATGGGGAAATGCGGGCAGCCAGACATTCATGAAATTGCATGAGAATGCCTCGGCCGCCGAAGTGAATAATAAAATGTCAGCATTGGTGAAAAAGAATTGTAAAGACTGCTTATCAGATCCGTTTCTGCAGCTTTATCAAGACTTTCATCTGTATTCAAATTTTAAAGACGGAAAACAGGATGGTGGCGCAATTGAGTACGTCCGGATTTTTTCCGCTGTTGCCGTTTTTATTCTGCTCATAGCCTGCATTAATTTTATGAACCTCGCTACCGCCAGATCCGCCACGCGATGCCGGGAGGTTGGCGTGCGAAAAGTAATTGGTGCTCAGCGAAAAAGTCTGATCGTTCAATTTATTGGAGAATCATTGGTCATTTCCACGATTAGCATGGTTATCGCGCTGGCGCTGGTTCAACTTTTACTTCCGATTTTCAATACGCTTACCAACAAACATATCGGCTTCGATTTTTCCAACCTCAACATCATATTGGCTTTGGTCGGTATTGTAATTTTCACAGGAGTTTTTGCCGGAAGTTATCCTGCATTTTTCCTTTCATCCTTTAAACCAGTTTCCATATTGAAAGGAAGTTTAAAGTCCGGAAAGGGAGAGACCTTCATCCGGAAAGGGCTAGTGGTATTTCAGTTTAGTCTGGCAGCAATTCTCATCAGTGTCAGTATCATGGTTTACAAGCAAGTGCAATTTATCCGGTCAAAGGATTTGGGTTTAAATCGCGATAACATTTTGACGATGGACCTTCGCGGTGGTGTACAAAAGAATATCGATGCATTCAAGACGGAAGCACTAAGGCTTCCCGGAATTATATCCCTGTCTGCGACCACCGACTATCCTTTTGATGTTCAAAACACAACGTCAGATCCTGTGTGGCCTGGTAAAAGCAAAGAGGAGACTCATCCCATTTAAAATACTGATGTCCGACGAAAGTCTAATTCCTATGCTTGGGATGACATTGCTGGAAGGAAGAAATTTTCTGCCCAACACTAAAAGCGATACCTCAAATTATATTGTCAATGAGGCGGCCGTTAGGGCGATGGGTTTGAAAGATCCCGTAGGAACTCCATTCGAAATGTGGTTTGGCAAGGGAAAAATTATTGGCGTGGTAAAAGATTTTAACAATCAAAACTTCCGGGGCGCTATCGAACCTCTCGTGTTTACCTACTATCCTTCAAATGCCTGGCGTCTCTTTGTAAAATTAGACGGTAACAACCTGGAGGAAGGCATAAAAAATCTTGAGACCCTTTATAAAAAGTTTGATCCTGTCTATCCCTTCCGTTATTCATTCCTTGATCAACACTACAATCAACTGTATCAGCACGAAACTACAACGGGGAAGCTAGCGATTTGCTTCACCGTCATTGCTGTATTTATTTCTTGCCTGGGACTTTTTGGCCTGGCATCGTTCACGGCAGAGCGGAGGACAAAAGAACTTGGTGTTCGAAAAGTTTTGGGAGCGTCCGTGTCAAACCTCGTCACCTTATTGTGTGGCGACTTTGCAAAACTTGTTATTGATCGCATTGCTGATCGGAACACCGGTGGCCTATTTCATAACACATGCTTTCTTATCGCAATACGTTTTTCGAACTGAAATAAATCTTTGGGTATTTGGAATAACCGGGTTTGGTATCCTTCTGATTGCCATTTTAACGGTTGTATTTCAATCTTTGAAGGCAGCGATAACAAACCCAGTTAATTCCTCTGAGAACGAGAATAGACAAGACACAAATGCACGAGGGGTGAAATCATTTCTTGTTCATTTCATCACCTCGGGGTTAAGCTAACATTTGACGAATAAAACTTTCATGGCTTCTTACGCGAGATAGTTACTGAGCCAATAGCGTAGGAGTTCCCTGTGGGTACTGATCCCTGGTGTAAAAAGCTAAGCGTGGGATGAGCAGGATTGTTGAAATATAAAGGATTATCGGTGATCATCGGCTTGTTTTCTGCGGTAATTGCAGGGCCGGATTCTGGAAAAATAGTCACATTGTATTTCAGGGTGGAGGTGGTCACCGTAAACACAACCGTATGAACATCCGAATCCTACGTTTCCAATCACATTCGAATAATCATCATCTGAAATTTTGAGCCAACCCCACATCGCCGTTCGGACTGATGCGCATCCTGGCGATAATGTGTGCATGTCCATCGGTAACGTCGATTAAAACCGTGGCACCATTATTTTGTCCAGTATGGGTAAACCAGATGGTCTCGGTAAGGTCTGTGCCAATTCCTTTGAAGCTTAGCCATTGTTCCGATAAAGGTGGTGGATTGTTTGGATCGTTTAGGATTGAAAGTGAAATTCAACGCTTTCGAACCTGCTATTGTTGAATTCTGAACCTTCAGCCGCGGCCGAATTGCATCATGGTATTCGATCACATCGCCCGACGGGTCACCAGGAAGATTCTTGGCCGGCAGCCCATTAACAGAGATCACTCTCAAAAGTAGCTTCAAGAATTTTAGAACTCTTGCAAGACCAACCTAAAAGGCTTACAAGCATCGATCAAAGAGAACGTCAATTTTTTCATAACAACTGGATTTACGTGTAACATTTAAGAACAAAAATACCAACTATCGAACACGTTAGTAATCCCAGCTTTCATGGATTTGACCTGACATCTGTCCTCAATATCCCTTGTTACCATGATAAAATTTTCTTCGTTTTCCCTCTACACATTCGTTTTTTACGTTACATCTAAGATCGGTCTCAAAAAAAATTTTTACAAGAAATCAATAAGTGACTGCAACCTTTCGTTATCAAATACAGTCATGTAGGTATTAGGAAATGATTAAAAGAAAAATAATTAAGGCATAGGGGTTCAGGCCCGGGAAGTTGTCCTAACTTTAACAACTCAGAAAAATAACATGAAGATCACCAAAAGCACCCTCTCCGTAATAGTATTATTTACTCTTGCATCACAGTTTGTTCAAGCCCAGGAAATTTCCAAAGACTTAAAATCCTTCAGCAAAGTGATTGTTTCTCCAAAGATCAATTTGATTTTGGAACAAGGTGATCACGAAAATATCAGGCTCACTTATTCTAATGTGAGCGCAGATAAAATCAATATAGTTGTTCAAGGGAATACGCTGAGAGTTTATCTGGACGAAGCGAAGGTGACTGAAAAAACATATCGCACTGGAGACAATCAAAGAAGAGGTATCTATCATGATGTGTCGGTCACGGCATACGTAACCTATAAAGAACTGGAGCATCTCGAAATCAGAGGCAACCAGGAACTGACTTGTAACAGTCCATTAAAGGCTGAACGTTTTACGCTCAAGGCCTATGGTGAAAATGACATCAACCTTGTATCCCTTAAGACCGAATACTTAAAAACCAGCCTTTATGGTGATAATGATTTAAAGATTAAGGCTGGAAAAGCTGAATATCAGAAGTACAAACTCTATGGCGAAAACAAAATCGACACGAAAGACCTCAAGAGCTTTTCAGCAACCGCCACAATATTCGGCGATAGCAAAATAAAGCTCAATACACAGGATAATCTCAAAGTAAATTCGTTTGGCGAATCTGAGGTATCATACAATGGAAACGCTAGCGTAAATAAAGGTTTGATCTTCGGAAACGCCGAGATCACGAAACTAAATTAAATTTTCCACTCCCTTTGCGATCTGGAGCCACTTGTATCATGAAGTGGTTTTTTTAAAAAGCCTTAATATCTATTTTGCGGAATGTCTACGACATATCCCGTTCAAAAAGTAATTGGGCAACTCACCAAAACATTAGAGCAACAGCCCATTGTCATTTTACAAGCGCCGCCTGGCGCAGGTAAAAGCACGGTGTTGCCTTTGCTCTTGCTGGATGAATCGTGGCTCAATGGAAAAAAGATTGTGATGTTGGAGCCAAGGAGGCTGGCAGCCCGGTCCGTGGCGATGCGCATGGCAAAAATCCTTGAAGAAGAGATTGGCAATACCATTGGATACCGCGTTCGTTTTGAAAATGCTGTTGGCAAATCCACGCGATGCGAAGTCGTAACCGAAGGCATTCTGACCCGCATGATGCAATCGGACAATACCCTGGAAGGTGTTGGACTTGTGATCTTCGACGAATTTCATGAGCGCAGTTTACAGGCTGATTTAGCATTAGCCTTGTGTCTGCAGGTGCAACAGGTACTTAGTAGTGACCTGCGAATTCTGATCATGTCCGCTACACTTGATGGGGATAAACTTTCAGCACAACTCAATCAGGCTCCCGTGATTACTACCGCCGGCAAGCAATTTCCGGTCTCCTTGCAATATATACCGCCTGACAAAGACGCCTACGTTTCAGTTTCAACTGCCCGTGTAATCAGAAAAGCGATTCGGGAGCAAGAGGGAGACATCCTGAGTTTTCTTCCCGGAACCGGTGATATCCATCGCGTGCAGGAATTGCTCGAAGCTGAAAATCTTGGCGGTAAACATTTATCCCCTTTATGGCGACTTGCCTTTTCATAAGCAACAAGAAGCTATCCTCCCCAACAGTGAAGGTATACGCAAAGTGGTTTTGGCAACGTCCATCGCAGAAACGTCATTGACCATTGAAGGAATCACTACGGTTGTTGATAGCGGGCAATCCCGGGTTCCCCGTTTTGATCCAAAAAGTGGCCTTACACGATTGGAAACCATTCGTGTCACGAAAGATGCTGCCGATCAGCGGGCTGGACGAGCAGGTCGGCTTGGCCCTGGAATTTGTTATCGCCTTTGGTCGGAAGCAACACACCATACGCTGCAGCCAATGCGTCAACCGGAAATTCTCGAGGCTGACCTTGCACCACTACTGCTGGATTTGGCAAACTGGGGTATTGAGGATACCAAAGATCTTTCGTGGATTACGCCACCTCCGGCGGGAGCCGTAAGTCAGGCAAAAGAAATGCTGCGCCAACTGGGTGCATTGCATGAAAACAAGATTACCCCTCGCGGAAAAGAAATGCTTCGGTTACCCACGCATCCACGCATAGCCCATATGTTATTGGAGGCATCGGCTTTTGACCTTTTTAAGGGAAGTCAATAAAACACAACATTCTTTCCTGGCCCTAGCCACAGACATTGCCGCGACGCTGGAGGAACGTGACCCACTAAATAAAAACGCAGGTGCCGATTTATCCCTTCGCATTGAAACGACTCAGGAAATGGCGAAGTGGAGAACGTGTTTCTGCTGATCGAAATATTCTAGAAAGGATCGAACGCCTTGCATCCTCATGGCGAAAAATTTTTAAGATTAATCAGGACAACACCATTCCAGTCGATTCAGATGTTGGTAAACTGCTGGCAGAAGCTTATCCCGAGCGCATCGCCAGGCAACTTGAAAAACTTGGGACGCGATACAAACTTGTTCATGGTCGCGTCGCTAAACTTCCTGACCACGATGCATTGATTAGAAATTCCTGGTTGGCTATCGCTCAGCTTGATAGCGGATCCGGGGAAGGAAAAATTTTCCTGGCTGCACCGTTGATCGAAAGTGACTTGATCCATCGCGCTGAAGACAAAGAATCCGTTTTATGGGATAGTGAAAAAGGAATTCTTGCAACCAGCGAAAAACGAATTGGGAATGTTGTGCTGTCGAGCAAGCCATTGTCTGAATGTTTCCAATGAATTGCGCATCGACATACTTGTTAAAGCGTTTCAAAGCGAAGGATTAAAACTCCTTTCGTGGACTGACGGACATCGCGAATGGCAGGCCCGTGTTATGAGCCTTCGAACCTGGCGACCGGAAGAATCATGGCCAGATGTAAGTGATGAAAATTTACTTCGAACAGCCACGGATGGCTGACGCCATTTTTAAATGCCGTGTACAAGCCTTCGGATTTTCAGCGACTGGATGTCAACCAACTCATTTCAACCTTATTACCGTGGGAATTGAATAGTCGTCTGGATCAACTTGCCCCCGCCAAATTATCGGTACCCAGTGGCTCGATGATTAAGATAAATTATTCGATCAATGGCGATGCACCGACGCTGGAGGTGAGACTACAGGAAATGTTTGGGTTGCTGGAAACACCAACTGTGAATGGTGGAAGAATAAAAGTAATGTTACACTTGCTTTCTCCTGGCTATAAACCTGTACAGGTAACACAAGATCTAAAAAGTTTTTGGCAAACAGCGTATCATGAGGTCCGAAAGGAATTACGGATGCGATATCCAAGACACTCCTGGCCGGAAGATCCGTGGACGGCGGAGGCAGTACGGGGAGCGAAGCGTAGAGTTTAAAGTTTCTAGTTTCTAGTTTGAAGTTGTGTGTTGATCCGAGGGCGTACTCTTGTTCAAGCGCTTGAAGTCGAGGTTTGAACGTTGGTAGCGCCGGATTCAACGACTCCGTGCGCCTATTGAATCGTTGAGCGTCTATATGCGGCGTTACATGGAATCGATGTAAGTAGATCAATTTGTTAGTTCTTGGACGTATCGAAATGGTCTATTAGACATCTATATCAGAAGTCACGCCGGAATTCTCTGGACCTCACGAATATTTCCTCAGCCTACTCTGCGCTTAAAATTTCTCAGTAACTCAGAGCCTTCAAATAGCTATCTACATACTCACCAACCCTCTTCCGACGGTACTGCATAATAAAACGAGGATGTGCCAGCGGGATGATTTGTTGAAATATTTTTAATTCGTTATTAAGCCGGTTCAAAAATTTGAAATTTTCACCTTCACCCAAGACAATAACAGATCGAACTTGTGATGCCGAAGGTCATTTGTTTTTTCAACGATTCAACAATAAAATCCTTTATCGTGACTTGTAATTCTTTGATGTCATAATAATTCAGGTTCTTTCCGTCCTTTGTAAATCCCAACGGACTTATTGCACTGAAATAAAATTTACGATAAAATTTTTCAGGACCACCATACGCTTGAATCATCGTATAAATGAAGTCAGCCGAAAGCTCTGGTTTTTTATTTAATGAATTCGGAATACGACAACTTGTCCAGCTTAACAGGATCTGTAAATGGAATTCCTGTTATCCCACCTCCATGACGCCCTGGATTAATGCCTAAAATAACAGTGCGTTCATCGACATCATCGAAAAATTTTTTATAAAATTTTGTACAATAAGAAAATGCATTCATCATCCCGATAGGGATTTAGGGTGACCACCCCTTCCGGTAGCGGCGCTTGTTATTTCAAGATCTCTATAAAATGAAAGTACTTGATCGGCGAAAGTCATACAGCATTGATCTCGAATGCGCTTTTATAAAATCCTCGGCTTTGAACATAATCTAAAAGTTCAGTGTAAAACGGATGTGAACCCAGCGTAGCACTATCACCAATCATGATCAGTTTTTTCTTTGCCCGCGTCATGGCCACATTCGTTCTTCTGATATCTCCCAAAAAGCCGACTTCACTTTTATCATTGCTTCGCACAAAACTTATTGCAATGACATCCCGCTCCTGACCTTGAAATGCATCCACAGTATTGATACTGATCAATGCGTGCAACGGTTCAAGTATTGCCGAACTTTCAGCGAGTTTATGCAGATAGTCGACCTGTGCCCGGTAGGGTGTAATAATTCCCAAGGATAAATTTTTATCAAGCCATTGGTCAGCTCCAATTCTTTCAACCAATGCCTCCACCACGCCCATCAGCAGGCGCGCTTCATCCTCATTGAACCGGCTTAAAGTCTCGGGGTCCTGCGCTTCATTGTATCCACAGCCGGCGGTATCAATAAATTCGACGGGACTTTCGTCAGGCGCCAATGTTTCATTTTTCACCGAATCGTCTGCTACTAACTCATTGTCATAAAAATATTCGGACGAAAACTTCATAATCTCCTGATGCATCCGGTATTGAACTTTCAACATGACGGACATTTCAGGATGCCGCTCAATTCCCTTTTCGAAAATGTTTTAGCTAATCCAAGTTTTGCTGCTTCGTTCGACTTAATCGTCGGCGGTAGTTGCTGATGATCGCCGGCAAAAATAACGCGGTGCGAGCGTAAGACAGGTATCCAGCAGGCAGGTTCGAGTGCTTGTGCCGCTTCGTCGATAAATACGGTCTGAAATTTTTTTCCGCGAAGCACAGGATGTGACGATCCCACCAGCGTACAACAAATTACCTGAGTTGTCTGCAAAAGATCATTGACAATGTAAAACTCCAACAGATCGGCATCGGCCTTTAATGCTTTCGATTCCTGCAGCAACAGCCTTCGCTCTTGTTTTTCATGGTATCCAAAATTGCGTTTGTACTTCAACGCCGTACTTTTCAGTTGCTCCATCTTCTTCCGCAATGCACGCAGCTCGCGATAGCTTGGATGATCGGCAATTTTTGCGTCAAGGGTTTTACTAAGGGACTGTTCCGTAACGCGCGCCGGATGGCCAATACGCAACACACTCAATCCTTGTTCGCTTAATTTATCCGCTAATAAATCCACGGCAGCATTGCTGGGCGCACATACCAATACTTGTTTTTCATCCCTCACGACCTGAGCAATGGCTTGCACTAACGTCGTGGTTTTCCCTGTACCCGGCGGTCCGTGAATAAAACCTACATCCTGTACCGCCATAATTTTTTCCAACGCTGCTACCTGACTTGAGTTTAATTTTGAGGGTGGAACGGGCGCTGTGATTGGATGCATCCAGCGCCGCCTTCTCTTCACCAATTAAAATTTCCCGAAGTTCTGCCACACGATTATCTTCCGCCTTCATCACTTCCTTCAATGCAAATTCCATTTCGCGATAGCTCATCTCATCAAACATCACATCAACACCTAAGAGGCTGTCTTCAATCCAATCAGGAAGTTCATCTGCATTGAGGGTAATGACCATCGTATTGTCTCTGACATAATTAATAACGCCATTCACGTGATCCTTTTCTGGCTTTCCACCGGCATTGGAAAATACGCTTACCGATTTTCCGCTTTGAAAAGCATGCGGCTGGTCGATATGACTGGTGCGATCAATTTCAATAATCAGCCGTTCGCCGGTTCCGATGTAATCTCGTTTCAATCGAACGGGATACCAGGTCGTTCCCTCCTTTGTTCGCTGCTGAAGTGAGCGAAGCAAAAC
Organism: uncultured Bacteroidota bacterium; assembly: GCA_963739105.1. Lineage (GTDB taxonomy): Bacteria > Bacteroidota > Bacteroidia > Cytophagales > Cyclobacteriaceae > Chryseolinea. The sequence continues at coordinate 54,492 of CAVTZI010000002.1, read as the reverse complement.
TTTCTGTCGATAATAATCGAGATCCGCCTGGCGCTCCAGCTTAATCAACTCATACGTTTTCTGCAACTGTTCCCGTGAAGACATAGAATCGGTAAAGGTAGCGTTTTTAGCTTACAGCAGACAGCTTACAGCGCACAGCTGACAGCTTACAGCTTACAGTTATTCAACTTCCCGAAAGTTTAAAACTTTCGGGAAGTTTTAAACTGAAAAAGCTGTAAGCTGTCTGCTGTAAGCTGTCAGCTCATTCCAACAACTGTCCGAGTCGCTTCAGTTCTTCCTGATTTGCGCTTGAATTGATGGACGTGATGATGCCATACTTTTCTCGTGATGTCAAACGCCAGCTAAGGGATGCTCTGGGATTATTAATCCTAAGGCTGTCCATCTCTTGCAAGATGGGAACATAACTTTCCAAATCATATTGAATATCAATGCGGTCGATATCTGATGTCATCCATGACTTTGCATGATTGATTAGCATGTCACTATTGATGTCCTGAAAATTTTCAAAGTTATTGTAAACATTGCTGATGGGCTGCGTCAACGCATCCAGTATATCTTGTTTTACCTTGGGGGCTATACTTCCAAGCTTAGGAGAATCGCGAATGGACAGAAAAATAATACCCGCAGTATTTTCGTCAATCCAGTCCTTGTACGCATAGACAAACCGTACTGCATCTGACAGTCCAAAATTATCAGAGATCCCGGCATCCATAATCTGAATGGGGGGCTCGCTGGGCAAGGAAGTGTTGGGCGTTATGTATGGAAATGTTGCAGACATCCGCAAAGCAGAAAGGAACCTGAGATCCTTACCGCCTTGGTCCTCAAACAAAGAAATAAAATCAACGCCACTCAGTTTCGATAATGTGTAATGAGGAGAACTGGTGAGGTCGTAATTCATAAATGAAACAGGTCGTGCCGCGATATAAAGTTTCCTTCCATCGTTAACAACGGTGGGTGAAAGGATCATCATTGGAATCAAAGCATTAAGTTCCGCGCTGTCGTATGCCTGAATGGGTTTGTCCATCATACGATTCGTAATCTGATTGAGCTGATCTTCAAACGTGTAAGCTCGATCTTTATAGTAATAGCTGCCGTTGTATCTAAATTTTGTGAACCCAACAAATAGATCGTTCGCCATCAAGCTAAAGATGATGGGATTCAGATTATCAGTTGCAATCAATTGCCGATGCTTGTTGGAATATGGATGTACCTCTTGACCTAGGTGATCCCTCAATTTCAACTCACGAAAGTAACTTGCGCCGATCAGTCCACCGGAAGCACCTGTAATGAGTATACTATTCTGCATCAACTTTCCACCGGTAAGGCTATCAGCAGTTTGCAGGGCAGTTAACGCCCAAAGGGCCGCTCGTTTCCCCCCACCGCTGGCACAGAGGAAAATCATTTTTGGTTTGGCTCTCCTCCGGAAATTTTTTCCGCCAGTTTTGAAGCATCACAAGATTCGCCCGGCGGTCCCTTTCAATGTGCGTTGAATCATTTAGATTCGCAAGAGCGCCATTTGAGTATTCCGCAGGGGGCACCTGGTAATTTAATCCAAAGGCTTCATAGCGCCTGGTAAAATAATCTTCACCAATAAAATAATTAAGCACTAAAAATAAAAGCAAAGCACTAATGGAGGACCATCCTCCAAACCAATAAGAGAACGCTCCGGACAACATAACAAAAATGGTAAGGAAGATGATAAACGTCGATGCCGCCGGAAGCTGGAATGCGGGATGATCCTTAAATATTCCTAACATTAAGAGAAAACCAAAAATGAATAATTCAATGATAACAAGGTTGAGGTGATTTTGATCGAATACTTGCAGGATGGTTGCCTTATTGTAAAAATGTCGTGTCTTTTACATTCTTAAATTTCAAATCATAATCCAGGTAGTTGTCGACACGGACTTGTTTCTTCCGTGCGATATCCAGTTTTTTCATAACGTTCTTGCGCGTCACCCTGACATTTGTCTTAAGTTTTTCATCAATTTTGCAAACTACGTATTCAAAAATGTCATTGTGTGTGAACCAGAAGTAGGCTGAAAACAAGCTCGTCATGACAAAGTAGCCGACCAGTAATCCACTTACGTTTAACCCAAGCTCCATCCTGCTGGAGTACTCGTTGCTAATTTGAAATTTCACAATCTGATAAACGTATGCGATAAGAAAAGCAACCGGAATCACACTGTTATTGATGACGAACTTAGTGAACGGCTTGCGCATAGAGCCGATAAAGGAAAAACGGTGGCCATCGTTAATGTAACAGGTAATATGAAACGCCGTCGTAAATCCGGCAGTCACCGTACCGATAATAAAAAAACTTTTAAAATTTACTTTGTGAAGATATTCGGGATCGAGGAACAGGTATGGTATGCCCATGTATTTACCGAAGTTGCCGCTAATCATGGCAAATAAAATAACCCAGCAAAGCATCAGGACCAGATTGCGCTGGAAATTGTTCAGTAAAAGTTGAACAGGAAAAGAATAGGCAATCTTAGGATATAAAAAATAAAATTTTCGCATACCTAAATCCCTTCAAGTTATGAAATTTATCAATGATATTTAGGAGAGTCTGAAAGGGATGTATTTTATTTGTTACAATTTTATAAAATCATAGATCGTTTATATCAAAAAATGGCAAGCCTCTGAACAAGCTTTTTCAAATTTATCGCTCCTCCGCCGGTTCTGGCAAGACCCGAACGCTAGCCAAGGAATATCTGACGCTAGCGCTACGCCATCGCTCAGATTATTTTAAGCATATTCTTGCTGTAACATTTACCAACAAAGCGACGCAGGAAATGAAGGATCGTATCCTTGTATACCTGAACATTTTTGCAACGGGTGAGCCTGATGATCTTGCAAAGGAGCTGAAAAAAGAACTGAAGTTGGATGACGCGACATTTCAACAGCATGCACACAGCATGCAGGCGGCGATACTTCATCAATATTCACAGTTCTCGATTAGCACCATTGACGCCTTTTTTCAAAAAGTTATTCGCTCTTTTACGCGTGAGGCCGGCCTGATGGGTGACTACCGGCTGGAGGTTGAACAAGACCAGGTACTCGAAGAGGTGATCGACAACCTGATTGATGAATTGGGAAACAATAAAGAGCTTACTGAGTGGGTTGTCGATTTTGCCAAAGAGAATCTGGAAAATGAACGTGCGTGGGATGTACGTTTAAGTCTGATCGAATTTGCCAAGGAAATCTTCCGGGATGAATTCAAGGACATTGAAGAAAGCGTTATACAACAGACCAGCGATCGGAATTTCTTCAAACGCTTTCGCGACAAATTGTGGGCAGAAAAAAATAACTTCCTAAGCCAGGGTGGAGGGACCTGCAAAGGAAGCCCTCGACATTATGCAGACAGCGGGCTGGACGCTGAGCGGATATAAACTTTGGGAAGAGCTCTGGCCTTTTTACATTCTTCGAAATGTTTGCCTTCGAAAAAAACATCAAGGAATTTGGGGACATTGGCGAACGCATTAAAAATGTCTTTGACATTCCCGAAAATTGGCCCAATAAAACCACAAGACGACGAAAAGAGATCATCGAACTCGCACGCACCAAACTTATTCCAATCAAACGAAAGCTCGAAGACTTGCATGAAAAACATTATCGTGCGGCCTTAAGCGCCGAGGTGGTGCTTCAAAATTTATATGTCTTTGGACTGGTAGCAGATATCTCCCGGAAACTCAAAGAGTATAAGGACGAAAACAATTTGATGCTTTTGGCTGATGCACCCAAATTTTTAAACGGGGTGATTCAGGACAGCGATACTCCTTTTATCTATGAGAAAGTGGGATCCTTTTATAAGAACTATCTCATCGACGAGTTTCAGGATACTTCGGCCATGCAATGGAAGAACTTTCTCCCACTGCTCATCAATAGTATGGATCAAGGGTTACCCTAGCCTGGTTGTGGGCGATGTGAAGCAAGCGATTTACCGTTGGCGGGGCGGCGACTTAAAACTCCTCCAACAAGACGTCGAAAATCACATCGGCAAAAATCGGACTGACATACAAGTATTAAACAGCAACTACCGAAGTTCAACGGCCATCGTGAACTTTAATAATGCAGTATTTAAAACCGCTTCTACCATTCTCGCTATGGAAACGCGGACATCCCATCGCCTCAGAAGCGTATCGCGACGTGAGATCAAAACATTTTCCGGGATGAAGAAGGTTTTGTTCGTGTAAAATTTTTAGAAGATCAGGAGGATTTTACCTGGAAGGATCAGGCGTTCGATCAAATTCCGACCTACCTCGAAGATTTACAAAGTCTGGGAATCCCATTAAAAGATATCGCGATCCTTGTACGAAGAAATGACGAAGGGCAGCAAATCGTCGCACACCTACTCCGTTATAAAAATTCTGAGAAAGCCAAACCGGGATACAAATACGATGTTGTCTCCAATGAATCACTTCGGATTGATGGTGCGGCCTCGGTGAATCTCTTGTTAAGCGCCATGCGATATCTCTTAAATCCCGATGATGTAATTGCGCGCGCTCAGCTTGGTTTTGAATTTGCACGATTACATGAACCTGAACGGCCATTAACAGAAGTATTTGCGGTCGCAAATCAGATATTTTTTGAAAGCAACCTCCCTGCCGCCTTCGCCAAGGAAAAGTCATCACTTAAAAAGCTTCCACTCTTTGAGCTTACTGAGACGCTGATCGAGATCTTTAAGCTTGGTGAACAAATTGGCGAACTTGCCTACTTGCAGGCATTTCAAAATCTTGTTCTTGATTTTTATAGCCGGGAACGAAACGATTTGGGAGCGTTCCTCGAGTGGTGGGAAACCAACAAACAAAAACAATCAATCCAGATTTCGGGTGAAGTTGATGCCGTGCAGATTCTCACCATTCACAAATCGAAGGGTCTGCAGTTCAAATACGTCCTTATTCCATTTTGTTTATGGAATCTGGATCATGATCCGATGCGTGCCCTCATGCTGTGGGTTAAAACCGATCAACCTCCTTTTGAAGATGCAGGGTCATTGCCAGTTAGGTATTCAAGCACGCTGAAAAAAACATTCTTCGACGATTATTACGGGGCTGAACGAACGCGTAGCTACCTGGATAATTTAAATCTCTTATACGTCGCGCTCACCCGGGCGGAGAAGGGAATGATGGTTATGGCGCCTCATCCTAACGTTCGAAATACAAAGAACAGTGCAGCGCATTTACTATATCGGGGAATTACGCAATCCGCATTGGCAGCAAGTTGGAATGAATCTGCTGGCGAATATTCCGTTGGAAGCTGGGTAAAAAGTATTGAAGCCAAAAACGAAATCCTGCATGATGCTGTAAGCCTAAAAAAGTACCCCGCTTTTCATTGGCGTGATAAATTAGTCATCCGGCAAACCGCGAAAGAATATTTTAATCCAGCGGAAGAAAAGTTTGAAAAAATTAATTTTGGCATCCACCTTCACACAATACTTTCACGAATCAGTTATGAAGCTGAGGTAAATGACACGTTAGATCAGTTTCTATTGGACGGGTTTATTACGCACGAAGAAAGAAATCCCCTTTATGACCAGTTACAAGAGTTGATGCGCATTCCTCCTGTCGCGTCGTGGTTTTCTCCCGAATGGGAAGTACGCACTGAAATACCGATCCTTCTACCCGATGGAACGGAAAACCGAATTGACCGGCTTCTCATCAACGGCAAAAGAGCAATCATCATTGATTTCAAAACAGGCGAACCATTAAAGTCTGATCAACGCCAGGTGCTCACCTATATTGAAATTCTTAGAAAAATGAATTTTCTGGATGTTGAAGGATACTTGTTATACATCAAATACAAGCAGGTGGTTTCTGTCTCACCCGGTAAAGTTAAAGTCTCCAAGAAAAAGGATGAGAATCAGATAAGTTTCGAGTTTTGAGTTTCGCAGTTTCGAGTTGGATCGCCAAAGCGTTTCTGTATGAAATTAAACGCAGAACTAAAAACTAGAAACTTGAAACTCGAAACTAATCAAAATCGTAACCCACCCCTGGCCAAGGCAACAGTGCCTTCGCTTTATAAGGTTTGACACAAGGCAAGTCAAAAAATTTGACGAGATCCGTTCCCCTCGCTGTCTTGGGCTCTTTGGAATATTTTCTGAAAAGATCCTCCCAATGAATCCAAACGATTTCCTTCGGATGAATGGCCTCTAGCAAGGTACAAGGATAATCAGGAGAAAAGTGAAATGAAGCCACCCCCAGGAATGCCAGGTCAACAGGTTTATCTTTTAGCAATGCAGGGGGTGGAACGCCAGCCGGTGGGTTGCAAGAAGAAGACTGAATAAAGATCCGGAAATCGATAGTTCCATCTCGGCCCACGTAATCGATCAAAAAAGAAAAAGTATTTCCCTCCAGCCAATCGTTGACACTAGTCTTCCCGAATGGATCAGTATAATAGTTCATCGGTTCAGTTTTGCTTCCACTAAAAAAACTGATGTTTTTATAATGAGGATTATGATCTCCGAGGATCGGATACACATTAATTGTTCCGTCCTGACTTTGTAACGTTATCGGTGGGCGCGTTACTTCTTGCGTGGTCATGTGATCTTCGAGGATCGCCATTTTATTAGTATCCACGGCGAAGTAAACGGTGTTAAATCCTGACCGGTTTACATACACTGAAGGCTTCGGATTCAACATGGCAAGCAACGCCGGCACATCCATCAGGTGGTCATAATGACTATGCGCCGTAAAAATCGTGTTGGTATGCTCGCTTAATTTTCCGGTTGCCGCTTCAATGGATTTTATTCCCCTATCAATCATTTCTCGTTTAGAAGCTATTTTTTTCTTTCCACTTAACATGGAGGATGCAATTCTCATAAGTTTCTGATTCGAAAAAAATGGATCGACGAATATTCCCTGATTATCCTTTAGAATGTACAGGCCTCCGCATCCAGTATATACTGCAGATAGCTTGGCGGAGGTTTTAGGAATGTCGATTGTCGTTCGTTGACTTTGATAAGGAATGCCATGTTTCGTTAAAGTCTTAAGACGTCCGGGACCCGAACCACAACCCGCCATCAACAGCAACAAAAAAAATATAACGACTCTTTATCATCTCCTCCACAACTTCAAACTAGAAACTTCAAACTAGAAACTTATTAAGCCATAGTCACATGATAAACATCGCGAGCATTTCGTTGAATGTCTTTGACTACGAACCCGCCTGGTTGGGGAATTTCTTCGACCAGATCAAATGAGCTGCACGATTTTGGCAACGCGGAAAAAATTAAAATAAAATTATGAATACAATTGTCAGGGATAACGGTCCAAAGCGGCGCAACTGAAATATTTTCAGCATGAACAAGGCCTGATTTCGCTCCTGATCCGCGATCAATCAAAAAAGTAGTTTTCCATATTCGAATCAACGCCTCTCTCCACATATTATCAAACGAGCAATGAACATAGACATAGGAATCATCTAAGACAGACAGCTCAATAGACGTTAACACTTTATCATCCACCGATGGTTTAACCTTAACAGGTGGCTCATGAATGATTGGTTTTGAATTGCTGATCATGGGAGTTTCTAGTTTGAAGTTTGAATTCGAGGTTTGAAGTTTCGCGCTTAGAGTTTCTGGTTTTTATTACAACATTCAGGCATTCCCTGAATTAGCTTGAAGTTCGATGTTTGACGTTGCGCCAGAGGCCAGCGCGGAAAGTTATCCTCGACCGAAACCTCGAACCTCGAACCTCAAACCTCGAACTATCGTCGTTCCTTTTCTGCTCGAAGCCTTTGCACGCAGTTTGCCATTGCGCGGTACTGATGGTAAACAGGCCTTCCATATGTGACCCTTCAAAGCCGTTTTTTGCTGTGGCTCCTTGTCCAATCCTCCCGGGTACCATTCGCCGTGCACATGATCGATTAAATTAGTATCGATGTAATTCCACATTTTCTTAAATTTTTCGAAGTATCGATGTTCATCATTGGGAAACTGATCAGCCATTATCAAAAGTGTATTTAGTCCTTCCGCTTGTGCCCACCAGTTCTTGGTATCTTTTATGATCGTGATGTCCGGCTTGTCCTTAAAATAATAACCTTCATCGTAAAATCCACCGACATTATTGTCCCACCCTTTATCCAGCGAATGATCCACCATTTTTTTTCCGATCTCAAGCGTACGGGTATTGTCGGTGATGCCAACCACGTGTGAAGCTTCCAGCATAAGATACGCAGTTTCTACATCGTGGCCGAATGAGACGTGATCGAGATTATGATGTTTCATGATTACTGCTTCACTTGAATCCCGGAAAGATATTGGCGTCCAGTCAGGTTGAAAAAATAATACCAGCGATCCCCTGTCATCCACAATGGTATCACGAATTAAAAAAAGCATTTCCTTTAACCGTTCCCCTACTAATGGATCAGGCCATACCTGGTACAGTTCTGTGAAAGCCTCCAGCAGGTGAATCGAACTGTTCTGATCTTTGTATCCCGTCTCTTGTGTTGATAACACATTATTGTCGCGCCTGATCACCGTTCCATCCCTTTTCATGTGCTGGAAGTATCCTTTGTATAGGGGATCGTGACTATGTTTTTCAAGCCACATGAATCCATCCTTGCGCGAGCTTCAAGGCGCTTGTATCTTCGGTGGCGTGATAGTAGGCCGCTAAAGCAAAAATCGCGAAGGCATTTCCGTAGGCAGTTTTTTCTTCGTTCGGATTGCTTTTCACGTTGCCCTGACGATCTACCAGCGTGTAAAATCCTCCATAGGTTTTATCCCACATCACGTCCTTCAAAAAACGAAATCCATGCGTAGCACATTCCTTATAGTGAGCTACGTCTTTATAAACTTCCGATGCCTTTGAATTTGTCCATACGTGACGTGACTGAGAAACAATCATTTTGTCCTGCTCGCCTGTTGGCTTAAAATCGAATGTCCAGGTGCTTAGAAATCCACCGTATTGCTTATCCATTGCAGTCGGATACCACTTGTTAAGAAGTTCTGTCGTGATGGATTTTTCAATATTGTTCGCCAGGTTTGCCCGTTCATCTGTTTTCTCAGAAGCACATGCCAGCAGGGCCACAGCCCCAGACACGAAAAGCAATGCCTTTTTCATTTTCAAAGTAAACATTGGGATTAGGTTGGTCGGAAGGTAAAATAGGCGTGTTGGGTTTACTTTTAAAAGAAATTTATGCTGAAATATTTTCCTTTCGAGAGAAGACGCAAGCGTCCAGGTTAAGTACATGAGTCGTTCCGCACGAGGAATATCAGTCACAGGTCGTGAATAACTTAATAAATCACAGATCTGAATCATTAAAGAAGTGGAGCAATCACATTGATCTTTCAGAGGAACTCGAAATTGAATTTCTTACCGGCGCTAAGAGAAATTACACAGACGGTATTACCAGCTCAGGCCATCGCAATAGTTTCATCGCGCCGTTCACAAAAAAATACCTCCTCAAAAATTTTCTACTCATTAAGTTCATTGTTTTTTACAGCTTCCTGGTCACTTTTACCACCTGGAGCTCCAATCGACCGGGTCGACTCGCTTTCGTAGCCCTTTTTACTGACATCTCCACCGGGCACTGTGTCCGGGAGTAGTAACTTGTTTGCTATGCCCATTAGCAAATTCATCCAACCCGGAGCAAATCCTTGAAGTATCGTGGCAACTTTTGCCGTCGCTGAAAGGATAGCTTCTGACTCACCCTGCTCGATAGCCTTAATTATTTCTGCAGCAGCTGTTTCGGCTGATTGGGAAAGGAATGTAGACGAATCCGCTAATTTAAACCAGGCATATTCAGCTTCATGATCTCCTTTCACTGTCACATTTCTCGGACTGCCTGTACGCATCAAGTTAGGCACAACCGTCGTGACCAAAATATTGTCTTTTTTTAACTCGGCATTCATCCCCTCTGACAATCCAACCAACGCAAACTTGCTGGCAGTATATGGTAACAAATGAGGCACGGCAATCTTCCCGCCGATCGACGTTACGTTTACAATTCTACCCCCTCCTTGTTCTTTGAAATAGGGTATCACAGCCAGCATTGTATAGAGCGCCGACCAGAAATTTGCTTTCATCGCCTGTTCATACTCGTTGACACCCATATTTTCTTGCGGACCAACTTGAACGATACCCGCATTGTTAATCAACACGTCCAGTCTTCCATAGTGCTCCAGGATATCGATAATCATCGCCTGAACTTGCCGCTGATCTGTCACGTCAACGGTCATGGACATGACTTCGGCACCCAATCTTTCTAATTCAATATGCGCTTGTCCTAACTGGTCTGGTGTCCTTGCGCAGATCGCAAGACGGGCACCTTTAGCAGCCAGTTGCCTGGCCAATACCAACCCCAGGCCGCGTGAACCACCTGTGACCAATACAACTTTTCCCTTGAGGTCGTAGTGGTTTAAGGCTTTGTAAATTGTATTCGCGATCAAAAAAGTACCAGCGCCAATGGCTGCCCATTTTGCAATTTCCTGAATCGTCGACTTTCCATTCTCGGTTACCATGGTAATTGATGTTTAAGATAAACTCCACAGTCAAAAATGGGCCAAAAAAAATCTATTGCTTACGCATTGCCTCCTCATTACGAATCAGTCCCCCACTGAACTTTTTCTATTGGACGTACGGGTGCTTGCGCCGAAAATCACAATTAAAGTGTAGACCTTTTTACACAAACAGAATTAGGCATAAAAATCATGAAGAGATCCAAAATAAACGGTATTCCACCCCTCGACAATATCATCGTAATCTTCGTCAGGTATATTTATATGTTTTAACTCAACCGAAGTACCCTGCGCATGCGGGTGAAGTTTTATGGTCACAATCGACTTTTCCGGATGATCGCCAAAATACCATTGCTGAATAATTTTTTTACCAGGTTCAAATTCTACATTTTTGCCCGTTATACTTCCATCCCACAAGGAAAACTCAGAATCTGGTTCGGTCGACATCTCGGCTGGCTCACCAGACCAAAGTTGAATGGTCGTGGGATTTGTCAGAGCCAGATAGATTTCATCTGGCTGGGCGGGAATGATATAATATTTTTTAAAGTCTTTCATGAGGTGTTGAAGTGTTGACGTGCGAGGTATTGAAGTTGGTGCACCTCACTTTGTTTTGTTGTTTTATTTTTTAGAAAAAGTATAGTTTTAAAATTCAAATTATAACGCGTGTTTGTTACTTATACCATTATTGGCGCAACTGTTCTGGTCAGCATGTTGGCGTTTAACCGGCCAACCATGCTTGGCCGAATTCATGATGAATCCATACAAGTTAAGAACTCAGGGACAATATTATCGATTCCTGACTTCGGGTTTTATCCACCAGGATCACATGCATTTGATCCTGAATATGTTTTCACTATTTTTTTTTGGACGGGTGATCGAACAAATTTTTGGAATCATCTGGGGCGACTGGGGTACCGTGTATTATATAGCTTTGTACCTGCTGGCTATCGTCGTATCTGATTTACCAAGCTATTTTAAACACAGAAACAATCCACGCTATAATTCATTAGGAGCATCGGGAGGCGTAGCAGCAGTTATTTTTGCATCCATAGTTTTCCAGCCGACTCAAAAAATCTGTCTTTTTATTGCACTATGTCTTCCTGGCTTTATATTGGGCACTGCGTACATTATCTATTCCTATTACCAGGGAAAAAAAGCGAATGACAACATTAATCACGATGCCCACTTATATGGCGCGGCGTTCGGCTTTATTTTTTGTCTTGTTTTGTACCCCCCGTCGGTATCTATTTTTTTCAAACAAATTTTGAGTTGGAAGATTTCGAGTTTCTAGTTTGAAGTTTCTGGTTTGAAGTTGTGCGTTTAAGACGGTTGGGTAACATTTGAAAGGGCGTTGGTGCTATTCGCTAATTGTAAAGTCTTGTTAATCATGAGTCGTGCACGCGTTGCAACCCGCTATTAATCATTGAGGGCTTATATCAAGGCAGATGGCAACGGCTAGCCGCTTGCAACCGTAATTGAGATTTTAAATAAACGTCCCTGTCAAATTTTACCCACTTTCTTAAACGCACAACTTCAAACTTCAAACTAGAAACTCGAAACTTCCGTAAGGGATGGCATGTTGGTAGCCGGAGCGTCAGCTCCGGAAAATACGTAAATGGTGTGATCGCGTCGCCTACAATCTTTTTAAAAGCGCTGAATTTCCCGCGACGCGTAATCGCACTCGCTATTTCATGGCACAATAATCAGACACAATTTTCAGCCATCCAGCGAAACAATATCCCGATGATAGTCGTATTGCAGATCTTCGGGTAGCTGTGTCAACACCGTTTTTATTTTTTTAACCTGCCCCTCGTTTAGATTATACAACACCGTGCTTGAACGCAACGGAACATTGGCCTCCTTTATTTTCGCACAGAAATAAAGACGAAGCTCCAATTCCGTTTGTTTAAGACCTGAATATTTGATCTGCTTGTTGACAATCCTCAGAATTTTACGCAGACTTTTTTTGATGTAATAAACATTTCCGGACGGGAGACCTTGGAACAACTCATCCATTTCGGCTTTTACATTATTAACAAAAGCAGCTTCATCATGCGCTTCAAACAACAAATACGTTAACAATTCCTTGTTTTCCTTTTTGTATTTAGCCAGTCGCATGCACAGGTCCTGAACCGTTTTGGAATCCAACTCGATTAATTCTTTTTTGATTTCATTTAAGGATGCAGCTTTCATTTTTTTTATTCTAATAGACCCGAATCTTCCAGCTTCTTGTCCAGGATTCATCCTTGGATATTTTCACAATGCCTTCCTTTGAAACGAGTTCCTGATCATGCAATACCGAATCTGCAATGCCACACCAGGGTTCGATACAAACAAAATCCGCATTCTTGGCTGCCCATATTCCAAGATATGGGAAGCCTCCAAAATGAAAATCCAATCCATGCGCATGCGCCTTTCGATTTGATTGAAATTTTATCTGATTTCAGGTCTTTAAAAACCAATGCATCTTCGTTGAACAATGTCCGTGTTAATTTCAAAATCGAAGTATGCCGCAAAAAAGGAATGGGCGCATTTTTGATAAGGCCTTCGGCAACGATAGGCCAGCGCCCAGAATTTTCTGTCTCATTAAATTCCAGGTATTGGTCTTCATATGCTGTCCCCTTTACCAGGGGAACTTTAAAGGCAGGATGTGCTCCAATTGAAAAATAAAGAACATCAGGTCCGGTATTTTCCACCATGTAGTTGACTTCCAAATTGTCCTCGATCAATTGATAACCGATCTGCAGTTCAAAGTCGAACGGATATTTTTCCCGCGAAGCCGGCGTACTTGACAAAGAAAAAATTACGGAGTCTTCCTGCTGCGCAACAATTTGAAATGTTGAATCGCGCGCAAAACCATGACGGCTTAACTTATACAACTTATTCTGGTAACTATAGCTGTCTTTTTTTAGCGTTCCAACAATTGGAAATAATATTGGGGATGTCTTTCCCCAAAATGCAGGATCTCCGCTCCACATGTATTCCAATCCTGTGTCCTTGCTGATTAGGCTATTCAGTTCGGCACCTTTTTCATTTATCCGCACTTTCAAATAATCATTTTCCAGCGACACATTCATCACATTGTAAGTTTAAAAACCAACCGCCATTAATGGAATACCGCTATGCATTCTATCACAATTAGCGTAATATCACAAGAAAGAAAGAAATAGTAAAACTATAAACCAGACGCAATGAAACGGAGAACCTTTATTGCAACAACGGGCATGGCAGCTGCCGCGCTCAGCGCAGCTGGTCCGCAGACTTGGGCAGCACCAAAAAAAAATAAACTTCCCCAATGGAAAGGATTTAATCTTTTAGATTTTTTTTCGCCTGACCCCAGTAACGCGCGCAAAGGAACAACGGAAGATCATTTCAGATGGATGCAGGAATGGGGATTTAATTTCGTCAGAGTTCCAATGGCGTATCCCGCTTATCTCAAGATCGACCGAAGCAAAAATATTACGCCCGAAGATGTTTATAAAATTGATGAGCAAGCCGTGGAAGGCATAGATAATTTGGTTCGCATGGCTCACAAATATAATCTGCATGTCAGCCTGAATCTACATCGGGCGCCCGGATACTGTGTCAATGCCGGATTTCACGAACCTTATAATTTGTGGAGAGATCAGGAAGCTCTCGATGCTTTTTGTTTTCACTGGAACATGTGGGCCAAACGTTACAAAGGCTTGTCGCAAAGTAAAATCAGTTTTGATCTGGTCAATGAACCTAGCATGCGCGAAGATATGAACGATCAGCATTCCAAACGAAGTAGTGTTCCGGGTGACGTCTATCGCAAAGTGGCAAAAGCAGCGGCGGACGCCATTCGAAAAGAAAATAAAAATCACCTCGTCATCGCAGATGGAAATGATGTTGGCAATAAAGTAATTCCTGAACTCATTGATTTGGATATTGCGCAGAGTTGCCGCGGTTATAACCCGGGAATTATCTCGCATTATAAAGCACCCTGGGCAAACAAAGATCCCGACAACCTACCGGAACCCAAATGGCCCGGGCAGGTTGGTGACAAGTATCTAAGCCGCACGATGCTGGAAGAATATTATAAACCTTGGATTGCCCTGACGCAGCAAGGCGTAGGTGTGCATTGTGGTGAATGTGGCTGCTGGAATAAAACGCCACACGAAGTTTTCCTTGCCTGGTTTAATGATCTATTAAGTATCCTACATGAAAATAAAATTGGATTTGCGCTGTGGGAATTCTCCGGCGACTTTGGCGTGCTTAACTCCCGACGCGAAGATGTAGCTTATGAGGATTGGCATGGACAGAAACTGGATCGAAAGCTGCTGGAGTTATTGAAAAAATATTAGAATCAGGAAAAAGAAGGAGTGGATACTTATCCCACTCCCTCCACTAAAATCATTTTTGTTTTTGATGCCGCTTGTCGAATCGCCTTGGCCGGAGCATAACCGGCCGACGACCACCAATCCTTTGCTTTTTGTTTTGAGGGAAATTCTAAAATCACAATTCTTCCTGGTTGCCAGTCTCCTTCTAATGTTTCGGTTTGCCCACCTCTTGCGACAAACTTTCCATCGAAAGGAACCAATGAAGCAGGCGTTAATTTTTTATAGTCCTCATACATCGATGGATTCGTAATGGTAACATCAACAATTATATAAGCTTTCATGTATTTGTTTTTCCGAATCTTCTGTTTTTTTTTTAGATAAGCAAACTCGCATCGACTCGACCTGACTACATTCACCCTAAGCTCTACTCCGCAGAAGCAGAAGCAGCCGCGGATGCAGGACTAAATTTCGTGACGTTGTTTGGAATCGCTTTTACAGTTTTCAAATAAGTGAAGATCGCCGAAAGGTCACTTTCCTTCATGTGCGCATACATCGTCCAGGGCATTATAGTATTGAACTCATCGGGCTTCACGCTAGGGATAACATACGACGGAATCCGCATATTGTTTGAAGCGGGCAATGAATTGCTCACGCGTCCATTTGCCGATTCCCGTTTCTGCATCCTGCGTAATATTCGCAGAACGACGACTGCACCATTGGGAAAGAAAAATTCACGGCCGCCACTAAAGGAAAGCTCTTTAATGATTTGTCCTTTGTCTACCTGTGTATGACATTCAACGCAGCCGCTGGCATTTATCATATAAGCGCCATAGGCTAGTTCATCATTTGGATCGGGCTTCTTTTGAGGACTGGCTTTTTGCGGTAATGTGTTAATAATAATACTCATTGGAAAATCGGAAACGGATTCCGGTATCGTACTTTCAATTGGACTAAGGCTGCGGATGTAGGCAATAATATCATAGATATCTTCACGATCCATTTTTCCATAATTGAGGTACGGCATCAGCGGAAACATAGCCCTGCCTTCCTTTGTAACGCCAGTGGTGATCACCCTGAACAGTTCACCATCGGTATATCGTTCGATTCCAAATGGCGTGATGTTTTTTGCATAATAAACACCTGGCAAGCCCACGGTTTGATCAAATCGATCGCCACCTTTACCCAGTGTACCTTCAGTAGGAGGTCCAGAAAATTTAGACCAATCTCTTATTGCATGGCAGTCCATACAAATTGTCACAGAATGGGCTAAATATTTTCCTCGCTCGATACGTTCGGGTGTAAGTTCAATGGTAATTTCTTCTGGATCGCCTACGTTGGGAAGCGCAAATTTTAAATAGGAAATAAATACGCCGATTAATACAGCAATGCCCAATAGGACAAAGCCTATGACTTTGGGTAATTTTTCATGGTTGGTGGTTGGTAGGTTTGGTTCAGCCTAAATTAGTTGAAAAAAATCTACCGCAAAAAAGGGAACGAAAAAAAAGCATCGCACAAAGCACGGTCATGCCAGCTTTGTCTTCAGGTGGGGACGTAGTGATTTTGCTCTGATCAATTTGTCCGGTACTTCAGCAGCCGTTATTTTTTGCAGAATTACAGAAAGTATCAATCCAAACAGTACGAAGGCAACGAATAAAATAAAGCCAGGCTGTAGGGTCGTTTCATTTGTGGAAATACTTGCCAAAGAATCTGTCTTCATATTTAGGCTAGCCAATTGACTATCCAGAATACCTTTGAATCCAATGTAAGCCATGAAAATTGCCACTACATTGACATCCGCCATGCTCCACTTGCCTGATTTAAATGCAAAAAATTGAATCACTTTATTATTCCTCCATTTTTCATTGCCAAGCAGATAACATTTTGTCGCCAATAATTTCCCAATGGGGAACACGATGCTGAATATGAGAATCAACATACCAACAATCGCAGAATCGTATTTACCGGTTTCAAGCAGGATTCGGACCACATCCACAATACTCTTGCTCTGAAAGAAAATAACCTGATCATGAAAGGAGATACGTTCGCCAATCAATAAAAAACTCATCTCTTTAATCCTTGCGTCAATCTCAATCATCGGCGATGTCAGGCCCACAAAAAGCACTACGAATGTTAATAAAACTGAGATCACAAAAAATATCGAGTGAAGGGATCGTTGATTTCTTAATACCCACCACATGATCAAAAATAAAATCATGATCCCCAGAATAACATAGGTAAAGAAGTAAGTGCGCTTTTGCAATCCGTCCAACAACAGGGCTGCATTGCTATTAAAAGTCGGGACATCGGGGGCATCATACTTTGCCAAAATACTTTCACTTCGGCTAATGTCATTAGTGCTGTCATAAGTGATCGTGCCAAATTCCTCAAGTTTGCTTCGCGCGATGAATTTTATCTTCTCTTTGTTTTTCGGTTTTTTCAACTCATTGACAATCGTTTCAGCAAATTCAGGAACCTGTGCATGAATCTTATCTTCATTCACCAGCGTTTTGACAGCAAATTTTTTAAGTTTTCCGCCCAGAGTTTTCTGCTTGCGGTCTACGAGACTATCGGCCTTATTAATAACCGCATGTAAAATCTGGGACACCTCATATTTTAAAGCTTTATCCTGCTCCGGGGTAAACTCAAAATCATCAATTCGGTTAGTCACCACCTTCACAATATGATCGCGCCAGGCATTTACAGACAGTAGTCCATAGGTGATATTGTTGAGGATGCTATAATCTTTTTTAATCTCAGCGCGTTCGTCAGATAATTTATGCACCTGAACTCCGCTCCAAATCGCAATGGCCAATAAAATTCCTCCGAAGAAAATTAAGAGCGAACGGTGTAGGGTAATCATGGAAGTAGAAGGTTGTACTTCCTGATAACAATCCATATGCCCTGCTAAAAAAGTTAAATGGCCGCTTGGCGTTAGACGTTATATTCAAAAATTGTAGAGATATTTTCACAATGTGGGAGCGGTGGCACCCGAACAATCCCGCCAGGATTAGAGCTCTGCAGCTTCTTTAGCGCCTTGGAGATGTCGGTTGCCTTACCCAAAACTCCCTTAAAAAGATCGCCATGTTCCTTCACTCGGGGGATGGCATTTCGAATATTAAAATCGAGAATCTTAAGTCCTTTTTTAACCTCACTCCCAGTCCAACGGCATGGATATCGAAGCACCGGGTTTTGGCCGCAAAGAATAAGGTGCTGCCACTGTAGCCTGTGGTCTATTCTGGAGAAAATCCAGATACATTTTCCCCTTGCGATCCGATATTTTACGCTCGATCGTAGTGAAATCCGGAAGCCAGGTCTGAACTCTTGTAACGACTGCTCGCGCAAATTCTTTAGAATCTTCATAGGTGTATTTTGCGCCCAGTGGAATATAAATATGCAGCCCTGTGGATCCTGAGCTTTTACAATAATTGGCAACACCGATTGCCTCCAACAACTGGTGGGTTACCTGAGCAGCCTCAATAACCTGATCAAAAGTATTTTTTTTGTCTGGATCTAAATCAATTATACACCAGTCCGGATGGTCAGGGGTCTGCGTTGTGCTGCTCCACGGATTCATTTCAATGCACCCTAACGAAGCAATGTATAACAGACTGGCCTCGTCAGTGCAAACCAAAAAATTCTTTTGACGTTGATCTCCTTCACTAAAATATTTATGGGTCTTTATCCAGGACGGTACTTTGCCAGTTACATCCTTTTGGTAAAAACTTTGCCCATAGATGCCGTTAGGAAATCGATTCAGGGTCTGCGGGCGGTCCGTCATATAAGGCAGCATGTAAGGCGCTATCTGGTAATAATAGTTCAACATATCGCGTTTGGATACATGCTCGTCCGGCCAGAAAATTTTACTTAGGTTCGTAAATTTCAACTCATGGCCGTCTATATCTCCTACCTGAGTTTCATCTGTAGGATTTAATAACGTTTGTCGTCCGCGTTTTTCCGGCGCTTAAGAATGTTTTGCTCACTGTTTTGATGTTCATCTTCAAGAATTGCCTCAGTTGGAACTGGGTTTTCACGCACCACGTCCTTCGCTTTTTTATCTTCACGAAGGCCCCTGAAGGAAGGGTGACGCATAGATCCATCGTTGGTACTTGCCCGGTAGGATATTTCAGCTACCAATTTTGGTTTTACCCATGTCACTTTTGCCTTTGGAGGGTTCGGCCGAAACCGGGAGGGTTTATTGTAGTCAGGAACCTCTTTGAATGGACATTTTTTTGTCTTAAGAGGCTCCAGTTTTTTAAGGAGCTCCCGTTGAACATCAACAGTAAATCCAGTTCCCACCGGACCAATAAAAATCAGTTCATTGTCATCATACACACCCAGCAACAAAGCACTGAATGGCTTTGACGTATTTTCATTTTTTGTATACCCGGCAATGACGGCTTCCTGATGCTTTTCGGTTTTTATTTTTAACCATTCCTTTGAACGTACATTGGGTGTGTAGATACTATCATTTTTTTTGGCAATGATACCTTCCAATCCCATCTTATCCGCGACTTCAAAAAATTCAGTTCCTGTCACGGCAAAATTCCCGCTAAGCCGTAGAAGGTCGTTTGCCGGAAGTATTTTTTCAAGCACCGTCCTCCGCTCGCTTAATGGTGCCGTTGTAAGATCATAACCTTCCAACCACAGAACGTCAAACACATAATATGCAAGCTGTCCATCTGCTTCACTTCTCCACACCTGCAACGCATTAAAATCGGGTATCCCTTTTTCGGTTAATACGGTAATCTCTCCATCTAATACGGCATTAATCGGCCACTCTTTCAAGGCATTATAAATGGGATAAAATTTTTTATTAAAATCCTTATTATTTCTGGATCGCATTTCAACATTCCCTTCGTGAAGGTAACTCAAGGTTCGGAACCCATCCCATTTTATTTCATACGACCACCCTTCTTCGTCAAAGGGTTTGTCAACCAATGTGGCCAGCATGGGTTTTACATCGTGCAGGATTTTTGATTTTATTTTCTTGTCGACAGATCTTTAAAATTGATCTACCATCCTCCTTCTCGTCAGCCCTTCGCTTTTGATTTAAGCCTCCGTCCAGTGGCTCTTTGTTTTGGTGTTTTTTTTTGAGTTCGTGAAGACGTACCTGGCGTTGATCGATTGCTTTTCCATTGCTTTGCCTTCTTATATTTCATCATTCCTTCAATGGTCTTTCCGGATACTACAGACTTATTTTTCTTGCTGATATCTGTTTCCGTTGCAAATTTGTCCCGGTGTTTAATTAACAACCACGAATTATCTCCCCTTCCCCGCGTGTGCACGAGAGCGAACTCACCCTTAAGTTTTTTGCCATGCATCCGAATTTTTATCGATCCCGCCTTAAAGGCTTTTAACAAATGCGCCTCTTGGGCATTTTTTTCCACAACTTCTTCAATGGGTTCGTATGTACCTTCGTCCCAAATAATTACAGTTCCAGCCCCGTAGTTACCTTCGGGAATGATGCCTTCAAAGTTTTTATAATCGAAAGGATGGTCTTCTACCAGCATCGCCAGACGCTTTTCAGCGGGATTCATGGAAGGGCCCTTTGGGAACAGCCCAGCTTTTTAAAACTCCCTTTAGTTCAAGGCGAAAATCATAATGAAGCCGCGAAGCATCGTGTTTTTGCACGACAAACTGCAAGCGCGCTACCGGAAGCCCGGCCTCCCGTTGGTTCGGGTGTCTTCTTAAAAGTTCGTTTCTTTTTATACTCCGTAAAACCCATATCAGACCTCTTGAAAAATTTATGCCAATGAATTTTGATAACTCGCATATTCAAAATCCACAGTCGTTTTTCGATGCATGTGAATGTAAGTTCCAATCAAAACTTGAGGGGATTAAGTTGGGAATGTTCTGTAAAATTGTAGCCATATTTTTTTAACTAACCCATACACATTCACATGAAGAACCTAGGTGTTTTTGGTCTGGCACTGGCTGGCATCCTATTCGTACTTTACGTTGGCGCAAATGGATTGTCTGGTAATTATTCTTGGGGGCCATTCTTTATTTTTGTTGGTGCATGCTCAACCATCGGTTTGACGATCGATCTTTTTAATCATTTCCGGACGAAGGGTACGCGCTAACGCTTCGACTCTCCACTTGCTACATCAACGCTGTGGCATAGTTTTTAATCGTCACAGCGGTATGACAGAAAATAATTTTACCGAGATCGTCGGACTGGCCGCGGGCATCTGTACCGCACTATCACTGTTACCTCAAATCATTAAAATTATAAAGGAAAAGAAAGCCCAGGATATCTCCCTTTTTTACCTGATCGTTTTGCTTTGTGGATTGGGGTTATGGACGTATTATGGATTTCTTAAGAAGGACGTCCCGATTATCGCAACGAATATCTTTTCCATGGTTCTGAATATTGTCGTGATTATCCTGGGTTCGATTTATGGGAAGGAAAATGAAAGACCCTATCAATAAAGGATAACTAATAATCCAGGTCCGCGCTCTCGGTAAATCTCCAGAATTTCTCTGTGGTTATGCTTTCGAATAATGTGCAAGCTTAGCCAGGCGTTTTTTTAGCGCTGAGAAAATACCGAGGTTAAATGCATGAGATCCGCGGAGTTGCTCGACTTCAGGTAATATTGCGTCTCTGCGCTAAACGATTCCTGAATTCTCTGACGGTTATGCTTTAGAACAATATGCAAGCTTGGCCGAGGCGTTTTTAGTTTCGCGTTTAAAATTCCTAGTGCCGTAGCAATCCGATCCTCAACTCGAAACTTCATTCAAGAAACTGGTATTTTACCGCGCTACGCTTAGCAATAAATTTTCCAAGTACCTGTTCTACATACTCGCCAGTTTCCAGGGCCATACCAACTCATCAACTGAGTTTCATAGTGATCCACATCATAATATTTGAAAGGCGTAACGTAGCCAATATAGCCGCCGTTGAAACTGGTTACAATGGGAAAGACATTCTGCCCTTGCCGCAAGCGAATCCAATGAAGTATTAAATTCGCCGGAAAAATCGCAGGGGGTACCGAGTAAAACAATATCTCCAATCCGCAACACAGAAATAAAGGTCGGATATTCACCAAAAGCCTCCACGGAACAACCAAGGGCGTAGACGCCAGTCGTGAAAAACCTTCGGTTGCAGTTCGCTCATCTCCAAAGGCACACGATGCATTTCCATTGCTGTATTTTTCATTTCACGACGCTTTCCTTGGTGAGCGTTAATCTTTTCGGCAATTTCTTCTGCCATCCAATCAACGCAGCTCCAACCGCCTTCCGGTGCTGCCGGCCCATGGCTTCCAACAGCACCTGCCATAAACATAGCAAGCGAATAGCCGCTGGACTCCAATGTATTTGTAAGTCGCCCGGGATAGTCACCCGAAAGCACCAGATCCTTGGAGAATAAACAGGTAGCATGAGCGGTGTAGCTTATGAATAATAATTTGCTGCTGTCTTGCCGTTCAATTTCTATCGTGCGAATCAAAGGATCAACTGGCCCACTATCCGTAAGGCGGTTATAAACACCCTCAGGCATGGCGACTGAATCCACTTTTATAATGGAAGGAAGCATGTTTTCCGTCGCCTTTACGATGCTTAATTTGATTTTGTCAGCAATGAAACGAACGACCGAATCTTCATAGGCACCATATAATAGTGATGTTACGCCTTGCGCCCAGTTGCCGATACTATTATGAGAATGAGTAGCCCCGAGGTAAGTATTATCCAAAGTAAAATCAATGGTGGGAAGTTCCTGTTCAAGTAAAGCCGTGACCGTCGGAGGAATGATCAAAAGGTCGGCGCTTACAATGGCTACACGCTGAGTTCCATTATCGATAACCAACGTACGCACATAAATAGAATCGTGCACGGACTTGTATCGTCTTCCCAGTCGCTTTCCATAGCCCGCCGTGGCAACAGGTTCTCGAGGCGTTAAATTGACTTTGCTGTATCCGATTTTGAATCCTTCCTCTGACGGGAACAACCTGCTCATCAACCGCATCGATGCGAGCATTCATGGTATCCAGTAATGGATTGTAGTCAAACGCTCTATCCAGGGGAGCAACGCCGATAATTAGAACCAAAACTATTAAAGTCAGCAATGAACCAGTAATTATCAAGCGTAATGCGAAGCGCCTTTTTCATCTTCATACTTTGCAAGATAATTACTCATTGTGTGGAATCATCGTTGATTTATAAGTTAAAAGCCAGCATCGAGGAGGTTTTCTTCCATTGCACAGAAGGGCACGATAAGTTCTGCCCTTGCGAAGAAGCAGCAACTTTTGACGTCATTAACGATAGCATACAACCGATAACGATTAACTTTACAGAGCTGAAAGCTTAAAGCTGAAAGCAAAAGCCATGACGTGCGACTTGAACGTGACTGCAGAAAACTGCAATGGCTAAAGGCAGAAAGCTTTTTTCAGCGGCAAACTAGAAACTTCAAACTAGAAACTAGAAACTTTAAAATGAATATTCCCGCTAGCAAAGTATCGCCCACTGAAAAAAAACAAAATCTGGCAGGTCACGAAGCACCAGAACCTTATAAAACGAAAAATAAAGTTCGAATTGTAACCGCAGCAAGTCTTTTTGATGGTCATGATGCGGCGATCAACATCATGCGAAGGATTATTCAATCGACCGGTGTGGAAGTGATTCATCTCGGGCATGATCGAAGCGTAGAAGAGGTAGTCAATACCGCCATTCAGGAAGATGCTCAAGGGATTGCCTTGACGAGCTATCAAGGAGGACACAATGAATATTTTAAATACATGTATGACTTGCTTGTCGAAAAGGGCGCAGGCCATATTAAAATTTTTGGTGGTGGTGGCGGCGTAATTTTGCCAGAAGAAATAAAAATGTTAATGGACTATGGCATTACACGCATCTATACACCAGATGATGGACGCGCCATGGGTTTGCAGGGAATGATCAATGACCTTGTGGAAAAAAGTGATTTCCCCTTAGGCGATGAGCTTGGGAACGAAGTCGAACAGCTGTCCACAAAAAATCCTTTGGCCATTGCCAGGTTGATTTCGGCTGCGGAAAATTTTTATGGCCCGCATCAGGATGTTTTTGATAAAGTCAAAGTGTTGGCATCCAAATCTGTTTCGCCAGTGTTAGGTGTCACCGGGACAGGAGGCGCAGGAAAATCTTCCATGGTAGATGAAATCGTGAGAAGGTTTCTTATGGATTTCAAAGACAAGACCATTGGATTGATTTCAGTTGATCCATCTAAGCGGAAAACGGGAGGCGCGTTATTGGGTGACCGGATTCGCATGAATGCCATCAATAACCCACGGGTATACATGCGGTCATTGGCGACCAGACAAAGCAATCTCGCCTTATCCGCTCATGTGAAAGAAGCCATTCAGATATTAAAGGCCGCAAACTTTGACTTGATCATATTGGAAACATCAGGCATTGGTCAAAGTGACACTGAAATATTGGAGCACAGCAACCTATCTCAATGTATGTGATGACGCCTGAATACGGTGCAGCCACCCAGTTAGAAAAAATCGACATGCTGGATTTTGCGGACGTCATTGCCTTAAACAAATTTGATAAACGTGGTTCGCTCGACGCATTACGTGATGTACGGAAACAGGTGCAACGCAGTCACCAACTTTGGGATAAGAAGCTGGACGATATGCCGGTGTTCGGAACGATCGCTTCACAGTTTAATGATCCAGGAACAAATCAGCTTTACCTTCACTTGATGCAGCTGTTAAAAACAAAAACTGGGGCGACATTGAATTCAACTTTTCATGCAAGTCATGAGATGTCTGAAAAAGTTTTTGTTATCCCTCCTAACAGGACCAGGTATCTCAGCGAAATAACAGAAACCAATCGGCGGTATGATGAGTGGGTGAAAGAACAATCCGACATAGCGGAGCAATTGTATGCGATTGAGAAAACGAAAGAATACGTGGCCGTTGAAAATCCGTCATTAAAAACGGAATTGGAAAATGCGTCTCAGAAATTAACGCCAGCGTTTTGATCCGAAAAATTCAGAACTGCTGCACAGCTGGCCAGAGAAAATAAAAAAATACAAAGAGCCTGTATATAAATTTAAAGTTCGGAATAAAGAGATCGCCATTCAAACACATACAGAGTCTCTTTCGCATACACAAGTGCCCAAAGTTTCGATTCCGCGTTACCGGAGTTGGGGTGATTTGCTCCGCTGGATTTTGCAGGAAAACGTTCCGGGAGAATTTCCATTCACGGCCGGAATTTATCCTTTTAAACGCGAAGGCGAAGATCCGACACGAATGTTTGCCGGAGAAGGTGGACCTGAAAGAACGAATAGAAGATTTCATTATGTAAGTCACGCGATGCCAGCGAAACGCCTGTCAACAGCGTTTGACTCCGTAACCTTATATGGAAATGATCCTGATTATCGTCCGGATATTTATGGTAAAATTGGAAATTCAGGCGTAAGCATTTGTTGTCTTGACGATGCTAAAAAACTCTACAGCGGATTTAATCTTGTAGATCCCAAGACCTCGGTGTCGATGACTATCAATGGTCCGGCGCCTATGTTATTGGGATATTTTATGAATGCCGCTATCGATCAGCAATGCGAAATTTATATTCACAAAAACGGACTAACGCGATTCCATTAAAAAAACAATTGCTAAAATTTATTCGGGAAACGAAAACCGCTTCCCTCCTATCAAGGTCCCCTTCCAAAAGGCAATGATGGATTGGGATTGTTATTGCTCGGGGTCACTGGCGATCAGGTTCTACCGCCAGGATGTTTATGAAAACATAAAAAAAGAAACCTTAGCGCACGTACGGGGAACAGTTCAGGCCGATATTCTAAAAGAAGATCAAGCACAAAATACCTGCATTTTCTCAACGGAGTTTGCCTTGCGGTTGATGGGCGATGTGCAACAATATTTTATCGATTGGAATGTTCGCAATTTTTATTCTGTTTCCATTTCCGGATATCATATTGCTGAAGCGGGCGCGAATCCTATAACACAACTTGCTTTTACACTTGCTAACGGCTTCACGTACGTTGAATATTACCTGAGCCGGGGTATGAAAATCAATGAGTTTGCGCCGAACCTTTCTTTCTTTTTTTCTAACGGAATTGATCCTGAGTATTCTGTTATTGGGCGTGTAGCCAGGAGGATCTGGTCGAAGGCATTAAAGCACAAATACAAAGCAAATGAACGTGCGCAGATGTTGAAGTACCATATTCAAACTTCAGGTCGTTCGTTACACGCACAGGAAATCGATTTTAATGATATCCGGACAACGCTTCAAGCCTTATATGCCATTTATGACAATTGTAATTCGTTACACACGAATGCCTATGACGAAGCGATCACTACGCCAACGGAAGAATCCGTGAGGCGTGCGATGGCGATTCAACTTATTATCAACCAAGAATTGGGCCTGGCAAAAAATGAAAACCCGCTTCAAGGTTCCTTTATCATTGAAGAGCTTACCGACCTTGTTGAAGAGGCGGTGCTTGCGGAGTTTGACCGGATTACAGAGCGCGGTGGTGTACTGGGCGCAATGGAAACCATGTATCAACGCGGAAAGATCCAGGAAGAAAGTTTGTATTATGAAACCCTCAAACATACGGGGGCATTCCCAATCATTGGTGTGAATACATTCCTGAATTCAAAAGGCTCTCCTACTATTTTACCACAAGAAGTGATACGCGCCACCACCGAGGAAAAGGAATATCAGATCAAGATGCTCAAACATCTACATGCATTTCAAGGACATCACGCTGCAGAGAAATTAGAACGGGTACAGGAAGCTGCTATTCAAAACAAAAATATTTTTTCTGAACTCATGGAAGCGACAAAAGTGTGCTCGCTTGGTGAAATCACGAAGGCATTGTTTGAAGTGGGCGGGCAGTATAGGAGGAATATGTGAGTTGGTAATGGTAATCGGTGATCAGTAATCGGTAGTCGGTGGCGGTTCGTAGGTAAGGTGTGGTTGGTAAGAAGTAGTTGGTAAGATGTGGTGCAAGTGCTTCGTTGGATGCGAGTCGCTGGTTAGAAGTGTTTAGTTGGTAAGAGGTAGTTAGCTAGTGGTTTGGAGATTCTCGCTTC
Organism: uncultured Bacteroidota bacterium; assembly: GCA_963739105.1. GTDB lineage: Bacteria > Bacteroidota > Bacteroidia > Cytophagales > Cyclobacteriaceae > Chryseolinea. Next base: position 27,691 of record CAVTZI010000002.1, on the reverse strand, counting down.
GTGAAACTTTGTGTCTTGGTGCCTTCGTGGCATTTGTATTTAGACTTGGGAACCAGACAGATTATTCTGAAAAATCAAGTTCCATGGTGCACTACAAATTCCAATATTACCTTTTAACAATTCTATACCCTGGCTACGAAGTGCAACACCGATTACCGATTACCGATTACCGATTACCTTTTAATAACGTAAGTCCAAATCGGGCAATCGACATGATTCACAACATTCTCGGTGACACTTCCCTTGAAAAAATGACTTAGCCCCTTTCGGGCATGCGTCCCCATGGCAATCATGCTGGCATTGATCCAGTGCGTGAAATTGATAATACCGATTTCCCGATCATTTGCTTTAAACACGTTAACGGTATAATCCTTCATCATGAAACGTTTGGCAAAATCCTCCAATTGTTGTTTGATTAAAGTATCGGATCACTCCGACTTGTCAGACGTATCAATCCAGACCATGTGCAACGTAGCTTTTAAAACATTCTGAAGCGCTTTAACATGCATCACCAGATCCTCCTGCCCTGGCTCCAACGAGTTCGGAAAAACAATATGCTTGAGCTCACTTAAAGCGGTGCGCCGTTTTACGACCACAACGGGACAACTCGCATGACGCACAACTTTCTCTGCCGTTGAGCCGATGAGAACCTCTTCAATCCCACTGATCCCTTTTGTTCCCATTACAATCAACGTAATATTATTTGATTCCTGGTAAGTTGTTATGGTCGAAACGATCGGTCCAAATTCAATTCCGGTCGTTACAAATAAATGTTCCTGTTTCGACTCCTTCTTTAGCTCCAGCAATTTTATTTCTGCTCGTTCGCTGAGCTCTTTCAGCAAATTTTCATCGAATGAAGGTAACGGAGTAAGCACATCATCATGCATAATGGGCAACTCGATTACATGAAGCACATGTACTTCCGCGCTGGATGCGTGAGCGATATCGATGGCTAACCGAAATGCCTGGATCGCTGGCTCCGAAAAATCGCAGGGGACGAGTATTTTTTCCATAAGCATTTATTGGTTGACCAATCGTATGCTAAGATAGAGAGTTCGAGGTTAAAGCAGAAAGCTTAAAGCGGAAAGCTTAAGCTTACAGCAGACAGCTTAAAGCAGAAAGCTTAGCTTTGGCGTGCGAACTTCAACGTTTAGCGCATCAGAACTTCAAACCTCGAATTTCGAACTTCAAACGTCTTAAAGCCGGTGACTCTTTAATATCGAACAAGGAATATCGAATGTCGAATCTCGATCGGATTCTGCAGCCAAGCGTCGTTCGAAATTCGTTATTCGGTGTTCGAAATTCAAAAAACTTCGAACAACCTCGAACTTCAAACTTCGAACCTCGAAACTATTTATAACAATACTCCTTCAGATATTCCCCAACATCATCAATTCCAGCATTGAAGGCCTTGGTTAGGCAACGGCATCCCTCTATCTTCTGGTCAGTCTCGACAAGGGCGATTCCTCGGTAAAACAACAAGGTGGTATGGGAAGGCTCTTTTTGCAAACCTTTGTCGATGTAATTGAGCGCAAGCTCATATGCACTTTGATCCAGACAAAGCGATGCTGCATAAACATAGGACTGAATGAAATTAGGATCTTCTTGTATGATCTCATCAAACATGATCAACGCGCTGTCGGGATCTTCTTGATAATAATAGGTCAGTCCTAAATATGATTTTAATTGCGGACTGGATTGATACTGAAGTAGCCTGCGAATATCTTGTTGCGCTTCTTTGTATTTTTCCGATTCCATCAAAACGGATGCGCGCCATTGAATCATTTCCGGATTATCGGGATTGAGAGCGATTAATTCATTCAGATCAGCGAGCTGCGCTTCATAATCCTCTAACGCCTGGTTAATATAGGCTCGTAACAGCTTGGCTTGTGGCGATGGGTATTTTTCGATCACGGTGTTGATATCCTTTAACGCTTCGCTGAAGTTGTCCAATCCGTAGTAACAGACTGCGCGCTTGTAATAAAGCTGATATTCCTCTTCCGTTTTTGGTTTAGATTTATCGAGAATCTTATTATACAAGGCCAGCGCACCTGCATAATCTTCCCTTGCCACCAGGGTATCGGCCTCTATTTCTAGGGACTGCTGTGCTAAGGAAAAAAAAGGACTCATCACCAAAATGATAATGAGTCCAGTGTATATTCTTATTGCAGATATCTTTTGCATCTGATGCCGTTAACTTGCCATTGTACCATGGCACTATCTGTTAAAACGCTTTCGCTCGTTTTCTGTTTAGATAGATTTTCCGTAAGCGAATGGACTTTGGGCGTTACCTCAACATATTCATCTGATTGAATGTATTCCAATGCTTCCTCAAGCGAAAATTTAAGAGGAGGTGCAATGCGCATTTTCTCATCCGAACCCGATGCCCGCATGTTGGTAAGCTTTTTTGTCTTTGTAACATTTATTACCAGATCTCCCCCTCGGCTATGCTCACCGATAACCTGACCTTCGTAAACTTGTTCTCCATCATTTATAAAAAACTTACCACGGTCCTGCAGGTTATGCAAACTATAAGCAATAGCCTCACCTTGCTCCATCACTATCAATGATCCGTTAATACGGCCTGGAATTTCACCACGGTAGGGCTGGTATTCTTTATACCTGTGTGTAACAATAGCCTCACCAGCGGTGACGTTTAACAAATAATTTCTTAAGCCAATAATACCACGGGATGGTATCATAAACTTCAGAATCATCCGATCGCCCTTGGGGTCCATGTTAAGCATTTCACCCTTGCGTTGCGAAACGGATTCAATGGCTTTCCCTGCATCAATTTCCGGAAGATCTATGGTCAGCTCTTCCATAGGTTCGCTCTTAACGCCATCAATTTCCTTAAAGATTACCTGCGGCTGGCCAATTTGCAATTCATATCCTTCGCGACGCATGGTTTCGATCAACACAGACAAGTGTAATACACCACGTCCGAATACCATGAAGCTATCTGCTGAACCTGTATCACCAACACGGAGGGCAAGATTTTTTTCCAACTCTTTCTCCAATCGTTCTTTGATGTGACGCGATGTCACAAGTTTTCCTTCTTTACCATAAAACGGCGAATTATTAATCGTAAAGAGCATGCTCATCGTCGGCTCATCGATGGAAATTGTTTTCATGCCTTCAGGCTTTTCCGGATCAGCTACGGTATCGCCGATTTCAAACCCTTCCAAGCCAACAAATGCACAAATTTCACCTGCTTTAACTTCCTCTACTTTTAGTTTTTCGAAACCTTCGAAAATATAAAGATCTTTAATACGCGTCTTTACGATTCCTCTTGTCTCCCGTTTTACAAGTGCAATTTGTTGTCCGGTTTTTATCGTACTGCGATGAACGCGACCAATTGCAACGCGGCCTATGTACGAGGAATATTCCAACGACGTGATCAACATCTGTGTGTTACCCTCTTCTGTAACCGGAGCCGGTATATGTTCGATGATACCATCCAGCAAGGCAGTAATATCGGTCGTAGGATTTTTCCAGTCTGTGCTCATCCAACCTTGCTTCGCGGATCCATAAAAAGTAGGAAAATTCAGCTGGTCTTCTGTGGCATCCAATTGATACATCAATTCAAAAACCTGTTCATGCACTTCATCCGGAGTACAATTTTTCTTATCGACCTTATTGATCACCACAATAGGTTTCAGACCTAATTGCAATGCTTTTTGCAAAACAAACCGAGTTTGAGGCATAGGACCTTCGAACGCATCCACCAGCAACAAACAGCCATCGGCCATATTCAATACCCGTTCCACTTCACCGCCAAAATCGCTGTGGCCGGGTGTATCAATTACATTGATTTTATAATCCTTGTACCTTACGGAAACGTTCTTCGCCAGAATCGTAATACCGCGTTCGCGTTCAAGATCATTGCTGTCCATGATCAGCTCTCCGGGGTTCTCATGGTCTTTGAAAAGCTTCCCGGCCATGAGTAATTTGTCTACTAATGTGGTCTTTCCGTGGTCTACGTGGGCAATAATTGCAATGTTCCTAATCTTGTTAACGTCCATAAATCCTCAAAATCCTCGTTTATTTTTTGAATTGAGGCGCAAAGATAGAATTTTTAATTGGCTAATTGGGCATGGGAGATTGAAAGGATTGTAATAAGTCGTGGCCAAATTTTCACCAGCCGCACAGAATGAATTTTTCCCGTATAACGCCAGACTCCTAATAACTTTTGTCTTTCACAACAATACCTATTGATTCTTTTGTTCTTATCGACAATACCTTAACTCTAAGGTTTTTGATCAATGCCGTTTTTATTATCGAATTGTTGTACTCAACTTATATGCTGAATCTCAAAAACGTGCCCATGGGCAGATCTCGCTCTTGTTTGGATTTTAAAAAGAATTCACCGTATTCAGCCGTCTTTAAAATTGAAATAATTCTTTGCAATGTTCAATCCCACGATGGGTGACAGTCCGATGGCATACATGCTGAGTATAAAAAAACATTGTTGCTTTTCAAGCAACTGGCTGCTCATAGAAATGAGTTCATCCAATTGCTCCTGTAGGGTCCACTTCTCGCCTTCCGGACCTCGGCCATAGGGCGGAGGATCCATAATGATACCATTATATTTATTTCCTCTTTTTACTTCCCGCTTTACAAACTTAAAAGCATCCTCATATACCCAGCGAATGTCTTTCAGATTATTGAGTTGCATGTTGTGGGTAGCCCAATTTAATCCTGGACGTGAAGCATCACAATGTACAACCTCAGCGCCGGCGGCACGGGCCACAACGGAAGCGGCACCGGTATATGCAAAAAGGTTCAGCACACGAGGTTGTTTTATCGTCCAGGAAGTGACTGTATCATAAATAAAATTCCAGTTGCTACCCTGCTCTGGAAAAATTCCAACATGACCAAATCCCGTAAGGGCAAGGCGAAGGGTCAGTTGAAGGGAATTATATTGGTATTGGATATTCCAGCTTTCCGGCATGGAAGGATTTTTTGACCATCCTCCCTTTACATCATCCGTAAATCGAAATTTGTCTGTTTGCTCGCGGATAAATTTTGCATGCGCCATTTTTTTCCATTCTGTCTCGCTCAGGGATTTTTTCCACAGCGCCTGGGGCTCGGGTCGAATCAGAAAGTACTTCCCGAAACGTTCAAGTTTCTCAAAATTGCCAGCATCAATGAGCTCATATTCGGTCCAGCACGAAGGATGCAAGTAGTTTCGGGTTTGAAGTTTCGGGTTTCGAGTTGGTCACATCCATTGGTAGTATGATGAATTACAAAGGTAAAAGAAACTTACATTTTGGACTTTATTTAGCAATTTCGCCACAAACCAACTTCAAACTAGAAACTAGAAACCCGAAACTAGAAACTTTTGTCGATGCACCCCCTCATTACCAGTTCACAGAACCCTAAAATCAAAAACATCCTTGCGCTGGAGAAAGCACGGGAGCGCACGAGGCAGAATCTTTTCGTCATTGAAGGAACGAAGGAACTATCGTTGGCGATTGCAGGCGGTTACCAAATCGAGAGTGTATTTTTCTGTCCGGAGATTATCGAGTCAAAACAACTTCAAACGATTGTAAAACACGAACAACTTTTAATTCCGGTTCAACAAAATGTTTTTAGCAAAATTGCTTATCGTGAAAGCACGGGTGGAGTTATCGCGTTGGGTGAACAAAAACAGCATCGGTTGGAAACACTAAAATTGAGTTCGCGACCATTGATACTGGTATTGGAGGGCGTTGAAAAACCTGGAAATCTGGGTGCCGTTTTACGAACTGCGGATGCTGCCGGTATTGATGCAGTTATCATTTGTGATCCTCGTATCGACTTCTATAATCCCAATGTCATTCGCTCCAGTGTAGGGTGCGTTTTCACCAATCAAATCGCTTCAGCGCCGACTGAAGAAACGATCCAATGGTTGCGTAAAAACAGCATTTCCATCTATTGCACCTACCTGAAAGCGTCAAGGCCTTATCATGAAGTTGATTATACAAATTCCAGTGCCATTATCATGGGGACAGAAGCGGTTGGTCTGTCAGATGCCTGGATCAATAGTTCAAACGAAAACATAATAATTCCTATGCAGGGAAAAATAGATTCGATGAATGTTTCAACTGCTGCGGCCGTGGTGGTCTTTGAGGCTTCCAGGCAAAGGGGTTTTAACAGGCAACGTATGGTTTAATTATTTTTCAAGGAATGGCCATCTTGCAAATCAATTTTATAAATTTATCATTGGAAAATTAACAAATGGATAAGTTTCCATTATCAAAGAAAATTGGGGCGGAAGAAACGATACATGCGTTAGCAGAAGCCTCACGCCTGCAAGAAGCAATCATCAATGCTACTGAACTTTCCATTATTTCTACTGACACAAAAGGCATCATTACCAGCTTTAACCGGGCGGCTGAAAATCTTTTGGGGTATTCAGCCGATGAGGTAATTGGCAAAGCTACGCTTGTCATGCTGCATGACGGTATCGAATTGATTGAACGGGCCAGCGCGTTATCGGAAGAACTTGGCGTAGAAGTAGATCCGAATTTTGAAGCGCTCTCCTTTAAAGCTCAACTCCTGAAAAGTGCCGACAGAGATGAGTGGACTTATATTCACAAGAATGGCACACGTGTGCCAGTACAGCTTTCGATCACGGGATTGTGGGACGAAAATGATAAGCTCATCGGATATGCAGGTATCGCAACCGATATGAGCGAGCAACGAAAGAGTACAACAACAAGTAAGGAAGTCTGAGGCACATTTAAATGCATTAGTAAGCTCGTTGGATGATATCGTTTTTGAAATTGATGATGACGGACGGTTTTTGAACGTCTGGGCAAAAAATGATGACGATCTTTTTTTTCCGCGGACCAAGATATTAGGACGTACTTTTCGTGAAGTTTTTGGAGATGAATTTGGCAAAATACTCGATGATATAAGAATTCGGGTCATGACGAGCCATCAGCCTGAGAGCTATGATTATAAATCGATTGTACCAGGTTCCGACCGTTGGTTTAGCGCCAAATATGCCATGATTTATGAAAACGGTAAACCTACAAAAAGGCTGACTATTCGGGTCGAGGATATTACAGCTAAAAAAGAAGCCGAAACCAAGATGATCAAAAGTGAGCAAAAGTTCAGATCACTGACGGAAAATATACCTGGGGTAATTTATCTGCGAAACAATGATGAGAACTTTTCCATGATATACCTCAACCTGCGCGTTGAGGAACTCACAGGCTTTCCAGCCTCGGAATTTTTATCTCAAAAAATAAACTTTGACGACTTGTATCATCCCAACGATCGCGACAGGATTCGGATCGAAATGGAGCAAGCAATTGCAAATGAAACAAACTTTAGTATCGAATACAGACTTCGTCATAAAACAGATACATGGAGATTTGTAAAAGAAGATGGGATCCCTATGGTGCAAGATGACGGACGTGTCACCATCGAAGGATTTATTATCGATATCACGGCACAAAAAAATGCGGAGAAAGAGCTGCTCAAAGTTGCCAAGGAAAACTATCGGCTGTTTAATACTGCTGTTAACCTAAATGCCATCGCCGGATTTGACGGATATTTTAAAAAGCTAAGCCCCGCATGGGAACAACTGCTAGGCTGGACTGAAGTGGAACTAAAGTCAAAACCGTTTTTAGAATTTGTACATCACGACGATGTGGCTTCCACGAAAGAAGCAGCCGAATTTATTTCCGACGGAAATGACCTTCTTCATTTTGAAAACCGGTATCGGTGCAAAGACGGATCCTATCGATGGCTTCTGTGGAGCTGCGCTTCTGATGTGAAGAATCAATTAATATATGCATCGGCTGTTGACATTACCGAACGAAAAAAATCCGAGGACGAACTTCTTCGGTCTAAACAAAGCCTGGAAGCAATAGCCGTTAAACTTCAGGAACAAAACCGTCAGCTCGACGAGTTCGCACATATAATCTCACACAATTTGCGCTCACCTGTGGGAAATATTAAGGCGCTCATCAGCCTGCTGGATTCCAGTAGCACCCTCCTCGACTATCAACAAATCTTTGAAAAAATAAAAACCGTTTCCAGCAATCTGGGTGAAACCATGAATGAATTGATGGAAACCCTTAAGGTAAAAACCGATACCGATATCCCAAGAGTTGAAATTCGGTTCAAAGAAACGTTTGATAAGGTCGTTCAATCGTTAGAAGGTGAGCTAATCCAAAGGAGTGCATCCATAACGTTCGACTTCAATGATGCGCCAAAAATATATTATTCGAAGGCTTATCTTGAAAGTATCTTTCAAAACCTGCTGAGCAATGCGCTAAAGTATTCGTCAACAAAACGAAAGCCGGAGATCAAAGTGACTACTTCAACGATTGAAACGGGACTAGAATTAAGAGTTCAGGATAACGGATTGGGTATTGATTTGGTAAAACATGGAAGCAAATTATTCGGCCTTCACAAAACTTTTCACGAGCACAAGGATGCCAAAGGTGTAGGGCTTTTCCTGGTTAAAACCCAGGTGGAGGCGCTGGGAGGATCGATCAGGGCAGAAAGTGAACTTGACAAGGGTACTACATTCATTATCCGGTTCTGATGCAAAAGAAAAAGCCGGGAGGCTCCCGGCTTATTAGGTGGAGCATATCGGAGTCGAACCGATGACCTTCACACTGCCAGCGTGACGCTCTAGCCAGCTGAGCTAATGCCCCAACAAAGAGCGCAAATATAGGCTAGATTGGAAGATTCGAAAATTTGAAAGATTGAAAAATTAGAAATTGTAGATTGAACATTGAACAAACTTGAAATTGAAATCGTATTCCAATTTTCCAATCTTCCAATCTTCAATCTCATAATCTTCCAATTTTCCAATCTTTCAATCTTCCAATCGTCAATCAACATAATTCCATTACCTTTGCCGCTTACTTAATAAATTTTAATGAAATCTTTTGAAGCCTTGGGTTTGTCCAAGGGACTGGTGGAGTCGGTTCAACAAATCGGCTTTGAAACACCCACGCCTATACAAGAAAAGGCAATTCCTGTGTTGTTAAAGGGTAATCGTGATTTTGTAGGCTTGGCACAGACAGGGACAGGAAAAACAGCCGCATTCGGGCTCCCCTTGCTGGAATTGATTGATGCCGAAAGTCGCTTCACACAGGCATTGGTACTGGCTCCTACCCGCGAGTTGGGACTACAAATTACCAGTGACCTTGAAAATTTTACCGAAAAATTCAAACCTTTCAATATTGTCGCAGTTTACGGGGGATCAAGCATTAGTGAGCAAATCAGGAAAGTAAAGCGCGGCGCCCAGATTATTGTCGCTACGCCTGGACGATTGATCGACCTGATTGAACGTAAAGCCATCAATCTAAGCACAATTCAATATGTGGTGCTGGATGAGGCCGATGAGATGTTAAACATGGGATTCAAAGAGGATCTCGACAAGATACTTTCATTCACTCCTGACGAAAAAAATACCTGGTTGTTTTCAGCCACGATGCCGCGCGAGGTAAAAGCCATTATGAAAAACTACATGAGCGATCCTCATGAGTTAACCGTTGGAGAACAAAATGTCGGTAATGTAAACATTGAACACTTTTATGTGATGGTACAGGAAAGAGATAAGTACCTCGCACTAAAACGAATATTGGATGACAATCCTGAGATTTTCGGATTGATATTTTGCCGTACGCGAATTGACACGCAACGTATAGCCGAAATGTTGATGAAAGATGGCTATAATGCCGATGCCTTGCACGGAGATCTTACCCAACAACAACGCGACCGCGTGATGTTGAAATTCCGAAATCGCTCGCTGCAAATTTTAGTCGCTACAGATGTGGCGGCACGCGGTATTGACGTTGAAGACATCTCCCATGTGATACACATGAACATGCCCGATGAAATGGAATTCTATACCCATCGCAGCGGCCGTACTGCACGCGCAGGGAAAAAAGGTATATCCATTGCCATGATTGCCCGCAAAGAATTAGGAAGAGTAAAGCAGCTTGAAAAAACGTTGAAGGCACCTTTTAAGAGGATGATGGTGCCGACAGGTTCTCAGGTTTGCCAAAAGCAATTGCTGGCGCTTATGCATAAAGTGCGGGAGGTAAAAGTGAATGAAGATGAGATAGCAGAATTTTTACCGGCCGTTTATGAAGAGCTTAACGACTTGACGAAACAGGAATTGATCAAACGCTTCGCGTCCATTGAGTTTAACAGGTTTTTGGACTATTATCGGAATGCTCCCGACCTCAATCAAGATGACAGGAAATTGAGTGGTGGTGAAGGTGATCGGTATGTTACCGGCAGCCGCTTCTTCATTAATTTAGGAAAAATGGATGGGTTGGATCCTGGAAATATGCTGGGATTTATCGAAGACGTCAGCGGGGTAAGCCGAAAATTTATTGGCAAGATGGAGTTAAAAGGTGCTTATTCATTTTTTGAAGTCGAGAAAGACAAAGCTGAAATGTTGCTGAACGAATTTAAGGGTGTTGAATATAAGGGAAGACAAGTGCGGATAGAAATTACGGAACGCAAAAATTCAGATTCACGTAAGAGAATCATCAGGAAGAGAGTATAGAAAACGATCGTCTGGCGGCTCCTTTAAATCTCCCAGAACTTCAGAACAGAAGCGAAGAAGATATTGATTGGTAAGTCGTAGTTGGTAAGTAGTAAGAGGTAATCGGTGATCAGGTAATCGGTAATCAAGGTGGCGAAGCGGAGCAAAACAAATTACAAAGAAGTCACATTGCCTGCCTACGTGCGCCTCTTTGTGTCTTAGAGACTTTGTGGCAAAAAAAGTTTGACCTATAAACTGAACGAATAACATTCGTCAGCTGCGATGTCTTCACCTCTAAAGGCGCGACCGTAAAGTTCAGCACCTCTGTGCGCCGGATAACAGAAATATCAACAATCGTTAAGATTTCCTTTTTAGACAATTCTTTGAAAAGTTCGTGGGTACTATTGACAGGATGCCCATTAAAGTTGATGATAACATCACCTTCCTGAAGTTGAGAACGCGAAGCAGGAGATTCTGGCTCAATACGGGTCACGAACAATCCCCTCTTGTTTGACAAGTTGAAATGGTGCTTAATTTTTGGATTAATATTTATCTCCTGAAGCATAATACCTAAATAAGCCTTGAACACTTTGCCGTGTTGAATTAGCTGCTGTGCAATTTCCTTTGCCGTGTTGATGTCCACGGAAAAACTCAGACCTTGTGCACCCTGGATCATCGCCGTATTCACACCAATCACATCACCTTCTGTCGTGATCATAGGCCCCCCGGAATTGCCTGGATTGAGCGCAGCATCGGATTGAATTACATTGTCCACCAGTTTGCCCGATTGGGTCTGCAAAGTCCGTCCCAACGCGCTTACCACGCCCGTTGTTACAGTGTGCTGATATCCATAAGGATTTCCGATCGCAATTACGAACTGGCCGATTTGGAGTTGCGAGGCGTCGCCTAGTTTAGCAACAGAATAGCCTTCCGTATAGATTTTTAATATCGCCAAATCCGTGTCAGGGTCTTCCCCCAGAATAATTCCTTCTATTTCATTCTCATTGAGCAAACTGACCATAATTTTTTCCGCGCCGTGTACAACATGGCTATTTGTAAATACAAGTCCGTCAGAAGAAAATATGAAACCTGACCCGGAACCGACCGGTCTTAGCTTGCCTTTTATTGTCTTGAATACGTTGATTTTAACGACCGCATTTTTTGTTTTCTCTACGGCGTCAATGATCATTTGGGAAAATGCGTCCATATAGTTTTTTATTACTGTAGACAAATTTTTGCCCATTTTAGTCTACGGCAATTCTGTCTTATTTAGCAGGGAATTTATAGCCAGTATGACTGTCTTAAACTAGTCAGAGGCGGATTTAAGGTCTTATTGGCCGAAAAAAAATAGATAAAAGATCCTAAAAGTTGGCGTAACAATTCGCAAAAGCCTTGTTCTTAAATCAAACTATCGGCGTATGCGTATGCAAAATATATTTGTCAATGATGGTAGTCAGAAGGTATATCAAAAATATCTCGACCGGTATCATCAGAGTCAGCGGGGACAAACATTCTGAAAACAGGAATCAGCCAGAAAATCATGTGACCAGGAGGTTCATTGAAGAATCGCATAATTTGTTTTTCTACAATGCCTTCAACACCATCGAAGCGAAACGTCCCGTTCAGAATATTTATAAGCGACCGATTTAACAAGGAGCTGGAATTCTTAATTTTTTATTTTACAATCATGACAAATCTCGTAGTCAAGGATTGATTCGGCGGCCAAGCATAACTGGGCATTCTGCAGCCTAGGTAGGGCTCTCACGCTTTGAGCCCTGATGGAAATTTTACACCCTTTCCATTCTAATTTCTATCATCTGTCCAATGCTTGGACCTATTTATTCTATTCATAAAACGTTTTAGGTTTGATATTTTCTATCAGAATATAAAAGCCTTTCGACTCAAAAAGATTAGGAGCTGGATCAGGTTTAACAAAGATCACAACCGTATCCCATGGGTTTTGGTCAGAGAACTTAAGCCCAAATTCAAAAAGGCCCTGACGGTTCTAACGGACAAGGTAGGCGCAAGTAATATGGGCGACTACCTTGAATTTGGTGTGTGCGAGGGCACTTCGTTTGTCTGCATGTTTCAAGCATTAACAGAGTTGAAATTGAATCATGTTCGGATGTTCGGGTTTGATTCATTCGAAGGCTTTCCCGCCATCGCAGCCATCGATATTGAAAATGAGCTTCAGCCTGGCGAATGCGCCAGCAGCCTATCATCGACCTCCGAACGACTGACTGAAAATGGAATTGACTGGAATCGTACTTTTCTAATTAAGGGATGGTTTAGCGATACGTTAAACGGTAATCTCATTCGGGATTATGATATTCAAAAGGCGAGCATTATCATGATTGATTGTGATCTATACTCGTCGGCAAAAGAATCGTTTAACTTTTGCCGCCCGCTGATCAAGGATATCAGTATCATTTTCTTTGGAGATTGGAGCGAAGATAAAAGCATCGGTGAAAGAAGAGCATTCGAAGAATTTTTGCAGGAAAATGGACATTTGAAATCAAAATTGCTTAGCCGGTACAAGAACCACGGAGTTCCTAAAGGGAGGATCTTTCTAGTTACGAACGAAATAACGGAGAAATCTGTAATAAAATATGTGATCAGCATGCAACAAATTGAATTTGTGATGATTTGTTATTTAATGATGCTTCAGGTAAATCGGATATGAATTCACCGGCGGAAATGAACGATTGAAAAGGAAAATTTGAGCGATAAAATTTTTCATGAGAAGGATTTGAATATTTTTTCAACCGCATTAAAACGATTAGATTCGCACAGTTTTTTCGGGGCGTAGCGCAGCCCGGTTAGCGCACCACGTTAGGGACGTGGGGGTCGGATGTTCGAATCATCTCGCCCCGACTTCGCCCGCCGAAGCTGTCTCAGCGTAGGCGGGCTTTTTGCTTTCTGATCGATCTATCTTCGTAGAAAGTTCGTATTGGGCTTCGTCGGGCGAGGCCCGATATGTGACGGAGTGAAGCTTTAGCGCAAGCATTCGGGCGAGGCCCGATTATGACATATCACGAAAGATTAGGCTAATCGCAGCTCACGCTAAGCTTTAGCGGTAGCGCAAAAGCGTTCGGGCGGCTCTTACTTTGAGTTCGGACATTAAGCGAGGAATGATTTGATGATTTATAAGCGGAATGCTTTAAATACGCAGGTCTTCTTTCGATCAGCTACTTTTTCTTCTTCTTCTTATCATTCTCTTTTAACGAGCTGAAAAATTTAGCCCAGTTAAAAACATTCAGGAAGGGATTGGTGACAGGTTGGAATTTGCTGGTTGCCGAGTTAGCCCATTGGTCCAGATAATATCGCTGGTTTTGATAGCCATCCATCGGCGTGGTTTTGATCATCAAGGCTAACAATTCCTCATTAAAATTTCTTTTATCGATACCGTTGTTGTCCAGCGGCATATTCATAGCCAGTACAGCCTGTTTAAATACTTCTTCTGTAGGGAATGGAAAAATGACAACTTCGGGCAGAAAAGTGGTGTCCTGCGTCAGTGTTATGATAATGGTTTGATACTCTGGCCAATCCGACGCCACAGTGACGTTTTGATGATCATATCCTACCGCACTAACGATGATTTCATCGCCTTCAAGCACCGGCATGGAAAAAAAGCCCATTCCATTGGTTGTCGTTCCCCGGCCGGCTTTCGGAACATAAATGTGAACCCCAGGCACGGGCACACCCGACACACTATCCTCTTCCAATACCACGCCGGAAAGCTGGATTACGCGCTTCTTTTGTTTGCGCATTTCCCGGAATTATTGCCCCAACTACTAGAAGTAATAAACTGGCAACAAATACTAATCCCTGCACTTTCCCGATTGTAGTAGTTCGACTTTTCATGGAGTTTCAAATATAAGGAGAAGCGCTAAAAGCGCCTAATTTATATACCTTTGGCCGTTGTACACATTCGATGCCAAATGCGACTCAAAAGTTTTAACCTAACGCTGGGAGCACAAATTTTCAAAGCCTGCGCCGATGAATCCCGCCTTCGGATTTTAGGGCTTATTGTGATGAACGGCGAAATGTGTATTACTGACCTCGAAAAAATCCTCGATTTTACCCAAGCTAAAACCTCCAGGCATTTGATTTATTTGAAAAATTCGGGGATCCTGAGCGCCAGTCGTTATAACCATTGGGTCTTCTATCAGATCAAAGACAGCGTTGGCGACATCATCCAACAGATATTTCAATTTTTACGAAAGGATGCCCAGTTGTTACAGGATCAAAAAATCTATCAAACTTTGTTTACCAATAGGGAGTTAGCAATCAACAAGCTTCAAATTCAGGAATGGCAAAAAGTGAAATGACACCCAACGATAGCGTCATCAAAAAAATACAGTTGCATTTTTTTCGACTTGGATCATACGCTGTGGGATTATGAAACAAATTCGCGCGAAACGCTGGTTGAACTTTACCATGATTATGATCTTATGGCCAAGGGTGTTTCGTCCTGTGACGATTTTACTCACAGTTCACAATCGTGAACACGAAACTCTGGGATCTATACGATCAGCGGACTGGCCGGCAGCGAGGTGATCCGAAAAGAACGGTTCAAACAAATTCTCGCAGCCTTTCACATATCAGGAGGACAAATTATGCGAGGATCTTTCTTACCATTACCTGGACCTATGCCCGCGAAAGGGGCATCTCATGCCGCATGCACTTGAGGTGTTGGATTATTTGTCCGTTCATTACAAACTTAGCGTTATCACGAATGGCTTTGATGAAATACAAAACATGAAGTTGCAATCCACAAACTTGCTTCCTTATTTTGACCATATCATTACGTCACAGCGGGCCGGATGCCGGAAACCATCGTGCGAAATTTTTAATTTTGCACTTGACCTGCAATGGTATCAAACATCATCAGGCAATCATGGTGGGCGACAATTTAATTACTGATATTGGAGGAGCCTGTAATGCGTATATCGATGCCGTTTTTTACAACCCTGAAAAAAACGCAACCGATGGACATTATTATGCCCATGAGATTCATTCTCTCGCTGAACTTCGTGAAATTCTGTAATCGTAGACTAACATATTCTATCGTAAATAAAACTTATGGCAAACGGATTTTTCAATGTTCCATTTCCAAAAAATGAACCCGTATTAAACTACGCTCCTGGCAAGTAATGAACGTCGTGCTTTAAAAAAGCGCTGGCGGAAAGCCAGGCGCAGCAGGTTGACATTCCTATGTATATCGGTGGCGAAGAAGTTCGAACGCAAAACAAACAACGGCTTTCTCCACCACATGATCATCAGCGCACCGTGGGGTATTACTCATGAGGGCGACCGTGAACATGTTATACAAGCCATTGATGCTGCGCTGGCAGCAAAACCATTGTGGAGTAATTTAAGCTGGGAAAGCAGAGCGGCTATTTTTCTAAAAGCGGCCGACCTGTTGGCAGGACCTTATCGCTATAAAATAAATGCTGCGACAATGGTGGGACAATCTAAAAATTGTTATCAGGCTGAAATCGACAGTGCTTGTGAGTTAATCGACTTTCTCCGGTTCAATGTCTATTACATGTCCCAGATTTACCAGGACCAGCCAGCATCCTCTCCCGGCGTATGGAATAGAATGGAATACCGGCCGTTGGAAGGATTTACATTTGCCTTAACGCCTTTCAATTTTACTGCCATTGCGGGAAACCTGCCTACGAGCATGGCGCTGATGGGTAATACTGTAGTCTGGAAACCCGCGCATACTCAAATTCTTGCGGCCAATGTCATCATGCAGGTTTTAAAAGAAGCGGGCTTGCCGGATGGTGTTATCAATTTAATTTATGCAGATGGGCCTACCGTTGGCGACCTGATTTTCAATCATCGTGATTTTGCAGGTATTCATTTTACCGGAAGCACAGGTGTATTTCAGAAAATCTGGCAAACCATCGGCCAAAATATCCACCAGTATAAATCTTATCCCAGAATTGTTGGCGAAACGGGTGGCAAAGATTTTATTGTGGCGCATAGGAGTGCCGATGCAAAAGAAGTTGCTACCGCTATTTCAAGAGGGGCGTTTGAATTTCAGGGGCAAAAATGTTCGGCGGCATCGCGATGTTATATTCCTTCAAACCTGTGGGAAGACGTAAAAAAATATCTTCTGGAAGATTTAAAAACTTTCAAAATGGGAAGCCCCGAAGATTTTGGAAATTTTATTAATGCCGTTATCGACGAAAAAGCATTTGATTCCATTACGAAGATACATTGAAGAGGCGAAGAAGAATCCATTGAATGAAATAATCGCCGGAGGAAAATATGATAAATCAAAAGGATATTTCGTTGAGCCTACGGTTATCGTTTCTAAGGATCCATTGTCGGTTACCATGTGTGAAGAAATTTTTGGCCCGGTTGTTACGATCTACATCTATCACGAAGATAATTTTGAAGAAACGATGGACTTGGTAGATCGCACTTCACCTTATGCACTTACGGGATCCATTTTTGCAAAAGACCGATTTGCCATTGAAATGGCAACACAGAAACTTACCCACGCTGCCGGGAATTTTTATATTAACGATAAACCTACCGGCGCCGTGGTCGGGCAACAACCGTTTGGAGGAGCCAGGGGATCCGGAACTAATGATAAAGCTGGCGCGAAAGTAAACTTGCTGCGATGGGTTTCTCTGCGCACGATCAAGGAAACATTTGTGACGCCAAAGGATTATCGCTATCCTTTTCTGGAGAAAGAATAACAAAATCCCGCCTCGGGCGGGATTATTCTAATTATTCCTTATGCTTCGTGAATGAGCCTGGCGATACCAGCTTATTCTTCTGGAGAAATACATTAACAGACTAACGATCACGAATAGTCCAATGCTTCCTAACAGCAGCGAGAAATCTTGCTGAAGGATGATGATAAAGATGAACGAATAAAATATTATCAGCAACAGCGAAAAAAGAATGTCAGTCCCTTGTTGGGCAAGAAAGTAGTGGCATAAGCACTGATCAAGCGTAACGGTAGCGATAGACGAAACAACATAGGCAAGATTGTAGCCAATATGTTCTGAAAAACTGAGCAATAATGTATAATAAATAATCAGCGCGGCTCCTATTAATATATATTGAAAAGGATGAATGCGCACTTTTTGTGTTATCTCGACCAGAAACAATGCGATGAAGGTCAACAGGATAATCAGCACACCATATTTTGAAGTACGAATACTTTTTTGATACTGATCAACGGGGATCAGCAATTTGACGCCGAAATCAGCGCCGCTAAGTTCCTGATTGTTTTCCGTCCATTGTTGTGCGAATGGGCGATTAAAATGAAGTACCTTCCATGACGCTGAAAAACCTTCTTCCGAAATTTCGCGTGTCGCGGGAAGAAATTCGCCATCAAAACTAGGATCTGCCCATTGGCCGCCCAGCTTTACCGTGGTTGTTTTTCCTACCGGAACAAAATCCAATCGGTTACTTCCTTTTAGCTTTAGTTTGATGTTAACATTTCCGTTAAATGAATCGGCATTTTCCCAATTCAATTTTGTGATGATTCCACTGCTTGACACCACACTTTTCTTGTCTTCATGAGACATAGCCGGCATTTTCACTGCGACGTACTTCTCACTGACACACCGATATTGTTTGAAGGTTCTGGAACAAATGCTTTTTCCGATACCATAAAAGTGGGGTTGTCACTGATACCCCGCAAGTCGGTAATGCCAAAGATCATGTAGGCACCATTCCATAGAACCATGTCCTCGGCGATGGACAAGTTTTTAAAATCCGGCTTGGTAAACGTCGACTTGATTTGCAGGCCCGATTCGTAAACCACAGCATCAAAAATACCGCGATGCAATATTTCTGGTTTTACATTTCCCTTGATGTCTAGTTGTTCCGGAAGGAAAAAAGCTTTTTCAATATGTTCCTTGATCTCTTTGCCATCTTTTCCATGATCTATGATTTCCTGTTTGCGATAAGGAATCACCAGTATCGGGCCTGAAATAGATTGGCTGCCCGACCATTTATCTGCCACTTCCTGTATTACCTGGCCCGCACGTTGTTGCCGCTCCACGATCATGTCCTGAATCCAGCTAGAGGGTATTAATAAGATAATAATTAAAAAGCCGATTGAAAGAAGTTTTATCATGATGGATTCCTGAATCCATTTGTTAAACCGGTCCAGCAGGTTTTGAGGTTGTATTATTGTTTCCATTTTTATTAAGTGTTATGTGGTTAATTGTTTTGTGATGTAATGATGTTGGATTATTCCTTGTCCTTTTTCAATAAAAGCAGTCGGACTTTCTAAGGGCGATTCTTGTTGATTATAGTTTACTTTCGTTAGGATTGATTCCAGCAACGGAAGCATGTTATTCAGGTTTCTGGTTTTGATAATAAAATTCCAAAGCGGCTCAAATTTTTTCCACCCTCCGCTATAGAGGAAATGTTTTAACATGTGTTTTACCGAATCGTGTTTTACACTGGATCGAACAATGTTACTCCATGTATAAAATTCTTTGTACGCCCAATGGTATCCTTCTTCTAATTCAGCTGGAGAAATATGTTTGGTTTGATAAACCACGTGGCGGGTATCATATAAGTCCCAGTTCTTTGTCAAGATGCGCCCTTGTTGCACCATGTCCGCGTAAAGTTGTGTGCCGGGATAGGGTGTCAAAATATGATAAGTGGAGGTCGTGATTGCATTTTCAATTCCCCATTCAACGGTACGTCTAAACACATCCTTGTTATCTTCATCCAGGCCAAATACAAAACTCCCGTTGATCATGATACCCAACGAATGAAGTCGCTGCACGGCCTTCTTATAATCCTTTTGAAGGTTTTGTTTCTTGTTGCTTTGCCTCAGGTTTTCGGGAGTAAAAGTTTCGAAGCCAACAAAAAGACTTCGCAGGCCGGCAGCCGCGGCTTTTTCAATAAGGTCGCCGCGTAAAATAGAATCTACGGTTGCCGCGGATTGAAATACACGATTCATTCCTGACATCCCGTCAAACAGTGCAGTCGCAAATTTTACATTGCCCAAAAGATGATCATCAAGAAAATAAAGATGACGACCAGGCAGTCTTTCAATTTCACTCAAGGCATCATCAACAACCTGTGTATAAAAAGACTTTCCGCCTGCAAAAAAAGCATCCTTATAACAAAATGTACAGTGATGAGGACATCCCCTCGTCACCACGATGGAATTGGGCACCAGATACAAATGTCGTTTGATGAGGTCTCGACGAATCGGAGGAACTCTTTCCAGGGTTCGGACCGACGAGAAGTATCTTTTCTTGGGGGTGCCTGCCTTGAAATCTTTTAAAA
This sequence comes from uncultured Bacteroidota bacterium, assembly GCA_963739105.1. GTDB lineage: Bacteria > Bacteroidota > Bacteroidia > Cytophagales > Cyclobacteriaceae > Chryseolinea. The sequence continues at coordinate 7,896 of CAVTZI010000002.1, read as the reverse complement.
ATTGAGGAAAGGTTTCTTCCCCGGGCCCAAGAAAAATGGAATCAGCATGTCGTTCAGCCTCCTCGGGTAAGGAGGTCACGTGCAATCCGCCCAAGATGACATAGGCGCCACGTGCCCGATAATAATCGGCAAATGAATAGGCGCGATAAGCATTCGTGATATAGACCTGAATGACGACCAGGTCTGGCGAGTCATTCAGATTTATATTTTCAACGTGCTGATCTTGTAAATCAATTTCATCTTCAGGCGCGAGATAGGCAGCCAATGTTGCCAGCCCCAGTGGCGGAAATAAGGAATATTTTATAGGTCTCCAAAACGGACTTTCCGCTTCGGTAAGCGCTGGAAGAATCATTTTTACTTTCATATCATATTAAAAGTACTTTCAATTTAAAAGTTAATGAGCAAAAAAAAACTACTTCTGTTGTTTCACCACCGCCTCCAACGCATCGAGATGTTTCTTAAATGCATTTCTTCCCCGCTCCGTGATTTTATATTTTGTATTTGGTTTTCGATCGATAAACGACTTGGAGACTGAAATATATTTTTCCCGTTCCAGGGCTTTGATATTTGAAGCAAGGTTTCCATCGGAAATACTCAAAATATCTTTTAGCGCATTGAATTCATACCCATCATTAGCGACCAATATTGACATAATCTGAAGTCGAATTCTATGCTCCAATACTTTATCTAAGTTTTCAAACGGATTCTTCACTTGTCGTATTTATTATACATGATCCCTCCATATACGATGTGGAGGACTCCAAAACCAAGGGCCCAAAAAACCAAACCATAACCTGGCATTGCCGCCGATATCAATCCAAGAATTATTTCAGAGAAACCCAGGTAACGGATTTCGTCAAAAGTATTTGAGCTCGCTTGAATAAGCGCCAGTCCGTAAAAAATTAAGCTGGCCGGCGCCGCCAGTCCAAAATGCCCGGTAAATAACATGATCAAAATAAAAATGCCACCAGAAACCAGTGGAATAGCAAGATTTAAAAACAAACGCTGACTGGAGGAGGTCCAGAATTTCAGCCCATGCTTCTTCGCTTTTCTTTTGCTGAGCAAGATGCCGGTGGTTAAGGATGCAGCCAGAACCAATGCGGCAATAATGAGTAATTTGAAAAAAGTATCCGGCTCCTTGATAGAATATTGTCGATAGTCAAGCGGCGAAACTGGGTATTGCGCCACAAAATAGGCTGCGCCGGCACCGATTAAGGCATATACTCCTGCCAGCACGCCGGAGAGTCCACTTAATGAAATAAACTTGGCAGATCGCTCCATCACGTCCCGGATGGAAGCAAGATCTTTTTCATACTCGTGGACTTCTTTCATTTAAAAGTACTTTGATTTACAAAGTTATTGTACGGATGTTCACAAGCAAGGGTTTTCAAATTATTCCTAAAAAACTATTGTCGGGTTGGAAATTCTGGATGCAAGTCCTTAATATTGCACTCCGTTTTTGGAAAATTCCTCCTTAGCTCAGCTGGTTAGAGCATCTGACTGTTAATCAGAGGGTCCTTGGTTCAAGTCCAAGAGGAGGAGCGTTGAGAATCAGGCAGTTACGTAAAGTGACTGCCTTTTTTATTTTTAGCACGGCAAACATCCGGCAAACAATTGGCGAAATGATCCAATTTTAGGACATGGCTGAAAATCATCAAAATATTAAGAGAAAATTATTCTTTCAGCCTTTTAAACTTGCCATTCTTTTCCTGGACATAAACTTCAGATTCGTGTTGGCCGGCAGCCTGCTTGCCGTAAAAAATTGCTTCTTCTTTGGTTGGGTAAATCTTCTGAACGATGCCGGTTTCAAATTTCCATCCCCTGCGAGTAGAACCATAGGTGATGATGTAGACGCTTTTAGACATGCAAGGAAATATAACGCAAACCTGCCAGATCATGGTTAGCCACCAGGCCCATTGATGGATGTTATTTTTCAGATAAAGCAAGTACATCAGCACGATGACACAGATCAGCATTGCTGCCGCACATCAACGGTCCCGGACTTTGGAAAGATCTAGTTCCTGCATGTATTTCTGCACTTCTTGTATTGATGCCCCCATTAAAACAAATTTACCCTGTGGATCAACAAGGTAGTATTGTGGTATAGAACGGATGTCCAGGTTTTTTGGAAGGAAACCATCCCATCCTTTCAACTCTGAAACCTGTGTCCAGGGAATCGCATATTTTTTAACCGCCCTCAACCATTGATCCTTGTTGCTATCAAGGGAAACGCCTAGCACTACAAGGTTCTTATTGCTGAATTGTGCGTATACCTTCTTTACATCTGGGATTTCTGCTAAGCACGGCCAGCACCAGGATGCCCAGAAATCGATCAGCAAATATTTGTTTCTGTATTTCGCGGGGGTGATCAAATTACCTGATGTGTCAGGGATAGAAAATTCTGGCAATGTCTTGTTTTGCATTAATGCTATTTTATTGGTGATCCTTTGCAATACTGTTTGTGCTTCAGGCAACTGCTGCAGTTTAGGATCGAGGCGTTTGAAGAGGGCCAAAGCTGAATCAGGTAGACTAATAATTCTATTTGTAACCTCGTAACAGAACCAGAATAGGGAAACATAATAATCCGGGTGTTTTTTTATGAAATCAATTAAAATATCCGTTTCCTCCTTTAGGAGCAGCCCATATTCAATGACCCGGGCAGATCTCAAAGAGTCGTCAGCGGTTGGGTATTCTTGTTCTTTTTTAGAGAGCTCAATAAATTTTTTAAAGTAATCGGCTCTTGCGACCTCCAGCTCTCTTTGTTGCGCTGTAATGGGGGCATTTTCAAACAGGCAACTATCCAATAGATTACGTTTAAGGCTGTTAACTATCCTGATATTTATTTTCCTGTTCTCAAGAAAGAACTGTTTCATTCCTGTATTCGGCCAGACTAGATAGAGCGATACAAGACTTGCCGGATTTTTCAGGGAACCTGTAAAGCGGAAACTGCCGTTTTTTATGATACACGAGTCGAGGATCTTGTTTTCTATTCCTGAATATTCTGTGTGTTCATTGGTAATGAATATTTTCTTCCCTTCCAGCTGGGTACCAGTGGTTCCTATGATCTCAAATGTTCCCTGCGCGTTTGCATGGCCGATAAAAACTATAGCCAACAGAAAAATGGTTTGTTTTATACTCATATTTCAAGGCTTATATCCTAAAACCAACTATAACATTAATTGCTACCTAATATATGGAATGGTTATGTTTTTGGAAATCATCAGACTACGGTTTTCCTGATTACTTTAGTATTCTACCATAAATAACTGAATAGTAAGCGGGAGACAGTCGGACGGATTGTTCTCCCGCTTTTTTTGACTATTCGCGCTCGGGCAAATGTTCAAGGTCAATGTCATCGTGAAACCACAATATAAACCCTGCCTATCTTCAACCTGTACCATCTGGTCTTTTGGAATACCATTTACAAGAAAGCAGGGATTACCCAGCGGTTCAATTGTTAGTACTTTTGATCTTAAACGTTACACCTAAAACTGTTATCATGAAAAAATTAAAGATATTTCTTTTCCTCCTTGTTGCCACCCTGGGAAGTTGGTCCTGCTCTAAAACTAAAATTCTTTCAGCAACTTTTGAAACTGATCCAGTCAATGGCTTGCCAGCCAAGAATCTTGTTGGTGCTCCGTCGGGTGATTCAATAGTGTACATTGATGCCATTGAGCCACGCTTGAGTGTCCAAAATTCCACCCTATCCGGATATAAGGCTTTGTATTTTGCTCAGATCCCCGTTGACACTTTGCCCCCTGACGCGTCTCAATGGTTAAGCTTTATGGGTATTGGAACTGACCTTACCCAAACGCTTGAGTTTAGCTTTACAGGGAAAAATAACGGAGCAGATATGTCGATAGAACTCAGCGATGGAGATGGGCACCCGATGGCCGAGGATGCGTATCGGCGGGGACGGCGAGGTACGCGATTCTTACGGCGTAATTGGCGACGTAGACTTTGACCCTCACACTATTGTGTTTACGATGTTTACCTCAAGTCTGAAATACAACGTGACCATTATACAAGCGTCTGGTACGGTCAAAGCAGAAAACAAACCGATGATTACTGATAATCTTTTGAGTTTTAGTAATCCCGCACATCCGATGGTGAGCTGCGTGCGCACCACCTGGGCTGTATTTGGAGGTACTTATGTGATTGGCTCAGTAGATATCTCTCGTAAAAAACCATAAAAGTTTTTTCGCCGGAAAAATGGTAGCCTATCCCCCGAGGTGTGAAATGATTTCAATTTCAGTTCATCCCTTCGGGGTTTGTGCAGTGCACGGACAAGCCCGGAAAAATTGAAATCTGGAGGAGGAACGTTAAGACGGCACTTCTTCATTCGATGTTCGGTGTTCGATATTCAGTGTTCTTAACGCCGAATGTAGTAACGATTGTAACGAATATCGAATGACGAAGCAGGGAAAATGTTAGCCTATCCCCGAAGGGATGAAATGATTTCTTGTTCATTTATCGTATTTCCTTCGAGTCTCTGATTTCTGTCAAAGATTTTTAGCATTCAGCTGGGAACCTTTTAATGAAAACGAATGTGTCGAGGGAAAATCAAGAAAAGTATATCACTATAGCAAGGGATAATTTCTTGCTATTAAAAGGGGATTAACTTTCAGGCTAATACCTGCTTGCAAAAAAAAAATTATCACCTGCGGGCTAGGCGCTTGTATCGGACAAAACTAATAGGTGATCCAAAAGGAGGAGCATTGAAAATCAAGCAGTTACAGTCCGTAACTGCTTTTTTGTTTTTCGTAGTAGACCGCGTGCTGCGGCGTGGCATTTACTCACGCTTCTGCTCAAACAACCAATCGAGTACTCCGGGTGTTTTTGTAACGTAACCCCAGATATCGTGCCCGCTCCCTCAAACTCCGTGTACTTTGGATTGCCACCCGATTTTTTGATTGCCGCGATCATATCTCTTGAGCCACTCACCGGAACACCAATATCATTCTCTCCATGGAACGCCCAAACGTCTACATCAATAATGTTAGGAGTCAGGTTAGGGTCACCTCCGCCACACACCGGCATAGCGGCGGCAAACAGGTCGGGGCGGAGCGAAATAAAATGCCACGATCCATAACCACCTCTGGAAACTCCCGTCACGTAAATTCTATTCACGTCTATTTCCTTAAACTCACTCTCCAGGGCCTCGATACTTTCAAATACCAGCGTATCCATTGTTGGATAATTTGGAATGCCGCCCCAACCGACCCTTTCGGACAAAAGGGAACAAAAAGAAACGCATGGATATTTTTTCCTGTTTGTTTCGATTAGTAACAATTTTGCAGCGGGTGAACCTTCAATTCCACCACCATACGGCAGACATACCACCATTGGATACTTTTTGTTAGGATCGAAGTCCAGCGGTTTTATTAATTGATACTTAAGTGTGTCCCCATCGGTACCGGCAAAAGTGCGGGCACCCCATACCGTTTCCCATTCCTTTTCTTTTCTTTCCAGATTTTGATCCCAGGATAGTTTCGTGAAGTTTCGGTAGTGAGCTTTAATCCAAAAAATAACGTTGCAAACAAAGCAATCACGCGTGTGATTGTCATTAAGCCGTCCAATGTCTTTGATGGGACCGAACCCTCATCTTCCGGACGCAACTGTTTCTGCTCGCTTAAGAAATTCATCATCATAAGAATAGGACCTATGCAACCTATCAATGAAGCCCATTTGTAAATTTGTTCAAGTGTCAAAAGTTTCTGGTTCTGGTGGAATTAATGTACCAGAAGCAACCGCCATTAGAACTACGCCAATTAGGAAGGAAAAAATGCCAGTCAATTTTAACCAGTGTCGTTTTCCTGCGGCGGAGAATATCAGTGCCAATCCAAAGAGGATTTTCGCCCCGACCACCAGCATGTGGGCACTCATATAATAGCTAACCAACTCTCTGTTTCCCATGAAGGCACCGAAACCTATACTGAATTGGATGAGACCTGAAATCGTGACAACTAAGATTGTCCATAATGCCAGGTAAAATGTTTTGAAGTGGAAATATCTAAGAAAGATCCCAGACGCCAAGGAGCAATGCCATGACTAAAAAGGTACCAGTAGAAAAATATCGCCATTGAATAAGCTTGCTGGCCGAGCAGGAAATAAATGATTCCCTGAATTAAAGCGATGACAGCATATAACGCCGAAAGAAAGATCGCAAATGAATAGAAATTCCGGTTCAGTGGCATAGTTATATCTAAGATATAAATTTCAGTCCTATTCTATAGATCCGGAAGCCAATGCAGCCATAGGGAAAATTTTTTTTTTTTTTTTTTTTTTTTTTTTTTTTTTTTTTTTTTTTTTTTTTTTTTTTATAAGCACAGCAGTCCTTTGTACAAGTCCATAGAGGATCGTTAAAAAAAGGCAGTTACGATACGTAGCTGCCTTTTTTATTTTTCATCAATCTGAAAATTTTATTTTATATCAGACTTGGTGTCTTACTTCGCACCAAATATTGTCCACCCTATATAGATTTGAAAGGTGCCATCTTTAAACTCAACGGCATCATTATCTGAGAGGTCGGTCAGTCCTACGATGTAACGAAGACCACCGTTAAATCCTAAAGGGAGGCTAACGCCTGCACCAAAAGCCGCGCTGGTAGTACTGCTTTTCAACTGATCCTTGACATCATCATTGTCTATTTCAGCTTTTGTAAGGAAATTAAACTGAGGACCTACTTCAATAAAAATCAGTTCCACGGGTTTCCACCGCAGCATGATCGGAACGGTTACGAAGTCCGTATTAAAGTCCCCCACGTCCTCTATCTCAGCACCCTGCGAGCTCCATAATACTTCAGGTGTCACACCCCACTTTTCAGAAAAGTTAATGTTAACATAGGCACCAACGTGATACTTGGTAACGGAAGACGTGCTGTAATAGTCTGACGAGTAATTTGAGATGTTAGCACCGGCTTTAATTCCAACTCCCACTCCCTGGGCAAAAAGAATGGCCGGGCCAGACAATAGCGCCAAAGTAAAAATTAGTTTTTTCATAAGAGTTTTTGTTTATTGAATATACCACATTTTGAAGTCCATGTGAAGGGGTTATAAAGACTTTTCGAATGATGTTAATGATTTCCACAACCGAACGCCTAACTGTTATTATGGCCTGATCTTTGAGTTTAATTTATTTTAAAGATTCAAGAGAATCATGTTACTATGACCCACCTAAATTGATTCATTTATTGTCTCCTTAAATATTAATTTATAAATTGCCAGCTTCACGCAATGCCCACGCAAAAGTAAGTCCATCTCAAAAAAAAGTTTTTATTTGCTATAGACCTGTCTCGCTTCACCCTATTTGCTTAGTCGATTCAAGCAAGGGCTTTAGGAGGATAGAGAATCGGATTTACCATACCGGTTCAGTTGTAATAGTATTCACAATTCCAAAGTTTTGAAATTGGTGGATCGTTGAAGCCGAAGTTGCACAAAAGTTGTATATCTATACCGTTGTGGATCGTTGGTATTATCGCGATTTGGAAGAAACAAGTCGGCCAATGGAAGCTTCACAAAGATATATGGAACACCAACTTAAATTCCTGAGTTTTGAAAATTTTAATCAAGACAATTAAAAACCACTTCATGTTGGGAGTGGGCTTTTGTATTTGACCTATTCAAGATGAAACAATGAAAACCTGCAGAATCATTCCTTTCCTTTTTAAACTAGATACTCCATTATGAATTTACTATTCTGGCTCTCGCCCTTAATTCCCAATTAAAGACATTTTAGATTTCTTGGATTTATTGACAAGAATAAGAAATGTGGCGACAAAATCCCAAACTGGTATCTCCAACCCCTGTCGAATAAAAATGGATTCTCGAGCGGAACATTTTGCGAGTTAATTGTTTAAATTAAAACCTCAATCTCGAAAAATTCAATCCCGAAAAA
>CAVTZI010000001.1:0-241116 GCA_963739105.1 uncultured Bacteroidota bacterium | reverse complement strand
CCCACGCAACTTTTTTTTGCATTGGCGAAAATATTCGAAAACACGGAGAGGTATTCAAACAAATCATTAGGCACGGGCCACACCATAGGCAACACGGTCACACCTATAATCACCTGAATGGATGGCGGACGAAAACGCATGGAATATCAATAAGAATGCCAAATTATGTGAAGAAGAGATCGCGGTGCTTGGCACCGGCGGAGCATCATCGTCTGGCTTTGTTCCGTCCGCCTTATGGAAGGATCAGCCGCGATCAAATAAAAACGTTATCTGATTATCACATTATTATGTGGGATGTACTTTCGGTCGATTACAATAAAAGCATTTTGCCTGAAAAGTGTCTGAAGAATACAATCGGTGCAACGCGTTCAGGTTCAATCGTTGTGTACCATGACAGCCTTAAAGCCGAAAGGAACCTGGTATTTGCTTTGCCTCGCTATCTGTAAGAGGTTGCAGAACGTGGGTTTACTTTTAAAAGTTTGAAGTTCGAGGTTCGAGGTTCGAAGTTGCGTGCGTAGCCAAGCATGCATCGATAGCCTCGACGGTAACTTCGAACCTCAAACTTCGAACTAGGAAACTAATAATTGCGCATGAAGAAGGTCTTGATCACGCCGTTAGACTGGGGTTTAGGTCATGCTACCAGATGCATTCCAATCATCCATGAATTATTAAAGCGGGGATGTACCGTCCTTGTGGCCGGAAGCGGCGACTCTCTTCTATTACTAAAAAATGAATTCCCTGATCTTACTTTTTTCGCCTTGTCAGCATACAGTCCTGTATATTCCAAGTCGCAAAGCATGGTATGGAAAATAGTAAGTCAAATACCAAAGTTTGTCGAAGTCATACGGAAGGAACATCAGCAAATCCAGGCGCTGATCCGAGAAGGTCACAAAATTGATTTCATCATCTCTGACAATCGCTATGGGTGCTGGTCAGCGAAAGATCCCGTCAGTCTTCATGACACATCAGAACTCAATATTTTAATGCCACATGGCCTAAAATGAGTTCAACCACTAGTGCGGCGGGTAAACAAAACGGTTGATTAAAAAATTTTCGACTTGTTGGATTCCGGATTATGCCGAAGAGACATTAGTATTATCCGGTAGGTTATCCCAACACGATGGTACTGCGTTTCATCATGTTACTCACATTGGCCCCTTGTCAAGGTTACGTCACACTAATAATATCGCACCTAAGTATGATTTGGTATGTGTTTTTTAGGACCCTGAGCCTCAACGGAATATGTTCGAGGAAAAAGTTAGACAGCAACTGAGAAGTTCAGGTCTCCGCTATTTTGTAATCAGGGGAGTTTATTCACAAAGCAATTCTTGTGACGAAAATGGAGCAGGGTTTTTAAACAGTGAAGGTTTACAAGCCGTTATTTCGCAATCGTCGTTGGTGATCGCGCGAAGTGGATACAGTACCATTATGGATCTGGCCGTGTTGGGAAAGAAAGGGATCTTGGTGCCGACACCCGGCCAGACAGAACAAGAGTATCTTGCTGATCAATGAGAAAAAGAAGGGCATTTTTTTATTAGTGCCGCAAGATAACTTTAACTTCGCGCTGTTTTAGAGGAGTCAAAATCATACACCGGATTCAGCAGGGTAGAACCAGGAGGTGCTTCAGCGGAACTACAGCGTAATGCATTGGATGAGCTTTTAAAAGCGTTAATAAATCAAACGTAAGTTAACGTGGACGTGGAGTTGTTGTTAATCGTTGTCCGTTATTCGGTCCGGTAGAAAGTAAAATCAAGACAATCCAATATTGTATCAATAACTTGTGAAATATTTGCCCCATCACCACAATTGGCGACCGGGATACGGATTAACGATTAACTATCAACGGATAACGGACAACGAAAAAGATGAAAGACTTCCTCAAGAGTTTTATCTATGCGATTCACGGCCTTTGGTCAGGTATTGCGGATCAGCGAAACCTTAAATTTCAATTGGGGGTTGCTGTCATTGTTGTTGGTGCTGGCTTCTATTTTTCGATCACTGCTATTGAATGGTCCATTATCTTGCTTTGTATTGCGATGGTTATTGGATTGGAATTAGTGAATACGGCACTTGAAAATCTTGTTGACCTGGTTACACTCGAACGAAAGCATTTGGCTGGTAAAATAAAAGATATTGCGGCAGGATGCTGTATTAATTGTGTCCTATTTTATCAGTAATTATTGGTGTGATTATTTTTAGAAAATACTTGATGTAGATTTGTTATGTATCACAGATTAAAGAGGTTCCCTAAGGTTTCGACCGATATTGTTTGAAAGGAAATGCTTTCACTTACAGATATTTGAATTTCACTTAGACTAGTTGATGGATTTTTATATGATACACACGCGCATATTTATGACGAAGACTTTAAAAGGATCCTGATTTGCTTCATCGGTGTGAGGAACAGCGGGTCGACAAAATATTTATGCCGAATGTGGATCATGCTACGATTGACGCCATGTTGGAATTGGAGAGTCGCTGGCCCAAAGTATGCCGCCATGATGGGCCTTCATCCGTGCTCCGTTAAAAAGGATTTTGAACGGGAACTATATATCGTTGAAAATTGGCTTTCGAAAAGAAAATTTTCGGCCGTGGGGAAATCGGTACGGACCTTTATTGGGATAAAACCTTTTCGGACAACAAAAGGAAGCTTTACAATTCAGGTTAATTGGGCAAAGAAATACAGATTGCCTATCGTGATTCATTGTCGGGAAAGTATGAACGAAACGATCGAACTTGTTGAGAAACATGCAGGATGGAAATCTGAGGGGAATCTTTCATTGCTTTTCGGGAAACGCCGAACAAGCTAAACAGATCACAAACTTGGATTTTACCTTGGATTGGGCGGCGTCGCTACGTTTAAGAATGGCGGATTGGATAAAGTACTACCGGAAATTGACTTGAGCATTTGGTGCTGGAGACCGATAGTCCTTATCTTGCCCTGTGCCTCACCGGGAAAAAGAAATGAGCCCTCATATATTCCGTTATGCAAAGGTGGCTGAGCTCAAGAATATTTCAATCGAAGAAGTTCAAAAACCTAACCACTCAAAATGCTTTGAATCTTTTCAATCACGATGATGAATTTTAAGAAAGTAAGTGTTAATACCGCCTTTCCGGGAAAAGCGCGTGCGCGTATTCTGATTATTTATACGGGAGGTACGTTTGGTATGACCTATGACAGGGAAGGTGTGCTTGCGCCCTTTGACTTTGCCTATATTCTCGATCAGTTGCCGACCCTTAAAAATCTGGCGCTCGAGATCACAGCCTTTTCATTTGACAATCCGATCGATTCATCAAACATTAATATTGAGCATTGGCAACTTATCGGTAAAATAATTTTTGATCAGTATGATCATCAGGATGGGTTTGTTGTTTGCATGGAACGGATACCATGGCATATACCGCTTCGGCGTTGAGCTTTATGCTGGATGGTCTGAATAAGCCCGTGGTGTTTACCGGTGCTCAACTTCCTATAAGTGAAGCGCGGTCAGATGCACGTGAACATTTGATTACCGCCCTGGATATTGCTTCCGCCAGTGAAGAAGGATGCTCCATTGTCCCGAAGTTGTATCTACTTTGACTATGAGTTGTTGCGGGGAAATCGTTCCAAGAAAGTCGAGAGTATGCAATTTGATGCATTTGATTCGGGCAACTATCCGCCGCTGGCAAAGGCGGGAGTTAAGATCGATTATAATTTCTCCGTCATTCGGTCGCCGTCCAAGCCGACAGGATTAACCTGCGGTCGACATTCGAAACCAACATTGCCATTCTGAAATTATTTCCGGGAATCAACATAAATGTTGTAAGTGCTGTTGTGAATGCTCGGGACTAAAAGCGTTGATGCTGGAAACCTATGGTTCGGGGAATGCGCCCACGCTTACCTGGTTGCTGGAAGAATTAAAAAATGCTATTGAACGGGGAATTATCATCCTGAATGTTTCCCAATGCCCGGGCGGGCGAGTGATGCAAGGGCGATACGAGACCAGCAAAAAACTTCAACAGATCGGAGTGATCAGTGGTGCCGATATGACGACCGAAGCCGCCATACGAAGTTGATGATGTTGATTGGAGAATATGGATCTTCGAATGCGAAGACGATGATCGGACTTCGTTGGCCGGAGAATTGACCGCATAACGACTTGGAATCCGTTTAATTTATTGATTTCTTTGTGTCCCCATTTTCGCAATAACACTGTAGCTGTCAGGAGAGGTGTCCGAGTGGTTGAAGGAGCACGCCTGGAAAGTGTGTATACTGGAAACGGTATCGCGGGTTCGAATCCCGCCCTCTCCGCCTGCGCCCGCCGATAGCTTTTAGCGTAGGCGGGCTTTTTTATTTATACGCAGCGGGCTTCGGCGGACGCTGTCCGCTGTCAAAGCACGATGTTGCGAATTGCGAACGCGACTTTCTGCGTAACGGCGACGCGATGCTTTAGTCACAGGCGACCATGCTCTTGCTTAAGGACGCTTTGCTCTTCGGCGCAAGCTCCGGCTGAGCGCTGTCCGCTTCAAGTATTCGACATAGTGCGCCGCGTTTCAGCCATGCCAGGTTTCGCTGCTGTAACTATGTCGCAAGCGCCGAAGGCGTTAGCCTTGGCGGTCTTTCTTTTATATCTTGAACTTCAATATATTACAAAAAAGTTGGCAAAAGAATGTGACTTTATTTGGTGCATTCGATTATAAAGCTAAAAAAAATAAGTCTAGGCCGCCAACAGAAATATTTTCTAAAAAGTATTTAGAAATCGACAAAACGTTTAATTTTGGCGCTTTCAATGCTACTAAACCTTTAACTATGAAAAAATTATTCGCGATTCTCGCACTTGTAGGGGTACTGGCGTCCTCTTCACTTTATGGTCAAGATTCAGACTGCAGCCAGCTGGAGCCGGCAGCACAAGCAACCTGCAACGGCTGATACATCAACCGCCTGCTGCAGAGGAAGATCAGTCTTTCCATGAAGTATTAAAAGATCTATTTATTGCCGGGTGGTCCAGCATTCATGACGCCAATTTTGATCTGTATGATCATTGGATTAGCAATTTCAATTGAAAGGATCATTACTCTTAATCTGGCAACTACGAATACAAAAAAATTATTAGGCCAAATCGAAGATGCCCTCTCTAAAGGGTGGTGTGAATGCGGCGCTGGATGTAACACGCAACACACGCGGACCGGTTGCTTCTATTTTTACGCAAGGCTTAATGCGCTATCATGAAGGTATCGACATGGTGGAAAAATCAATTGTCTCTTACGGTGGTGTTGAAATGGGAAGACTGGAAAGAGGTCTTATCTGGATTTCACTGATGATTTCACTCGGTCCCATGCTTGGTTTCTTTGGAACTGTTGTGGGGATGGTTTTCGCGTTCGATACCATTGAAAAAGCTGGTGATATTTCCCCATCCATCGTTGCGGGTGGTATGAAAGTGGCCTTGATCACAACAGTCGGGGGTCTTATTGTGGGTATGGTGCTTCAAGTATTGTACAACTATCTTGTGTCGAAAATTGATGGATTGGTCAACAGCATGGAAGATGCTTCTATCTCCCTGGTAGACCTTTTGGTTAAACATAAGCTTGTTAAATAAGAAATTTATGCTAGATATCGGATTATATATCTTCTATGTTCTACTGTTTATTGCAGTAGCAGCAGCGGTGATATTTCCATTACTTAATTCTATCAAAGAACCGGCTGCCCTTATCAGAACTGGTATAGGCATCGCTGCGATTTTGGTATTATTTGGAATTTCTTATGGATTATCAGATTCTGACTTTGAGCCGAATGCGCATTGCATTTGGACTCACGGAAGCTAACGTCAAGCTTATCAGCGCAGGGTTGATCATGTTTTATATTGTTTTAATTCTTTCGATTTTCGCACTTATTTATTCTGAAATTAGTAAAGCCTTTAAATAATATGGCAAGATCAACTCCAGAAATCCCAAATGCTTCGATGGCTGACATCGCGTTCCTCTTGTTGACATTTTTCTTGATGACAACAACAGTGGCAAGCGATAAGGGGTTGCTCGTTCAGTTACCTCCTCCGCCAGAAGCACTGCCTCCGGACACGGATATAGAAATTCCGGAACGGAATTTATTCAAGGTTCAGATGAATTCATTTGATAAGCTCTTGGTGGAGGGCGAACCGTGGACATCATCAAACCGCGAATTGACCGATAAATGCAAGGCGTTCATACTAAATAATGGTCAGGACCCAGCTTCTTCCGATAATCCTCAGAAAGCCATTGTTTCGTTTAAAACCGACCGTGGAACATCGCATAAGATGTTTGTTGATGTCCTTGATGCGCTGACCGCTGCCTATTATGAAATTTATGCACAACGTGCAGGCGTTAGCGTTGACCGCTGGAGAGAAATTTCTTCGGACCCAAACGCGGATGAAGTATCGAAGCAGTTATACGACAAAGGCAGCGGAGTTTTACCGAATGGAGCTGTCGAAATTCCAATGAATATCTCCATTGCTGAACCAACCAAAATTGGAGGTTAAAAAACTAAAGCTATGTCTAAGTTCAAGAAAAAAGCTAATACCAAGCAGGAAATCCCAACATCGTCAATGCCTGATGTTGTGTTCATGTTGTTGTTCTTCTTCATGGTAACGACTAAGATGCGTGAAACCAATATCAATGTGGAGCAGCACATGCCACAGGCTGCGCAGCTTCAAACGCTTGCAAAAAAATCATTGATATCCTACTTATACATCGGAACGCCGAAAAAGATTGACCAGTTTGGTAAAGGAACCAAAAATTCAGGCTAATGATGTGTTCATCGAGCCAAAGGGTGTAATTCAATGGGTTAATTCGGAAAAGGCTAAACTGGATGAAGTGGACCGCGATGCTATCACAATTTCGTTAAAGGTAGATACTGAAGCTAAGCGTGGTTTGATCGCCGACGTTGAAACTGAACTGAGAAGAGCTAATGCCAGAAAGCTCTTATATTCAGCCAATAAGAAGATCGAAAGATAATTTTTTCAAAGTAAGAATTTTATAAATTGCCCTGCCCGGTTTGTCTGGCAGGGCTTTTTTTTTATGAATAAAGAAAGTGTTGCCGTCACCGCGGTACTGAATAATCCTAAAACGGTACGCGCCTGGTATATGTACGACTGGGCTAACTCAGTTTACTCGCTTGTTATCACTTCTTCAATTTTTCCCATCTATTATAAAGCTGTAACCACGACCAATGGAAGTGATCAGATCCAATTCTTAGGGATACACGTTCCAAAATTCCGTGCTTTATTCCTACGCGCTCTCATTGTCTTTCTTGATGGTGGCAGTGATGCTGCCTTTTCTTTCCGGTGTGGCCGATTATACCGGAAGAAAAAAAGCCTTTATGAAATTTTTTGTCTGGATGGGTAGTCTTTCCTGCATGGGCCTTTATTTTTTTGATGATGTTGCAATGCTTTGGTGGGGCATCTTTTGTTCGATTTTTGCCAGTATTGGATATTCGGGAAGCCTCGTCTTTTATGATGCATTCCTGCCAGAAATTGTTACCGAAGATCGCTACGATACCACCAGCGCGCGCGGATATTCCATGGGATATTATGGCAGTGTGATTCTGATGGTAATTTGCCTGATGCTCATTTTAAATTTTGAATCCTTTGGTTTTTCAAGCGAAGGCGCCGCTACACGTTTTACTTTTTTGTTAGTGGGCGCGTGGTGGATTGGTTTTGCCATGATCCCTTTTTCTCTTTTGCCTGAAAATGTCTTTCAACCGAAACCCTACCGGCAACATCTGGCTGAATGGTTATCAGGAAATTGTAAAAGTGTGGAAAAGTCTGAAGGACCATCCGGATCTGAAGCGGTATCTGATCTCATTCTTCTTTTATAATTCAGGTGTTCAAACGGTCATGTATCTCGCTACATTGTTTGGAACCGATGTACTCCACCTCGAGAGCTCAAAACTTATTCTGACAATTCTGATCATTCAATTGGTGGGAGCGCTAGGCGCATGGTTGTTTTCGAAATTATCCTTTGTCCGTGGAAATCAGTTCTCCATTGTTTTTATGCTTATCATTTGGTGTGGCGTCTGTTTAGGAGCATATTTTATTACCACGGAATATCAATTCTATTTGTTAGCGGCGATTGTGGGCATGATCATGGGAGGAATTCAATCATTATCACGTGCAACTTATTCCAAACTTATGCCGGAAGATACCGAGGATAATGCATCCTATTTTAGCTTCTATGATGTTACCTATAATTTGTCGATTGTGATGGGAACGTTCTCCTACGGGCTCATCAATCATCTTACTGGCAGCATGCGAAATAGCGCCTTATTCTTAACGGTGTATTTCGTTTTGGGGATGATCTTTCTTTTATCGGTTAAATCAGCCGATATCAGAAAAATTGGTAATCGGTAATCAGGTAATCGGTGCAGTAGGTGACTGCTTCGTAGGAGGGTGTAGCTGGTAAGAGGTAGTTGGTGTAGCGGTTGGCAGTCATGTGAAGCGTGTCAAGGTGAATAGGAAATGTGATTTACAATCAAGACTTTCAATCTTTCAATCTTATCAATCTTACAATCTTTCAATCCTGTAATCCTAATATCTCAAATGCTTCACCGTAATCCCATTGTTGATTAATTGTTTCAACGAATCTATACCAATCTTCAAATGGATTTCTACAAAATTTCGAGTTACTGAAGTGTCGCTCACTTCGGTTTTCACACCTTCTGGTACCATCGGCTGATCAGAGATAAGCAATAAGGCTCCCGTTGGAATTTTATTGGAAAAAGCAGTGGAAAAAATTGTCGCCGTCTCCATGTCAATCGCCAGCGCGCGGATTTTCCTCAAGTATACTTTGAAATCTTCATCCCATTCCCAAACGCGCCTGTTTGTAGTGTACACAGTTCCTGTCCAATAGTCCTGGCCATGGTCGCGGATGGTGGTGGAGATTGCTTTCTGCAATGCAAAAGAAGGTAAGGCAGGAACCTCAGGCGGGAAATAGTCATTCGATGTTCCCTCGCCGCGTATCGCCGCTATGGGAAGAATCAGATTTCCAATCTCATTTTTTTTTAAGCCCGCCGCATTTTCCCAGGAACAGCGCTGCCTTTGGTTTTATGGCGCTGAGACAATCCATAATCGTGGCAGCATTTGGGCTTCCCATTCCGAAATTGATAATGGTTATTCCTTCGGCTGTCGCGCTTCGCATCGCTCGATCCAAGCCATTGACAGGTACGTTATGCCAGCTTGCAAATAAAGAAACGTAATTATCAAAATTGGTTAAGAGTACATACTCACCGAATTTATCCAAGGGTTGCCCGGTATAGCGTGGGAGCCAGTTTTCGACAATGTCTTGTTTTGTCTTCATATGTTATAAAGTTATCATAAAAAAATGTGGGCTAAAATGATTGCTTCTGCGATCTTCACATTTTGTGAGAACAGATTATGATTTTTGAGCTGCCCAGTATCACTTTATATGGTAAAACTAAACCTTCCTACCTTCAACTTTGAACTTAAGCACGACCAGGGCAGAATCCTTATTTTTGATTTCTTGCGAAAACGTCATGTGGTATTAACGCCGGAAGAATGGGTCCGTCAGCATTTTATTCATTATCTGATTAATCAACTGCATTATCCGAAAGCGCTCATTAAAGTTGAGGGTGGTTTAATATTCAATACCCTCCAGAAACGATCGGATATCGTTGTGTTCAATCGCGAAGGAAATCCCTGGATGATGATAGAATGCAAAGCGCCAGACTTGAAATTAAGCAAACGCACCATCCGGCAGGCATCAATCTACAACCATTCATTAAAGGCAAAGTACCTGGTGATCACCAACGGAATGTCACACATCTGTTGTGAAATTGATTGGATCAATAGCAATACCGTTGTACTGGATTCAATGCCTCAATACGAGGCGCATCTAGATTAGGACAGAGCAAATCAAAGAAACTTCTTAACGTCGCTATAAGGCAGACTAAAAGCATCCGCAACGGCCTTGTATACGACCTCCCCGTGGATAACATTCAATCCATTTCTTAACTCCGTACTTTCCTGACAAGCTTTTTTCCACCCTTGATTGGCCAGTCGGATTGCATAGGGTAACGTTGCATTCGTTAAGGCTAAAGTAGATGTGTAGGGCACCGCTCCCGGCATATTGGCCACGCAATAGTGGACGACATCATCAATGATGTAAGTTGGATCTTCATGCGTTGTGGGTCTACACGTTTCAATGCATCCACCCTGATCGACCGCCACATCAACCAAAACCGTTCCTGGTCTCATGTCCTTTAACATGTCTCTGGTAATTAGTTTTGGTGCCTTTGCACCAGGCACCAGCACACCACCGATGATTAAATCCGCGTCTTTAATAAATTCCCGGATGGTGAATTCATTCGAGACAATAGTGTGAACATTCTTTGGCATAACGTCATCCAGGTAACGGAGGCGATTGATGTTCAAATCCATGATGGTTACATCGGCGCCCATGCCCGCTGCAATCTTCGCAGCGTTGGTACCCACAACCCCGCCTCCGAGAATAAGCACTTGTGCGGGTTTTACACCTGGCACACCTCCGAGTAATATTCCCCGTCCCTTCAATGGTTTTTCCAAATACTTCGCTCCCTCCTGAACAGCCATTCTTCCAGCTACCTCCGACATTGGAATTAACAGGGGTAAACTTCCGTCCAAACGTTCAACTGTTTCATAAGCGAGGCATGTCGCGCCACTAGCAACCATGGCCTTGGTCAAAGGCTCGTAGGAAGCGAAATGAAAATAAGTAAAAACGAGTTGATCCTTGTGTATGAATTTGTACTCTTCTTCAATGGGTTCCTTTACTTTGATGATCATTTCCGCCCGCTTATAAATCTCTTCGGCGTCATCAATCATTTTGGCACCGGCTTTCATGTATGCTTCATTGCTGAAACCACTTCCTACTCCGGCGGTAGATTGTACATGAACAACATGGCCACGTTTGACCAATTCTTGTGTGCCAGCAGGAGTAAGGGCTACCCGGTTTTCGTTATTTTTGATTTCTTTGGGAACACCAATTATCATATAAAATCGTTTTAGGATCGAGCAAATATAGTTAAGTAGGAATCAATGCGTGGAAGCGATTCTACCTTTTTTGAAGAAAGAAAAAATAAAATTATAATGCCTGAAAATAGGTAGGTTTTAGTTTATTCGGATATTCTGAACCCAATGTAAGTTTGGGATGTTTTCGGTACAATCACAGCCTTTTGAAAGTTACTGGTAATTTCTATTTTTGACTAGCAGAAAATCGTTCACCTTCAATCCCTACAATTTTGAGTGCAATTAAAGAATTGAAAACAAAATTTTCGCAAGCAAAGGTGAAAGAGATTCTTTCTGATTATCGCCTTGCTGTTGAAAGCCGTGAAGCCAGTCTGATTGGTCGGAAGGAAGTATTTATGGGTAAGGCCAAGTTTGGCATTTTTGGCGACGGAAAAGAAGTGGCGCAGATCGCCATGGCTAAAGTTTTTCGGAAAGGTGATTTTCGTTCTGGTTATTACCGTGATCAGACATTTATGTTTGCTATTGGTGAATTGACCGTCCAGCAATATTTCGCACAGCTTGTATGCGCACACAAGTTTAGAAGCGGATCCAGCATCCGCAGGCCGTCTGATGAATGGTCACTATGCGACGCGCTTTCTGGACAATGATGGCAAATTCATCAACTTGACCGAAGCAAAAAATAGCAGTGCCGATATCTCACCAACTGCCGGGCAGATGCCACGCTTGCTTGGCCTGGCCTATGCATCAAAATTGTTTCGTCAGAATCCAGTGTTGAAAGAATTTAGTTCACTTTCAAACAATGGAAATGAAATAGCGTTTGGGACGATCGGAAATGCATCGACTTCTGAAGGAATGTTTTTCGAAGCAGTCAATGCCGCAGGAGTTTTGCAAGTCCCCATGCTTATTTCGATTTGGGATGATGATTATGGTATTTCCGTTCCACAGGAATATCATACAACAAAATTGAGTATATCCAAAGCGTTGGCTGGCTTGCAGCGCACGGAATCTGAGAAAGGTTTTGAAATTATTACTGTAAAAGGATGGGACTACATCGGTTTGATTGAAGCCTATCAACGCGCTGAAACAATTTGTCGGGAAGAGCACGTACCTGTACTTTTTCATGTGCAGGAGATGACGCAGCCGCAGGGCCATTCGACTTCGGGTTCTCATGAACGTTATAAATCAAAGGAGCGCCTGGCTTGGGAAGTAGAGCACGATTGTATTCGTCGCATGCGCGAATGGATCATTAGCGAAGTTATGATTTTGGGGGAAGAAGTAGACGCAATTGAACGAGAAGCTAAGGCGTCTGCCAGACAGGCGAAAGAGCGCGCGTGGAAGGCATTCAATAATGATGTTCGAAGGGATCAGACGAAAGTGACTGAGATCCTTGACAAAGCTATACAACAAAGTGAAAGAGGAGCCGAGATTTTAGACATTAAAAATGATTTGGTGAAGGCCATCAATCCCACGCGGTTGGAAACGATGCGGGCAGCGAAGAAAGCGATTCGATACCTGGTGAATAACAACGTTGAGGCTAGGGATGAGCTTGTAGAATGGCTGAGAAATGCAGAGGCTGATAATTTCGATCGATACAGTTCACATTTGCACAGTATATCGGACGAATCAGCGCTTAAAGTAGAGCGGACAGAAGCAGTTTATTCCGATACATCTCCTTTGGTTGATGGCAGGGAAGTATTACAGGCATGCTTCGATGCTGCGCTTGCACGTGATCCGCGGGTACTTGCGTTTGGTGAAGACGTCGGAAAGATCGGAGATGTTAATCAAGGTTTTGCCGGACTGCAAACCAAATACGGTGAGCTACGCGTGACCGACACCGGTATCCGTGAATGTACGATAGTCGGGCAAGGTATAGGGGTAGCGTTACGCGGCCTGAAGCCTATTGCGGAAATTCAATATCTGGATTATTTCATTTATGCTTTGCCAACCATGTCCGATGACCTGGCTTGTCTGTACTACCGGACGAAAGGAGGACAGAAAGCTCCTCTCATTGTCAGAACCCGGGGACATCGGCTAGAGGGTGTCTGGCATGCAGGATCACAAGTAGGAATGCTCCTTAGTTCTCTGAGGGGAGTGTATATCATTTCACCCCGTAACATGACTCAGGCCGCAGGTTTTTACAATACGATGTTGCGCTCAGATGATCCGGCTGTTATTATCGAATGTTTAAATGGCTATCGCTTAAAGGAAAGACTTCCCGACAACATCGGTGAGTTTACGGTTCCGCTAGGGGTACCTGAAATTCTGAAAGAAGGAACAGACATTACGATAGTTACCTACGGATCCATGTGTAGAATTGTGATGGATGCCGCTGACGATCTGGAGCGTTTTGGAATATCCGCAGAAGTAATTGATGTGCAGACGTTGCTGCCATTTGATATTCATCATACGATCCTGGAATCTGTTAAGAAAACAAACCGGATTGTCTTTGCAGATGAAGACGTGCCTGGCGGTGCTACATCATTCATGATGCAAAAAGTATTGGAGGAACAAGGAGCTTATAACTTCGTTGATTCCGGACCTGTCACGGTCACAGCAAAAGAACACAGACCAGCCTATGCTTCCGATGGGGACTATTTTTCGAAGCCTAATGCTGAAGATGTTTTTGAAAAAGTTTATGCTGTGATGGCAGAAGTAGATCCCGGGAAATTTCCAACGTTATACTAAGCTCTTCGTTATATTTCTTCGAGCCGGAATTCGGGTGTTTCCAATTTATTGCTGGCATTCAACGCACGATCATAGATTGTAATCTCTAACTTCAAGGTCTTGTTACCAAATATTGCCGAGAATCCGCCGCTCACCATTGAGTAGTTAATCTCCCCTTCAAGCGCCCGATCGTTATCCGTTAGCCTTGGAAATCTACCGTTGTGCGTTTCACAAAATTCTTCCGCAAAATCATATTCGACAAACGAGCCATCATTTTGCTTGATGAAAAACTTCACATACATGTTGTATTGGCCAACATTTGGCTGGATATAAAAATGGTCTACCACGGCATACCAATACGTACTCGGGCTACCGTCTTTAATAAGACTATCAACTTTAGTAGCTTTATTCTTAATCAGATATGCATAATCCTTATAGATAAAAACTGTGTCGGGAAGACCGTTTTTGTTGAGGTAGGACTCCTTGTAAACGGCGCATTTGTACGGGTCGGTGTATGGAGGAAGGCTTGGAAATCCCTCGTCCCTACTTTGGAGTGTAATTATTTCCCCCGTCGTTTTTTCAGGGCCGATAATCTCGTAAAATGTATTCTTTGGTGTTTTTTTAGATTTTCCTAAGGTATATCCGGTAAAGTTTTTCACCAGATTGGAGGCCAGGGGAAGCAGTTCACCATTGTCATTCGCGAAAAAGTTAATGTCGTGATAAGGATCTTGGGCATCTTCTGCTACGGTAGCAGAAAGTCCCATGTCACCATCACCATCTTTAAAATTTACTGAGACAATCAGTTCATCGTCGCCGTGCTTCATTTTTTCCGAAGGAAACCCCTTTGTATTCAATTGCTGGATTGTTGCCAAATTCTGGTGGATCAAAGCAAGCGCCAAATACAACGGCAGAAATAACAAACAATAATGCGCTCCTTACCTGTTTCATCTCTAAATTTGACCCATCAAGTTAACTAAAACACTTGGAATCTTTTAAAAGTTTTACGCGGAAATTATACTCAGTAAACGATACCACCTTTCACAGATATTGCGCTTGAGCTTTTTCAATTTCAAGCTTCCGCCAATCCGATCTACAGGGCATTTATCAAGCATCTTGGCTTATCCGTTTCTGAAATCAGTTCAGTGGGGCAAATACCCTTTCTACCGATATCTTTTTTCAAAACCCATTTAATTCAAACAGAACAATGGGTTCCGGAAACCATCTTTACCAGTAGCGGCACTACAAAAAATGGTTTCAGCAGGCATGCGGTTCCCGATTTGCAATTTTATTTAAGAGCATTCGGTCAAGTGTTTTGAACATTTCTTTGGACCGGTAACAAATTACCATTTTTTAGCCCTATTACCCTCTTACCTGGAGCGACAGGGTTCTTCTCTTATTGCAATGATGGATTATTTCATCAGGCAAAGTAACTCGGCAGATTCGGCGTTTTACTTAAATGATTATGCTGGACTTGTGGAAAAATTAGGGTTGTTAAAAAATGATACCAGGAAAACCATATTATGGGGCGTGTCCTTTGCGTTATTGGATTTGGCGGAAAAATACACGTTAGACCTTGGAGCATTGTCTGGTCTTTGAGACCGGTGGTATGAAGGGTAGACGGCGCGAAATCACGAAAAATGAGATGCGAGATGTGCTGAAAGCCAAAATAAACGTTAAATCGCTATTTTCTGAATATGGAATGACAGAATTGCTTTCCCAAGCGTATTCAAAGGATAATAATAGCTTCATTTGCCCGCCCTGGATGAGGGTAATTTGCAGGGATATTACCGATCCGCAAACGAAGGGGTTACTATCGGAAACGGGCGGGATTAATGTTATCGATTTGGCCAATTGGCGGACGATTTCCTTTATTGAGACGGAAGATTTGGGAAAAGTTTATCCAGATGGCTCATTTGAAGTATTGGGACGATTGGATAATAGTGATCTAAGAGGCTGTAACCTCTTGATCCAGTAGAAGAGGCTTGGCCCCGGATTTGTTTTAATGAGAAAGAATTATATTTTTGTTATACCCAAAGTTATTAGAATGAAAAAGATTGTTGCTTTTATTGCTTTAGCGGCTTTTATCTCGGCATGCAGCCAGTACACATGCCCGACCTACGCTAAAAAGGCTCCAAAAAAGAATTCTGAGCAGAGAATCTGATTCTGATACCTCTTTTTTTCTATCCTTCCAGCATAGTCGATACCATTGCGCCTAGAAACTTGCGAGGGAAACTCCTATCGTGAGTGTGCTAAAGTCATTTTTTATGGCCCCTGAGGGAGATATGTCACTGATGCCTTCGCCTTCTTCAAAAAGTGGGGTTAAGTTATAATAACCGAATAAGCTAAAACCACCAATTCCGAGCCTGGCAGTCAGTCCGTAACGCAACGGGCTAAGGTTATACTCCTGCTTGTCCTTGATCTTTTTAACCTGGGTATCCTCTTTATATTTGATCTTGGTGAACGAATCGTACATATAGCCAATTCTTCCTCCAAATGAAATCTTAAAACTCCTTGCTGGATCGTCCGGATTTGTGCTGAACCGTAGCTCAAGGGGAACATCGATGTAATTCGTAATGAGCTGCGATTTCTTAGTGTTAGGGTAAATGCTTTCCCCAGGGGGAATCATTATGATACTTCGCGGGTCAGCCGGATCGTGATCCAATGTATAGTCATTGTTGAATTTGAAACGCTCTAAACTAAGCCCAATCCCAGGAACAAAGCTAAAATTTGACTTAAGGATCCGTAATTCGTATTGGTAGTATAAGTTGAATGTGCGTGACCCCCAAAAGCCAAGGCTGAATTGCTCGGGAGCACCTGAATCGAAATTAAATCCAAACTCCAAAGCAAAAGTGCCTGGTATATCGGGTCTTCTGGATACCTTTTTTACGGTTTCGGTCTGAGCAAATAGTGTACAAGAAATTCCTAAAAAAAATACGAGTGCTCCAATTTTCTGCGTCATGCGATAGTTATTCATTTAGAAGGCTCAAAAATAGCTTTTTTGGTGGCAGGGCCAAACCGTTTTGTTTTGCTGAGTTAATTTATTCTTTACATTTGCAGTCCAAAATTTCAGACATTAAAAGGGCCTGTAGCTTAACTGAATAAAGCATCTGACTACGGATCAGAAGAGTCGGGGTTTGAATCCCTGCAGGCTCACCACAGGGGACAGTTATGAAAAAATTCGTAACTGTCCCTTTTTATTTTCAGATGATCAACGAGTTACAAAAGTTTTAAAGGGTTTGAACTACTTTTCAACTCACATTCTTCGACGTTGTAATTCGATCAATAATCTAACTCTGCTATTTGGGACGTGAGGGGATTCAAACCCCATGTCTGAAGTCGATTCGACGTCTTGCTTCACTGACCGTTAGCGCATATCGTTCTACAATAATACCTTAAGAAAGTTATTTTTACCTTTTAATATTCTCACCCGAAACTTTAGGCTTGTCTATAAAATTTGAGTCATTTAGAATGGCTATCACTCCCCATAAATTTCATTGTTGGTTTTTTAATGAATGAAGTCGGGCATAGGCTTTCACATGTAGTCGGTTTCAAATTCGGATAGAGTGGTCGTGTTGTTTACCAATTGTAATTTGCTGGCCGTTCACACGAACCATCATCTTGTCTTTCTCTACTTCAAACTGCTGATGATAATGAGCGGGTAGGATAGCTCCAACTACATTTGATGATGTATCCGGCACAGCTTCTAATTTTTGTGGATCTTTTTGTTACAAGCGAACACTACTGTCTTCGAATCTATCCTTTCAAACAACGATACTGCTACTGGATTTTCAGGTGTTTTCAACAAAGCAACGTCCGACCTTAAGCAAATCGCAAGCTATTTTGAAGTAGTCTTTAATGTAAACCTTGGAAACTATTACCGCACTTTTCAAGAAATTCGGTTAAGGAAGGGCGGTCAGGTGAATTTTTTGGACAATATTCGCAAAAATCTCCTTGCAAGAATTAACGAAAGGGATGCCTCACCCTTGTGCTGTTTAATCGGAGTCCTTGCGTTGTTTATGTTTGACGTTCCGTTGACCGAAACAAACTGTTCGCAAACTTAATACTGCGAAACAAAGTTTGTTTTATACGAACCAACTCATGTGTTCAAATTCCAGCGGGATCACAATTGAGCCTCTTGCACACGCCAAGAGGTTTTTTTATTACCTCTGTATCGATGTTGTATTACCAGCAAAGATGTTTCATGTCAGGCTTTTAAAATGATATTGGTAACTGATTCTTCGAAGGATCAAGATCCAATTTTACCTTGAGACGAAAACCCAAAGTTCGACGCAACGTTCATGAATGCTTTCTTCTCCACCAGAAAATGCCAGCGGCAGCTATAATCAAAATAGCCCCAACCACATAAGGCAAATATGTGCGGAGGTAGAGCTCACGCCGACGGACGTAGCGAAGTTCGGGAACCCGATTGTTCGGGTCGTTTGGTCCTTCATAGATAAGTTTCAGGCCCCAGTCTTCATCGTTCGGCATACGCGGCAAGCGTATAATGCCCACGTTACTCGAAGCAAGCCTTCCATTATTGGCATCATGCCAGGTGCCGTTCCTTGGATCATACCATTGTGCCTTATAGACTCCGTTAGGATGCGCACCCCTCACGGACGATTGCAGACACTCCGGTTCGAAGTACACTAGAAAGATATTTCTGTCATCAGTGCGCGCGCAATAAGCCCATCCCCTATAGCTCACTATTTCGTTCGTTTTATTTGGTGAAATCAGATCGGCGTTTGGCACAAGGTCCTGATACCTTGGTCCAATAGAATGTGCGAATTGAGCCAGGTACTTCATCTGTGCCGCTGAAGTCCAAGTAAAGGCGTCCCACATATGGGTCGGTGCTTCGGGCTCAATATCTCCACCCCAGATTCCCTCCGCTCCGTATACATGACCTGCCAATCCTCCAGACAGAAAGCAACCGTATGCACCGGACCTTACGATCTCATTGTCACGCTTGGTGTTTCCGTCGGCTCCGCTGGCGTAGCTGACGCCAATGCCTTCACCCCGCGCGTCCTTATAGCCCGCATAATAGGGTTCACCGTTCAATGCCGGTCGCGGATATTTCGATTTGAATATTTCAGTGAGATACCAATAATTGTCGTGTTCGCGTTTGTTGCCTATCTGATGCAACGTTACCCAGGAGCTATCGCCCCAGTTTTCGAGCGTGGACGGGTTGGCGTTTGCCGATAGTAAATTGCCGAATGGCAGCGAACCATATTGCTCCTGAACTTTTCCGATTGCACGGGAGAGTTCTGCGGGGCTAACCGTGGCCTCAATGATGTCGAGATGAACTGGTCCTAGTATGACGTTATAGGCGTGATACCTTGCATAAAAGTACTGGAGGAATCGTACGTATGAATCCGGCCACTTGTGGTACTTGGACCAAAGCAAGCTCGCATCTCGCCTGAACGCCTCCATAAAGGGAACAAAACCATTTGCATTTAAATAGGCAATCTTCCTATCAATATATTTGAAATACTCCGGATTGATCCTGTCCATGTCGGGGAAGAAATTTCCATACCCCGGCACCTTTCCTGGAAACATGAATGGTCTGCCCCCTTCATTGTCCATGTTCTTTGCACTGTTTTTGCCGAACTCCATCCATGCAGACCGGATAGTGGTTTTCGCGGAGTCGTGCATACGCAAGTGATATGAACTATCGTCTGTCATCCAGTTAGGATAGGTCGCAATCATATTGATCCAGTTAAATCCTTGTTCCTTTCGCAGGCGGACGTAATCTTTGAACCCGGCAATCGGACCTATTGGCCTTTTCACAGTATCGTCATACCACTTGAAACGATCGGCACCCATCGAGAACCATGTGTCCCCAATAGCGAAGTACGGAGTGCCGTCATCAAACATCAGCGCATGCTTGTTTGACGTGGCCCTGATGAATCCATGACGGAGAGGGTTCTCGCGCAATTCCGTTTCTGTCCAACCAACGGCTGTCACCGAGCCATGCTTGCCATCCAGGCCCGGATCTGATGAAGACGAAGCACTTGTCCAGGACCATTCGCCTTTCTTAGTGGCCACAAAACGGACGATAAAATTATTGCCGCCGTCCCAAAAGCCATAAATTCTTTTACTAAACCCGGGCCCGTTGAGTTCTATCCACACCTCGACATCAGTATAAGGATTTGCATATTTCTTCTGTGACTGGAGCTTTACTTCTAAGAGTTCCCAAACGTGCAGCGTGTCCTGCGCAATTAGTGAAAGGCGAGACACGAACATTTGACTAACGAGAACGAGGCTAAATAAAACTCGGGAGTTCATCGGACTAAGAGATATAAGAGGTTAAAGTCAATATTGCCATTTCAAACTTCAGACCTTTGATGCCTGGGCAACTGCCGAAGTCCCGGTGAAGAAGTCTTTTACACCCTCGCACCTTCATTTCTAGCCAACGATAATAACAAATCGCTCACTTGGTTGAGCGCAAACTGGACCTGTTCCAATTCGTCATTCAGGTACACGGTATCATTTGATGCATTGCCGTCGGCGGGAACGCGAAGCAAAATCGAAAAAAGTAAAGATTCTTTTACTGTGACCCTGTGATTAATTTGAAAAACAATCTTATTGAAATTTTAAGAAACAATATTCGCGTGCCTGTGACCGTTTTAAATTTTGGCATAAATGAACAACCCATATCATTCGGATTACAAATTTTTGAATAAGTCAACTTAGCTAGTAGAGCAGTATAGGGAAGGTTTACTTAATTGGTCAGGGGATTTTTCGCCAGGCCTTATCTTTTGTGTAAAGATTGTGTTAAGAATGTTTTGATCTGGTTATAAACATTTGGCTTTTGAAACGTAAAGTTCGCCCTATCATTTTTGTACTCCTGAGCTTCTGTCAGCGACATCGATGTCGACAGCACGGTAATTGGAATACTATCAAACTCCCGAATGCTCCTTAATATTTTTAAGATTTTATCCACTCTTATCCCTGGCATATTAATGTCAATAAAAATGGATTTAGGAAGGACAATCAGTTCCTCTGTCATTGCAGTCAAATCTTGTTGATAGCTTCTTTCATTAAAGCATAGATTAAGAAAGATAACAAACCGTCCGCGGCTCGGCATTAATTATTGCCGAATCCGGCTCAAACATACGTGTGCGGACTGCGCTCCGGTTTAGTTTTACAGAGGTACTTTTTTGAAGTTCGAAATCTGATGTACATTTGCCTCTTAAATGAAACGAAGAGTCAATCATTCATCACTGCTGGATCAACGCGCATTTTGGTTGAGGGCAGTTTTAAACTGTTGCCTCGTCGCTTTTTATACGCTTTTCGTTTTATCTGAACATGGCGGGGGATTGAGAAATAGTGCGTTAGGAAATGAAACGCCCCGGTTTTTCCTCCCGATATCTTCACGCGACTTTCATCTCCGCTGACCATCATTCCAGTCACCCTTCTGCGACAACCAGGCCGCTACTTTAGTATTGGAGGTTACCGATTCAAGCGAAACGGAAAGCGGTAGCAGCGAAAGTACAAAGCTGAGTGACCACCTTCTCCAGGAAATCTCGTCTGATCTCCACTCCGGAAAATCTATCTTTTTGCAGCTGAAACATGCGCATGAAATCCTGGCAAGAATTTCTCTTGTTGTTCTCCATCATTGTTGGAAAAGTTACCTCCCTTAAGTATTCCTTTCGTCCGTCTTAGCGTGAATCACTAAGGCTTTTTTGTACTCAAATAGTCAGCCTCATTTCTAGAAGCAGTGGGTACACGGTTTAATCAATACCATTTTTAACAACAATTATGATCAGAATAATTTCGATTCTCGTGGGGGGAGCGCTAATGTTTATGACAAGCTGCCGCCACAACGAGCATGAAAAGCATGACGAAGGAAAATTTATCGTGACTAGTCCTGTAAAAAAAGACACGGTAGTATTTAATGAATATGTATGTCAGATTCAGTCTGTGCAGCACATCGAAGTGAGAGCGCTCGAGAGGGGCTATTTACAAAATATCTATGTAGACGAAGGGCAGTTTGTAAAAAAGGGCCAGCTCATGTTCCAGATCATGCCTATGATTTATCAGGCAGAAAGGGAAAAGGCCCAGGCAGAAGTGGAATTTTGCCGAAATCGAATTTTTGAATACAAAAAGCCTTGCCGACAGTAACATCGTTTCAAAAAACGAGCTAGCCATTGTCACAAGCCAAGATTAAGTAAGGCGAAAGCGGAATTGTCATTAGCCGAAGCGCATTTAAGTTTTACAAAAATACGAGCCCCTTTGACGGAATCATGGATCGCTTTTATGTTCGGCTAGGTAGCGTCGTTGATGAAGGTGAGCTACTGACAACACTTACGGACAACAGCAAAATGTGGGTTTATTTCAATGTGCCTGAAGCGGAATACCTCGACTATGCTACTACGCGCGAAATCAGGGATAACCTCATGAAGTAAAACTTCAAATGGCCAACAACCAGCCCTTCGATCAGACCGGAGTCGTTGAAACAATTGAGGCAGACTTCAATAATGAAACCGGAAACATTGCCTTTCGTGCAACGTTCCCCAATGCAAAAGGATTATTGCGACATGGTGAAACAGGAAATATTCTGATGCCGGTTCCGTTAAAAAACGCGATCCTTATTCCGCAGAAAGCCACGTTCGAAATACTTGACAAGAAATATGTCTATGTAGTTGACGAACAGAACGTCGTAAAGTCAAGAGAAATAACGATTGGCATAGAAATGCCTCACATCTACGCCGTCACGGATGGCTTGAAGGAAAATGATAAGATTCTTGTGGAAGGTTTGCGTAAGGTTAAGAACAACGACAAGATCAGATACGATTTTCTGAATCAGAAGAATGTCCTGGCAGCGTTGAACGATTTGCATGCTGAATAATTTCATTATCTAAATCATTAAGCATGTTTAATAAATTTATTCAACGGCCGGTATTGGCTATTGCCATATCGCTTGCCATCATTTTTTTGGGAATGTTAGCGATCAATACAATGCCCGTTTCACAATTCCCTGATATCGCACCGCCCCGGGTCAATATTTTCATCGCATATCCAGGCTCAAGCGCTGATGTGCTTGTGAATTCTACATTGATCCCTTTAGAAAGAGCTATCAACGGCGTTCAAGGTATGCAATACATTATCTCCGATGCCACCAGCGCCGGAGAAGCCACAGTTCAGATTGTATTTGAACCGGGTACTGACGCCAACGCTGCGGTTGTCAATGTGAAAACGAGAGTGGACCAGATCATGAATAATCTTCCGCCGTTGGTTCAACGGGAAGGTATCATCATCACGCCGATACAGCCTAGTATGCTCATGTATGTGAATCTATTCAGCACAGACGAAAAAGCAGACGAGAAATTCTTATACAACTATGCCAGCGTTCATATCCTTCCCGAGCTTCAACGCATTAGTGGAATGGGTCGCGCGCAGATATTGGGAAGCCGGCAATTATGCCATGCGTGTATGGTTGAAACCAGACCGAATGCGCGCTTACAATATCTCGACCGACGAAGTATTGAAAGCTATGGAGGAGCAAAGTGTAATCGGTCGGCCAGGACGGATTAGGACAAGCATCGGGCAAAAGTGCACAATCGCTTGAGTATGTACTTACTTACAAAGGTCGTTTCAATAAGCCCGAGGAGTACGAAAACATTATCATCAAGGCTAACCCGAAAGGAGAAATTCTCAATTGAAAGATGTGGCCAATGTTGAATTGGGAAGTGAATTTTTCGACATCTACTCCAACTAAAGATGGTCATCCTTCGGCATCCATTGTGTTAAAACAGAACTTCGGAAGTAATGCCAGCAAGGTGATCGACGGTGTAAAGGAAAAGCTGACAGAACTGGAGCAGGACTTTCCTCCCGGAATGAAGTATGAAATTAATTACGACGTTTCGAAGTTTGTAGGATGCTTCCATAGATAAAGTAATGCATACGCTGGCGGAAGCTTTCGTTCTTGTTGCGCTTGTAGTATTTCATTTTCCTTGGTGATTGGCGTTCTACTTTGATTCCGACGATCGCTGTACCGGTTTCGCTGATCGGTACCTTCATGTTTATGCAACTTTTCGGACTTACGATCAACCTGATCACACTGTTTGCCCTTGTGCTCGCGATTGGTATCGTGGTGGATAATGCCATTGTTGTGGTGGAAGCCGTTCACGTTAAAATGGAAGAAGAAAACCTGTCACCTTTCAAAGCGGTGAAAAAAGTTCTTGATGAAATCAGTGGAGCGATCATAGCCATTACGTTGATCATGACAGCAGTATTTGTACCGGTCGCGTTTATGACGGGACCTGTCGGAATCTTTTACAGGCAATTTTCAATCACCATGGCGAGTGCTATCGTTCTCTCCGGTGTTGCTGCGCTTACGCTGACACCGGTTCTTTGTGCGATGATCCTGAAGAATACGCACGGAAAGCCGAAGAGGAAAACACCGATTAATATGTTCATCGGTTGGTTTAACAGCAAGTTCGATAAAACCACAGGCAGATATACTGCGCTGCTTAAAAAAATCGCAGACAGAAGAGTTGTCACCTACGGGATGCTATTGGTGTTTGCTTTTGGAATTTTTGCAGTGGATAAAACACTTCCTGCAGGATTTATTCCTAATGAAGATCAGGGGATGATCTACGCGATCATTCAAACACCTCCCGGCAGTACGCTGGAGCGAACAAATGATATCTCCGAACAATTGCAGCAGATTGCTGAAGAAGTGGATGGTATTCAATCGGTGTCTTCTCTCGCTGGATACGAA
Source organism: uncultured Bacteroidota bacterium (assembly GCA_963739105.1). Taxonomy (GTDB): domain Bacteria; phylum Bacteroidota; class Bacteroidia; order Cytophagales; family Cyclobacteriaceae; genus Chryseolinea. The sequence goes on along the minus strand of CAVTZI010000001.1, from coordinate 216,759 downwards.
GTACTCACCGAAGGCCGTGGGTCAAATGCGGGAACATGTATTATCAATTTGAAAGACTGGTCTGAAAGAAGTCATATCCGTAAACGAGATCGTCGAAGAACTCGAAGAAAAAGCAAAAGATCTTGGAGCCGTCATTGAATTCTTCGAGCCGCCTGCAGTTCCCGGCTATGGATCGTCGGACGGTTTTTCGTTACGTCTGCTGGATAAAGGGAGCCGAGATCGATTATCATGAATTTGACAAAGTAAATTCTGAGTTCATGGCTGAATTGCATAAGCGAAAGGAATTGACGGGCCTCTTCACATTCTTCGCCGCGAACTACCCTCAGTACGAACTTAATCATTGACAACGAGCTTGGCTATGCAGAAGGGCGTTTCCATCGGGAAAGCCATGGAAAACCTTGACATTTTGATCGGAAGTACTTATGAGCAAGGTTTCGTCAGGTTCCGTACGTTCTACAAAGTATACACGCAGGCTGCGCCTGAGTATCGAAAATTACCATCAGATGTTCTAGACCTGTTCATCAAAAATGATCATGATGAAATGGTACCCTATTCGGCATTCATGAAACTAAAAAAGACACAGGGACCTAACGAGATCACACGATTCAATCTTTACACTTCGTCTTCAATCAGGGGAATTCCGCGCACCAGGCTACACCAGTGGTGACGCGATCAAAGCGATTCAGGAAGTGGCAGCCCAAAGCCTTCCGCACGGTTACGACATCGCATGGGAAGGTCTTTCTTACGATGAAGCAAGACGCGGAAACGAAGCTATCTATATTTTTATTGTCGTGTTAATTTTTGTTTACCTGGTACTTGCCGCGCAATACGAAAGTTTCATCATTCCGCTGGCTGTTGTTTTATCACTTCCCGTGGGAGTATTCGGCTCTTTCCTATTGCTCAAAGCGATGGGATTGGCTAATGACATCTATGCGCAGATCGGCTTGATCATGCTGATCGGTTTGTTAGGTAAAAATGCGGTATTGATTGTAGAGTTTGCCGTTCAGAAACATCGACAAGGTGCCACGATACTTGAAGCTGCCATTGAGGGTTCGAGGGTTCGATTCCGTCCGATCCTGATGACATCCTTTGCTTTCATTGCAGGTCTTATTCCGTTAGTTGTTGCAACAGGACCCGGAGCGATCGGTAACCGTACCATCGGCGCTTCGGCACTCGGCGGTATGTTGTTCGGAACGATCTTCGGAGTCATTATCGTGCCGGGGCTCTATTACATTTTTGGCAGTATGGCTCAAGGACGACAACTGATTCGCGACGAAGATGAAAATCCGCTTAGTGAACAATTTGTCGAGAGCTCAGCAGAAGCATCAATGGTTAAACAATTCATCAAAAAACTTCGACCACGTCATGATAAAGAAAATAGTTTATAAGTCCTTTGCTTTTCTCTTACTATTCGTTTTTGCAACAAGTTGCAAAATCCAGCAACAAGCGATCAAGACGGAAAGCAAAACCGTTCCAGTTAACTTCAATGGTTACTCGAGTGATTCAACATCCATCGCGGAGCTCAACTGGAAAGAATATTTTGCCGACGAAAATCTAATCGCCTTGATCGATACCGCCCTGAGAAGAAATCAGGAGCTGAATATTACCTTACAGGAAATCGAGATCAGTAAAAATGAAGTCAGAGCAAGGAAAGGAGAATACCTTCCATTTGTCGGCATAAGAGCAGGTGCAGGTGTTGAAAAGGTTGGAGAATACACGCGAAATGGTGCCGTCGAAAAAAATCTGGAAGTCAAACCCGAGACAAAGTTTCCTGAACCACTACCCGACTACATGGTAGGTGTGTTCGCCTCCTGGGAATTGGACGTCTGGAAAAAATTGAGGAATGCTAAAAAATCAGCCGCACTCAGATACCTGGCATCTGTAGAAGGCAAGAATTTCATGATGACAAATCTCGTTGCAGAGATTGCCAATTCTTACTATGAGTTGATGGCGCTTGACAATCTTTTGGATATAGTTCAAAGAAATATCCAAATTCAAACAGATGCGCTTCAGATTGTAAGGCAGCAAAAAGACGCAGCCAAGCTAACGCAGTTGGCCGTGAATAGATTCGAGGCTCAATTGCTGAATACGAAAGGGCTTCAGTATGACATTCTGCAAAGAAGAGTCGAAGCAGAAAACCGAATTAATTTTTTAACAGGAAGTTTTCCGAAAACCATACAAAGGAGTTCTGCAGGTTTCAACGACATCACGGTAGATTCAGCCTATGCCGGACTTCCTTCGCAGTTATTGAGCAATAGGCCCGACATTCGACAAGCTGAACTGCAGCTGGCGGCTGCAAAAGTGGATGTGAAAGTAGCACGTGCAAATTTTTATCCTTCATTCGCAATTACTGCGGGAGCCGGTTTCCAACCTTCAACATCGCATATCTGATTACACCCGAGTCTCTGCTATATAATCTGGCGGGTGATTTAATGGCACCGTTGATCAATAGAAATGCTATTAAGGCTTCGTACAACAGCGCCAATGTCAGGCAGACGCAAGAAGTTTACAACTACGAGCGTACGATATTAAATGCGTATGTCGATGTGGTGAATCAACTTTCAAAAGTTCAAAACTTTTCCAAAAGTTACGAGATGAAATCAAAGGAAGTTGACATTCTCACGCAATCCATTGTCATTTCAAATAGCCTTTTCAGGTCAGCACGAGCTGATTACCTTGAGGTGTTGTTAACACAACGCGAGGCTTTGGAATCGAAGGTGGAATTAATTGAAATCAAGATAAAGCAAATGAATGCAAAAGTGAATATTTATAAAGCCCTTGGAGGTGGCTGGAATTAACAGAAGAAAATTGGGCTTAGTAAATCCCTGTCTTTATCCGAGGCGACGGAATCGACGGGGATTTTTTATTGCTGATCAATCAGAGATGTACTTTTTTAATAAGTACACCGCTACAATAAAGGGTCATGAGAACTCACTTGATAATAACGTTGTGGAAGGAATGAAGGCTTTCATGAAATTATCATTTAAGTGAAGTTGTTTACTAACAAAGTCACAAGCCATGGCTTTATCGTTTAGTGCTTGCTGAATCTTTCAGAAAAAATTGCATCTCGTTATAATCCGGAGTTCCATCCGTAGAAACACGGAGAATGTTCCACCAGTGAAGAAGTCGCATTTAAAGGATGGGATTGCGCAATAGATGATCCGAATAACTGATAACACGTCGATATTGTCAAATGAGATCAACTTTGAATTGAAACGTACGCTGCCGCAGCGGGGAAGGAATATGGCCATCGCGGAATGGAAGGCTGGTGCGACTTGGGCTGACTATGCCAGATCGACTGCGCCTTTAATAACCAGCACCTGACCATTGAACGAATCAACCGTCCGTGATAAAAAAAGTTGATCGGCACTTTAAATATGAAAATATTCTTTGCAACATGTTGTATCAGTATTTGCCTTGTGATGATGGTAGGCATGACCCATCCTACAGGCCGTGAGCAAGGGGTGGAACCAGCCGTGCAATTCTTTAAAACTCAATCGGAAGCTTTTGCTCTATCCAGCATGCAATTGCAAAATGCTATTACCGCTATAAGCCAGGACCAGCCCAATACTATTGAAAACGCCCGCAAAGCCCTTTGGAATTGCAGGGTAAAATATAAGAAAATAGAGTTTTTCCTGGAGTACTTTTTCAATAGTGCTGCTTTTATTTATAACAAAGCTCCCAAATATGAGATAGAGGAGCCTTACATGGAATACGAGGAACCAATTGGTCTGCAGGTGATAGAAGGATTGCTTTTTGAAAACAATGTGGAGGCAAATAAAGATGAGCTTTTGCAGCAGGCCGATGTTGTCAGCTCTTCGGCCAGCGACCTGAATGCCTTGCTTTATGGTTTCCAGGCAGATGATAAACAATTACTGGAAAGTATCAGACTTGAACTGATCCGGATTATTACGCTGGGTATTGAGGGCTTTGATGCCCCTTTATTGAAGTCGGGCATAGCCGAATCTGAAGCAGCGCTCGAGGCAATTGAATATGTACTGCATCCATATCTTACTGCAGGCACCAAACAATCCGACAGTGTTTCAAAATACCTGGCCGGCAGTCTCCACTTCCTGAAATCGAACCGGGATTTTGACCGGTTTGACCGGCTTGCATTTCTTACAAAACAAATATTGCCACTGCAACGTCATCTCGGCTTGCTGATTAAAGAACTGAACCTGGAGCTGAATACCACAGGAGGATCGCTCAATTACAGAGCGGGTGATATTTTCAGCGTGGATGCGCTGAACCTCCGTTCATTTCCACATGAAGGCAATCCTGATAGTTCGTTGGTAAGGCTTGGAAGGCAACTGTTTTTTGAATCAGGGTTATCAGGCAACAATAAGATTAGTTGTGCCACCTGTCATGATCCGGCCAAACATTTTACAGATGCACTTCCTCAAAGCGTAGCCTTTGATGGCCATTCGCATGTTCAACGCAACGCACCTTCCTTGTTATATGCCGGATTTCAATATCAGCAATTCTGGGATGGAAGGGCTAAAAGCCTGGAAGATCAGGTGCGGGCTGTTATCAATAATCCGCAGGAAATGAATGGAGGTGAGGAAAACCTGATTGCGCTGTTAAATCGTAAACCGGAATACAAAGCATTTTTTAACAAAGCCTTTCCAGAACTAAAAGACAGCGTGACAAACACTGATAAAGTAGCGATTTCGATTGCTGAATTTATGCGCAGCCTGAACCCGCGCAATTCCAGGTTCGACCAATACATAAAAGGAGATACAACCGCACTTAGTACAAAACAAATAAAAGGTTTCAATTTATTTATGGGCAAAGCGCAATGCGGCACCTGTCATTTTGCACCCTTGTTCAACGGACTGATTCCTCCCTTTTACAATCTTACTGAAGTGGAAGTACTGGGAACCACGAAAACAGATAACCTTGAAAAACCTGAGGCAGATACCGATCTCGGCCGGTTCAATATTTTCCCTATTAGTTTTTATGAAAAAGCATTTAAAACACCCACGGTGCGAAATGTATCAGCCACCGGCCCCTATATGCATAACGGAGCATTTAAAACGCTGGAGGCGGTAGTGGAATTTTATAACAAGGGGGGCGCAACGGGACTTGGATTACCCATGAGCAATCAAACACTTTCTGCTGCGTCATTAAACCTTTCAAAAGAAGAGATAAACGATATCGTTCAATTTCTTCATTCCTTGAAAGATTCAGTGACAATCCTCGAAACTGGCAGCAACAAACAAAAGCAAATAATAAATTAAAATAATTACGAAAAAAAAGTGAAAAAGAAACTATTTATCATCATGTCCGGAATGCTTATCCTGGCTATTTCAGTTGTCAAAGCCCAGGATGTTGACAAACCCAAACCTTCACAACCGGTAAAAAAGGAAAGAAGGCCCGATGTATTGGCCCGGTTGATCCGCGGACCTTATTTGCAGGTAGCTACCCACAATAGCATTATTATCCGCTGGCGTACAGATGCTTTAACAAGAAGCGTGGTAAATTTTGGCACCAATGAAAATGAATTGAGCATGCGTGCGGAAGATGCCGCACTAACCTTTGAACATAAGGTAAAACTGACAGACCTCAATCCTCGAACTAAATACTATTATTCCATAGGTGGCGGAGCCGGAGATACACTGCAGGCAGGACGCGACAATTATTTCCAAACCCCTCCGAAACCCGGAACTGAAGGTTCATACAGAATTGGCGTATTCGGCGATTGTGGTAATAATTCAACCAACCAGCGTATCGTAAAAGACCAGGTGGAAAAATACCTGGGAGATAAATATATGGATGCATGGATCTTACTGGGTGACAATGCCTACTCTTCAGGCACTGACCCGGAGTATCAGGAAAAATTTTTCAATATCTACAAGGATAACCTGCTTAAGAAATATCCTTTATTCCCTGCACCGGGTAATCATGACTATAATGATTTTTACCAGTACAAAGCCACTGCACAATCAACCCATGACATTGCCTATTACCAGAATTTTTCCATGCCGGTAAATGGTGAAGCAGGTGGTGTTCCTTCAGGCACGCAGGCTTTTTATTCTTTTGATATTGGCAATGTACATTTTCTATCTCTTGATTCTTATGGAACAGAAGACAATGCAACCAGGATGTATGATACAACCGGAGCCCAGGTTCAATGGATCAAAAAAGATTTGGAAGCTTTCCACAATACCAAAAGAGGTTGGGTAGTTGCTTATTGGCACCATCCGCCTTACACTATGGGGTCCCACAACTCAGACAAAGAGGGTGACCTGGTACAGATCAGAAAAAACTTTATCAGGATACTGGAACGTTATGGTGTTGACCTTATAATCTGTGGCCACAGTCACTTATACGAACGTTCACGGTTAATGAACGGTCATTATGGTGAAGAGGCTTCCTTTGATGCTGCAGCACATAACCTGAGTACTTCTTCTGCTTTGTTTGATGGCAGCAATAATTCATGTCCCTTTATAAAAGATTCGGTCACCAACAAGGGTACCGTGTACGTGGTAAGCGGATCTGCAGGAGCGCTAGGCCGCAGTCAGAGCACCTATCCTCATGATGCCATGTATTATTCTAATTACGAGTTAGGTGGAGCATCTATGATTGAAGTGAATGAAAACAAACTGGAGCTGAAATGGATTTGTTCCGACGGTCAGATCAAGGATCATTTTGTAATGATGAAAGATGTGAATAAGAATAGGATCATCAATATTAAAAAAGGACAGCGCGTTACCCTTACCGCTTCATTTGTGGGGACTTACAAATGGGATAAGAGAAAGGAAACAACCCGAAGCATTACTGTAAAACCATCATCCGGAAAAACAATATACGAAGTAACAGACCCATATACCTGTATTAAAGACAGGTTTGAAGTGAGGGTAACCAAGTAATTCAGTAATGATCATAATTCATTGAAGAGAAGCAATCCCGAAAGCCTGGTCTTTAGGAGCCAGGCTTTTTCTTGTATTAATGAATTAGTATTTTTCTATAGTACACTTGATCAGAAGTTTCAATTTTGACAAAGATGATCCCAGGTGATGTATCGAGCTCTGCATAAAAAGTTAATCCTTCCTCATAACCGTATGAAGCATGAATTTTTCTTCCTGTCATATCCTGTACTTCAACATTTTTGATATTCTCTAAACCAACGATCCTAATTGCACCCTTTGATGGATTGGGATACAGGGAAAAATCAGCATCAATTCCCTTCTCTACATCAGTAATAATAGTCCACAAAGATTTTAATGTTGCAATTTCATCTGGCGGCAATGCTTTGTCATATATCCGAACTTCATCGAGACTTCCATGTAAAAAGTAATTGCCGATGTCTACATCTTTTCTTCCAAAGGTGATTGCTTTCTGGGTAGAAGCCACGTCACCACTATGTGATATAAAAGTATCGATCTCGCCATCTGAATATAACTCCATGGTATATCCAGTGTAGACGACAGCAAAATGATAGAAGTGATTTAACTGAAGTGGAAAAGAGCTATCCAGGTCTTTTGTACTGGTAGATGTTTTTATTGTCCAGCGCAGTTTTTTGTCTGGCGTAACAGAAACTTTCCAGCGTTCTTCCCAACTGCCGTGTGAGAGGATAAAAGATTCTTGTGTGACAGCATCAAGCTTTACCCAAAAAGAAATAGTGATCTGGTCCTGAAAATTGAGGCTGGGTTCACCCGGAACAAAAATAATATCACTGGACGACGAAAATTTATAGGCCTTATCCATTTCGCCACGTGCATCTATTGTTAGTTGAGCACCTTCCAGTGTGGCATGGTGTCCGTTGCCACTGAAGTCCAGCACATTTCCATCCAGGGGATAATAAGCGAACGGTTCCGTTGTAGCGTCACTCATCTTCTTTACTAAAACCTTTGCGTTCGAAGTGGCTGATAATCCATCTGAATTTGTAACCTCACAGGAAATTTCAAACAGCCCTTCGGTTTGTGGAAGACTCCAGTGAACGAGTGAATCGTTCTGACTTATCATTGAGCCGACGACAGATTCCCATTTGTATTGCAATGGCCCTCCATCCTTGTTGCTCGTGTTGCAAATAATAGACGCTTCATTTCCTGAATAATAGAATGTCTTGTCGGTTGTAAATCCTGTTATGACCGGGGCGACAGGTATGTTTTCCACCACCGTAATGTTGATGCTATCCTTTGCGGATGAAATGCCGGAATGAATTTCAAGTAAAATCTTATAGACCCCTGCAGCCTCCGGAACATTCCAGCTAAAGTCATCGGAAGAAATAGGAGAGAGAACTCCATCAACATACCAGTTGAAGGTAACTGCACTTGCGGCGTTTTCTATCGTACTGTAAAAACGAACCTGTTGATTAAATTCTACCAGTGTATCGTCGACAGCAAGCGATTTGATCCGAAGCGTGCCTTCAAAATTATAACCATAGTGATAGTCCACAACGGCATCGCCGTGGTATAGCTTTCCATTCCTGGCCTCCAGGATTGAACCTTGCGGAAGGTAAACTAACAACATCACTTCGTTGGGTGCGATATTGATTTGGGTGTTTCCCGTTACACTCGTTTTAATAACAGTTTCGGAAATGGCATTATAAATGTCATACGTTTGGGAGCCTAATGAAAGTGTTACTTGCCTGGTGTCAGCGTGTGGGTTGTATACGAGAAAAGCTTGGCGATGTATTCTCTCCGAAAAAATCGGTTTTATTGATATCAAGTTTTAGAATTCCTGCTACATCGGTTGATTCTATAATTGCGCCCAGGTAGCCAACGTGCGATGAGCCGTAAATTCCAAGATTGGTTTGAGACCATCCATTTTTCTTTGCATCTCCCGTGCCATATAATTTTTTTCCATCCAGGTTTTCCTTCAATCCTTCATAAGCAATCACGGACTGTGGATCATGCAACACACTCCACGCAAAATCATCCTGACTTGCCTCCGGCAGATATTGTGGATAATATAGCCGACTAGCATTAGCCAGGTTGAGAATCCATTTTGCAATATCGCGCGCAAATCGTTTGTCATACTTCACCATTGGGACTAACGCCGCGGCCTGTTGAAATCCGTTCATAGCGAAAGCATAGTCATTGCCTGCATCGTTGGCTTCACCGATCAAACCAGAAACGTCCGTACCATTCCAATTGCCTGCAATCACTCCCCAATTCCGAAGTGGTCCTTTGTCAAAACACCAGTTCACCATTTTCTCAATGTCATAGTGCGTTCCCAGTTCGGCGTTCATTTTTGCCGCTATGAATGCTCCATACGGCAACTGGAGCTCATAAGAAGGATTGGAATTGAGGTTCGACAAAAAATCCATCGACAATTGCGCGCCTGTTAAATATTTTTTTTCACCGGTATGAAGCCACGCATGGTACAACAGCCAGGCTATGCTGCCGGAAGCTTCTGGTTCGATAACACCATTATTGTTTGGAGCCATCGACGCGAGGTACCATCCCCGATAATTCATCTCCGGAATTGTCCAGGGTGTTGTTGCTCCACCCATGGTATATACGGCGCTAAGCCATCGATCGGCAATCGTAATAAACTGTAAATCGAAGTCGGGCACATCAGGATATTGGGAAAATAGCTGATAAAAAAATACATTGGGCATAACATCATACCACCAGTCAGTACCGCTGGTTGTCGAATAGCCATTCAGGTATACATTTTGACCATTCGCCTTATTAAAAAAATCTTTTGCTTTTTCGGTCCAGTTTATTCCATTCTGATTCGATTTATTAATTCCCGCTAATGTAGCCCCCACCAGTGCAGGAATAATATTGATCGCTTCTGCCTGATTATTGGTTGAAGTGCCTACATAGGTATCCAGCAAAATGGGTTGAAGGGCTGGGTAATTGATGCCATTTGGCTTTCAGATGCATCAGCGGAAGGAACTGTCCGGACGAACTCGTCGAAAAAATGAGTTCATCATATTTCACGGTAACAGTTTTCCAGTCTCTCATAAGATATGGAGATGGAAGGTTTGGCATTTGAGACACGCGCGAAATGTTTATCTGGCCGGTTTGAGCAAAAGATTCAAAGCACAAAACAGCGAATAGCAAGACAATGAAATCAATCCTTTTATGAGATCTAATTTTCGTTTTCATTTCACGATGGGCTGTCGGTAAACCCTTTTGCCCTCGAGTCTTGGTGGTAATAAAAAATGCCACTAAGACTCGAAGACACAAAGAGTCACAAAGATCATCAATTAGTTTTCATTGTGATTTCTGTCAGTGTTTGTATGCACCGACGTTATACTCTTGATTACAACGTATTGACTGAAGGCTTAGTTATGGTTTCTCAACCTCGTAAATACTGGTAACTTGTGATGCCGTCAAAACAGATTTGTAAATCCGTACTTCATCCATCGTTCCAATATAAAATCCACCCCAGTTTAAGTAATTAGGGTCCGCTTCGCTCAATGAGTAACCAGTGCTTGGTAAATCCTGACCAAAAACAAGATTCACGGGTGAAGATTGTAAGATCGCAGTACCGGGTGTATTATCCCAGTCTTTCACAAGCACGCCATTGAGATAAAACATCATGTGTCCTCCTCCAAAGGTTACGACGATATGCCACCACTGACCTTGCGTTACCAGGGGAGAGGCGTTATCACGATCGTAATAGGCTGGGTCTGCAACGCCAGGTACAACAGCTTTAACGGTAAAGAAGGCCTTCGGCGAATCCTGGAAATTTAATTTATAACCATTCCAGCGGTTCATGGCGATCATGTACTGGTTATTAACAATCGGACTATTTACATCCGCTTTTGCCCATAACGAAATTGACATTGTGGTAGGGTTCAGCGCTGCGTTGTAAGGAATTTCTACGTTTCCTCCCTGGTTAAAATGAAGTGCTTTATTGGCATCTCCATATCGGTCAGCCACTAATGTGGGCGTACCGCCACCCCAAAATGCATGTCCTGCTTTTATAACACCATCGCGGTTGCTACCGGAATAATCTTTAACCACAGTACCCACGGTTGCGGCTGCTATCTGATCAAATGTCCATTGGCCAATAAGATTGCTTGGATCTATCGGAACAACTTTCTGTGTCTCATATTCTGCAACTGCGGCAGCTAAAGCTACCGTTGCGTTTGTTACTGCAGTCTGCGTGGCAGTAGCATCATCCACCACGGCCTGCGCTTCTGCGATGGCTGCGCTCAAGTCTGCCTGGGAACCTTTAATATAGTTACCCGTTGCAACACCTTCAGAGGTAGTGGAGAGTAGGTTATTCGCTGCCGTGACGTCGGCTGTCAACTCTGTTTTAACGACGGGAGGTGCATCATCATCACTGGAACATGCGGCAAAAAGGCCTGCCGTAAGCAGCACCGTTGCCATGAGAATAAATTGAATCGTTCGTTTTTTCATAAAAATTGTTTAAAAGTATTTGAGTTAATTATTGATTCGTGGATTAGTATCTAGTTCAGATTGCGGTATCAGGAAATAGCGGTTCTTTATCATAGCTAAAACCTGTCCCTGCTAAGGCGGCATCTGCAACGGCACTGACCGTAGCGCATCAAGTCAAAGTAGCGATGGAATTCAAATCCTAACTCTACTCTGCGTTCATGTCGTATGGCATTACGCACAGTTTGCTGATCTGTTGCAATGACATCGGGGAGTAAGTCACTGGGTACAGCACCAAACCCTGCAAGGTCTCATCATATAAATAACTTTCGCGGGCTCTTTTGCGCACATCATTCAACGGACTCAAGGCTTCTGGCGATCGGCCAAGTTCATTCAACGCTTCGGCTTTCATCAACAGGATATCGGCATAGCGGAGATAGACGTAATTGAGACTGGCATCGCCAATGATTGGTTCTTCCTTCATCGGTTGTATTTGTTTTTTCTGCAGATATCCTGTCGGTGACCATGGCGGGATCAAATTCTTCACCATTGATCCATTTTTGCCCGGCGCGGCCGACCGTATAGTCAAGCCGTGGATCAACAACATCAGCATTCGTTTTTTCAAATTCATTGACAAAATCCTGCAACGGCGCATTGAAGTAATATCCATTGTCTTTTGGTGGAGAAAAGTATTGGTTCAAATGACTTCCCAGCTTTGGTGATTGATTGCTAAGATGCTGTACTTCAAAAAGTGATTCTGTATTATTTTGCGTGGAGTCGATGAAATTATTCTTATAAACTTTTTCGAGACTATAGAGACCCAAGTGCATCGATGGATGAAATAGCTGTTAACGTTTCTTGCCATTTCTCCTGATAGAGAAACGCCTTTGCGAGAAGCCCCAACGCTGCTCCTTGGGTTGCCCTTCCTACGTCGGCACCGGTATAAGCAGTTTCCAAAACATGGCTTGCTTCCTGAAGATCTTTTTCGATCTGCGCATAAACGGTCGCTGAAGGTGATTTCGGTTTGTTGATCTCATCCTCATTTAGCGGAGGATTTAATTTCAATGGGATGTCTCCGAAAATATTGACCAGGTTAAAGTAAAAGTAGGCGCGCAGGAATTTTGCTTCTCCGAGAATTCGGTTTTTAAGGGCATCATCCATTGGGATACCCGGTCCGTAGTACAATAAGTAGTTAGCGCGGGAAATTCCTTCGTAATAATGTTTCCAGATTTTCTCTATAGCTCCATTGTTGCTTGAGTAGGTAAATTCATCGATGAACTGAATGTCACTTTGGTCGCCTGGGAGACCTCCCTTTGTTGCGTCATCGGAAGCCACATCGCCAAAGACCCACAGATCATTGTCGGTGGAAACAAACGAGGCGGAATTGTAAACCCCTGTAAGGGCAAGCAACGCATGGGCTTCTGTCTTGTAGAAAGTGGCGTTGGAATAGGTGCCTTGTAAATCCTCCTGCAAAAAATCAGAGCACGCGCCAGATAGAAATGCAAAAAGGGTAAGAAATATTTTGGTTGTGTTCTTCATGATGTTGTCATTAAAAAGTAAGATTGACACCAAGGTTATAGGACCTCGCAGCGGGATATGTACCCCAATCAAGTCCTGCAGATCCATCACCCTGGCCTTGGGCATTATTGCTGACTGTCATTTCCGGATCAAGCCCCTGATATTTAGTGAAGGTGAACAGGTTGGTTCCTGAGAAATAAATCCGTAGCGCCTCAAAGCCATATCGCTCTAAAACAGTTTTAGGGATTGAATAACCCATTTGTAAATTCTTCAGGCGTGTATAGGAACCATCTTCGAGAAACCGGGAAGAATATATTATGTATTGTTACCGGAGGCATCCCATGATGCGCGTGGAAATTCATTGGATGTGCCAGGTCCAGTCCAATGATTGTCGTAATAACGTTGTGTAACATTAAAGGGACGGTAAAAGCCTTCTATGTCGCGATTCAGGACTGAAAATATTTTTTGTCCATAGGCACCTTGAAAAAACAGAGACAAGTCCCAGCTGTGATAGCTGAGGTTAATGTTAAGCCCAGCCGTTACTTTTGGGATAGGGCTACCGATATGACGCCGGTCGTTTCCGTCAATCACACCATCGGCATTCTGATCTTTAAACTTTACATCGCCCGGCTGAATATTATTTCCCTGAAAGGCATGTGTAAAAATATCCGATGTGCTCTGAAATATTCCTTCCATTTCGTAGAGATAGAATGAGCCGATTGGATATCCTTTTTCTGTTCTTGTAATCCGGTCCGAGCCAATGGCTCCTCCGACTATAGGAGCGTTCACTTCCTTTACCTCGTTGTGCAAGCGTCGCAGCATTGCCACTCAACGAATAATTGAAATGCTCCTATCGTATTAGAATAGGTAAGTGCAAGTTCAAATCCACTGTTTAATACTTCACCATTGTTGACCCATGGGGGTTGAGCTTCGCCCGCTGAAGAAGCGATGGGCTGCTCGTACCAGGAGGTCGGAAGTGATTTTATTAAAATAGTCGAGGGAAGCGGAGAATTTGCCATCCCACATTTCCAGGTCAACGCCGACATTCAGTTGGTTGCTGGTTTCCCACCTTACAAGGTTGTTTCCAAGATTTGAGACAGCATACCCGGTGGATTTGACTTCACCGAATGGATAATTATATCCCGCATTGATCATATCGGTAAAGGGATAATCTCCGATCTCCTGATTACCAATGGAACCATAGCCTGCCCGTAGCAGCAATCGATCGATAAAATTGTTATTGGAGAGAAATGCTTCCTTGTCAATTCTCCAACCTACGGAACCTGCGTAAAAAGTTCCCCACCGGTTATCGGCTCCAAAGCGGGAAGATCCATCTCTTCTTAGCGTGGCAGAGAAGAGATATTTTTCCTGTAAGTCATAATTGACCCTTCCAAAATAAGATAGAAGGGCGTTGCCAGCTTTGTATTCTCTTATTACTCTTTGTCCAAGGCCGTTGCCCAGGTAGGTTAAATCGGATGTCTGGTCCGGGAAATTTTTCTCCGATGCATTCACTTCATAATTTTGAACCTTGATCGCCTCGGTGCCTATTAAAAAGATGAAATGGTGCTTGTTAAATGATCTTTGTATAGGTAGCGAAGTTACTGAAGGTCAGTGTTTGAATCCGTCCGTCAACGACTGTGAGCTGATTCGGATTATTGATGCGATTACCTGTTCCCCAATTACGGTCAAAACGTCTTTGATTGGCGCCGGTGAAATCTACACCGAAATTGGAGGTGAATTTAAAACCGCTGAAAGGGGAGATGTCAACGAAAAACTTTCCGAATAACCGATTGGTGATTTTCTCGTTGTTATTGTACGCCAGCATTCCGACCGGGCTGTATCCGTCACCAAAGAAGTATAGCTCATATTGTTCTGGCTTGTCAGTATACTCACCGTTGGCATCGTAAATATGGAATAGCGGGGGTGCGAAAAAATGCATATCGGATTACGCTGCCTCCATTTCCGCCCGCACCATCACCCGAACTGCCAATGAGATTTGTAGTTGATTTAGTAATATTAAGATTGACACCAGTACGTCAGCCAGGTTTTTACTTCCGTATCAATATTGATTCGACTGCTCAGCCGGTTATAACTGCTGCTCTTGATTATTCCTTCCTGATCAAAATAATTTCCGGAAATAAAATACCGCGTTTTTCCTTCTCCGCCAGTAATTGAAATGCTGTGAGATTGCAGAACACCATCCTGCAAAATCGCATCCAAGTAATCTACATTTGGAGAGGAGGCCCTGATGTCTTCTGTAATCAGCGGACGGTGCAATAACGGATTTTTAAGTGCATTGTCGTTGGTAGCCGATTCGTTATAAATGGTTATATAATCATTCGTGTTGGTCATGTCAATCATTCGGCTGGGCGACTGAACACCTACCTGACTGCTGATTTGAATTTTAGGTGCGCTCCCATCTACCGGATTTTGTAGTGACGATCACCACGCCATTTGCTGCGCGGGATCCATACACCGCTGTTGCGCCTGCATCCTTTAAGACTGTAATACTCTCGATGTCTTGTGTGGCGATTGCATTGATATCGAGTGTTGGGATCCCATCGACAACATACAATGGATTGTTGCCGCTGTTAATAGAACCCGCACCACGGATACGCACAGCCACGCCTTCACCCGGAGCACCTGTATTTTGGGTTACCACAACACCCGGGGCTCTTCCCTGTAACGCCTGATCTATACTCGGCAATGGTAACTTGCTGATCAACTCTTCGCCTACGATATTGACTGCGCCCGGTGATCTTTCCTTTTTCCTGCACCGAGTAACCCATCACCACAATTTCATTCAGTTGCGTTGCATCTTCCTGTAAAATAATATCAAATGTCTTCCGCTCGCCGATAGATACTTCCTGGGTAAGGTATCCGATGAATGAGATGACCAGCGTAGAACTCTTAAGTTTGTCATCCAGTTCAAGCGTGAAATTTCCATTGACATCAACGGTTGTTCCTGAAGATGTATTCTTAATTAAAATACTCGCACCAATAAGAGGTTCATCGGCTGCACCTTTGACTGAGCCACTCAAAATTACCTGGGCATTTGCGCTGTAAGCGAACGTAACCAGGAAAAACAAATAATGCATTTTTATTTTTTTCACAGCATTCGGGTTATCGTATGTTGGGGGGACGGTAGGACACAATATTGTTGTTGGTGATGTACTTGCCATCTTCCATTGTTACTTCACTGCCGGAAGGCAAGACCACAATAAGGCGCGAAGATTTGGCTTGAATTTCAAAGCAATTTTCTTCCAATGCGTCGTGCGCGAGATATTCATTATTCAGTGCGTCGTAGAGATCTACTTTGGATTTAGCATCGTTATAAAAGCATACTTCCTTCAGCGTGTCATAGGGATTGTAGTATAAGAAGGTCGGGAAGGACCCGGTGCTGTAAAAGTCTGTAGCCGTACAGTTGATTTGTAATATTTTATCGACGTTCGTTTTTCTCACGATCGCGCCAAAAATTCCTACTTGCGCGGAGCTATAGAGGCTGAACATCGAAATATCCGGCTGTCCTTTCGTCCACTTCGGACCATCGCCGATAGCGACGGGAGAAACGCCTTTCAGATCGGCCCTTTTGTAATCATCTGCTTTCCGGATACCTTCGTAAGCAATGACATTTTTGGAAAGCTCTTTTTTCAAAGGCAGCCATTGATGCTGATCGTCTATTTCGTACGGATAAAATAGCCGCGCTGCGTTGGTTACATTCAACATCCATTTTCCGATAGCCGTAGCGTAGCGGTTATCATATCTTGCCATCGGCACAAGGGGCCACGCCATATCCAATGAGTTCATCAAAAAAGCGTACCCACCGCCATCGGTAATACTTCCCTGTAGACCATGGACGTCATAATCGCCCCAGCGTTCTGTAATGACACCCCATCCAGTCCGGCCGTCTGCAGCTTTGCAGCCTTCAAAAGTCCAGTCGAGAATTTTCTTTACATCGTAATTTGCTCCGTGCTCTGCATTCAGCCGCGCGGCGACCAATGCACCGAAAGGCATCAGCACTTCATAAAAGCGACTTTCCTTCTGACTCACAAAAGCATCCATGGCTGACGTTGCTCCTTTCAGGTAGCGATCGTCACCAAATTTTTGGTATGCACATAATAATACATAGGCGTGACCGGCCGAAACATCCTGTTGATGCGGAATGTTGTTGACCATGCCTTTCATTTTGCTGTAATCGAAGTAGGAATAGTCGTAGTTTCCCTGGAGGACGGAGTCAGCTTTTAAAAATTGTTCGGCTATAATATGTTGCAGACTATCGGCCTGCGCCACATTTGGGAATAATTCGCAAACACCATAGTATAGTACATTCGGAAAAACATCATACCACCAATCACGTCCATAACCACCGCCGAGCAGCGCTACGGAAGGATTTGTATTGTTCATCATGATGTTCCAGCCGTTGGCAGCATTGAAATAATTCTGGGTCATCTTCACATAGTTGAACCCATTCTGATTTGTTTTATCAATACCTACCAGCCCGGCACCAAGCACAGACCCCATAGAACAAAGCGCTTCGTGAAATTCCTTGCTTCCTTTTGGTCCTTGGCGGATATCGCCGATGACCGTGAACATGCCAAACGTATTTTGTGGAAAGTTTCGTTGTGCGCTATCGATCCAGATAAAGGGCTGATGTTCTTCTTTCAGTTCGAGGTTGAATACATACTGGTCAAAATGATGCGCTTTCTCATACCAATCCGTCATCTTATAGGGCTCCGGTTGGTCAGGCATCAAGGCGATCCGATCGATCACAACCTGCACCGTTTGGTGCTTCCTATCGCATGATGAAGCAAATAAGAGAAGTAGAGAGGTAAGTAGTAGTAAGAGGTAAGTAAGTAAGAGGTAAGTGGTGAGAGGTGATTTTTCCATAAGGGTCTTAGCCACGCGTAAATCTTTCCTACACGGTCCATTACGTCATGGGCTTCATCCCTCGTACCTCGTACCTCGTCCTTCGTACCTCGTCTCATACTTTATGTAGTTTATAAGATTCCTTTACAATGTGCCGGGCCAGCGGAATAGAGGCTAGCTGAACAATCGCGATGACGATGAGTGAATATTTTAAAGCAAAGCTTTCGGAGATGTAGGTGGCGAAATAAATAAAGAGCCCTAAACCAAGGAACCTACCGACATATAGGCCGAACTCATGATTGAATATGTAGGTGAATTCATTCCGGTTTTCAATTTTAGAGACCACGTCTATAACCCGCATCTGGATGGGAAAATATGCGATGTCGTGAAGCGGTTGAAACAACACCTTGCACAAAACAAAAATCATTACGCCAAAGGCTGAGAATAAAATTCCGTTGGCCAATGTTCCCATTAAAAAGATCACTAGCCCGACCGAGAAAATGTAAATGCGGTGCTCGGGCTTCGTCGTTCGCCCCAGCAGATATAACATCACAGCGGTTGCAATGCCGCTGATACCTTGCACTAATCCCAGTGAACCTTCGCTGCCCACCATACGCATAATCAGAATAGCAGGAGCCGTGACCAGGTATCCTTGCGCTAATCCTTTTAGCCCTGCCAGTACCAGCATTTTGTTCCATAGGGAATGAAATTTGAAATAGAGAAATCGCTTATGTGCCGGATTTTTGAATTTCTCTTTATGTATGACTACACTGGAAAGTATGGTCAGTAGAAAAACAACAACAGTCACGATTTGATATCCGTTGTTCATATTTCCTCCAAACCAGCCCCGTGTATCAGCTGTCGCCAGAAAAGCGCCGACTACCAACGGGACTAAAATGAAGGTGATGGTATAAAAGAAAGTCTCCAGGCCATAGTAATAATTGCGGTTTGAGTCATTCGTAGTATTCAACGCCAGGAAATCCCGGTTAGACCAAAAGAAACCAAAGGAGCAGCCCATTAATATTCCAGCTACGCCTACGCCAACTACGGAAAGGTTTTCAAGGCTCATCATCACCAACATTGAAAGCCCGCTGAGCAGCATACCAAAACTATAAAGACTGGAAATTTTTATACGGCTGAGCAAAAATCCATTGATCAAAAAGGTAATGGGAATGCCCGTGTATACTGTGAGTTGATAAACCGCCACTATGGAGGGGTCATTCGAGCTTCGCATGATGTAGGCACCAACAAATATTTCGATTACCGGCAATACGAAAGCATAGATCATATTCGTCACCAACAGCACACGTGTATCGCGGGGCATCAGCAAAAAAAACTGATACTCATCTTGCGGTTTTTTTAAGAGTGCGGCTAAGGTCATGATGAATGTTTATGTGTGAAGAAAATTTTCTTGAGCTTTCAGCGGACAGCTTACAGCTGACAGCATTTGTGACGGTACTATTATTGCCTTACGGTAAGGGAATTGAGTATTTCATGTATGGATAGTTCAGCTCCGCAGATCACTTCATCGCTGGCTCCGTAGTAAAGACGCAAGAGATCTCCATTAATCACGTGACCATTCGTGAAGATGACGTTGCCAAAAAATCCTTTTAGCTCATAGTCTTCCGTTGGCTCCATAATCGGATGATTGCTCCTGGCAATTACCTTGCTGGGGTCCGTTATGTCCAGCAAAATGCCGCCAAGACAATACCGGTGATTTTCGTCAGCGCCATGATAGATCACGAGCCATCCCTGAGGAGTCCTGATAGGGGAGCAGCCACCGCCGATGCGGGCGCTGTCCCATTTATTTTTGCGGGTGGTAGCAATACACTTGTGATGGCCCCAATGGACTAAGTCTGGTGATTCTGCAAGCCAGATATAATTTCCTCCGAGCTGAGGACTGCTTGGGCGGTGCAAGGCGTAATATTTATCCTTGATCTTATATTCAAAAATGGCACAATCCTTATTGTGCGGTGGAAAGATCATGCCTTTGCGAACGAAATGTTTCCAATCTCTTGTCTGCATCAGTCCCACGCCAACACCATACGCCGAAACCATGGTATAGGTAAGGTGAAATACGTTGTCTATTTCCGTGACACGGCAATCTTCGATGCCGTAGGCTTCCAGCGGATCTTTACCAAAAATCGGATCATAGCCTTCAGGCTCATGAAATGTTATGCCATCATCACTGCACATTAATCGCAGATGCGACAACGTCGTGAGGTAGTCTTTGTCTTTGTAACGAATTACCCGGGAATCGCTGAAATCAAGATGAGGATCGTTTTTGTCAAACTCCAGAATCTCTATTTCTCCTGTCTTATCGTATACCGGTAGACTAACAAAGCCTTCTTTTTGTTCAGGACGTTCTGCCACCCGGATCAAAAGCCAGATCTTTTTATCGAATCTGAAAACACCTGGATTAAGGAGGCATTCTACCGTCATGCCTTCCATACTAGGCTTGACATGATCGGGTGTTAGCAATGGATTTTTCTCAAATCTCTTGGCAAGGTCAAAGGATGAAACAGTTTGCATAAAGTCGGGATGCAGCGAAATAACATTCGATTGCATCACGCAAGGTGGCCAAATCAGGCGCTGAGCCTGTCCGGCAGGATTTTTAAAAAGTACTGCCGGTTATAAATAATCAGCGATTCGAGAACCCAGTGGACATATTGGTACCTGGAGGACAAACTAATCCGGTTTGTTGTTTCAGTTATATCTAAGTTTGTTAAGGGTTTTTAGCTATCAGCTTGCAGCTAACAGCTAACAGCTGACAGCTATGTTCTCCGCCTTATTAATCTTTACGCTTTTCGGGAATCTCATACAAGGTGACAGTACATCGCCATGGCCGTTTCAACATGTAGATAAGGCGGCTAAACTTTCGAATAGCGCGATTACTTCGGTCTATATGGATCGGTATGACTATGTATGGCTGGGAACCTGGGACGGATTGAACCGGTATGATGGCAGCAGCATCAAAGTTTACAAGCCTGATCCGTTTGTGAAAGGAACTATCAGCAACAATGTTATCCGGGATTTTCTCGAAGATGGAAGGGGTGATTTTTGGGTCGTAACCCATCAGGGGATTAATAAATACAATCGCACCACAAACACTTTTCAGGTGTATCTAGACAGTTTGAACGATATTCCTTTTCTGGAGTATAATATAAGAGCGTGCATCGGTTCGGATTCATCGGTATGGGTCAGTCTGACCGGGAAAGGGATCCGCCGATATTCGTACGAAACAGATCAATTCATTCCTGTTCATTTACAAGGTTTAGATGCCGACTGGCTTACCTCCATTGTTGATCTGGGGCAACGTGACGGATTGCAATATTTGTTGGGAAGGGATGGGAAGCTTGCTTGTACGGTGAATGACCGGTTAGTTTTCAGTAAACAACTTATTGATGAAGACAAGCTCA
Organism: uncultured Bacteroidota bacterium; assembly: GCA_963739105.1. GTDB lineage: Bacteria > Bacteroidota > Bacteroidia > Cytophagales > Cyclobacteriaceae > Chryseolinea. The sequence goes on along the minus strand of CAVTZI010000001.1, from coordinate 195,653 downwards.
GCTTTCATAAATTTCTTCGTATAGGCGAACGTTATTTTCTTGCTGTCGTCAACACAGATAAAAAACTTCTCTTATTTGACCTCGCCGATATTGAGAAGGATCCGCATATTCTTAAGCTTGGCAATATTTCCGTGTCAACGTTATCGGAAAGTTCAAACCACACGGCGATCTGGATCGGATCCGAATCAGGCGACATTTTAAAAGTCTTGCCGACTGGCAACGGTTTCGTTGTGAACTCCATGAATGCATTCTTTCCCACTTTTTCGAAGGCACGGATTAAAATCCTCAGCATTCAGGAAACCAAGCAGGATATTGTATGGGTCGGCACGGATGGTGATGGTGTTTATAAATTTTTCACACGCCCCAAGGCGTTTTATTCCATTACCGAAGGGAACCCCGAGGCGGGTCAGCTTTCGCATAGCATCATCCGGTCTGTTTACGAGGACACTTCTGGCCTTTATATCGGAACACGGGGAGGTGGACTGAATATTATCAATCCTATCAACGGAAAGACTACTGTACTAAACACCCGGAACGGATTGAGCAATGATGCAGTATTAGCGATTAATAAGGATCATGACAATAATATCTGGGTCGGTCTAGACAGCGAAGGAATCGATATGATAGAAGCAGGTACCGGGAAGGTATTTCATTTTCCAAGGGATTTTGAAGGTAAAAGTGATCTCGTATTCGGTTCAGTTTACTCCATTTGTATAGACGCCTTTAACGACATCTGGTTGGGGACCAGCGGATACGGTGTGATCCATCTTAAAGTTTCAAAAACGCCGGAGGGAAAATATCAACTTAAAGACTTTGATCAGTTATCCCATGCAGGCCAAACGCGCGCCGTCGCCATAAAAAGTAATATCGTGTATACCATTGTGGAAGAAAGACCAAACCTGCTTTGGTTTGGTACCCGAGGTGGAGGAATATACAGGTACAATGCCTTGACGAAAGAAATCGAAGCGCACGTTCACGCAAATGCGGGCGAGGTTAATAGCTTAAGCAACAATGATGTGCTCAGCCTGCATATAGATAAGCAAGAGCAATTATGGATCGGCTCCAGCGGAGGACTTGACCGGTTATTCCTGCAGAACAAACCTTACCGTATTGAACATTTTACGCAGCACGAAGGGCTTCCTAACAACACGATTCATGGTATTCTGGAAGATCCCAATTCAAATATATGGCTCTCGACAAACCATGGTCTGGTGATGTATGACCGCCAACGGAATACTTTTAAAAATTTTGATTCCAATGACGGTTTAAAAAATAATGAATTCGCTGATGGCGCAGCATTTCAATCTGCGAATTCGATGAAGCTTTTGTTTGGAGGCATCGATGGCCTGGATATCGTATATCCTCATAAACTTCACTCCAATAATTACTTTCCGAAACTTATGTTGACGGATTTTCTTGTTCACAACGTACCCGTTACCCCAGGTGACGACACGGGAATTCTTGATGAGCATATCGACAGAACGGATACGATTACACTTAACTACGATCAAAACTTCATCAGTTTTTCCTTCACCACCCTTGATTATTGGAATAAACAAAAAAGCGCTTACGGTTATTTCCTGGAAAACTTCGACAAAGACTGGAATCGTATTGGGCAGCAACAGTCAATAACCCTCACCAACATCCCTCCGGGCCAATATAAGCTTACGATCAACTATACGAATGAAAATGGTGATTGGGGCACATATCCCAAAGTGCTCATGGTCATTGTCACACCTCCGTTTTGGCAAACGGCTTGGGCCTATGCATTTTACGTTTTACTCATCCTTGCACTTCAAATTGCAATCGTACTTTATATACGCTGGAGAACCCGAACAAAAAAAGCAATGGCTATTGAGAAATTTAAGACACTCCAATTAAAAGAGCTCAACGACTATAAGCTTCAATTCTTCACAAACATTGCGCATGAATTCCGCACACCACTGACGTTGATTTTAGGACCCGTTGCTTCCCTGATTCATACCAACAGCAATGCCGGTGAACAAAAACAGCTGAAAACCATTTACAGCAATTCGTTACGGCTCCAAAAACTAATTGATGAGCTCATTCAATTTCGTAAAATAGAGACCGGCAAAGAGAGCCTTGTTATTGCTACTGTGGACTTGGTTCCATTCACGCAAGAAATCATCGATTCGTTTAAACAACATGCGGCCGATCGTGAAACGCATTTGGAATTTTATCCGGAACCCGATGAATTGATTTCTTATGTTGATCACAAGAAACTAGAAAAGATTCTGATAAATCTGATCTCTAATGCGATCAAGTATAATTCCAAAGGAGGTATGGTCAGCGTTATCCTGAAAGAGTCGGGAGGCAAAGCTTTTTTTGCCGTACGCGACGAGGGTATTGGAATTGCAGAAGAAAACAGAGCAAAAATTTTCGAAAGTTTCTATCATAACAGCGCTGTGATTAACACCAACAGTATTGAGAAGAGCACAGGCATTGGACTGTCGCTCACAAAAAGCCTGGTGCAGGTACACCGGGGAGAAATATGCGTCGAGAGCAAGTTGGGAAAAGGAAGTTTATTCACAGTGACAATCCCTATTGCTAAGGAGTACTATAAGGATCTGCCCGAAGAAAGCCCGATGATCCTTTCATTGTCCCATCTACCCGAAAAAGTTTCACTCGAATTTGATACGGACCATTTTCTTCCATTGCATGCAGAAAAAGAAACTATATCGCGAGTATCGGCACATGAATACGCCATATTAGTTGTGGATGATCATGCCAGCATCATTTCGTTGCTTGATAATATCCTATCCGATAAATACGTAATTCATAAAGCGCGCAACGGCAAAAAAGCATTAGAGATACTGGAGGAGGAAAGAATTGATCTTGTGATCAGCGACGTGATCATGCCCGATATGGATGGATTAACCTTATGTAAAAAAATAAAAGAAAACATTCAAAGTAGTCATATTCCCGTCATCCTACTGACAGCAAAAGGAGAAATTGAAAACCGGATAGAGGGATTGCAGGTTGGCGCAGATTCCTATATTCCTAAACCTTTCCATCCTGAACATCTTTTTATCAGAATTGAAAAGCTGATAGAACGTATGGAGATGATCCGGAAGAAATTTAGAAATTTTGCAGACCTTGAGTTCACACAGGTGGCTACAGGTATCGGAGAAAAAGATGACGACTTCTTTTCCAAAATAACGCAGTGTATACTCCTTCATTTGAGTGAAGCTGAATTCAACGCGGATACCATAGCCGATGAAGTAGGCATGAGTAAAACGTCATTGTATAAAAAAGTAAAAACCATTACCAGCTTCACGCCTCATGGCCTTATCAAACAGTATCGATTGAGAAAAGCCGCCGACCTACTGAAGAACACCAATATGAGCGTTTCAGAAGTAATCTATGAAACGGGCTTTAACAGCCGCTCATATTTTTATAAATCCTTTAACGAAATGTTTCATTGCCACCCTAAAGATGTAGAAAGAGTGAAGGGTGCCAAGGAGGGTAGCCCGGGTACTTTATTTTGCTTTCTTAAGGACCCTGACATTCCTTTGCGCCCTGGCGTCTTTGCGGTTCAATTAAAACACCCAGGGCTAAAATGGATTTTCTTGAGATTACGAATCAGGAATTTGCAGCCTTGGCGAATTAGTTTTGCGGCCTCTGCGTGAAATGCATTTAAGCACACAAATCCATTTTACCACGGAAGCCCCGGAAGACTAAAATCTCCTATATGAAGCCTCCCACAATTTAACCGCAAAGTCGCTAAGGCGCGAAGACGATTTTAAAAACTTCATTTGCTTTCTTAAGCGACTCCTGTTGAGCGCCAATATTATAGATCAAGTAGTTGGTCGAAATTTTAAACGCAGAGGTACGCAAAGAACATGCTCAACAAAAAATATTTTAACTCCATTGCAAATTACTCACGCAAATCTACTCGACACAAGGCCGCAGAGACGGCCAAGCCGTGGGTCGATACGTCCTTCCGTAGGAAGGTTGTGATTTTCTTCGTGGCTCCGTGACTCCGTGGTAAAAAGTTTTGACGACGCCCTTAGCCCAAGCAGACATTAACCTGGACCATAACTTCGAACCTCAAACTCCGAACCTCGAACTAAATAGATTATCAAAAAAACATTAGCCCCAAATTATGATACTTGCGTGAAATGCATTTAAGGACACAAATCCATTTTACCACGGAAGCCCGGAGACACGGAGGGAAAGCGGGGATGCGATAGCAATCTAAAATCTAAAATCTCTTTCATAACCAGGCGGAATTTTTAGCGCAGTGTCCACGGAGGAATTTGCGCTGAGAAAAATCCAGTGAGCCAATTCCATTCTCAGCGCACCTCCCTGCATTTTAACTCGGTGTTCCCTCTGCTTGTGCCATGATAAGTTCTTTTACAGATGATGGATAGTGGCCCATCGGCAACGCTATGTCAGGTAGAGTTGTCAAGTCACCCTGCGCTGCTGGACTTGTAAAAGTTTGGTGGTGAACGGTCAGGGAAAAGCCTTTTCAAAGGGCAGATACGTGATAGAGAGGTGAACGAAAGTGAACCATTGAAGAAGTGACGAAATCGCTAGTCGTAGAGTGAAAGCATTCTCTTGCAGAGGAGATGTGAAAAGTATGGCAGACACCTGAAATAATACCGGCCATGCACTCTACCGCCATACAGATGGCACGACTCTATCACAGGCTGTAACAGAGAACATGGGAGATCCTGTATGGCAAACTTGTTACTGGCTTTCGAGACCGAGCGAAAAAAAAAAAAAGTTCGAGGACTCACAACAGGAAGGAGTAAGGAGCATGCAGGAAGTCGGACTAAGCCATAGTAGTGATGAAGTTTCTGTAATGGGAATGGAGCCAAGGGCTTAGGTTATTTCGGTGAACAGACAATTAGTCAACTTGAAAAGAGGATGAACCAATCGCCTGCTTAATTCAAAAGAAATAACATGAGCCGTATGAAGTGAGAGCTTCACGTACGGTTCTGTGAGAGGCTTGAGGGTGAAACTCCCTCTTGCCTACTCAGCGCTAAATAATATCTTGACGTTACGCCGGGGACTGATTCAATTGTGCGACTGAAGTTCCTTCTATACAGATTTTTTATTCAAAAATTCGTTGGGTGCGACGCCAAATTGTTCTTTAAAACATTTGGTGAAGTAGGAGAGGTTTTGGAAACCTACCTGATACGCAATCTCACTTACGTTGCCAGATTTTTGTTCTAAGAGTTGCGCGGCTCTTTTCAGCCGAAAAATTCTTATGAATTCATTGGGTGTTTGGTCAATAAGCGCTACCAACTTTCTGTGAAAGTTCTTTCGGCTCATGCCGATTTCCATACTAAACGTTTCCACAGAAAAACTGGAATCCGAAATTTTTTCTTCCATTTTGGCGATTACTTTTTGTAAGAACCGCTCGTCCACAGAAGTAACAGTTATATCTTTTGGCTGTACCTTTATTTCTTTACCAAATCTTTCCCGCAGGTTCCTTCTTTGCTCAAGTAAATTATTTATTCTGTACATGGAGTTCATTCACATTAAATGGCTTCGTTAGATATTCATCGGCTCCCAATTCAAAACCCTCCAGGCGGTCTTCAATAGCGGCACGAGCTGTAAGCAACACAAATGGAATATGGCTCGTCGTTTCCTCGCTTCGGATCTTTGTACATAATTCAAATCCATCCATTTCCGGCATCATCATATCACTAAGAATAAGATCAGGAATATTTTCTAAAGCTATTTCAAAGCCTTGCTTCCCATTAAATGCAGTAATTATTTTAAAATTCTTGTCAAGGATTCCTGTCAAATAAGCACTTAAATCAATATTGTCCTCCACCAGAAGAATTAATGGTAATGTATCGTGGTCCTCTTTTTCCGTTTGTGAAGTTTTTTTATTTCTGAAACTTTCATTGACTTCAATTTCATGATCATGAAGAATAAGACTGTTATTTAATTCCTTTGGAAAAACTAAAATCCTTATCTGGCGCTGTGATCGCGGGTATCTCCAAAATAAAAATACTGCCCGTTCCCTCTTTGCTTTGCACCGATATAGTTCCATTCATTAAAGTAACCAACTCTTTAGTAAGGGAAAGGCCAATTCCGCTTCCTTCAAATTCCCTGGAACTTGAGGCATCAGCTTGATAAAAGCGATCAAAAATTTTTGGTAAAGCGGTTTCAGGTATGCCTTTACCTGTATCGGAGACGGTAAACTTCAGATATTCTTCTTTATTTTTTTGATCAAAGTCCAGCACTAAATCAACTTTACCACCTTCCGGGGTAAACTTAAATGCATTGGATAGTAAATTATTTAATATTATTTCAAGTTTATCAGAATCGTAAAAGCAGGAATAAGCCGTTTTTGATATTCGATATTGAAAAATTATATTCTTGCTCTGTGCCAATGATTCAAATGACGCTACGATGACTTTTACGAATTGAATTATATCTCCCTCCGACAGGAATAACTTCATTTGACCGGATTCCAATTTTGACAGGTCCAACAGCTGATTGATGAGCGTCTGAAGCCGCTTTGCATTTCGAAACATCATTTCAGTTACGTTCCTATCAGTTTTCCATCCATTCTCAGTTGATAAAGCCCGCTCCAATGGGCTTAGCAGTAACGTTAAGGGAGTTCGGAATTCGTGGGAGATGTTGGCGAAAAAATTGGATTTCATTTTGTCCAATTCTTTAAGTTGTGTTGCCTGGGTCTCAAGTTCTTCAGCAAGCTGTTCGAGCTGTTGATTTTTATCAACGACTTCTGTGGTTCTTTCAATAATTTTTTCTTCTAATGCGCGGTTTGCTCTCTCCAACTGCGCTGAACGCCATTTAACCACCCCTACGATAAAGGCTATTAACGCGATAGAATACAACCCATAGGCTAGATAATGTCGGTACCAGGGAGGCGAAACATTAAAAGTGTAAGAAGCTAATTCGCTAAATTCATCATAGATATTTTTCCCCCTCACCTTAAAAGTATAGGATCCTTCCGGAATCCGGGTGTAGCTTTTGTAGGTTTCACCAGTCAATGCAGACCAATCATCATCAAAACCCTCCAGCCAATATTGATATTGATTGTATTGAGGTGCATCATAAGCGCTGGCAGCATATTCAAACCGGAACGAATTATATCTGAACGGAAAAGTTAAATTTTGAAGTGGTGTTTCGGTTCCAATAAATAATACAGAATCATTATTTAGCGAAATCTTATTAATATAAGCTTTGAATGGTTTTTTAGGTTTTTCATCAAATCGGGAAATTTCCAATCTCACTATTCCATCATGGCCTCCCCACCATGCTATATCATTTTCCTCAAATAAGACTCTGAATTTATAATCTTTTAATCTTGAAAAATCAATATTCTGAAAATCGAATTGCCCGTCGGCTTTTCGATTTGCAATGATCCGATTGTTGACATCGGATCTTACCTCCTTCACCCAAAATCTCCCATCTTTCTCTTGTGATATTGGATAGGCTAAAACATCAGGTAACCCGAGATAGCTAGCGAAACCGGTATATTCTATAAACTTCGTATTCGCTTCATCAAAAAGGTAGTTTTGTTCAGGAAGTTCATTTCTTTTTACCCAAAAAACTTCCTTTTCTCCGATACTGAACACTCTGGTGTAACCAAATGGCAGGCCTTCATCTTCACTGAAATTTTTAACGGCTGGATTCAGATAATCTTTTCCCGCTTTCAGATCGCGGAAATTTAGCGAAGAATACACCCTCTGAATATGTGCTGGCCCAAAGATCGCCTTTTGACGTTTCAAGTAGCTCTACAGTTTCTGCCTCAATTCCCGAAATTTTTCCTGCATCGATCCATTGACCATTAACTTTTTTTAAAACGGCTATTCCATCGGACAGGCCCGAGTAAATAATATCAGGATCAAATCTGCTTTGCAAAATTGGACTTGATGGAAAATTATTTAGCTGGCGGAATTTATTGTCCTTAAGAATGAATGAACCCTTATCGGTACTTAAAAACAATGAATTGTCTGCCACAGCCATTCCCCATACACCAAAATTCAATTCATCTATCTTTTTAAAATGGGCAGGCTTATCAGGCAGTTCCGCAGGTATTAGTTTGTACAATCCCTGAGATGTTCCCACATATAAATATTCGTCGTAGCGAACAATTGCGTGGACGGAACCATCAAGCCCCGAATTTTCCATAAAGTGGCTGATGGGTGTTTGAATTTCTATTCTGGAAATTCCATTGCTCAAGGTTACCCATAAGGCGCCTTGATGATCCAGGCAAAAACTATAAACTTCATCAGAGCCTAATCCATTGGCCTTATTAAAAAATGACTTTACGATTCCCTTATTATCTATAAAAAGCAAACCTTTCTGAAGGGTCCCAATTGCGTACGTCCCATCAGGCAAAGCGGAGCCGCAATACACAGAACTATTTTTCAAATAATCATCGACTTCAGTTTTAAATGGAGTGATCGCATTTTCATTGTACAAATAAAGACCATGTTCGGAAGTTAATATAAGTTTGCTCTCATCATTAAAAGGTAATACCGCCCTGACCTTTTTATCTTTAAAGAATTCGCCGCCATTGACCAATTTAAATTCACGATCCTGTAATACACAAAGCCCTATACTTTTGATATGAACGTAGAGGATACCATCTTCTAAAAATGACATTTTATAGTCGTTCCGCTCAGGCCATAGTATTTCGTGAAATTGATCATTGTCCCATATTAAAAGACTTCGTTCTGTATTGAATATTACGGCTCCATTCAATACATAGGTTTTATGAATATTGTCAAATACCCTTTGCTCCGGCGATAGATGACTTAAGAGTGAAACATATTCATGATTGCCTTGCTTATCTGCCGTTAGATATCCCAATTCATTATAAGCTCCTACATAGACGCGGCCATTTTCATCCATTGCCAGCGAACGGACTACACTTAAGTTGGGTAACGAGTGAAATTCCCAGGCAACGCCATCATATTTAAGAATTCCATCACCGTTAGCAAAAACCATTACACCTTGAGCGTTCTGTAATGCAGACCAGTTTTGCGGAAAGGCACCGTATTCTTTGGGGGAGTAGTACCTGTTAAAAAAGAATCCTGTTTCTTTATCTGGATCTATCTTTGAAATCTGAGAAAAGGCCGGAAAAAAATCAAAAAATGTTATCCAAAGCGCAAAAGCGTAACACATTAAATGAATAATCGGATGAGAAGGGTACATAAGACGGATCACCGAGAAGTGAAATTATGATATTCCGGCAAACGATACGTCATTGTACATCATTCTGACGAATTTTTATTTAGCTGATTAAAATCGGCTAAGTCAATTACATACTGCTATACTTACTGCAATGGCCAACAATTAAGCACCGGCTAAGGGCTCGCCACAGGGACAAAACCGTCTTGAACATTTCGGTTTCTCCCATTGTTTATAAATTTTAAATAGAAGTGAGGTACGAAGGAAGGGACGACGCTCGTGTCGCTCCATTTTTATGATGATCAATTAGTCAAAAGGGGTTTGAGCTACCATGAAGTTCATATTCTTTCGACTTCTAAATTTGGCAAGGGATGAAACGTTTTAAAAAATTCACGCGACGTCAGATGGATGCTTTGATTAAGCATTTGAAAAAATACAGGCGTAACCGGCAGCCTGAATTGTTACATCAGATCAGGGTTGACATAAAAAAGATAAAGGCAATTCTTCATGTAATTAATGATAGCAAGAAAGGATTTAAAGCTCACAAGAATTTTGTTCCGTTTCGGAAAATCTTCCGAAAAGCAGATCATGTTCGCGAGCCGGATGTGCTCAAGCAAATGCTTAAGCGATACCGGCTAGGTGAAATTACCGATGATGGAATATTTGACAGTAGAAAAGATTCCGCTAAAGCGTTTGAGTCGAACATACCGCAGTTTATCCGGACGGTGAAAGGCAGAGCCAAAAAACTGGAAGGCGTTTCTAATAAGGTCCACCGCGATGATCTCACGAAGTACTTGCGAAGAAAAAAGCGAAAAATTAAAACCTCAACTACATCCCAGGCCGAAGATGATTATTATACACAAGGTTCGTAAAGCTGTTAAGGAAATAATCTATTTATCGAAGATTCAGGATACGCTAAAAGGGAAAGAGGTAAAATTCTACGACAACGTACAGGATACTATTGGCCAGTTGCATGACAAACAGGTACTTCTCAGCCTTATCAGGAATAAAAAGGATAAAACCAGTATTACACAGCGAGAAGTAATCAAAGCAGAATTACTTTCCGACAAAAAAGAAATTTTTCGTCTTGTACGTGAATATTATGGCAATCCCGTTAAGGAGAGTGCGAGTAAGACCAGCCATTAACAGAAAGGGTACAAAGGCGTAGTCTTTTGGCAAAACGTTCGAAAACTATATTAAGATTACAATAATTCTCCTTCATCACTTAGATGATCAGTAAATCACGCGTTTGTTAGTACACACGGGACGGGTCAATTTTAGTTCTGTACTGCGATAACATCCAAAACTATTTTCCAAACGCCATCTTCGACTTTCCAAACCCTGAAGAAGTTTGCATCAGCCGATTTCGCTAAACCACCTCCTATTGGTTCAAGCCGTACACGTCCGAATGTATAACCCAAATCATTTGAAGACGCGACAGCTCCTCCCAAAGGACTGAATTTGAATTTATGTTCGCTTGCCGAAAGGTCGCTGAATGGATAGTACCTTGGAAAAGATCCGGTCCGAAGGATCAAGCCGTCTTTGGAAAAATCTTCTTTTATAAGCGCGATGCCGCCTTCATTCAATTTGTTGTTGTAATTCTTGTCAACATCCAGGAAAGCATCCTTCATCGTTGCCTTAGCGGCTGATTTCCTCGAAACACCTTTTGGATTAGAGGAATGTAAAGGAGCTGTATTCGCTTCGGGGCCCGGTATTAAAGTGCCAAGATCAAGCGCCATCTTCCAACCTTCTGGGAACTTCTGCCAAATCGTTGCATAGTATCCATGTGCTTCCGGTTTTGCAGATTCTTTGGTGGGACTCCATTCCCAGGGTCCGGTAGAAAAACCCAAGTCACCACTTTTGGATATACCCACAAACACGGGGCGCCAGAAGAGTAAACTGCTGTTGACACTCCTTTCGGTCCAGGACTTTTTTCCCTTGATAGGCCCATTCTTGTCGAACAGGACAGTACTATCGGTCAGGTACATAAGAAAAGCATCCCGGGTATTTTTTTCCTTTGAATATTTTGCAAAAGCATTTTCTGCATCCACCATAGATTGCAATTCGGAAGAAAAATCTTGGGCATCCGACCGAATTTAAGAGAATCGTTAGTGTGAAAAAGCAAAGGAGTTTCATAGCCTAAATTTGTTAAGAGAAGAAAGAGATCGTAAGATCTAAAATAATTCTAAGATGGCGGATCTAAATTTCTGCTGCTCCTTTTCCAAAAATAAAATAATTTATTCAAAAAAGCTTGCTCAGGACCCTCGTGGAGTGTTAATTTTATGGTTAGTAGATCCTGTTATTGTAAATAATTGCTACGCCATGAAATTTTTTACTACCATCATTTTGTTGTTACTTTTTTCCGTAACGGCATTCTCACAAGTGAAACAAAAATTCAAAATAGCGGATCTTGAATTTATGGCGGGCAATTGGAAGACCACTTCCGATTGGGGTGATATGGATGAGGTTGTGGAGCAGCCCCAGGGGAAATTGCATGATGTGTACGTTTCGATGTGTTAAAGATGGAAAAATTGTGTTCTACGAATTTATTGTTATCGAACAGAATGAAAATGACAGTGTGCCGGTTTTAAAATTACGGCATTTTAATCCGGGTTCAATCGGCTGGGAAGATAAGGACAAACCATACTTATATCCCGTTGACATTTTTAAATGGTCAAAAAGCAATTTTCGAAAGGCCAGATAAAAAAACGATCATCACGTATGAACGTTTGTCAAAAGATACGTTGAAGTCTGTGTTGATTCAAGAAACTGGGGAAAAGCAAAAGACGACCGAATTTATTTATTCACGTTCCGAAAAATAGCAGACACGGCTAGGTGTTATAAAAAATTAAAACTTTCGCTGATCCTTAACATACTTTGCAACGGTACCAACGGGCGCAATCCAAATACCATGAGATGGATCTTGTGCATATTCCAATAGTTTCTTCAACATAGAAAGCCGGGTTGTTTGCGTTCCCGTTTCATTCATTTCATGGCCAGCCAATACAAGCCATTGTTTATTCTTCTTGGCGGATTCAATAAGGGGCAGAATCTGCTCAAAATCTTTTCCATCGCTTTCAATTCCTGTGAGTTGAGCAAAGTCACAAAATTGTGGATCATTGGGCCCTTCATCGAGCCATCCTCGTCCTGTAAAAAATATGTCTGCAATAACAGGCACGTAACTTTTGGTTTCCTTACCTCTACCCACAAAAGTTTGTCCGCAGGGATAGGCAAAAACGGTGCATTGTACTCCCAATAGATTTTGAATTTGTTTATTGGCTTCAATTAGTTCTTCGCGAATTTGTTCAACGGAATAATTTTCCAATGCTTTTTCTCGAGCCCATGGAAAATTTCCACTGCAAGGATGTTTGAGGGAGTGATTGCCGATCTCATGACCGTTGGCTACGGCTTTTTTCCAGCCTTCGAGTTTTCGTTCCACAGCGGAGGGAACAACATAAAATGTCCCTTTCACGCCAAACTGATCCAGCAATGCGGTGCCACCTTCCACCTGGCTTTCCCGGGCATCATCGAATGTAAGGCTAATGGCAACTTGTTTTCCGTCAGGCCATGCGAAGGTCGGCTGAGATTGTGCAAAAGAAACTTGCATTGCGACAAGAAAAAATGAAAACAAGTGCAGCACGAAATTTTTGAGACTACGATTCATATTTGATTTCAGTATCCTATAAGTTATTTGTTTTGCTTGAGAAATGCCAGCAAGTCAGCCATCTGCTGCTCACTGATTTGTTTCTCCAAACCTGTGGGCATGATCGACATGTTCATCGCCTTTAATGAGCTTGATATCACTTCGATTGATTGTTTTATCTGCGGCACCTGTATTGCGCAATGTTAATGCGCCTGGTGTTTCGCTTGCGATAATTCCTTGTAATGATTCACCATTGTTTAGTTCGACCGACCACAGATCGAATCCGCTTGAAATGGAAAGGTTGGGGGCAAGGGTATTTGCCATAATTGCAACCGCTGACCAATTGTGAACCGTTCCCAAATCAGGCCCAATGGAAACGCCCATTGTTCCGCGGATCTGATGACATAGTGCACAATTTTGTTGGTAGATCACTTTTCCATTTTCAATATCTCCTTTTAGTTGCAAAGCCGATCGATAGGATTGCGTTACTTCACTTTCATTATCAGCTGTAAAGATAGCGCGTGATCGATTCCTCAGCACTTCATCGCGTTGCGCCATGAGTCTGACTTTGCGAGGCCAGCTGATGCTGGCAGGCAATATCTTATTTGCTTCAATGGCGTCTAGAAGAAGATCGATTTTTTCACTGCTTGTTAAGAAGGTGCTTACCATTGCATCCTGAACCTGTGGCGTTAGCAATGGCCATTTCTCCAACAAGGACTGAGAAACGGAAAGGTCCGGAATTGAACTTAACGTACGTAATGCTGCCAGCTGGACCGTAAGGGGTTCTTGCGGTACAAAAAATCCCTTTAGCTGATCATAATACTTCGCTGGATTTCGAATGGAAATAAAATCGATAGCGTCGGCCCGTTTATCTTCCGGTACACTGCGGTCTCCGGCAATCTTCAGGGCCCGCACTATTTCCTGGGAGATTTGCCCCTCGTTTTGCACACTGATTGTTTTCAGGACGTGCAATGCGGACTTGCGAACGGGGGAAGCCGTACTTTCAAAAAATATTTTGATCAGACGTGATTGATCGGATGCAGAAAAGGTTGACCGTTTTTTTATTTTGTAACCCTTTGGCTAAGCCTTCCAATAGCGCTGCCTGCATGGTCAGTTGATTTTGTTTTTCAGCCTTTGCAGCATATCTCATAACTTCCTGAATTGAATTTTCCTGGTCAGCGGATGCCATCATCGCGGCGATTTGTTCCAGCAGCCTTGCGTGAGAAGGTTTATCCTCGCGGAATTTTTCCATTACAACATTGAGCAAGGCAGTGGGCTTTGATGATGCAGACAATGCCGCTACCTGCATCCATTTGTCATCAATATCCTGAAATAACAACTGCTGCCTGTGCTTTATCTGTTGTTTCGAATGAATGGAACCAAGGGTACATAAAAGTTGAAAGCGGACCCTGGCGTCGGGATCCGATTGCAGGTCGACGAGAGCATTTTTCAGTTCAGGAAAATCAGAAAGGTGAAGTTCTGCCAACTTTATAGCATTTTCCCGAATGCCAGCTTCGTTATCCTGAAGTGCGGCAGCAATTTGTTCAGACTTTAATTTGCCGAGGCCTTCAAGTGTCCATAGTGCGTGTAGCCTTCCCATTGACGATTCGTTTCCGACCATTGCATTTAGCGGATCGATGGATCCCTTGCTCTTTCGGTCGACCAGTAACCTTTGTGCGTTTTGTCGCCACCAGCCATTTGAGTCTGCTAGCCGCATGACAAGCGCTTCATCTGTTGCGTTGGCAAGTCAAGCCCGTTGGTCCATTCAGCAGGCCTTGCGTCTTTGGCACTGATGCGATAAATTCGTCCCTTGTCGGTGTCATTGTAAAGTTCGCCGGATTCAATTACTTCTTTTCCCATCCATTCGGGATGCTCGATGATTTGTCTATAATAGTCCACGACATACAAAGCCCCATCCGGACCGGTATATAAATTCACCGGCCGGAACTTTGCATCAGTTGACGCAAGAAATTCCTGGTGCGGTTTAACGCGGCTCGCCGTAAACGTTATCCCTTCAGGTTTTAGTTTGTCGACATGGATGAGATTGCTCACAGGTTCCGCTACAAAGGTTACACCTTCATCGTAGGGAGGTGGAAAGGCCCCGCCCAAATAGGCCGTAAGGCCGCAGGCGGAAGTGATGACACCTACATCCGTTAATAGTTGATGCTGGGGATTTTGAGTGATGGGAAAAACTTCGGCGGCGCTACCGTGATCGGAAATGGATTGCGTCGAATTTGACAGCAGAAGATTTGGATTTCTTTTGAGGTAAGACTCGGCAATTATTTCCTGGTAAATATGATTTGCATTCCCAACGAGCAGATAGTGACCCCACGGATCAAACGTATGACCAAATTGCGTATGACTGGAAAGCAATTCCAGTTGCTGATTGTCGGGACGAAAACGTACAGCTCTTCCGTTGGCGTTCTTCGACAATCTTGGCGCATTCGGGTGATCAGGGAAATAAATTTCCTGGCCTGGATCCCCAAATTCTCGCTGATATGTTTCCGTAGAAACAGCTCCTTCGTGTGCGAGGTAAATCCAGTTATCAAGTCCAAGCAAGGGACTATTTAAATTGTGCTGGGGATTGGATAATGCAAATCCCGTGAGCAGCGTATCTCGAATGTCTGACTTGCCATCGTCATCGGTGTCTTCAAAATATAAAACGTGCGGGCGCATCGGTTACAAGCAGACCTTTCTTCCAGCGCATTACACTATTGGGAAGAATAAGATTTTCCGCGAACGTAGTACTCTTGTCCATTTTGCCATCACCATCGGTATCAGCTAATAGTTTTATTTTGCCAGAGCCACTCTTATCCAAAGGATAACCAGGCATTTCAACGACATACAGTCTTCCATATTCATCGATTTCCATATCGACCGGGTCACCGATCAGGGGTTCAGAAGCTATCAATTCGATCTTGAAATCGTCTGCTATCTCGAAAGACGCAAGGGCTTCTTCCGCGGCGGATTTTTTTTCAAGAGCTGATTTAGAATCACAGCTTGATAAGATGTTTGGGCCTAAAGCAATACAGGATAAGGCAAAAACTATAGTATATGGACGCCAGTTTTTTTTCATGTTGACATACTGGGTTGGGAAGCATTCGGTATAATTTAAAAAATCAAACCAAGGATATCAAAACAGGCTGTGTCTTTTGAGTGGCAGCGTTAATTTCAAACCAAAAAAAAGAGCCTTTCAATTTTGAAAGGCTCTTGTGGTTAGATGCTATTGATTTACGTCACTTCACGTCCCAAAACAATTTCGTAGTTGCAAGGTCGCCGCCCATGCCATCTGCAGCGGCCTGACGGTTTATGCCATTCAAAGTTTGCTCGTTAATCGGATAGATTATCCGCACGGGAATACTTAAGCCCACGGGCACATTGCCACCTGATGGAGGCAGCAATACCGGGTAGTCAAGTCTTCGCCATTCGGTCCATGCGTCGATACCACGGTTATATAAAGCAATCCATTTTTGAAGGCCAATTTTTTCTTTGTATGTACCAGCCGCAGACGTATACTTTACGCTGGCTTGATTGCGATAGGTTGTGGCATCAGCGGCAGTACCTCCCCAATAAACGATAGAAGCTTCTATCGCTTTGTTGTAATGCTCTTCTGCCGTTCCACCGACCGTAAATCCACGTTCTACAGCCTCAGCGAGTAAGAATTCTACTTCTGAATAATCCAGTAAGAGCGCCTCAAAATCCGCTGCGATGGTTTTATTGCTCGTATGTGAGAAGTCACCGTAGGCATTCGCGAAGCCGTAGTTTCCACCTTTGTATTCTCCATTAACAGTGGTAAAGTAAAAAGGTCGCCTGCGGATCGTTCAACGCATTCATTTTGTCGGTAATAGTACTGGCGACGACATAATCTTGACGGGAAGAGAAAGCAGGGTTCAGATTTGCAGACAACGGATTATTGTTCGGAGGGGAAGCAAGGTAAGGAAAACGCGCATTGTCAGCATTGCTTGTAAAAACATTGGCGGCAGCTTCTTCAACAATTTGTTTTGCCTTGGCATTATCTACATCGGCGAGCAACATGCCAAGTTTTAACTTGAGAGAATTAGCAAACTTGATCCACTGATCAAGATCACCGTCGTATAAAACATCAGCATTATCAAACCCGTTGCCTCCCGATGTTAATGATCCAATCGCATCGTCAAGTCTGTACCAGAATATCAGCATATATTGTTACATCGTCATCGTAAACGGGCACAGGATTCTGAAAATCCATAGCTTGTGAATACGGAACGTCACCGAAAGTTGTCACCAGAACAAACCAGGTGTATACCTCGACTACTTCCAATTGCGCTAGCATCGCTGTTTTGTCTTCGGCTGCGATGAGTTCGTCCTCTTCTGTTAGTCGTTTTGATTCGCGAAGATCGGCAATTACATCCTTATAAAGAGTTTGCCAGATATTCTGAGGAATTATTCGCGATGTCAGATCATAACGTGGCTCCTGCAGATATGTAGTCGTAGCCCATTGCTGTACATACAATCGGAAATTATTGATATTCACATTGGGCGTTGTTATCACATCCGATAATAGCTTCACCGATGCGGTTAAAAATGTTTCGGCAGGCGCAGTGCTTGGCCTTTTTTGATCAATGTTGTAATCATCCAAACTGTCTACACACGAGGTGATCAAGCATTAGAGAAAGAAAGATTATAATTAAATGTCTCATGGCTCCTAAAGATTAAATTTCACATTGAATCCATACGTCTTAACGGCAGGGTAGGCGCCGCTTTGATAACCGTTCGTGCTGTTACCCGAGCTTAATGTTTCCTCCGGATCAGAGTATTCCATGTTCTTGTCGATGATCCACAGGTTACGGCCGACCAGGGAAATATCGATTCCCTTTAGCGGACGAAGGTTTTCAATCCACGATGACGGTAATGAATATGTTAATGCCACCTCACGCAGTTTTATATAACTGCCGTCGTAAACATACCACGCACGTGGTGGGCTGTTCGGATAGCCAAATACGGTTCCGTTGCCATCTTCGTTTGATGCGCGAATATCATTGGGCGTTCCATCTTCCTTGACACCTGGTAATATAACACCTCCACCTTCTGCCACAGGTGCTCTTTTTGGAACACCGAGTTCATTCAAACCAGCGGTATTGGGATACAGACCTGTTCCTTCACCATACCATTGGTCCAATGAAAATATATCGCCGCCATGACGGATGTCGATCAGGAAATTAAATTTTACATTCTTATAATTGAAGTGTATTGGTTATACCTCCCAACCAATCCGGATTCGGATTGCCGATAATTTCGGCAGAACTTGCTGTTGCGATATATCGGCCTTGTGAATTTACAGTACGCTGACCGTCGGTATAAACAAAATTCGTTCCCTTCAATACTCCATACGGGTGGCCTACTGCAGCATTGGTAGTAACACTACCCTGCAGGGGATTGATAACGTCTGATAGTTGAACATTGGTTACCGCGTCTGAGTAAAGGCTGACGACAGTATTCCGGTTCCGGCTAAAAGTCAGGCCAAGGGTCCATGAGAAATTCTCAGACTCAACAGGCGTGGCAAAGGCCGAAATTTCAATACCCTTATTTTCCACTTCGCCAGAGTTCACAAATCGCGCAACATATCCGGTAGCCGACGTAAGGTTTACGGGGATAGCCTGATCAAACGAATTGGATTGGTACCAGGTAAAATCAAATCCCACACGACCTTCGAAAAATTCCGCTTCAATTCCGGCTTCAATGCTTTTTGTTCTTTCGGCAACGAGTTGCGGATTATTCTTCGTGTTGGGCAATGAAAACATTGCAACGGATCCGAATGCTGTTGGCTTATCATAGACGTCATACAAACTCAAAGGAACCGGATCATTTCCAACCTCTGCGTAATTGACTCTTGCTTTACCAAACGTCAGCCAGGATGCCGAAATGAGTTTAGAGAACACAAAACCTCCTGACGTAGAGAAATAGAAATATGAATTATCGCCTTCGGGGAGTGTTGTCGATTTATCCTGCCGGGCAGACAGATCCAGAAATAACATTTCCTTGTAGCCAAGGTTTGCATTGGCAAAAATACCATCGACTCCAACCCTGACGTATTGTTTCAAGGGGTGCTTGTAAGGGACTCACAGAATTAGACAAGGAATAAAGTTCGGGAATAACAAGGCCGCCATTCGTTGCAGCCTTCATAGAACTGAGGCGTGTACGCCTTACGTTGGTACCCAATAGCCCTGTAAAACTGAAAGACTCAGAAATTTTCTTATTGAAATTTAACAACAAGTCATAATTTGTCTCTGAATATGATTGATCAAATCTCGAATAGAAACTTGGCACGATTGGCGGGTGCAACTGTCGGATCTAACCCAAAACGTACGCCTGAACTTCCCACGGCCACCCGCTCTTCCTGGAAGTCTGTTGTCGCATCAAAGGCGATTCGTCCTATGGCCTCCATCCAGTCCGTTATTTTATAGGTCATTGTTGCATAACCAAAATAGTGATCACGCGAATCATTGGCGTAATTTTTATAACGGGTCCAATAGGGGTTATCGGAGTAAATTGGAGGTGTGCCGCCGGTGGGCGTTGGCCAGTTCCAGGATACATTCAGTCCGTTCCGGAAGTATGCATCTTTTTGTTCCTTGATGTCAGTATTGACCTGCCACCACTGTCTGAATTGCTGATTGGGATTGTTTCCGTTGTATCCTGTTCCATATCGTCCAACACCTGTGATCCGGGAATAGTTGGCAGATGCCCCGACGGTCAACCGGTTGGTTATGTCGTAGGAAGCCGAAAAATTAACTAAATCTTTTTCCAGCTTGCTGTTTGGTAAAACACCCTTGTCATCGACCCGGGTATACGCTAATTTAAAGACTGTCTTATCTGTACCACCCATCAGGGTTATGTTCTGATTTGAGGTCACAGCCTGTTTCAAAAAATTCGGCTTGGATCATTTTTGGCGCCGACCCAGGGTTTCATTTGCTGATAATTGGGTGAAAACGGGTCAAGGGCATCCCAGTGGTAAACCATAAGGTTTGGATCGAACTGAGTACCGAATGATGCATCTGCGTCAAACTGCACTACAGGGCCGACTCCCTGGCCCAGGTCTGCCGAATAAAATCCGGAATTATAACCCGCGCCATATTCGCGTTGGTATTTTGCATAGGTAGTTTTATCGATTACCCCTACGGTAACGCCGCTGTTTACGACTACGCTAAAAGCATCTTTCTTACCTTTTTTAGTCGTGATCATGATCACGCCATTGGCGGCCCTCGATCCGTATAACGCTGTGGCTGCTGCTCCTTTTAGTACATTGAGCGAGGCAATATTATCGGGGTTGATATCGGCGGCTGCATTGCCATAGTCAACGCCTGTACCACCGTTGCGCTGTTGAACGGAATTATTATTGGCGTTTGATACGGGAACGCCATCAATTACAAACAACGCCTGATTATTTCCGGTAATGGATTTGTATCCCCGGATAACAACATTCGTAGATCCTCCCAAATTATTATTGGTCTTAATGTCGATACCAGCGACTTTTCCGGAAAGGGCATTTACAAAATTAGCATTTCGGGTCGACGTTATTTGGTCGCCGGTGACCTGCTGTGCCGCATAAGGCAATTCATTTCGTTTACGTTCGATACCAAGTGCCGTAACAACCACTTCACTTAATTGTGTTATGTCGGATTTCATGGGCAAATCGATGACTTGTCTTCCAGCGACTTCAACTTCCTGCGTGACCAGTCCGATAAAAGAGAAAACAAGTGTGCTGGAAGGACTTGGAACGGTAAGGCTATACTTTCCGTCGGAGTTGGTAACCGTACCGTTAGTAGTTCCTTTTACGACAACATTTACGCCTGGTAACGGAACGCCATCGGCTTCATCCGTCACGGTGCCTGACACATTTGTCTCCTGTGCAAGCACAGGAATGGACAGAATGGTCACAAGAAGTAACAGTAAAATCTTTTTCATGTGGATTTTATTAGGATTTTTTGAAACAAAAATCCATCGCCTGCAGGGATGTTGATCGAATGTTGTGAATTTGTTAAATAAAAGCGCCCCTCCAAAGGGGGGATTTTATGCAAACCATTAAGGAGCACAGGGGGCCAAAAAATGGAAATTACAGGATAGCTTTAGGTATCATTTTGATATTAATCATACCTAAAAATACGTTACGAAAATTGTAAATAGGTTTCGCAAAAAGTTTATAAATGAACTTTATTTTGTCGTAGGAATGCTCAATCCGAATAGCAAAAAAAAATTCACTTGTAAAAAGTTGCTGGTCGTTGACGTTTCTTGCTAACATTCTCCACTGAAACTACGGGATATTTAATGTGAATCCATAACCTCACTTAATTTCACACTTACGCCGCCCTTCTTTTTACTGACGTCCGCAGCTTCCATAAAGGCATATATTTCCAGCGTCTCACGATCTTCTACGGGAGTTTTTTTTGTTGTAAAGAACTCGCAATTTTCACGGCAAGGCCATCATATCCGTCGAACGGACCGAGCACCATGTTGCCATTTGATCCGAAGGCGGTTCCGCCGTAATCATGTTTGCCTTCGCGTGTGCCGCGAAAAGTTCCCATTCTGCCATCTGACCACAACCCAACGACTACTTCCATATTGTCCTTGCTAAATCGTGTAACAGATTCGCAGCCAGGTCCCATCACGCTGAAGAGAATCTCAACGCCATGTATTCCATACCAAAACAGATCAGGATGATGCGGTTCCAGCGTCGCCGGACTGAACGTATCGGCACCAAGCACTTTTCCTATCGCATTGTTGTACCTTACATCCTGCACAGTCTTCATGTATCGCAAAGAGGAGGCTGAAAAAAGGGGCACATTCCTTTCCCCGGCTTTTTTGTAAATGGCGATTACATCTGCCAGGGATGCAGCTATCGGTTTGTCGATGAACATTGGCTTATTCGCTTCGATGACCTGGAAAGCCTGCTCTTTGTGAAGCCGGCCGTCGTTGGTTTCCAGCAACACTACGTCTACCGTCTCCAGTAATTTTTTGATTGAATCGACGACGGTCACACCATATCCTTTTACCTCCTCAGTATACTTTGGAATTCGCGATACGCTGCTTTCGATATCTTTACTGCCGTGCGGATAAGCTGCTACGACCCGGAAATTTCCGGACGTATCAGTCACATTAAAATATTTTGCAAACGCAGGAGAGTGCGATGTATCCAGGCCAATGATTCCGATTTTGATAGGGGCCAATAAGGACGTCGCCAGGGATGGAAACGAAAGGCCCAGGGTGGTCCCTGCCATTGCTGCACTGGAAATAAAATCTCGTCGGTTCATAATTTTGTTAAGTCAGGGAAGGTTGCCACCCATTTTCATATTCACGTGTCCATAACTTCATCGCTTCAGCATCATTTTGGATCCTGCCATTCCGCGTGTCGCAATGCAACGCCCTGCCTGTACGGTAGGAAATGTTCGCCAGGTGACATAGCAGGACACTCTTGTAGCAATCGCTGTAGATCGAATTCGGTGCCTTACCAGTTTCCAGGCATTCGAAAAAATTAGCGAAATGATCTTTGTCGAGGTCGAACCCGGGACCTGTTTGCGTGACGACTACGTCGGTCTTTGCATCTGAGTCTGGATATTGGCTTGCATCAACTTTCCTTTATTATCATAAATTTTATATGCGTTATTGTGAAGCTCCAGTGTTCCATTTTCTCCGTGAAATGATACGCCCGATCCCATATCGTTTATGCCGCGTTGATTGCAGCTTCTTCCTTCCCAGGCAATGGTCTTTCCACCGTCAAAATCAAAGGTTGCAATTTGTGTATCCGGTGTTTCCCAATCATCTTGATACTGATATCGTCCGCCCGTAGAATAAACTTTTGTGGGAAATTCGACCTGAAGTCCCCATCGTGCAAGGTCAATGAAATGGGTTCCATTATTAACGACCTCACCAGTCCCCCAGTTCCAACGCCAGTGCCAGTGATAATGAATGAGATTGTCCAGGTACGGTTTCCGAGGCGCCGGTCCCTGCCATAATTCATAGTCCAGGTTAGGAGGCGCAGAAATAATTTTTCCTTTTCCGATGCTCGGTCTCGTATTGGTGTACCAGGCACGTGCATAATACACCCTTCCGATAACACCATCGTGCAAGTATTTTATCGCTTCTCTCACTCCTGGCCATGACCTTCGCTGATTTCCCATTTGCACGACCTTAGTATTGTATTTTCCCATTGCTTCTACCAGCAGTTCAGCTTCTGCTGGATTGTGACTTCCGGGTTTTTCAATATAAATATGTTTGCCAGCCTTCAATCCCAGCAGAGCAGCCGGGGCATGCCAATGATCAGGTGCAGCAATAGAAAGAATATCGACAGACTTATCATCCAGCGCTTTTCTAAAATCGGCAATACCTTTTGGTTTTACTTGCCCCTTGGAGGCTGCCTCCATCGCCTTTGCTAAGGGAACCTGATCAACGTCGCAGATGTATGCAATCTCCGCCTTTGGATGATTAAGGTACGCCTTAACATGATCCATGCCTCTGCCATTGATGCCCATGATGGCTACCCGATACTTCTCTTTCGCAGGATAATTTTTAATTATGTTGAAGGCTTGAAGTTCCTGGGCTAAGCCAATGCCTAAACTTCCAGCCGCAGTCGCCTTAATAAATTTTCGTCGGTTCCAATGTGCTTTCATATGAGAAAGTGTTTAAGTGTTCTAAGTTTGGCGCAAGGTTGATGTCACGCCTTAATGTTTTTGGACTGCAAATTTCCCGGTTATTCCAAATACAAAATTTCAGTAGAGGAAGCTACAAAAAAATACGCTAGAAGAGTTGAAATTTTAAAATTAAGGATGGATGGTAAATAGTAATTTGGAGAAGTGGTTAAATTGAATTTTGATTAAGACACATGCACATTACGGTTAGTGAAAATGCAAAAGACCTGGGACGTGCTGCCGGAAGAAAAGCCGCGGCATTAATTCGCATCGCCCTGCAAGAAAGAAATGCTGCCACTATAATTCTGGCCACAGGCACAAGTCAGTTTGAGACATTGTATCAATTAATTCATGAGTCGCAAATCGATTGGGATAAAGTGACGATGTTTCACCTCGACGAATACCTCGGGCTCCCTCAAACACATCCCGCTAGTTTCAGGAAGTATTTGAAAGAAAGGTTTATCGCCCATGTACCCATTCAGGAGTATCATCTGATCAATGGTGAGACCGATGGGAATCAGGAGTGCGAGCGGTTGAGCAGACTGATTCTCGATCACCCAGTTGATGTTGCGCTGGTGGGAATTGGAGAGAATGGGCACCTGGCATTTAATGATCCGCCTGCGGATTTCGAAACAGACAAACCATACATCATTGTTGATCTTGATGAGCCGTGCAGAAAGCAACAGCTAGGCGAAGGTTGGTTTAAGTCGATGGCCGAAGTTCCGCGTCAGGCTATTAGTATGTCCATTCAACAAATCATGAAATCAAAATATATTGTTTGTTCTGTGCCGGATGAAAGAAAGGCTCAGGCAGTAAAGAATAGCATCGAGGAGAAAGTGGAGTAGCTTATTCCCAGCGAGTATACTTCAACGCCATCCCCATTGTTTTTTATTTCTTGATAAAGCCTCAGCATCATTACTCTCACCGAGACATTCAATAATTAAAGAATGAATAAAACAGCAACAGCTTCGGTAGCAGTCAACAGCCTGAGTCAACGCGATACGTGGATTTCAATCTTCATCATCGGGTTGCTCTTTTTTATTTTTGGATTTGTTTCCTGGGTGAATGCAATCCTGATTCCGTATTTTAAGATTGCCTGCGAGCTCACCAATTTTCAATCCTACCTGGTAACGTTTGCCTTCTATATATCTTATTTTATTGTTTCTGTGCCGGCTTCCTACTTATTAAAAAAAACCGGATTCAAAAAAGGAATGCTGATTGGATTTCTCGCCATGTCGTTAGGTGCATTTATATTTATTCCCGCGGCGCTGACGCGGGTTTATGAAATATTTCTATTAGGATTGTTTACCATCGGTGTGGGCCTGGCCATTTTACAAACCGCTGCAAACCCCTACATCACAGTACTTGGCCCCAAGGAAAGTGCCGCACAGCGAATCAGCATCATGGGAATTTTTAATAAAGGTGCGGGAATCCTTGCGCCGCTAATTTTTGCAGCGGTAATATTAAAAGCTACCGATACAGATCTCTTCAAGGCGTTAAGCACAATGAACGAAGCGGAAAAAGATGTTGCGCTTGATGATTTCATACGGCGCGTTATTGTACCCTATGCGTGCGTCGGTACCGTGCTGTTCGGGCTTGGTTTGTTCGTTCGTTTTTCACCTTTGCCGGAAATTAATACTGAACAGGAGACGCCGGCCGTGGCCGCCGCGAACAGCACTAAAAAAAGCATTTTTGAATTTCCGCATCTGATTCTGGGGGCATTGGCAATTTTTCTGCATGTTGGAACGCAAGTCATTGCCATTGATACCATCATCGGCTATGCAAACTCGATGAAGATCGATTTGCTGGAGGCAAAAGTTTTTCCTTCCTATACACTTTTTGCTACCATCTGCGGATATATTCTCGGTATCATTTGTATTCCGAAGTACATAACCCAGCTAACCGCGTTGCGTTTTTGTACCTTATTGGGGGCGTTGCTTACGTTGCTTATCCAGTTCGCTAATGGTCAGGTAACTTTTTTAAATCACACGGCTGACCTTTCAATCTGGATGGTGGTATTATTGGGTTTTGCGAATTCCCTGGTATGGGCAGGCATTTGGCCGCTGGCGTTGGATGGTTTGGGAAAGTTCACCAAACTTGGTGCCTCTGTTATGATCATGGGATTATGCGGTAATGCAATTATGCCATTGTTCTATGGACACTTTGCAGACGTGTTGGATGAACGCCTTGCCTATTGGGTTTTATTCCCCTGTTATCTTTATCTTGTGTTTTATGCTTTTAAGGGATATGCATTGAGGAAATGGCGATGACCAGTGTACAATACAAAGCACCTTTGATTGTCGAAGTTCCAGCGAAGAGCAAAAAAAATCATGCAGCGGATAAAAATATTTAACGGAAAGATTATCACCCCGCAACGGATCATTCCCGACGGGATGGTCGTGATCACGAATGATAAGATTTCTGAAGTAAGTGATCGACGTACGGAGATTAGTGATGCCATCGAAATTGATGCAAAAGGAAATTTTATCGCGCCCGGATTTATCGACATCCACGTACATGGCGGAGCAGGATATGATTTTATGGATGGAACGGAAAAAGCATTTCTGGAAATTGCTGCGCTCCATGCCCGATATGGAACGACTGCGATGTTACCCACTACGTTGTCGAGTTCGAAGGAAGAGATATTAAAGACATTGGAGGCTTATGAATCTGCCAACAAAAAAAATGTAAAGGGCGCTCAGTTTCTGGGGATGCATTTGGAAGGTCCTTACTTTGCCATGAGTCAGCGAGGTGCGCAGGATCCAAGATTTATTCGCGACCCTGATCCAGCCGAATACAAAGAAATTTTGTCGCGCTCGTCTGTTGTTAAACGATGGAGCGCCGCGCCGGAATTAAACGGCGCCATAGAATTCGGACGTTATCTGCGATCTAAAAATGTTCTGCCTGCAGTCGCGCATACCGATGCTATATATGAAGATGTAGTTGTTGCCTTTGAGAATGGGTATACATTAGCAACGCACCTATATTCTGCAATGTCTGGAGTAACGCGAAAAAATGCTTTTCGCTACGCAGGTGTTATAGAAAGCGCATTTATCATCGATGAAATGGATGTAGAAATCATAGCGGATGGTGTTCATTTGCCACCGCCACTATTAAAACTGGTTTACAAAATTAAAGGCGCCGACCGTACGGCATTAATTACGGATGCCATGCGCGCCGCGGGAATGCCGCCAGGTGAAAGCGTGCTTGGAAGTCTGACCAATGGGTTAAAAGTAATTGTGGAAGATGGCGTGGCAAAACTTCCTGACAGGACGTCTTTTGCCGGAAGTGTTGCTACGGCCGACCGGTTAGTGAGAACTATGATCACCAAGGCCGAAATACCTTTGATCGGACGCCATAAAAATGATGACTAGTACGCCAGCTCGAATTTTAAACGTATTGGATTCTAAAGGATCTTTAGTTCCAGGCAAGGATGCTGATGTGGTGATTTTTGATGCTGCTGTTAATATTCAAACGACCATGATAAAAGGACAGATTGTTTTCGAGCGAACACCGCTGTCATCAAGAATTTCCGCCTAGCGAAGTTCGCTCAAAAAAGGAAATTCGTTTGCCTCCGACAGTTGGTATAGTTTTTTATGAAGGTGACATTTTGTTCACAATGTGAATCCCAGTATCCAATTATTTCCACATTCCTTCTTATGATTTCTTTATTTCCATTTAGTTAAAGAACATTTCCGGAATGGCATGGTATTTACAGTAGATGTAGGTGTTGACCTCTTATGGAGTGATACGATTTATGATCAATTATAAGGTGATGAATCTTATTGATGACTTAGAATCGGATCTGAGAGTATATCCACATAACTTGATCTGGATAATTCCAGCGAAAGGAGAGAGGCTAACTGAGAGGCTGTCCCAATTTATTCTTGAATAAGTTCGACAGCCTCTTACTTTTTCCCGGTGTGTTCAACTATTAAAATCATACCATTATGGCACTTGTAAGACAATCAACTTGGCCCACTCTAAGAGGATCACCCCTCTCAGATTTTTTTGATGACGACCGTTTTTTCAATTCTCCCTGGTTCAGGGGACAAAGCTTGCCGGCAGTTAATGTGAAGGAAAATGATAAAGCGTTTGAAGTAGAACTTGCGGCGCCTGGGTTTGACAAAAAGGATTTTGACATTTCTGTCGACGATGGATTGTTAACGGTCTCAGCAGAAAGTAAACGTGAGGATGAAAAAAAAGAAGATAACTATACCCGAAGAGAATTTGGATACAGTTCATTTTCCCGTTCGTTTAATTTACCCGCAAATACCAGTGAAGAGGATATTCAAGCGAAATATGAAGAAGGTGTTTTAAAATTAATCATAGCTAAGAAAAATATCGCCACAGCA
Source organism: uncultured Bacteroidota bacterium (assembly GCA_963739105.1). Taxonomy (GTDB): domain Bacteria; phylum Bacteroidota; class Bacteroidia; order Cytophagales; family Cyclobacteriaceae; genus Chryseolinea. Next base: position 167,850 of record CAVTZI010000001.1, on the reverse strand, counting down.
AAGCCGAAAAGGTCGATTGAAATCAAGTAAATGAAAGCTATAAAAGCCCATGCCCACGGCGGGCCTGAGGTGTTAAAAATCGAAGACGCTCCAATACCATTTCCAGGTAAAGGAGAGGTGTTAATTGAAGTTCACGCAGCAAGCATTAATCCTAGTGACTCCAAACTATTATTAACCGACCCATCCTATGATCATGCAGATCAAAACCCGCTCACACCGGGTTTTGATCTGGCAGGGGCAGTTGTGGAGATTGGAAAAAATGTTAAGCACATCCATGTTGGTGACAATGTTTACGGCCAAGCCGCAGTGATAAAAAAAGGTAGCGGTGCATTTGCCGAATATGCCGTGACACCTGAGGATCTAATTGCGAGGATGCCCGACAACATTACGTTCACGGAGGCGGCAGCCGTTCCCTTGGCTGCGTGCAGTGCCTATCAAGCGCTTGTCGAGCATATGAAATTAAAACAAGGTGAAAAGGTGCTGATTCATGGCGGCTCTGGCGGAATTGGCACGTTCGCGATTCAACTTGCGAAGCATCTTGGCGCCTTCGTTGCTTCTACTGCGAGTGGAGCGGGTATCGCCTATGTTAGACGGCAAGGAGCGGATCAGGTTATTGACTATGAGTCGGAGCACTTTGAAGATATTCTGAAAGATTTTGATGCTGTCCTGGATACCGTGGGTGGTGAGATCTACAAAAAATCATTTCAGGTACTTAAGCGGAGCGGCCTGGTTGTTTCCATGCTCTCCATGCCCAACGAAGCACTCATGAAAAAATTTCATGTCAGGGCTGTGCTTGAAACGACGAAGGTTGATTCTAAAAAGCTCGGTAAGATAACAGACCTAATTAAGACCGGAGTACTAAAAGTGAATATCGCGAACGTCTATTCGTTGCAACAGACGCAAGAAGCATTCAGAGCTAAGGAGAAGGAAAAAATTCTCGGCAAAATTGCCATTGAAGTCAGGAAGCCATTCATGTGATGCAAAAGACCTGAGCTGAATGGAATCAGGGTATTATTACGAGCGGCACTTGCATATTTTCCATCAGGTCGTCGAAGGATTCCTTATTGCTCGTCCTGATATTCTTGTCGATGACCAGAAAATTTATAGGATGATTTTTTGAGTGCTCTTCAACACGGTCTGCGATGAAACCGACTTCAGTTTTAAAGTCGTAGGAAATGTGTTTGTTCAGCAATAGATCGTTCTCAAGAATTTTGAAGTTCTGATTGGCCTCATCTTCGATTTTTCTTCTCAATGCGGTTATACTCTCACCATGTCGTACATGGTTTAGGCGATATGAATATAATACAGTAAGATGCGATTGATAAGTACGGGCGTTTTCAGCAGCCCATTGCAGGGCTTTCTTGGAAGATTCCGAAAAATCAATCACACAAAGTATTGATAGAGACATAAATAATATACCAACCTAAATAGTATGCCAACCTAGTGCTACAAACTTAAACTACCTTTAAGGGGAAAGTTCCAACTTTCATCAAGGCAAAAAATGATTTTTATCATGTATTTGAGAGTATTATCTTTCGGTACATATGCTTTCCAGCTCTTCCATTCCCCTTGTTGACAGTGATACTTTTAGAGAAATTTTCCAAAGTATGTCGGAAGGGATTATTATTGTTGACGAAAGGGGTCAAATACTAATCGCCAACCCCGTTGCCGAGCAGATTTTTGGATATGAAAAGGACGGACTAAGCGGGGTGGATCTTGAAATTCTGTTGCCACTGCGTTACCGGGGAAGACACATGACGTTTCGCCAAGGCTTTTATGACCATCCCGAGCCGCGACGAATGGGATTCGGCCGCGACCTTCAGGCGCTTCGAAAAGATGGAACTGAATTTCCAGTGGAGATAAGTTTAAGCTTTACCAAGGCAAAAGGTCAACTTCTTGTCATGGCCTTCATTAGTGATATTTCGCAACGGAAAAAAGCTGAAGAAGCGCTGAAACGAAGTGAAGAGCAACTTTTGGTTTATGCTGCTGAGCTTGAAAAGAAAGTTGAAGCCCGTACGAAGGCGTTAAACAATACCATTGTCAAATTGGAAGAAGAAGTGCGGGAGCGGAAAAAAGCAGAAGAGGAAGTTCGGAGAGCATTCGAAAAAGAACGCGAACTAAATGAGCTGAAATCAAAATTTGTCTCGATTGCTTCTCATGAATTCAGGACCCCGCTAAGTGCCGTTTTAAGTTCGGCTGCGTTGATAAATCAATATAAAGATAAAGGTGATGGAGACAAGGTAGGGAAACATGTGGCCAGAATAAAATCCTCGGTTGTCCACCTTACGTCTATTTTAAACGATTTGCTGTCGTTGGGAAAACTCGAAGAAGGAAAAATTGAAATCAACAAAGAGCCTATTCTTGTCAAAGAATTTTTAGAAGAAGTTAGGGAAGAGCTTTTAGAAACGTTGAAAGTTGGACAGGATATAGAAGTTCATTGTAGCCCGGAAGGGGTCGAAATCAATTCTGATCCCCGGATACTAAGAAACATGCTGTTTAATCTGATTTCAAATGCCAGTAAATATTCTGATCAGGGAAAAAAAATTTTTTTAAGTTGTGATCAGCAAAATGGGAAGATTGAATTCCACGTTCGCGATGAAGGTATTGGGATACCGGAGGAAGACTTAAAACACATGTTTGAACGGTTCTTCAGGGCTAGCAACGCCGGTAATGTTCAAGGTACAGGACTGGGGCTGAATATTGTGAAACGTTACGCAGAGTTGTTAAATGGATCCGTGTCATTTACGAGCCGATACGGTGAGGGCAGTACCTTTTCGATTTCATTGCCGCTTTAATAATTTATTATGAAGAAAATTCTTTTAATCGAAGACAACCTTGAAGTTCGTGAAAACACGGAAGAAATTCTCTCTTTGGCCAACTACAAAGTATTAACCGCACCCAATGGAAAAATTGGTGTTGAGCTGGCCCAACACGAAAAGCCTGATCTTATTATCTGCGATATTATGATGCCGGAGTTGGATGGATATGGAGTCTTGCATATTCTGAGTAAGAAAGAAGAAACGGCGCGGATTCCTTTCATATTCCTGACGGCGAAATCGGAGAAGTCAGATATTCGCAAAGGGATGTCCCTCGGCGCTGACGACTATCTCACGAAACCTTTTGATGATACTGACTTACTCAATGCAATTGAAGTGCGGTTGAGAAAAAATGCCATGCAACAACGCCAGTACGACGCCAGTGCCGAAGGCCTGGATAATTTTATTAAGGATGCGCAACACGCCCTGAATTTAAATGACTTGGGAAAAGATAAAAAGGTTAAGGCTGTAAAAAAGAAGACAGAAATTTTTGCGGAGGGCGATGTACCCTTGAATGTTTACTTTATTAAGTCAGGGAATGTGAAAACATTTAGATCCAATGCCGATGGTAAGGAACTGATCACAAATCTATATACTGCGAATGATTTTTTTGGATTTGAACCGATTCTCGAAAATACCAACTACAATGAATCGGCAGTGGCGATGCAAGATACTGAACTGGTCACCATCTCCAGGCATGACTTTATGCTGTTGATTCAAAACCATCCGGATGTGTCGAAAAGCTTCATCAGTCTGTTGTGTAAAAAGGTTGCTGATCGTGAAGCGCAATTGCTTAATCTGGCATACAACTCCATTCGCCAGCGTACGGCCGAGGCGTTACTCAAGGCTACTACCCTGAAAGATTCAAAATCTGTTATTGCCATTTCACGTGATGATCTTTCTAAAATGGTCGGCACTGCTGCCGAATCTGTTATTCGTGTTTTATCTGATTTTAAGGACGAAGGCCTCATCGAAACAGAAGGCGGGAAAATAAAAATACTGCAACCTGCGAAGCTTGAAAAAGTGATTCGTTGGAATGTCGCACGTTAGTTTCTAGTTTCTTGCCCCAAGCAAAGCCGTCATTCAGAGCGAAGGGTTGAATGCGCGAAAGGGCGAAGAATCCCATCCCAATGAAATGCTCTAACGGAACAAAAAATCACGAAGCGATAAAATGGAGAACAAGATTGAGAGTAACCTGTGCGTTGATTTCAAATTTTTATCTTCAAACCTCGCACCGGTCAACTGCATTGTTGGCTATAGGACATCAACTCATTTAGCAGTTCAGGAAGATTCTGGTTCAACTAAGGCGTAGGTCTTTACTTTTGCAGTCTCACTGCAGAGGATGTTTCGCGGAAGGTTCAGTAACTTCGAGAGGGGCTGTAGGCTCCAATGACGGATCGCTAGGTGGGAAGTCCACCGAGGTTGATGTTCATCATGCGAGGTTTTTTACAAAGATATTATTGCAAAAACATTAGCCTCTATTGGCATACTCTGTGGTTAAAATTTCAAGTCGAGGTTCGAGGTTTTCGAAGTGCTTTTCCGTTAACGGCGTCGAGTTGATACCCTGCGGAAGCTGTTAACTGTATGCTGTGAGCTGAACGCTAACCATTACACAATACGATATCCACCACACCCTGTTGGAGGGAATGATGATGAGGAAGGTGTATGATGAAAACACGGACGATCAGAAGAATGCCTGATAAAATCAGCATGGCGCTGGTAATGTGTTGAAAATTAAAATTAAAACGTTTCAGTAATTGTGTGATGATACTTGTAAACCCAAGCATTACAGGTAGTGTTCCAACCCCAAATAACATCATGAAACTGAATCCTTCCATACGGTGATTGAAGTGTCAAACTGTAGGTAAGGGCAATCCACACCAGGCCACAAGGAAAGATTCCATTAAGAGTACCCAGCAAAAAGACGGATCCGAAATTTTTTCGATTGAGGAATCTTGTAAAAAGTTTTTTTAGGGTGGATGTAAGCTTTCCGATAGCACTAGACAAAATTGGAATATTTACTTTCAATAAACCTGTACCAGCAAGTAGTAAAATAATTCCTAGGAAAATAGAGACAAGATTTTGGAATTTTGAAATAGGAAAGGCAAGACCAACTCCCGCTATGCCCAGCCCCAACAAACCATATGTAACGATGCGTCCTGCGTTGTATATTACTCTGTTTAAAAATGCACGCGTATTCATGTTGCCGACCGCCATAGCGAGCGGGCTGCACATGCCTACGCAATGTAGGCTGCCCGTGAGACCCATGATCAGCGCAGTCAATACCATTTCAGATAAAAATTACTTCTTCTAAAAAAAATTCTTTTCCATTCATCGTCCATTGCATTTTTGCACGGTACATACCCGGGGTTAAATCCGTTGTTGGAAATTCCTGTGTTGTGTTTGATGTAGGCACTAACGAATATTTTTTATCCTTCGATGAATCTGATGGTCTGAATAATCTTAATTCACCCTTCTCCATATCGTCAAAACGGTCAAACGTAATTTGAATCGTCTTATTTTCTAAAACCTTTATTACTGGTTTTGACGCCAGCTGAGAGACATTTTTTAGACGCGTTAACTGATTTTCATATTGCAGTTCTTCTTTGTAATAATCCTTTGAGACCAGGCTAATGTCCTGGCGTAAGCAAACTGTGACCAGGGTTCCGATGAATGCGGCAAACAGAATAAAAGATAAGACAATCGATTTTCCCCAATTCATAGTTTTTATTGTTTAATCTCGTTTTGCATCGGATGCTCTCTTTACGGGTCCGATAAACTTCGCGCTCACGGTTTCAATTCGTTCGCCGTTTTGATAGATACCTAATGTTACAACGGTGCGAGCCTTTAATACATTTTCCTCTGGAATTTTAATGAAGAAGATTCCTTTCACCATTCCTTCCGCAGGAATCACAATTCCCTTTCCATCTACACGATGAATCTGGGCAAATGAAGGAGACTCTACTTTGATTTCGAGGTTCATTTCATTAAATGTTTTATTGACGAACTCGACATTGTAAAGATTTGTAATAACTCCCGGTTCACGCTGGTATAATGTGCCAGGTACTTTTAATATGGTAGTTTCTACGTCAGACCGCGTGATTAAAGCAAAACCCAGAACGCCAACGACCGCTAGCAGCACGAACGTGTAACCAATAACTCTTGGGGTAATGAGCTTCAAGACACCATTGGTAATGGAATTGATAGACGCATACCGAATGAGGCCTTTGGGTTTTCCGATCTTGACCATGACGTCATCGCAGGCATCAATACATGCTGTACAATTCACGCATTCCATTTGTGTTCCATTCCGAATATCGATACCTGTGGGACAAACATGGACGCACAATTTACAATCGATGCAGTCACCAAGGCCGGCTACTGGCTGATCTTTCTTCAAATGCCCGCGTGGTTCGCCACGGATCCAATCGTAGGCAACAACAATGGAGTCCTTTCCTAATAAGACACCTTGCAATCGCCCATAAGGACAAACAGCAATACATGCCTGCTCACGAAACTTTGCAAAGAGTCCATAAAATATTCCAGTGAATGAAACGAGGCCAATGAAACCTGCGATGTTTTCTGAAGGTGGCTCACGGACGATCTCGAAAGTGCGTTCCGCGCCAATCAAATATGCCAAAGCCGTATGTGCTATAAGTATCGAAATAAGGATGAAGATGGTGTGCTTGGAGGTTTTCTTAAAGATTTTTTCCGCATTCCATTTTTCCTTTGATAACCGGCGTTGTGAAGCTGCATCCCCTTCGATCCAATATTCAATTTTCCGGAATACCATTTCCATAAACAAGGTTTGCGGACATAGCCATCCACACCAGACGCGGCCGAATACTACAGTAAAAAGAATGACAAAAACAAAGAATGCGATCAAAGTAACCGCCAGCAACACAAAGTCCTGTGGCCAAAACGCCTGACCGAAGATGATGAACTTACGCTCAAGGACATTGAGCAGCAGCAACGGCTGACCGTTGATTTTTATGAATGGTCCTCCAAATAGCAGCGACAATAGTATTACCGTCACTACAATTCGCCACGCGTGAAATTTGCCGGATGGTTTTTTGGGATAGATCCAAAGACGTTTTCCTTTTTCGTCAACGGTGGCAATACTGTCGCGGAACTCGTCCTCGCTGTTTTTATTCTGCAGCCTTTCTTTTCTGACGTCTATTTTAATATTTGAACCCATCCCATGGATTTACAATGACGCTTGTACTTTTGTACTATCTGGCTTTTCCGTTGTTTCTTTAAAAATTTCCCCTTGGGGAGCTTTAGCATTTTGGGGATTTGTGCCCTGTAAACTCATCACAAAAAACGTCACGTCGCGCACGGCCTCAGGCTTCATCGACTTTCCCCATGCAGGCATACCCTTTTCCACCACACCATTTTTTATGGTACTGAAAACATTTTTAATATCGCCACCATGCAACCAGTACTCATCGGTAAGATTGGGGCCAATGGTATTTCCACCACCGTCGTTTCGATGACAAGAGCCACAGTTATATTCTGTAAATACAGATTTTCCTTTTTCAATAATCGCGGCATCTTTGGTAAATGTTAATGCATTTTCATCAATGGCAACTTGAGGCTGTGAGGCTCTAAGCTGCCGTGCCTTTTCTTCAGCCAATGCGACCTCGTTCTGATATTCTTCCGCTGAGAGAGGCAGTGAATTTGAAAAGTGGAACACAATGATATAAACCACTGCCCATCCGATGGTGCCGTAAAACAGCCATTTCCACCAAGGCGGTAAATGATTATCAAGTTCTTTAATACCATCGTAGCTGTGATCTAATTCTATATTTTTTTCCTGCTCGACAGGGACAGAAGCATTTACCTTCTGCGTGAAGCGATCCCACCAATTGGGAGTAGGAACGTAGGGGATTCCCACCTTCGCGGCTTTCTCTTTTGCAGCTTGGGTAGTTATTGTATTGATCGTTCTGAGTAAAGAGAATGCAACGACGATCAGCAAGATGATGATAACGAGTATAACGGCTGCGATGATGTACACGGGCAATAAAGGATCATCAACAGAACTTTTTACCTCTGTTCCTTGTGCAAAACCGTGTAAAGAAAACAAAGTTGTAACGAGTAAGATTAGCTGCTTCTTCATAATTTATAAATTCAAATAAGCGTCGTTATTTTCTGATTTTTCCAGCGGAAGATCCTTCATTTTATCAATGACTTTCTTGTCTGTCGTAAATACCCACCACAACAGGCATATAAAGAACAGAAAGAAAATGACGAACGAGATCACAGGCCAGATCGCGATGTTGTCAATATTTTGAAGAACATTTTTGTACATGGCGTTTTCAATTTTGAATTGACGTTTTATTTTTCAACTGCAGCTGTTTTTGCTCCCTTGATATCTTGTCCCAAGGCGTTGTAAGTAAGCGATGAGCGCAACTATTTCCGCATCGTCAGGAACCTCGATACCATCGGCCTTGAGTGACTTCACAATTTCAGCAGACTGTTTTTCGAGATCTTCATTCGCTGTTGCTTCATATCCTTCTTCATAAGGGACTCCTATTTTTCTAAGCGCGCTGATTTTCCCTGCGGTTAAATCTTTTTCAATGCTTTGTTCGTACAACCACATGTACGCGGGCATGATGGAACCAGTAGACACGGCATCTGGAGCAAGCATGTGATTGTAGTGCCAGGTGTTGGAATATTTTCCACCAATTCGGTGAAGGTCCGGCCCCGTTCGTTTCGACCCCCAGAGGAATGGATGATCATAGACAAATTCGCCTGCCTTCGAATACTCGCCATAACGTTCGGTCTCTGATCGGAATGGTCGCACCATTTGCGTATGACAATTCACACATCCTTCCCGAATATATATGTCACGGCCATGCAATTCTAGCGGTGTATAGGGTAGAACGGTACTAATCGTGGGGACGTTTGATTTGATCAGGAACGTAGGGATCATTTCTATGATACCGCCGATCAAAATAGCAACCAACGTCAACACTGTAAATATGACAGGCTTATGCTCCAAAACACGGTGATGCCAGCCAGCATTTCGGGAAGGAACATACTCCTTTACCAACGGTGCGGCTGATGTTTCTTCATTGGCTATGAAATTTCCAGCATACGCCGTTTTGATAAGATTGTAGGTCATTAGAATTGCGCCAGTCAGGTACAAGGCTCCACCGATGGCGCGTAGGCCATAAAGCGGAATGATCTGAACGGTTGTTTCCAAAAAGTTTTTGTATACTAAGAAACCTTCCGCATTAAATTCCTTCCACATCAGGCTTTGAACGACGCCCGATACATACATGGGCAGCGCATAGAAAATGATTCCCAATGTGCCCAGCCAAAAGTGTGTATTTGCCAGTTGGGTTGAATAGAGTTTTGTATTCCACATTCTGGGCACAACCCAATAGAGTATGGCAAAAATCAGAAATCCATTCCAACCCAATCCGCCAACGTGAACGTGCGCCACGATCCAGTCAGTGAAATGGGCAATAGCATTTACGTTCTTGAGCGACAGGAGCGGTCCCTCCAGTGTAGCCATACCGTATGCTGTAATGGCCACGACCATTAACTTCAAAACAGGATCTTCACGAACGCGGTCCCAGGCACCTCTCAATGTCATAAGTCCATTCAGCATCCCGCCCCAGGAAGGTGCAATCAGCATGATGGAAAAAACCACGCCAAGCGATTGTGCCCAATCGGGAAGGGAAGTGTATAAAAGGTGGTGGGGTCCGGCCCAGATATAAATGAAAATCAAAGACCAAAAGTGAATGATTGAAAGGCGATAAGAGTAAACCGGTCTGTTTGCAGCTTTAGGGAGAAAGTAATACATCAGCCCGAGAAATGGAGTTGTCAGAAAAAATGCGACTGCATTGTGGCCGTACCACCATTGAACCAATGCATCCTGCACGCCTGCGTACCCGGAGTAACTTTTAAAAAGGGTGACCGGCATTTCAAAAGAATTAACAAGATGCAGCACGGCGACCGTTATAAAAGTTGCTATGTAAAACCAGATCGCCACGTACATGTGGCGCTCCCGACGTTTGATGATCGTGCCGATCATGTTCCAACCGAATACAACCCATATAATGGTGATAGCAATGTCGATGGGCCATTCAAGTTCGGCGTATTCCTTTGACGTTGTCATTCCAAGCGGCAGTGTAATGGCTGCAGCAAGAATGATCAACTGCCATCCCCAAAAATGGATCCAGCTCAGTGTATCGCTGAACATCCGCGTCTTCAGCAAACGCTGCATGGAATAATAAACTCCAGCAAACATCGCATTGCCGACGAAAGCAAAAATGATAGCGTTGGTGTGAAGCGGACGAATTCGTCCGAAGGTTGTGTATTGGGTGTCAAAATTAAAGATGGGGTAGACCAGCTGAATGGCCGCAGTCAATCCTACCAACATGCCAACCAATCCAAAAATAACCGTTGCGATAATAAAGGCTTTGACGATTTTGTTGTCGTAACTGAATCTTTCTAGTTCCATAGATAATGGGGTATGACCATTTATTGCGGGATAAAAGTAAAAGGGCGACTCAGGCTGAAATATGACAGGACTTAGCACGAAAACTGATTTTTATCAGCTGTTTGAAAAAGACCTACTGTTCGAGCCGTGAAACATCAATATTTCTTTCCTGGTCTCAATTTCGGATAAAAAAATCAAGAATTAGTGGACGTAAGCGTGCAGACAAATCTCACTTAGATCCGCAACCTCACCAATATGACTGGAATCATATGACGAAGTATAAGGTGATTATACTTTTGTTCAAACAAAAAAATTATGAGTACCTATATTAATAATACGCTGGAGAGAAATGAGGCAACCGTAGCTCAGCTCGCAATTTCACATCCCGGTGCGCTGGGAATATTTGAGAAATATAATATTGACTATTGCTGCGGCGGACATCGCAGCCTGGAGGAAGCATGCCAGCGGATCGGCCTGGATCCTGCAAAAAAGGTTGACTGTACGATAAACCGTATCGCTATCTAAAAAGTGCTACTTCACTAATCCCATTTTGAATTGAAAAATTTTAGCGATGGAATCCGCCCTCACCTTCACCTCTTCAGCTTTTTCTCCTTCGAAGTTTTCATCGACAGTTTCTTTAAAAAGTTCAAGCCAACGACTGAAGTGATTTTTGCCAACAGGCAGTGGCAAATGTTTTTGTAACGGATTGCCGCTGTAGGACTGATCTCCTAAAAGCATGGAAGACCAGAAGTTATACATGATGGGCAAATGATGTGGCCAATCTACATGACTGAAAACCGGTCGTAATAATTCATCGGATTTTACTTTGTCATAAAACTTGTCAACAAGAATTTCAACATCCTCTCGTTCTAAGATGTCCTTCCTCTTCACATTCATTTTTGAAAATTTATAGAATAACAATTATATAAATACTTCTTTCCTTCGAAAACTCGTCGTGCAGTCTGTTCCCGCAAAGGTACCACGAGCGTTGCTGCGAATGCTTGAAGAATCTTGAAAATCATTGTAATGCCAGCTGTCAAATCGCCTTGCTGAATAATTGATCGCTCCCGTTATTGGATTGATTTTGTTGACGCAGGTCGAATGCATTGCAAATGTTACGAATGAATGCCCTGCCCGTTTCAGTTACCTGCAGCCTCGTCTCTGTCCTTTCTAAAATTCCTTCGCGCAAAATGTATCCAATGCTTTGATGATAGACTTTTCCTTCAGATGGATTAAGTCTTCTGACGTTATTTGGCCCTGGCATGCCACTTCAAGGATGTGCTTTTTTAATTGCAAATCCTCCTCGGTCTGGATGTGTCCTTTGGCGATAGCTAAAATCCCGTTTGAAATTGACAATGCGTAATCTTCCACTTTTTTTGCATTTTGAGCATATGCATATTTTGCGTCGCTAATCGCAGAAGCACCCAAGACCAATCAGCAGCTCGGTCTCCGTGGTGGTGTATCCCATAAAATTCGCTGAAGTTTTCCCTGGCTTTGCGCCTTGAGTATTGAATCATGCGACAACGCAAAATGATCCATACCGACATCTTCATAACCTTCGGATTTTAACATTGATCTGCCGGTTTCATACAACAGCCTTTTCATGACATCGGAGGGGAGATCAGCGTCTTCATAACCCCGCTGTCCCGGTTTTAGCCACGGTACATGAGCATAACTATAAAATGAAACTCTATCGGGTCTAAGGGCCAATACTTTTTCGAAAGTGTTAATAATGGTAGAAGGTGTCTGAAATGGCAAGCCATAAATCAAATCAAAACTTATTGATTCGTAACCGATGGCCCTGCTGATCGTAGTGACCTTCTGTAAATTTTCTAAAGGTTGTATACGATTGATCGTTCTCTGAACTTTTTCATCCAGGTCCTGAACACCAAAACTAACCCTTCTAAAACCTAGACCGAAAAGTGTCTGCAAATGTTCTGCCGTGGTATTATTGGGATGACCTTCAAAACTAAAAGTATGATTACCATAAATGTAGCAGTCTTCTAACAAGTACCGCATAAACTTGCGCAGATTCTGTGGACTAAAAAATGTGGGAGTTCCGCCACCCAAATGCAGCTCACGAATGACGGGAGGTCTACCAAAAATTTTTTTATACTGCTCCCATTCCTTCAACAACGAGGCGATGTACTTTATCTCGACGTCATGGTTTTTTGTAATACGTGTATTGCAGGCGCAATACGTGCAAAGGGTTTCGCAGAAAGGTAGATGGACGTATAAGCTGATGCCTTTGTTTTCGTTCGTTTCATCAAATACTTTTTTTACAGATTCTGTCCATTTGTCAGTAGTAAATTTTTCTGTATCCCAATACGGCATCGTAGGATAGCTTGTGTATCGTGGAACAGGCACATCATATTTCTTTAACAAAGAAGATTGTGAAGGAAATTTAATCATGAGGCAAAATTACGCTCGCCGTGTAGGTTGCCCTTATGAGCAGAATCAAACCCGAATATGACTTTTGTCAGCGTTTTTAAACTGCATTCGTGCCTGCGGCCATAAGGCCATAAATTAAAGATCGTTCCTTTTTAGATTATGAAGGAACACAACGATCAAGCCGATGCTTGCAAGGATTAGTAGGATGGTGGCGAAGTAATGGTTCATTTAAAATAAATAGTACGACACTAAAAGCGCTAATCAGGGGAATAGCAAACAACGCACGTTTTTTTAACGGAATTATTTTTTCGAGTGCGATCAATGTGCCCAAAAATCCACCGACCATAATGGCGCCGTGATGAGCAGATGCAGGGGAAATATAAATGTCCCACCCGATTCTGCTTAGCCCCGTCCAAAGTCCTGTGAGAAGACATAGTATGGCAAATAGTATAAAGGGAAGTCTTGTTATTTTGATCATTCATTAACGCTACTCGTAAAGCGATGATTTTAAGTCATGCTAATTCTTATCATTATCGTTTGTGAATACTTTGTGCCTTAGAGCCTTGGTGGCATCATCGGATCTAGGCAACCAAGACTCAATGCACTAAGAAATATTAAGATTTTTTTTTCTCCTTTTCTTTCACTTCCTTTTTTTTGTCTTCAAACAGCATTCTTATGGATGGGGTATAAGTATCGTCATACTGTCCGCTTTTTATGCTCCAGAAAAAGATCACCAGAAACAGTATGGCAATGGATAAGCTGATAAAGATCAAGATGACGATAATACCCATGGCTAATAAATTGTTCGTTCAAATTCGTATGAATGGAACCGTTCAAACGCAGAACGCTCCAATTCTTCGCGATGATTGGGATGCGCGATTTCAATGAGCGCTTTGGCCCGTTGACGCATGTTTTTTCCATACAGATAAGCGATTCCATATTCTGTTACGATATAGTGCGCATGTGCCCGGGTCGTTACAACGCCAGCGCCAGGCTTTAGGAAAGGTACAATCCGTGATATGCCCTTAGTGGTGATAGAAGGTAAAGCAATAATAGGTTTTCCACCTTCTGACAAAGATGCACCGCGAACAAAATCCATCTGACCCCCGACCCCCGAGTAGTGATAAGCTCCAATTGAGTCAGAACATATCTGGCCCGTAATATCAACTTCAATTGCGCTGTTGATAGCCGTTACTTTTGGATTGGTACGAATCACTGCTGTATCGTTTACATAGTCAATCCCTAAAGCTACTATAGAAGGATTGTCATCCACAAAATCGTAGAGTTTACGGCTTCCTACCAGGAAGGAAGTGACCGTTTTTCCTCTGTGTTTTTTCTTGTGCTGATTGGTGATCACACCCGTTTCAATCAATGGAATAATGCCATCGGAAAGCATCTCCGTATGCACACCAAGTTCTTTGTGATTTGCCAAACTTGCGAGGACAGCATCGGGAATAGTGCCGATTCCCGTCTGAATGGTTGCGCCATTTTCTACAAGTTCTGAAACATGAGAAGCGATTCGCGCGGAAATTTCATTGGGTTTGCCGGAAGAAACCTCGGGAAGTTCTTCTTCGGCGTAAACGGTTGCATCAAAATCGGTTATCTTGATCATGCCATCCCCCAACGTTCTGGGCATACGTGGATTCACTTGCGCGATCACGTACTTTGCGGTTTTAACGGCACTTACCGCAATGTCAACGGATGTTCCCAACGAGCAGTATCCATGTTTGTCAGGGGGAGAAACTTGTACAAGTGCAACGTCGATGGGTAAAATACCTCGCCTGAACAGGATTGGAATTTCACTTAGAAAGACCGGCACATAATCTCCGCGGCCGGCGTTTACAGCCTCCCGTATATTTTCGGATACAAATAACGAGTTGATCCGGAAGCTTTCTTTATATTTTGGGTCTGCAATGACAGCGTCGCCATATAAGCTAATGCTTACAATTTCAACATTCCATAACTCAGATGCCCTTTCGGATAACTTCTTTAGCAAATGATGGGGTGTTGCGGCACCCCCATGCACGAAAACCCGTTGATTTGGTTTTATTGCTTTCAATGCTTCTTCGGCTGATGTATAGCTCATAGTCTTCCAATTTTAGTTCTAAGTATTCGCTTTGCTGCGATATCTACTGCCAGCGACGAAAAGCTTACAACACTTATGCTGCTTATTGGCATTAGGATCGCTGCCACGAGTGGAGTAAGATGTCCGGTTACCGCGAAGGCTAGTGCTATCGCATTGTAAAAAAATGAGATAAGAAACCCCGTTTTTAAAATAACGTTAGCGATCCTGGCAAGCTCAAGGTACCTATCGAGGATTATCAGATTCTCTCCCATTAAAATTCCGTCGCATGCGGGCGTAAAAATTCCGCTATCATCAGTGATCGCCAAACCAACGTCACTTTGCTTGAGTGCACCTGCGTCATTTAGGCCATCCCCAATCATCAGTACTTTCTTTCCAGTCTTTTGAAGATGTGCGATGTAATTTAATTTGTCATGAGGAGTTTGATTGAATAAGAGTTTTGCACCGGCTCCAAACAACCGTTGCATTGATGTTTTGTCGGATTCATTGTCTCCGGAAAGCAGGCATATATTTTTCGCGCCCAGCCTGGTCAACAAGGATCCAATGTTTGGACGGATGGAAGTCTTGATGTTAAAATATCCATAAACCTCATTGTTGATCGAAACAAAAACGTAAGTCGCTTGGGGATCAAGCTGCGCATTTGAGCCTACGAATGTAGCAGAACCAATTTTTATCAAGTATCCATTTATTGTTCCTTGTACGCCTTTCCCCGGGATTTCTTTAAAGTCAGTAACAATCTCATTCGACCCTAAGGGAATTGACTGAAAAATTAAATTGCTTAAGGGGTGAGTCGAGTAGCCTGTTAATTGTTTGACACGGCTTAATTGTAGTGCATTTAAGTTTCCGGTAAACTTAATTTCAGGCGTACCACCATGCGTCACCGTCCCTGTTTTGTCAAACACCACGGCATCAACGCTGGCTAATTTTTCAACGATGTCCGCATTTTTTAGGTAGAGTTTGTTTCTTCCGAACGCACGAAGCATGCTGCCAAAAGTAAAGGGCGCCGCCAATGCCAATGCGCATGGACAAGCGACCATCAGTACCGACGTTAAGACCAGCCACGTTTGTGAAGGTTCATTGACCCACCAGTATAGGAACGTTGCAAATGCAATAAATAGGACTATCCATGTAAATCTGCGTGCAGCCCGGTCGATTGTTTTCTGGTATCTGCTCTCCGTAATTTTTTTGAATGCTTCATTGTTCCATAAACTCGTGAGGTGACTTCGAGACGTTTTCTTTTTTACAATCAGGGTTACTGGAGTGCCAATAAGCCTTCCTCCAGCATAGACCAGTTCTCCTTGCCTGACTTTTACAGGCTTGGCTTCACCTGTGACGAAACTGTAATCGATATAAGCATATTCATCGATCAACGTGCTGTCCGCTGGAATGATTTCCATGTTCCGGATCCGAATTTGATCTCCCTTTTTCAATTCGTAAATAACAACGGGAGTCCATTTATTTTTATCAAGCCGGTTGACAGCAAGGGGAAAATAGGAGGTGAAATCACGATCGAACGCAAGGCTTTCGTAGGTCTTGCTTTGAAACCAGCGTCCGATCAACAAAAAGAAAACCAGTCCGGTAAAAGAGTCTAAATAACCCGGACCGGTAGCGGTTAGTATATCGTAGCTGCTACGAAAAAATAATGCAATTAATCCTGCTGCAATTGGAACATCAATGTTGATTTGTTTGCCTTTAAAACTTTGCCAGGCCGAACGGATATAGTCGAATCCGCTAAAGAAAAAAACTGGAAGAGACAGGAGTAAATTAAGCCAGGAAAAAATACGCATCAGATTTCGATCGGAGTGATCCAGGCCCAAGTATTCCGGAAAGCTGAATAGCATTACATTTCCAAAACAAAACCCGGCAATGGCAAGCTTTAACACTAGCGTTTTATTGACGGGTCGGGTGGTACTTGCCTGACTGTCGAGATGAATTTGAGGTGCGTACCCTACCTCATTTAACGTAGCTGCTATGGTGCCGAGGCGGATTTTACTGGGATCAAATTCAATTGAAATTATCTTTCTGGCAAAATGCACTTCAGACTTTAATATTCCAGGGTTAATTTTGCGAAGATTTTCTAAAAGCCATATGCAGGAAATGCAATGAATACCTGGAATATGAAATTTTACCTTGGCAAAATTTTCTGATTCAAATTCCAATATTTTTTTTCGGATATCTTTCTCATCCAGATAAGCAAAGGCATCCTTGTTAACCGAGGTAATGTGATTTCCTGGATTTCTGTCTATCGTATAGTATTCGCAAAGATCGTTCGTGTCCAGGATCTCGTACACAGTTTTGCAGCCATGGCAACAAAACGATTTCTCGTTTGACCATAATGTTTCCCCACAATCCTGCCCGCAATGATAACACTTTGTATTTCGGTTAACCTGAACATCAACCATAATTTCTGTTTAGGATTCTACGGGTTCATTTTTCATGGTATAGGTCCAGATGACGCTATCAGTGTGGTTGGCTACATCCTCGGCTATACTTCCGTTAAGCAAATGCGTAATACCTTTTTTGCCATGGGTTCCCATCGCTATGATGTCTCCCTTTACAAACTTAGTAAACTGAATAATGCCATCCTCTTCATTGTAATGATTAAAAATATTGATGCTGTAGTCTTTTAGCGCAAAGCGTTTTGCAAAAGTCTGCAGGCGTAGATGTGTGACAGCATCGGAACTAAAGTTGAGGGGAGTGTTAATCCATACGAGGTGCAGATGCGCCTTGAAAAATTTTTGAAGTTCCTTTACCCTGGCAACAAGTTCAGCTTGATTTTCTTTGTCGAGGGAATTGGGAAATACAATATTCTTAACGGGGCCTTCGTAGTAATCCTTGGTAACAAGTACAGGCACAGGTGATTTTCGAATAATCTTTTCTGCAATTGAGCCAATAAAATATTCTCTAAGGCCACTTGCCCCGTGAGATCCCATGATCACGACGTCAGCGGATTGAGCAACGATCATCTCAAGGAGCCTTCGTGAGATTGGTCCAAATTCTACGTGGGAAAATATTTTGACCCGTTCCCGCTTATTCTTTTCAATAATTTTTTTGAATTGCGCTACGGCTTTTTCCTTTAGCTCCTTTAATAGCTGCTCTTCAAAAGAGAGCACCGGCATCAGTGCCGTATCGTGCATAACCGGCAACTCGATGACATGGACGAGAATAACCGTCCCACCCGAGCGCTCAGCAATGTCCAATGCAAATTTGAACGCATTTATTGCTGGTTTCGAAAAATCGCAGGGAACAAGTATTTTTTTCATATTGTGTCACGATTTATTTACCAAAAGTAAAATGCAGTTATTCGGGGTCTTTTGATGAGGATCAGTCGAAAACATGATTTATATCAGGAGTTCTGGTCTCTGATCCGGGTTAATTGAGTCAAGGTGTTATACATTTTTCATTACTTAATATTGCTTAAAGACGACGATTGACGAAATGCATTAAACGGACTGGCGATCCGTGATCGAATGGCATGGAACGTGATGTCATTAGAGTACTTGAAGACGGTTGAATTATTTTAAGGAATATAAAGATACAATGGAAAACCCCGTTCTGGAAAACTGGCACTCGAAGAGCAGCTTGATGCTGAAATTTGAAAAATATTTGCCGGAAGTTGTCTATGGATCAATTGATGGAATTGTTACCACCTTTGCCGTAGTGGCCGGGCTCAGTGGGAGCTGATCTCACCATCAACATCATTTTGATTTTAGGAATGTCCAACCTTCTTGCCGACGGGCTTTCGATGTCGATAGGAAGTTATTTGTCGAGAAAAGCCGAACAGGACAACTACAAAAAGCACTTAAAGATCGAAGAATGGGAAATTGAAAACATGCCCGACGAGGAACGGCAGGAAGTAATTGAAATTTATAAAGCAAAAGGATTTAACGGGCACGAATTGGAGATGGTTGTAAACAGAATTACTTCCAACAAGCAGGTATGGCTCGATACCATGATGAAAGATGAACTTGGACTTACGCCGGAAAAGAAATCTCCATATCGGTCGGGGCTATCCACTTTTCTTTCATTTGTTGTCGCAGGGGGCATTCCATTAGTTGCTTATGTATTTGCGTACTCCGGGGAACTTGGTATTAATCCTTTCTTTTTGTCTGTAGGGTTCACCCTTCTGGCATTTGTTTTCATAGGTTATATCAAAACGTATGTTACTAACATTGGATTTTTAAGAAGTATTTTAGAAACGCTGATTCTGGGTACTACCGCGGCGACCGCAGCCTACCTGTTAGGCGACTATCTTGAGAAAATGTTGATGTGACGAGTGGTCAAACTTTTTGTTTAATAAAATCGGTGTTGTTGTAACTGATATCTGTTACCTCTAGTTGTAGCCAGGTAAAATCTCCCTGTTTTAATTTCCAGGTAACTTCACATTTATTTCCAATGCGGATACCATTGAATTCTTTGTGTTCCAGTATTCGAACAAACCATGTTTCCAATGAAAATTTCCTTCAAAATTTCCGTAGCGCTTTCCTTCAAATCCCACGACGTCGCCCTCGTGGTCAAAGTAAAATAATTCCTGAGACCTTCCGGTTCCCATTTGTCATCGTAGCGTGTGCGGTGGTGTCGTTAACGTATGTCCCACTGTATGTAATCGTTTAGCGCCGCGCTGGGCAACCATACGATCTCTGCCAGGAATCGCATCATGGCACCCTGATCCATTTCTTCTCCGCTGCTATTACCAATGGGAATAGTAGACATCATCTTAATCAACATGTTACCCTTTCCGTTCATATACTTATCCCGTCCGTTAATCGTGATAAAAGAACTCCCCATATTCCATTCCAGATAAATCCGGGTAAATTTGTTGTGATGTATTGTTCTGCTTCCATCGGCAACCATTTTCCTTCAGGTTTCTGTCGCATCATTCCCTTTTGTTTTAAATGAACAGTGTGTGCCTTTTCCGTTCCGATCACGCCGGATTTTATTAACCACTTCTGAACAACAGAGGGTAAACGCTCGATTGATTCGGGTGAAACAGTTGTGCCACTTGTATTAATTTGTGAAGCCAGTAATGTTTTTGTCTCACTTCTTATTCGCGCGTTAAATCTTTGCTGATGATAGGAGATCAGAACCGCCAATAAAATAATCACGTTGATCAGCGTTCCGTATTTTGCATCATGCCAATACAAGATGATCAATGATTGCGAGAGAAGAAGTGAAATTGCTCCCACCATCCACCACCAATCCTTCTCCAAAAGAAAAATTATACAAGATGCTACCAGGCCAATGCAACACAGAAGCCACAACAGTCCTATCGTTTTCGATTCATTGACCGAAAGCGTAATTAGCGCTCTTACATTAAAGTTTTTGGCGATTGGAATTCCCATGCCTTTAAAAATCCCATCAGGTGGATCAGTCCGTGAACGAGTAACGCAATAGAGATAATGATTCGTGGTGTCATGCCGTTGGATGTTGGATCAGAAGAAAAGCAAGCGCCAGAATTTTTCCAGCTGCCTTTGTTATAAAGATTGGTAAGAGAAAAGTAAAACTGAATGAGGTTGATCAAATAGTGAATCTGACATTTGTCAGTGCTCTCATTAACAAAAAATTATGAGATATGATAAGAATCATGTGCTTCTTTGACCAGCAACGTTAGATTGGCGTTATGAAAAGCAAAGCTTTCTACCTAAAACTTATCAAACGAGTCTGCATTCTTTCGTTGATGCTTATCGTATATCACTTTGCCATCCGTGCCTGGATGCTGGATTGGGGCGCTCCTAAGAAAATTCAGGAGTTGAATTTGTCCGGTGACCACCTGACGAGTAAAAGATGGCATACGCGGGCTATCTTGATTCGGGCAACACCTGAAAAAATCTGGCCTTGGATTATTCAATTAGGACAGGAGCGTGGTGGGTTCTATAGTTATACATGGCTTGAGAATATTTTTCTCGCCGATATGCGTAACGTTTACGAAATCCAAAACACGCTTCAACAACCCCGTATGCCAGGCGATACGATCTGGCTTGCAAATAAAAGAAACTACAATGGGAAAGGATTTCAGATAGTTGCTGAAATCATCCCAAACAAATCGTTTGTGATGGTTGGCGGTGATGACTTCAATCGCATCAAACGCGGGGATAAAGCTATTGGCTCCTGGAATATTTATCTATATCCTGAAGATGCCGAAGTCGACATGGTTAATCGCACGATCGTCCAGTGATGAGCCATTCGGGACACGAGTATTGCGTTACATCACTTTTGAAATCCCACATTTTATTATGGAACAAAAAATGTTGAGGACGATAAAAAATCTTGCCGAAAAATAATCAGGGCAAAAAGCTAAATCAGCTTTTCAATAAACTCAAACAATTCTTCTTTATATTCTACGAACCTGATGTTAAATGATTCAAGCTCCTGCATTATGGTTTCGTGTTCTTTGAAGTATTGGGTCTTTAATTCATTTTTTGTCTTTAACATGTCTGCCAGGCGATTTTCGTGATCGCGGAGTTTTTTTCGAAACTCTGGAATTAATTCACTGTTATAGTAGATGATCAAATTTTGAAAATGATCGATTTTTTTCTTGTCGTCGACGGATGTCAACTTTGGTGCATTTTGATCCAATAATTTCTGGAAGAAGTTGAACTCACGTTGCCATAATAAGGTTGACGAAAGCCAATTAAGGGTTCTTCGATGTTTTTCCAGCAATGAGGGCTGAAGGATATACTCATTAGTACCTGATGTAACGGAGATCATAGTTAGTAGATTTTATGTAAATTGGAATGAATGTGTTAGCTTGTATTTTAAGCTTCTCAACTGAGAAACGTTATCAAATTTATTTTTCAAACCCCGACTAAACTCTGATTTTAATCAGCCTTGCTTCTGATTGACATCATGTATGAAAAGCAATTCCCGAAATAGATTTGGTGATCAACAAAAGCCGTTAGCCTTCTAGTTGATGAGATTTCTAACTGGCCACGTATCTCGATGAGAACTCAAAATTTGCTAACTAATTCTGGCCGTGGTGTTTTGTCTGTTCTCCAGTACATTGTGTTTGGATCAATCATTCTGTATTTTGGAAGAGAGGTATTCATTCCGATAAGTTTTGCGCTGCTTATTAGTTTTGTTCTATATCCTGTTTGTGCTTGGTTGGAGCGAAGAGGAATGGGAAGGTTACTGGCTATTAGTATCGCGATCAGTCTATTGATCGTTGCCGGGCTTCTAATCTGGCACTTTTAATATATCAGTTTATAAGTTTTTTGAATGAGTGGCCTGCCCTTCAAGAGAAGCTTGCGAAATCGCTACAAGAAATAAGTAAACTTCTCATCAATGTGTTTGGAATTTCGCAGGAGCGTCAACAAGATTGGATTTCAAAACTAGCAAGTCAATCGGGATCAGATATTTTATCCTTGGTTCGCAATGCTGTTACGGCGTCGGTATCCTCGACGGTATTGTTCGTCCTTGTTCCGGTCTATTCCGTCCTGATCCTTTATTATCGCGAGCACTGGATGAAAATTATTCAACGCCTATTTCCGAAATGAACAGAGAAAGTCTTCGCGAAATTATATCCTTGACCGTTACGGCATATTACAGTTTTATCAAGGGAATGGCCATCGTATACCTTGTCGTTGGCATTCTAAATAGCATCGGATTGCTGTTGCTTGGCGTACCGCACGCCATCCTTTTCGGATTCATTGCAGCGGTGCTTACGTTTATCCCATATTTTGGCATTATGGTTGGTTCCCTTCTGCCCATAACCGTTGCCTGGGTTACTTACAATTCGATCTGGTATCCAATAGGAATCATTGCTATATTTGCAGTTGTTCAATACCTGGAAGCGAATATTATTTTTCCCCTTGCTGTCAGCAATCGACTCAATGTGAATACATTTGTTATGCTCGTTGCTATTTTTGTCGGAGGTGTTCTTTGGGGCCTCGCCGGTATGATTCTTTTTGTTCCTTTTGTCGGGATAGCAAAACTTATTGCCGATCATAACCCGAAATGGAAAACGCTGTCAATGATTTTGGGTGTGAGTGAAAAATAGATATCTATTGAACCAGAAGCCCTTTACCATAAGGACTCTTTATGAATTTACATTATGGTCGAAGGTAGATAATTAGAAGAACAACTAACTCACTGAAATATGTTAGGAGCATTAACGCGAGTACAGTGCGAGCATGTACTAAAACGTGAACTCGTAGGAAGAATCGGTTGCGCTGCGGCAGATAAGGTTTACATTATTCCTGTTACCTACGTCTTTCATGACAAATTTATTTACGCTCATTCCAAAGAAGGACTGAAAATAAGAATGATGCGAAAAAATCCAAAAGTATGCTTCGAAGTCGAAAGCCGGGAAAGCATGAGAGACTGGAGAAGTGTGATTCTATGGGGGAGGTATGAAGAACTCAAATCGGTGTCAGAGCAGAAAAAAGCATTGAAAATTTTGAGTGATCACCTTCTTCCTTTTTTGCTCAGTGAGTCACTTCGTCCAGCGGGTTATGTGGATGCTCCGCGTCAGGTCGAGCGGGAACGCAAGCCTGTTATTTATCGGATTTCCATCGATGAAATTACCGGAAGGTTTGAAAAGAGTGATTCATAGTTCTAAACCTGTTTAGCAATGTCGAAACGCGCCGCATTCTAGTTTTGCAAGATGAAAGCCCTGATCTTAAAAAAAATTTGTGATCTGCAGTATGAGAATTCACCCTTGGCACTCGTTGAAGTTGACAACCCTATCGCTGTGGGTGCTGAAATTCTTATTAAGACTTCATGTTGTGGTGTCTGTCATACAGAACTGGATGAAATTGAAGGACGAACACCGCCTTCAGAATTCCCCATGATTTTAGGTCATCAGGTGATTGGCTATGTTCATGCAACTGGAGAAAATGCTTCGAGATTTAAAAAAGGCGATCGGGTAGGGGTAGCCTGGATATTTTCGGCTTGTGGCAACTGCGAATTCTGCAGAAAAGGAATGGAAAACCTATGCCCGGAATTCAGGGGAACAGGAAGAGATGCGCGTGGCGGATATGCCGAGTACATGAAAGTGCATGAAAAATTTGCATATGCGATTCCTAAAACTTTTTCCGATGCTGAAGCTGCTCCACTGTTATGTGCTGGTGCTATCGGTTATCGATCCCTTAAGTTAACAGACCTTCAACAGGGAGAAACCTTGGCCCTCACGGGATTTGGCGCCTCGGGACATTTGGTTTTGAAAATGAGCCGTCATCTGTTTCCAGATTCAAAAATTATTGTATTTGCCCGAAGCGCAGAAGAGCAGGCTTTTGCAAAATCGTTGGGTGCAGTTTGGTCGGGCGATGTTACAGATGCGCCCCCGTACAAAGCCGATGCAATCATCGATACCACGCCTGTTTGGTCGACGATTGTGGAATCCCTAAGACATTTGAAACCTGGCGGACGACTCGTCATCAACGCGATACGAAAAGAAGATAAGGACAAGCCCGCGCTGCTCAATATGAATTATCAGGATCACCTGTGGATGGAAAAAGAAATAAAAAGTGTGGCTAACATAACGCGTTATGATGTGGAAGAATTCTTAGCGCTTGCTGCAAACATTCCCATCAAACCAGAAGTTGAGATTTATCCGTTTGAGATGGCAAATCAGGCCCTGCTTGATCTTAAGCACAAGCATGTAAAAGGTGCCAAGGTTTTGAAATTTTAGATTTTAGATTTACGATTGCCGATTGTTAGATTGTGGTAACACAAGATACGTGTTTGCAGTTCGCTTCGAAATGCATTTCACGCAAAGAGCGCAAAGTTAATTCACAAAGGCCGCAAATTCAAAGATTGGATCACTGGGCTGATTGGCCTTTGTGAGCCTTTGTGTCTTGGCGTCTTCGTGGCAAATGCATTTAGTGATTTTTGATTGGACGATTGTAGATTTAGACGCCCTTGTTGGCGCTGTGTTCCATTGCTTAGTCTTTCATCTTGCGCTCGTCCCAGGCGCCAGTTGAACTAGCGCGGTAGACTGTTTTGCTTTTGGTTCTGTATTCTTTTCCCATCGGCGGACGAACAGAAATAATAGAATTAAGACGGCGATAATAATAAAGTAAATGAAAACGCGGCTTATGCGTTTTAGCTTAATATCCCGTTCATGACGGGCCATGATATCTCCATAGTTCCGGTGTTGAGCAATTCTTCCCGAACTCATTCTTTGTCTTCGTAACCGTATTTCATTCCTTCCCATCGTACTTGATACGTAAATTAAAATTTTTTCGTAAGCGATCTAAGGCACGATAAGTCCTCATTTTGGCGCCACTTTCTGTGATATCCAGAATAAAGGCGATTTCTTTAAAATCCTTGTCTTCAAAGAAACGCAACTCCAATACCTGGAGCATCTCCGTCGGAAGTTCTTTCAAATAATTCATCAAGCGGTGAATGATTTCCTCATTATACTCTTCATCTGCCTGCTCCATTAACTCCCTGATCCGCACTCTCTTCAATGCTGAATACTTTCGTCTGCTTTTGCTTTCGATAGTGTTTATTTATTTCGTTGCTCGCGATCTTATAGAGCCATGCCGAAAACGGAACTCCTCTGAACTGATATCGGTCAACATTCTTTAATGCGATAAGAAAGGTCTGAGAAGTCAAGTCCGCAGTAAGATCCTCATCATCGGTTTGGCGGTATACGAAATTAAAAATGCGATCGAAATACTTTTCGTAAAGCTCACCAAAAGCCTGAGGATTTTTCTTAGCTCGGTCTAGGATCGAATACTCCTGGAGTATTTCAGCTTCGGACATGCGGTAGAGTTACGTTGAAATAATGCAAAGGTAGGACGAAAGTCACAATCAGGGTTGTGGTTATTCCACGTACAAGCTGTCCTGACCTAAAGTTGCGAACATTTGATCCTGCAGCTAAATTATCACGTATTAAGGGGTATTACGTATCTTAGTAATAACCTCAAACTTTGTAGTGTGTATCGTATGACTCGCGTCCCAATTCTAGTATTTGCAATCAGCCTTTTTTCAACGATTCTGGAGGCGCAAGACCATTTTTATTCTACTCGCAGCTATACAGTCAAAAATGGCCTCCCTCAGTCCCAGGTTTCAAGCTTGCTGGAAGATAAAAACGGGTACTTGTGGATCGGAACCCACGGAGGCGGGCTTGCCAGGTTCGATGGCCGTGAATTTAAAGTGTATACGACCTTGGATGGGTTGCTGAACAATCAGATCGTTGGTACGCAAATGGATCGTCACGATAATTTATGGATACTCCATTTGCGGGGGCTCACAAAATTTAATGGAAGGGATTTTAAAAAATTTGAAGCACCGGCAAATGCTCCTGTCTCATCGAAGCAAATGTGGAAGATGTATGAAGTCGGAGATACACTGTTCGTTTTATCCGCCCGAAATAAGATCACAAAAATATACAACGACTCGATTTATTACTGGGAAAAACCCTTTGGAAAAGAATTTCGGCGAATGCACGTCGGACCGAACGGGGAGGCGTGCTTTTATTTAGCGGACAGCACATTTCTTATAACGCTTCCAAATGAAACGATCGCATTTAAGCCAGAAATAGCGCCGGGTATAATATTGAATGGGATGTTTAACTTCTTCAATTACAAGGACGAAATTCTTTTTCGCACCAAAGACGGAGGAGTCTATCAACTTGATATCGCTCAAAGAAAAGTTGTCAAAAAACCATGGACCACCGACAACTTCGTTGTGTACTATGACGAAAAGGATGACGTGTTTTGGACAGGCAACCCGAAGGGATTGTTGATAGAAAAATTCGGATCAAACCAAGTTAAAGCGGATACGATACTGCGTGAAACCGGAGATATCGCAGGTATTGCGGGATTCAGAAGGAAATATTTGGATCGCCACGAATGGAGATGGTTTGTATAAATACTTTATTCAGGATTTCAGATGTTTAACGCCTGAGAATCTTCGCGGCGTAATGGCGTTTGATCGTGATGTCGACGGCAGTCTGTGGATTGGTACCATGTACAAAGGACTGTGGAAAATAAAAGATGGAAAAGTATATTCTTATTTCAATGACGAGGATGGATCTCGAAACTCGATCAACTGTATTAAGGTATCCCCGAAAGGAGAAGTCTGGGTAGGTACTGGATACGGACTTGGGACGTTATAATAGAGAGACAAATTCATTCCGATGGTATGTTCCAGACGATGGTCTTGCGGGCCCGTCCGTTTCGTGCATTGAATTTGATGATAATGGAATGTGGCTGGGCACGAACAATGGATTAAGTTTTTTCAATGGACAAATCGTTCAAAAATTTTACGCAAAAGGAAGGATTGAATGAGAACAGAATTTCAGCGTTGCATTATTCTAAAACATTGAAAAAACTTTATGTGGGTACCTCCACCATGATAAATGTTTTTGAGGATGGAAAATTTAATAGCATTCACGTACCTGAACTGGCCAACGTAGCGGTTCTTACTTTGCGGACTTACAAAGATGCTTCACTGGTCATCGCCACAACAGGAAATGGTGTGGTGATATTCGATCCAAAAACCAATAAGCGAAAGACGATAACAACAAGGGAGGGATTGGCATCCGATTTTATTTATTTCGCTGGCGTTGATGACAAGAATTATATATGGGTTGGAAGCGAAAAAGGTATTAATCGAATCCTGTTGGATGATCAATGGGAGATTGTGGAAAATCTTCACTTCAATGACGACAATGGATTGACGGGAGTAGAGACCAATCAAAATGCTTTTTATTTAAGTCCAAAGGAAAAGTATTTTGGTGTAGTTGACGGGTTGTATGAATTCAATCACGCAAAGGATGAAAATCCCACCTCATTTGGACTACACCTTTCAGATGTACAAATTCTCTACGGCGAATATTCAGCCCGCGAATATTCCGATAGCACGTTTGGCTTTTTTAGAATACCTCATAACCCTCAATTACCTCCGGATAGAAATCACCTCACATTTAATTTTAATCACGTTGACAAGCTTTACTCGAAATCAGTAAAGTATAAATATCTGCTGGATAATTTTGACACAAAATGGTCTCAACCTTCTTCTGTTAACTCGGTTACGTATAGCAATCTTCCACCGGGTGATTATGTTTTCCGGGTGATGGTTACGAATAATAAAGGAAGTTGGTCAGAATCAAAAATTGATTATCCGTTTACCATCCGATCACCTTTTTATAAGACGACGTCCTTTATAGCAGGTATGTTCATATTCATTGGCGGTATTGTTACACTAATTTTTTATATCCGTGTAAAACAGCGGATTGATCGGGCGATGGTGATGGAACGCATCCGGCAACGGGAGCAGGAGGCAGTACGAAAAGAAATCGCGCGCGACTTTCATGATGAAATGGGAAACCAATTGACGCGCATTATCAACTATGTGAGCCTTTTGAAGCTGAATGGCAATGGCCATGAAAACGGAAATGGAATGCAAATGGAAAGAGTGGTAGCCATGATCTCTATACGAAAGTCGAGGACTCGGCCAAATACCTTTATTCGGGAACACGTGATTTCATATGGTCTATCGACCCTATGAATGATGAATTGTCAAAACTTTTTCTTTACGTCCGCGATTTTGGAGAGAAGTTGTTTGAAGAAAAAGGCATAAACTTTCGCGCTTTCAATGAGGTAAAAGAACCGATCAAATTGCCATATGGGTTCTGTCGCCAGGCAAATCTCATCTTTAAGGAAGCGATGACCAATGCGTTCAAGTATTCGCAGGCGAGAAATGTCTCCTTAACCTTAAAGCGAAGCGAAAATGATGCCTTTGAACTGAGTTTTGAAGATGATGGCATCGGTTTTTATACCGGTGATATACAAAAAATGAACGGTCTTCAAAATATTCGCGAACGAGCCGATAGAATCAATGCTGTTTTACGTATACACAGTGAGAAAAATGTCGGAACAAAAATATTCTTAAACTTCAAACTCACTAAAACATTAAAATATGGCGTTGCCTTTTAAAAAACGGGTCATGATCGTAGAGGACGATCAGGAAATTCGGAACAGCTTTAGTTTGATCGTCAACAGTTCACAAAAATTCACGGTCGTGAATGCAGTCGGAAGTTGCGAGGACGCGATCGCTTTATTAAACCGCGACAAACCAGAGATTGTCCTCATGGATATTGAGTTGCCCGGCATGAACGGCATTCAGGGCACTAAAGTAATTAAGGATAAGAGTCCTCATACAGACATTATCATGGTCACGGTGTACGAAGACAGCGAGCTGGTTTTCGAGGCTCTAAAAGCCGGAGCATCAGGCTACATCACCAAGAGCGCCAATTATATGGAATTGTTATCAGCGCTTGAAGAAATCGTTAAGGGTGGCGCGCCAATGAGCAGCCGTATCGCCAGAATGGTCATTGACAACTTTCATGTCAATCCAAACTCTCCCTTAACCAAGCGTGAAACCGAAATTCTACAACTCATTTCGGAAGGAAAAACCTATACTCAAATTTCGGAAGAGCTGTTCATCTCGAAGGAAACGGCCAAGACTCACATCAAGAATATTTACTCCAAACTTCAGGTTAACAGCAAGTCAGAGGCGATTGCCAAAGCGAACCTTGAAAAACTTATTTGATTCGTGTAGGCTTACCGATAGTTCACGACGGTACCAAACTAACGGATGTCAGTGAGTTAGTTTTTCCTTTGAAAAAAAATATTTATAAATCACCCTGACGGGTGACAAAAAATCCATTTAAAGAACATAAATTTATAACCAAGTCCTTCGATACACACGAGTAGATTTTATTCATAAAGTTTAGGTTAATGAAAAATTTTCTCTGAAGGATTTGCCCCCTAGGTGAGGGGGCTTTTTATTTTATACCGTTCCTCTTTTCTATCCAACCTTTTTCTCTTCACTTTATTCTAGGATTTGCGCACACGCATCGCAAATAACCCAAGATGCGTTAATTCACATCTCGATAATATACCATTGCCTAAGTCATTCTTTTAGCAAGTGCTTTTGGGATTTTTGAATAACATCCTGCCAACCGTTAGGATGGATACGAATACCTCAAACAAACCTAAAACACATGCAGAAGATTTTACTAGCAAGCTTCTTATGCCTTGTTCACATCAGTGTTATCTGGGCGCAAGAACGATCGGTTACTGGAAAAGTAACCGCAGCAGAAGACGGAGTCCCGCTACCGGGAGTCAACGTTGTTGTGAAAGGGACATCGCTGGGTACCGTGACGAATACTGCAGGGATCTACACTCTAAATGTTCCCGCAAACAGCACAACATTAGTTTTTTCTTTTATTGGGCTCACCACACAGGAAATCGAAATTGGAGCTCGCACGACCGTCGATCTCCAGATGGGCCAGGATGTTCAGCAATTGGGAGAAGTTGTTGTGACGGCTGTGGGTATTCAACGCGAACGCAAGGCTCTTGGATATTCTGTGGAAACTGTTGACGGCAACAAAGTTCAACAGGTGTCAGAACCGGATCCACTCAGGGCACTTACCGGGAAAGTACCAGGACTAAACATTGTCTCTTCCAGCGGAGCTCCTGGAAGTTCTACCCGAATCACTATTCGGGGCAATTCCTCACTGTTGAATAACAATCAGCCGCTCTTTGTAGTGGACGGAATCCCTTATAATAATGACTTGGTGACAACCGAGGGCACAAACCAAAATACCGGCGGCCTAACGCAGGGCGGAGCATTTTCAAGCCGTATCTCCGATCTCGATCCCAATGATATCAAATCACTTTCAGTTCTAAAAGGAGCTACCGCCGCCGCCTTATATGGCGCCCGCGCGGCCAATGGTGTGATCGTGATCACCACAAAATCTGGTTCGGCATCGGCATCGCGAAAGGGCCTTGAAGTAACGTACAGCACGACCTACGGCATCGAAAAAATTGCAAACATCCCCAATTTTCAAAACACTTATGGAACGGGTTCCAACTTCAACTACACGCCGGCCAATGGCTCATGGGGGCCGCCATTTATTGGAGCAAGACCTTATGCGGACATAGATTCCATTCCCCACTGGTATGCGGGAAGACCAGGGATGGGTGAATTTGACGGCAAAAGAGTTCCTTACCGCGCATATCCGGACAACGTCGAAGACTTTTTTGAGACGGGCAGCATCTATGAGAACTCGGTCTCGATCACAGGCGGAAATGAAAAATCAGTTATTTCAGTCACCCTCTCTCAGCTTTCGCAAAAAGGGTTTGTTCCGGAAACGGAATTTTTGAGACATAATATCAGCATGGGCGGAAAAACTACGCTTGCCAACGGTCTGGTTATTGGCGCAAACCTGGCGTACACCCGTTCTAACCAAGAAGGAGTGCTGAGTGGTGCCCCGACGGCTACGACAGGCGACGCTTCAGCGTTTGCCCGCACGATGTACTTCGGACGTAACTGGGACGTGCAAGGGCAGCCATTCCAAAATCCAGTGGATAAAGGAAGCGAATTTTTCATTGGAAGAGCTACTGCGAACAATCCCTATTGGGCAGTATATAATTCAGGGATTCGCTCCAAAGTTGATCGCTATGTCGCAGCCTTTAGTGCTGCATATGATTTCACCGATTGGCTGAATTTATCTTTTAAAATAGGGATAAATGGATTTGCACAAAGTCAATATGAATTCCAGCGTCCCAACGGCGCTGGAAATCCCCTGGGTACCATGACTACTGTGGATGTTTTCACGGATGAAATAAACTCAGACCTCATCCTGACGGCTTCGCGCAACTTAAATGAAAACTTCACAGTTCGCGCGTTGGTCGGATGGAACGTAAATCAACGGACAAGCAAAGTCCGGTCATTGGATGGTGTTAGCTATGTGGTCTTTGATATCGACGAGTTAACAAATCTGAATGATATAACGCCAAACCCGAACTACCGGATACACAAGAAGGCGGCTGTTTGGTTTTTACGGAGATGTAAATTTCGGCTACAAAGATTGGGCATTTCTCACGCTAACTGGGCGGAACGACTGGTCTTCCACATTGCCTGTCGAGAACAGGAGTTTCTTCTATCCCGCTGTCAACGCGTCTGTAATTCTCAACGACGCGCTGAATATGTCTTCCGGATTTTTTAACGTCATTAAATTAAGGGCCGGATGGGCGTCCGTTGGAAATGATACAAGTCCTTATTTGCTCAGCAATGTATTTGTCGTCAACGATTATGACAATACTACACAAAGTGCAGTGGCGCGGCCGTTCACCCCAACGGGAGGCCCGGCGGCAGGATCAACGATTCCAACGGCCGGACAAAATTTTCTTTCCACCGATCCCAATCTAAAGCCTGAAAGAACAACAGAAATTGAAGCTGGTGTTGACCTGCGTTTCTGGAAAGACAGGGCTGGAATAAATTTTACGGCGTACAACAAAGAATCAACTGACCAGATTGCTCAGATATCGGTACCGGAAGAAACAGGATACCAGGCGCAGCTGACAAATTTTGGTTCGGTAACGAATAAAGGTATTGAGATAGGTGTTGACTTTACGCCAGTGAAGACACGCCAGTGGATTTACCTGGACGATCATGGGTTCGTTCACGAGAAACAGAAATCTGGTGAAAGAGTTGCGCGCCGGCGTTGACGAGATTCAATTTGGATCAGCTTTCGGCGGATCCGTTTCTACTGTTCACAGGCCCGGTCAACCCTTTGGAATTCTAACGGGAACGGTAGACGTCAGGGATGACGAAGGCAATATGCTGATCGATCCAGCAACGGGTACATTTATTCAAGCGCTCGACCCTCAGATCATCGGAGATCCAAACCCTGATTTTATACTGGGTATTACAAACATGATTTCATTTAAAGGCATTACGCTTTCGGCTGTGTGGGATCTTCGGCAGGGTGGTGATGTATTTTCCGTTACGGCCAACTCCATTCTGGGTCGCGGCGTGCTGGCATATCAGGCTGATCGTGAACAGAATGCAATTATAAGAGGTGTCTATGGAAATCCCGATACGTTCGAACCATACCTGGATGATGCAGGCAACAAGATTCCGAACCAAACGATGATTGAGACTAACTCGCTTTTTTTTGGTGAAAGTTTTGGCGTTGCGGGGGCTGATGAATGGTCGGTTTTCGATGCCACAACGTACCGGCTGAGGGAAGCTTCCATTGTTTACACGTTTCCTTCATCTTTGTTGCAAAAAACTCCTTTCGGGGCTGTAAGCCTTGGGGTAACAGGCAGGAACCTCTGGAATTACTCACCCAACTTTCCGAAGGATCTGAACTATGATCCCGAAACCAATCAGTTCGGGGCACGGAACGGACAGGGTATTGAGTACAGTACCACGCCTTCTGCCAGACGTTTTGCCGTAACGTTAAGAGCTACTTTTTAACCACTTACTTCTGAGAGTTATGAAATCAAAATTTTATAAAATACTTGCAGCATTGGCCTGTATTACATTGCTAAGCTGTGAAAAAGATTTTCTGGATATAAATGACGATCCAAATAATCCGTTGGATGTTTCGCTCGAATTATTGCTTCCTTCTACCCAATTGGATCTCGCAGGCGCCCTGGGTACGAATGGAGGAGGGCTATCCTACATATCCACAATATACATGTCACAATGGGTGGAACGTAGACCTACTACGAATGACTACGCCATCCAAGGTGCGGATTTTGGAAATACGGCGCCTTGGCTGGTACTATATACCCGCGCATTGGCCGATATGGAAATCATCATAAAAAAAGGTACTGAGTTGGAGGCGTACCCTTATGTGGGAATGAGCCAGATAATGAAGGCCTACGCATATAGCTTGATGGTTGATATTTGGGCCGACATTCCATTTAGTGAAGCGCACAAAGCGGATATTTTATTGCCGGTTTATGATCAGGGGGAAAATGTATATCCGCAGCTTTTTGCTTTGCTGGATGAAGGGATTGAGAACCTTCAAAAAGAATCTGTATTTGAAGCAGGGAATGATGACCTGTTTTATGGTGGCGACACCGACTTATGGGTCAAGTTTGCAAATTCCCTCAAACTAAAAATGTACAATCAGATTCGCGAGGTGCAGGATGTTTCCGACGGAGGTCGCAGCTTTACTAAGCGAGGGTAATCTGATAAGCGATGAATCTGAAGATTTTCAGATGGCCTATGGTACAAGCGCTGGTCCCGAAAACAGAAATCCAGGCTATAAACAAGAATGGAATGCAGGCGGAGCCAACTATCACATCAACCCGTTTTTCTACGAGACGATGGCTAACTGAATACCTTTGGTCATCGTAACTATGGTGGCGATATTGATATCGTTGATCCCCGGATCCCATATTATTTCTACAACCAGATCGCGGAAGTCAGTGCCTGATGACTCGCCCGGAAATCCGTGCAGTTATTGTTACGGTTATGTTGATGCAGCCTCTGGAATTTTTATCACCCAGGTTCCCGAACTGGAAGGTACAGGAATGGTGTCGATATATAGCTTTTCACTCAACATCGATCCCAATGAAGGCTATGATCAGGGCAGCTTCCCAGACGGTATCTGGATTATATCCGCTAGGCGGCGAATATGATGATGGTGAGGGTGGCCCTTCCTCCTTTGACAGAGGTAATCCTCAAGTACCTCAGCGTTTGCTAACACATTATGCCCTCAAATTCATCGAAGCAGAACTTTACCTTACCAAGGTTGTTGCCGGGTGATCCCCGTGCAGCGCTGGAAGAGGCCATCTGGGCTTCATTCTCCAAAGTGAATGAAATTGCAGGAAGTGTAGGGTCACCGTTAATCGCAGATGATGACATCGCTGACTATGTAGACGCTGTGTTGGCGGACTATGATGCCGATGATGATACCGGAAAGCTCGAACATATTATGACTCAAAAATGGATTGCAAGTTTTGGCTGGGGCGCCGATTTATACACCGATTATCGGAGAACGGGTTTTCCGGTATTGCACGACGCTAACACTGACAATCTGAGTTTCACGATCCGGAACAGAGAATTTCCTAACTCGTTTCCATGGCCGACGGCAAATTTACAAGTCAATGGCAACGCCCCGGCCCAGAAGAATGTCACGAGCGATGATGCCAAACCATTTTGGATGAATTAAAAGTTTTTAAAGAACGACATCATGAAAAAGCTAATATTTTCATTTTACATATTTGCCATTGGCTGCCTTTTATTATCCTGTGAGGAACAGGAAAATTTTGGGATAGACCAAGCCGATAAAGCATTTAACTTAAGAATGGCGCCTGATAAAAATTCGTTTGATATTTCGGCTGGCGATCCGGAAATCAATTTCACGATCTATTCCGATACCAAAACCATTGATCATGTAGAGATCTTTGTCGACCTGGTAAAATTCGGCAGCGACGGACCCACGCCCCGGGCGTTGTTGAAAGAAATCCCTGGAAATACGCTGGGCACTTCGCCGTCTACGTCCAGTGACGGTAAAGCTCTCCGATTTTGTTGGCTGCATTAGGGCTTACGTTGGATGATTTGGGCGGAGGCGATCTCTTTAACGTATACAATGAAGTAATCATGAGCGACGGAAGGGTATATCCCGACACGCTGGAATTTGGTGATGAAAAGTTTGTAAATGTTGAAAACAGTTTCTTTACAGCAGCCGGTACAACAAGTTTCACATCAACGCTTGTGTTCGCTGTGCTATGTCCGTTTGTTACAGAGGACGCAGTAGGAACCTACACTATTACTACGGATGAAGCAGAAGTGTTCTGCGAGGCCGATTACGAACCTGTGGCAGTAGCCGGGCCGGGCCCCAACCAGATCACCTTTAAGAATCTCTTCGGTCATCCGCAAAACTATGACATCGTTGTTGATGTAGATCCGGAAACTGCTGTTGCTACCGTTAGAAAACAGACGGCATGGGATTCAGATAATTTTGGGTTTGGCTTGGGTGAGGCCACCGTGGAGGGAGAAGGTGTATTCTTTTCCTGTACAGGTTTCATTACGGTCGACCTGGATCATTCCGTTGCGGACGGTAGTTTTGGGGTTTATAAACTAGAGCTTACGAAGCAATGATCGTGCCGGAGCATGTTAGGCTTTTAAATAAATAGCAAAAGCAAGTGAAAGAGGGTGCCGTACCGCAAACGGCAGCCTCTTTTTTTTGATGCGACTGGCAAAACCTCGTTTAAACGGGCGTTTCGCGCGAATTGTTTTTCGTTCCATCGCCTTTTCATGAATTTTTTTCTAGCCATAGCTATGTAGGTTTTGCGCTCCTTTTAAATAGAAATTCCTCCGTGGCTTTCCGAAGTTGCAAGGTAAAGCCTAATCTTTCGTAGCAATCAATTATGGTAATTCGGACGCTCTTTAGCGCTTGCCTTCTTTTCACTACCTCATTGTGTTATGCACAACAGAATCATATTGATAGTTTAGAAAATTTGGTAAAAACCACGCCAAACGATACCACCAAAGTTTGGCTCCTGAATCGTCTGGTAACGACGCCTCAGGGAAGGTGATAATAACAAAGCATTAACGTATGCCAATCAGGCAAAGGAATTAGCCGAAGTTTTAAACTATGAAAGAGGCTTAGCTTGGGCGTTGGAAAATTTAGGCTGGCTTTCGTATCGGAGGGGCGATGACTCGAAAGCCTTTCAACTTGCAACCGAGGCATTGAAAACTCAGCGAAAAATTTCACGATTATCCTGCTATTGCCAAGATGTCTTAACAGCATTGCCTCCACTTACTATGAGCAAAAACAGTATGATATAGCACTTGACAATTTTAAAGGAGCATTGGAGGCAGCTAAGCGAGGCAATGACAAAACAGCCATTGCACGGAGTATGAATAACGTTGCCTTTACGATGATGTATTTAGACAAGTACGATTCGGCAGCGATCCATGCTGAACAGGCGGTGAGACCTAGTCAACAGGCACAAAGCACTTACCTCGAAGGTTATGCATACCGGACACTTAGGAGATGTTGATTTGCATTACAAAAGAGTTGAAGCGAGCTTGGCGAAGTTTCGGACCACGTTGCAGTTCGCGGAAAAATCGCATAACATGTTTCTTAAGACTTCAACGATGCACCGGGTAGGTAAAGCATATATATTATTGAACAAACCCGACCAGGCTTTAAAACTTCTATTAGAGAATATTCAGCTGGCTACAAAATATGGCTACAGGGATGAAGTTGAGTATAGCCTTAAAACTCACATCCGAAGCTTATGCTGCGAAGAATTTGCCAGCGAAAGCTTATGAATATCAATCCCGATATCTTCAACTTCATGATTCGTTGTATGATCAACGCAACAGTGAACACCTGGCAGTTATGCAGGCAAGGTTTGAGGCTCCGTTGAAAGAAGCAGAGATTGAATTATTAAAAAAAGATACGCAGATTAAACAGCAAGAGATCAACAGCCAAAAGATCTGGATGTATTTTACAATTGGCTTGCTTGAGTCTGGCGGCCATTCTTGTATTTGTTCTATTGTACAGCAATTGGATCAAGCGGAAAGCAAATGATTTGTTAGAAACTAAAAATCAAGAGATACAGGCGCAAGCACTTCAGTTGAGTAATCTGAATTCTACAAAGGATAAATTATTATCAATCATCAGTCATGACGTGCGCGGGCCGTTAGCCAGCCTCAGAGGTTTAATCAATATTATTTGCACAGGAGGATTAACACAACAGGAGTTTCTCCTGCACTCGTTAAAGGTCCGACAAAATTTAGATTCGGTTCAAGAAGATCTTGATAACCTTCTTTATTGGGCTCAGTCACAACTTCAAGGGTTACAAATTAATTGTGAAGAATTAAAAGTTCGCACAATTGTTGATGAAAAAATCAAGTTGTTTAAAGATGCTGCAGATCGCAAGGAGATTACGATCATAAATGAAATAACAGAAGAATTGGCGGTACTCGCAGATAAAAATCACCTTAGCCTTATTGTGCGCAACCTCATGGCTAATGCGATCAAATTCAATATGCGCGGCGGTTCAATTAGGATTCAGGAAAAGCGAGTAGGCGATCATGTTGAGATTTCTGTAACGGACTCAGGTGTCGGAATAAAATCCAGTGATCTAAAAAAATTGTTTAATGCACAAACGCATTTTTCAAACTTAGGAACCGATGAGGAGAAAGGTGTCAGGTATTGGATTGCTGCTGACGAAAGAATTTATCGAAAAAAATGGCGGCTCAATATGGGTGACAAGCGAGGTTGGAAAGGGCTCAACATTCACTTTTACCACGAAGCGCGTAATTTTTTCCAAGAAGTTAGAAACTGAATTAGTCTCTACACTGTAAGCTCGAATTTCTACACTTTTGCTTGACGCTGTCCATCCGGGACCAATACGGAAAGAGAGGCGGGTCTTAATTGAATATTAAAGGAATCTGTTTAAGCCGCAGGGCTCTCCATCAATATGATAAGGCACTGGCTTGAGAAGTTTTTATTCTCACCTCTTTTCCTTCCAGGATTTCGAACATCTCAGAGTTCGTCAACGACCCTTTCAGAAAAGTGAAAGATATGATCAAGTCGATATAGCGGAATTTTCTTCATGATAGTCAGGTGAAACATTCCATCCCGAACCGATGCCAAGGGAGCAATTTTAATGTTGTTTCCGTATTGCGATGAATTAGCAACAGCAATAATAAAAGCTTTCCGCACTGCCGTCTTGTTATCAACGGAAACCTCTGCTTCAAATTCCTGAAATCTGGAAATACTCTTTTACCGTAATTCGGATATAGCCTACAAGTCCTCTGATCTTTTTATTGGCGAACAAATTAGCAACATGACCATCGAAACCAATGCCCGATACGTTGAGCGATAGTTTGTCATTGATTGACAACGTGTCAATCTTCATGACCTTGTGGTGAAATAAATTATCTATGGCATCCGTTAGATGTAACAGGAATTCCCAAGTGCCTGGCAAGCCCGTTTCCAGAACCTCGCGGTAAAATCCCCATAGGTGTTTCTGAATTTAAAAGTCCCCGGGCCACCTCATTTATCGTTCCGTCTCCGCCCACGGCGACCACGTAATCAAATCCATTTTTTGACGCCTCATTCGCCAGCGATATCGCATGTCCCCTGCGCTGAGTGTACTCAATGGAACACTTGGTATTGTTTTTTTCACAAGTATCCAGTATCCGGCCTTCAATCGATGTTTGGTATCCCATTCCGGAATACTTGTTGATGATAAATAGGACTTTTTTATCCATGGCTGATTCACACACCAACGTTACAAATTTTTTGAAACAAGGATGTTAATTCTGTGATAAGTAGCAGGAGAAATCGAAGGGCGGTATTATGGTTAACGAAGGTCCAACAGGTAGACCTGAGGTTTAAGAAGGCTTTTTGCTACTTAACTTATCCTGGATATATTTTACAGCCTGACCAAAGGTTTGCATTTTTTCCGCATCATCATCCGGAATACGAATATCAAAAGTTTGTTCAAACTCCATTACAATTTCAGCATAGTCGAGGGAATCTATTCCAAGGTCTTTAACAAAATTTGCGTCTGGGGTTATTTCTGATTCTGCAATGCCTAGTTTTTCAGTCAATATTTTGGTGACTTTCTTTTGGATATCTTGCATAGCGCGATTAACTGTTTGGTAAATGTATTAAATCTGGATTTGCCCCACAAGTGGCAGGCATGCAGATCGAAAATTGGATAACCAAACTACGACTTTAAAATCGCATAAAAAATTCTGTGCCTTTGCCGACCGTTGACTTCACGGTTAATGTTCCCTGATGTTGTCTCATAATCTGACGGGAGAGACTAAGTCCAATACCTGATCCGGTCTTTTTTGTCGTAAAGAATGGGATGAATATTTTTTCCATAGCTTCAGGATCAATCCCTGTTCCATTGTCTTTTATAGAAATCACAGCCCGCGATTTTTCATTGACATAGGCTTTGATCTCTACTTGCTTATCATGCTGATCTTCAAACGACTGGATTGCATTTCGAATCAGGTTTATCAATACCTGTTCAATCATATTTTTATCTGCCGAAAGGGTCAGATCCTCTGGATAGACGGAAGTAATCAATTGGATCTCCCGGTCTGCCAGGTCCCGCTTGTGCAAAACTGTAAGTTCGTCAAAGAGGCTCCGCACATTTATTTGTGCTGGCCGCGGTTTTGGAATGGCTGTAAGACTTCGAAATTCTTTGACAAAATGAATAAGGCCCTCACTTCGTTTACTGATGGTTTGAAGGGAAAGATGAATATCTGCCATCTGATCTTTTGACAACGGCAACGGGTTCAGTTCATTGACATGAGGCTTTAGTTCTTCTTCGACGATTCCTGCCAGCGAAGATATTGGAGTCACCGAATTCATGATCTCGTGCGTTAGTACGCGGACAAGGTTTTGCCAGGCTTCCATTTCCTTTTCTTCCAGTTCACTTTGTATATTCTGAATTGAAATGAGCTTTACATTTTCACCTCGAAGATTCAATTCGATCGCATAGACCGAAAGTTGTACCAGTTCTTCTCCAATCTTTAAGCCGCACTAATTCGCGACCTCCTGTTTTTAGCTTTTCAAAGACGTGAACCAGTGTTTCACTCACCTCTTTAAGATCATTTAATTTTTCAGCACGGTTTATCTTCAGCAGCTTTCGGGCGGCGCTGTTGAAAATTTCGATGGTGCCATCCTCCTTAAAAACAATAAGGCCGATCCCAACATGCATTACGATGTTTTTGAAAAAGAAGAAACTCTGAATCTTTTTCACGTCGGGAATTCCGAAGCTTCAGCATGGCCTCATTTAATTCCTTGTGAAGCCTTTTCACAGCGGGATCGTCGCTGGCAGTTTTAAACGAATAAGACAAATCATCGAATTGGATTGAATCCAAGAAACGAAGCAATGTTCTCATTTGAGCGATCAAGATATTCAATCAGCAGTTTGATCTGGTAAGCACTGAGCGCCATGAAAATGAGCGCATAGATCCAGTCACCGCTTGGAGAATGCAAAAAAACCAAATAGAAAAATGGAAGCAGCTAAAAACGCTACCCGTGGTAGATACGGGAGATTGCCAATTAAAGTCCATATTTTTCCATTCGGCGGTATAGCGAGGCGCGGGTCAGTCCCAGTTCGTCAGCAGCTTTCGAAATATTTCCATTATGCATTTGCAGATGCCTTGGCAATTGCCGTTCTTTCCACCTCATCCAGATTGAGCGTATTGTTTACTCGCTCCAGACGGTAATCGAACGGCTTAATAAGAAATCACTTTCCTGCAAGGTATCCGAGTCCGTCATGATAACGGCGCGTTCAATAGCATGCTGCAATTCGCGGATGTTACCGGGCCAGGCATAGCGTTTAAGTCTATCCATTGCCTCAGGTGTGATAAGCTTGACCAGCTTGTGATATTTTTTTGCATAATAAGTCAAGATAATGCTGCGCCAGCAAGGGAATATCTTCAACGCGTTCGCATAAGGGAGGAACACGGATCTTCAACTGTATTGATTCGGTATAAGAGATCCTGGCGGAAAGTTCCTTCCTGCACCATTTTATGCAACGGCATATTGGTGGCACAAATCAACCGGATGTCTACTGGAATGAGCCTGATTTGATCCAACGCGCGTTACCTGACGCGATTGCAACGCGCTCAACAATTTACTCTGTAAGCTCAAACTTAAATTGCCAATTTCATCCAGAAACAGCGTGCCTCCGTTTGCAAGTTCAAATCTTCCCGGCCGGTCTTCGCGGGCATCAGTAAAAGCTCCTTTTTTGTGACCAAACAATTCACTTTCAAAAAGGGTTTCTGTTATGGCGCCCATATCCACCGAAACAAAACTGTTGTCTTTGCGCAGCGAACGTTGATGGATCGCCCGCGCAATCAATTCCTTGCCTGTTCCATTTTCTCCGAGGATCAGAACATTAGCATCAGTCTTTGGCAACTTTGTCCGTTAGATTGAATACTTCTTGGATGGCCTGACTTTTTCCAATGATCTCAGCGAAAGGTTTGCTGATCTGTTCCTCCAGCATCTCTTTCGCCTTCTTCAGCTTGTCAACTTGGTTGTACGATTGCTTTAACTTGATCGCAGTTGCAATCGTGGCAATCAGCTTTTCGTTTTGCCATGGCTTTAGAATAAAATCGGTTGCTCCCTGCTTCAACGCTCTCACGGCCATCTCCACATCGCCAAAAGCTGTAATTAGAATTACCACAGACGTTGGATCATGTTTAATAATTTCCTCGAGCCAGTAAAAGCCTTCCTTGCCGCTCGTGATGTCCTTGCTGAAATTCATGTCCAGCAGAATCACGTCATAGGTATCGTTGTTGAGGAGAAAAGGAATTTTTTTTGGATTCTTCTCAATGATTACGTGATGGCTTTGCTTTTTCAGCAACATTTTGGCTGCCAGAAGTACATCCTCATCATCATCGATCATTAAAATTTTGCCGCCTTCAGGATTCACTTGTTTAGATTTAGTTAAGGAATACAATCAGGGAAATTTGTGCCAATTGCATAAATCACGCTTAGCAGCTTGATTGGCTTTATGGGCGTGTTCTTAGTTGTACAAATATGTTCAAAACTGAACAGTTTTATGGCTCTGAATTCAAAAAAATCTATTGAATTTTTCTGGATCAGAAAGAGCCGTTCGTCGGTTAAAAAGCGAACTTAAAAGTCTTGTTGAAGCGGTATTTCCCGCTTTTCGCCTGAAAACAGATTCATGAAAGCCAGACCGTTGCCAACGGGGTAATACATTTCTTCTCCCAGAAAATTGAAATAGGAGAGCGGCTTGCACGGGATCGTTTTATCCAACGTGCCCATTCCATTAA
The DNA here is from genome assembly GCA_963739105.1 of uncultured Bacteroidota bacterium. Lineage (GTDB taxonomy): Bacteria > Bacteroidota > Bacteroidia > Cytophagales > Cyclobacteriaceae > Chryseolinea. The sequence goes on along the minus strand of CAVTZI010000001.1, from coordinate 125,558 downwards.
AAACGTGAATACCCTTTTTTTGATCCAGTAAAAAAAGAAAGCCCTGATACTCTCGAATAAATTTGATGTTGTCGAAATCAGTCGAAAGGTTTTCCGGGAATTTAACATCGACTTCAACGGTAGAAGTTCTCGGACTGATTTTTTTCATTGTTCTGATCTGCGGCATCAAGTACCCAAATATTGTGATCGCCCGACGAACATGCTAGCCAGGGGTCAATCACAAAGGCCGAATCAATAAGCGCGGCAGTTTGAAACTTCAAACGATGGATTGAGATATTCAATTTTCCGTTCTCTTCTAAAGTATGCAAATAACCGGCTGCCATCTCGTGGGCTCAAATAAAGTTGGACATGGGTCCGTTTCTGTATACAGTGAAATCAGTTTTCCGTCCATATCAAATTTTTGGATTTGTCCATTTTTTGTAACGACATAAAGTTCACCTACCCTGTCGACGGTGGCAAAGACGATTTCATCAGTGTACTTCTCGCGACGTGATTTTCTTTTGCGCGACGGCCTGAATCGGAAAAAAAAGCAAACAGAAAATAGATCGACCTTATCATCGCGCACTGAATGTTTTTAAATGCAACTTGTTGTCCGTCATACACTGCGTAGGTGTTAAAGTGTACCCACTCTCCTAAGTTGATGTAACGACTTCTCTCACCGATTTTCAAATCCAAGGGTAAGTGACGGTGACCAAAAATGTAAAAATCATGATGTTGCTGGCTTTCAACTTCATTGCAGTATGTCCATAAAAATTCTCCCTCTTCACCTTGAAATTTCTCTTCGCGTTTTAAATTGCTGATCCGGCTTTTCCTCGACCAATACGATGCAATTCCGATACCAAGATTGGGATGAATTCGTGCAAACAGCCATTGACAAAGCCTTGCTGTTAAAAAATTTCTTTATAAATTTATAAGTATGATCTCCTGGACCTAAACCATCGCCATGACCGATCAGAAGCTTTTGATTTCCTACTACAAGAGATTGGGGATCTCGATAGATTGGAATTCCAAGTTGCGTGGGAAAGTAGTCGAACATCCACATGTCATGATTGCCGGTAAAAAACACAATCGGAATTCCAGCATCTCTTAATTCTGCAAGCTTACCTTGAAGTCGAATGAATCCTTTTGGGATAGTGTGCTTGTATTCAAACCAGAAATCGAAAATATCGCCCAGCAAGTAAATCGAATGGGCTTCATGCTTGATTGCTATCAAGCCATTTTACAATGCGCTTTTCCCGTTCAAGACTGGACTGAAAATCAGGAACGCCAAGATGAAAATCAGAGGCAAAATAGATTTTCTTGCCGTTTAGGTCTTGAATAGGTTCTAGCATAAATAAAAAAACTCAGGTGCAGTAAACGCCTGAGTTCAAAAGTAAGACTTATAACTGAAATATTAATTAGAAGTTTCAGCCGGCTTTTCTCCTTCCAACGTCGGAGTTGGATCTACGCCAGGCTGCTCATTTTCAAGTTGTTTCTTTTCATATTTGCCTAGTCCATTGGTGAACTGCTGGTAGTTGTCAGCTTTTCGAAAGGACGTTTGCCAATCAATCGTTCAAGGTCAGCCTGGAAAAGTATTTCCTTCTCCAGTAGTTCTTTCGCTATAGTATCCAAATGCTTGCGATGTTGTGTCAATAGACTTTTAGTCCGTTCGTAAGCATCATCGATAATTTGCTTCACCTCTTTATCAATTTTCTCAGCCATCGCTTCAGAATAAGGTTTTTGAAATGAATATTCAGATTGCTTTGAATCGTAAAACGACATATTTCCAATCGCCTTATTCATGCCATAAATGGTCACTATGCTATAGGCCATCTTGGTAATCCGTTCCAGGTCGCTTAGGGCACCAGTTGAAATTTTCCCGAAGACTATCTCTTCTGCTGCACGTCCGCCAAAAGCCATACACATCTCGTCCATCATCTGTTCTGTTTGATAAAGGAACTGTTCTCTAGGTAAGATACTGGGCATATCCCAATGCCGCTACACCCGCGTGGTACAATACTAACTTTCACCAACGGATCAGCATGTTCCAGGAACCAGCCTGCTACGGCATGACCCGCTTCGTGGAAGGCAACAATTTTCTTTTCTTCCGGAAGAATGATCTTATTTTTCTTTTCAAGACCTCCGATAACGCGGTCGATAGCATCCTGAAAATCCTGCATGTCAACAGCCTTCTTATCTCTTCGTGCAGCGATCAACGCTGCTTCATTACATACATTGGCGATTTCAGCTCCGGCAAAACCAGGCGTTTGTGCCGAAAGTCTTTTTGACATCCAATGTTGGATCAAGTTTGATGGGCTTTAGGTGAACTTTAAAGATCGCTTCGCGGCCAACCACATCTGGTTTATCGATGCTGATCTGACGATCGAAACGACCGGGTCGGAGCAATGCAGAGTCCAGATACATCCGGACGGTTGGTGGCTGCCAGAATAATAACACCGGAATCAGTCGCGAAACCATCCATTTCCACCAGCAATGAGTTCAATGTATTTTCACGTTCATCGTTCGCGCCAGGTACTTGTCCACGACCGCGTGAACGTCCAATAGCATCAATTTCATCAATAAATACGATACAGGGAGCTTTCTCTTTTGCTTGTTTGAACAGGTCGCGAACACGGGCAGCACCAACACCGACGAACATTTCAACGAAATCCGAACCCGATAATGAGAAGAATGGTACCTCCGCTTCTCCGGCAACGGCCTTTGCCAGCAAGGTTTTACCCGTACCGGGAGGGCCAACCAGAAGAGCACCTTTAGGAATTTTTCCACCCAGCTTGGTGAACTTCAGCGGGCGTCTTCAAAAAGTCTACAATTTCTTTTACCTCTTCCTTTGCTTCATCAAGCCCTGCAACATCAGCAAACGTGATCTTAACTTTGCTTTCAGCATCAAAAAGAGCGGCTTTTGATTTTCCAATATTGAATATTTGACCGCCAGGACCACCCCACCAGTCATTCGGCGCATCAGCATCCAGAATCCAAACAACAACAGGAATAGAAATCCCCATTGAACAAAGACACTGAAATAATCTTCGCGTTCTTCGGGTTTATATTCCGGTGTCTGATCGGCGGGAAGTTTGTCGCGAAGTGTTCTGAATTCCTGATCGAAATTGCCAACATCGACTACCTTCATTGAAAAATGAGGACCCTGATGCGCTTCCACCACCAAGTGGACCTTCGCTGATATTCAGTTCTTGCTTATACTTTGCGTTTTGCAGCGCCTCAGGCTTCAGCGTTATTTCTACAAATTTTCTGTTTTGTACCAGGACTACTTTTTTAACATCCCCACTTGCTCACCATCTGCTTGAAGGTATCGTAGTCAATTTCCTTCAGGTTATTGGAATTATTAAAGTACATTACGCCTATAATCACGGCCACCGTGGCCAGGATAACCCAAATCTGATAGTTACCTCGGGGTGGTTTTGTGGGCAATAATGGTTTATTATTATCTTTCTTGTCTGCCATTTCTATGTTCCAAATGAATTTAAAAATATCAAATAAATAACGTGGGGATGTGTTTTTAGTTCTTATCGGCTATCTAATTTCAGTTATGTCAGCATCGCCCCACAAGTCGTTCCAATGCGTAAAATTCTCTGCGATCTTTTCGGAAGACATGGGCGACTACATTGATATAGTCGAGCAACATCCATTCTTTATTGTTTTTGCCTTCCGTATGCCATGGGTTTTCCTGTAATTTCTTGAAAACCTCGGCATCAATTGAATCTGAAATAGCGTCAAGTTGCTTATCTGAATTTCCAGAACAAATAACGAAGAAATCGGCTACTGCATTTTTGATTTTCCTAAGATCCATTACTACAATGTCCGAAGCTTTCTTCTCCTGCATTCCCTTCACAATCACGCCACTGAGGGTTTCTGAATTGGCCCCCTTCCTTTTTTTCGCCATTAATCTATCTTCGTTTTTTTTTAACCTACAAAACTAATCAAAATTACTTTGTATAAAATCCCTGCCAACACGCTTTTCCTCGGGAAAAAATCTGATTTTTATGCCGGAATGTCATTCTACCAACAGTCTGGCCCTGGAACTCTGCCAACAATCGCATGCTGCCGGAGGGTACTTTGGTTATTACGGATCGGCAAACTGCAGGACGGGGACAACGCGGAAATACGTGGGAATCGCATCCAGGAATGAATTTAACTTTCTCCGTGATACTAAAACCTACTTTTCTTGCGATAAAGGATCAATTTTTATTGAGCATGATCACTAGCCTGGCAATTCGCGATTACCTGGCAGCAATGTGCTCAGATCCAGTTTTTATTAAATGGCCAAACGATATTTTGGTAAAACAGTTCAAAATTTGTGGAACGCTCATCGAAAATCAATTGATGGGTGAACAGTTCAGCTACGCTGTGATCGGAATTGGGTTGAATGTCAATCAACAACTATTTAATATACCAATGGCGACGTCTTTATCCTTAATTGCTAGGTAAGGATTTTGACTTGCAAGACGTCCTGGAAGGATTATTATCGCACCTGGAATCCCGGTACCTGCAACTTCGGCAAGGCAGAGCGCAACATTTGAGGGAAGATTACCTGAAGTATTTGTATCGCTTCAATGAGCATCATACATTTCAATCCGGCGATGATCAATTTGGGGGCAAAATTTTAGGAATAGATGAACAGGGAAGGCTGCGGGTGTTGATTCGCGATCAGGAAAAGGATTTTGGAGTTAAAGAAATTTCATTCGTGGATTAATCCCACAAAAAAGAAGGACATGAATACAAATATTTATACGTCACGAAGTCGCATAGTCATCACGTGCAGTAAGCGATTGTCACCCTATCTCGAGCAAGAGGTAAAAGAACTTGGATTTGAATTGGAACGCGTTTTTGCCACAGGCGTTGAATTGTTCGGGACAGTGAATGATTGCATCCGGTTGAATTTAAATCTGCGTTGTGCAAGTCAGGTTCACTATTCACTGTTGGAATTCACTGCCAAAAATCCGGATGAACTGTATCGTACGCTTGTCGGAGTATCCATGGGAAAATATTATTCAGAAAGACGGATATTTTTCAGTGACCTGTAACGTAGACACACCGTCGATTAACAATACCATGTTTGTAAATGTGAAAGTGAAGGATGCCATTGTTGACCGTATCCGAGCTAAAACATCGAAGAGACCGAATTCAGGATCGGAATTAAGTGGTGCCGTGGTTTATCTTTTCTGGAAGGAAAACCGCGCGGAAGTTTTCGTGGATACGTCCGGAGAAACTTTGTCGAAGCATGGGTATCGGAAAATTCCTGGCAAAGCGCCGATGCTGGAAGCACTGGCAACGAGTACGCTATTGGCCACTAAATGGGATCGGAAATCACCTTTTGTAAATCCTATGTGTGGTTCCGGAACGTTGGCCATTGAAGCAGCCATGCTGGCGACCAACCGGAGGCCTGGCTTATTGCGCAATAATTATTCGTACATGCATTTTTTGGGGTACGAGGAAAGTGTTCATCGACAAGAATTGCCAAATTAAAAAGTCAGGTGAAGGAAGTCCCGGGCCTCATCATCGTGGCGTCGGACAACCGTGAAGATGCCATATCGATCTCCAAGGTAAATGCGGGTATAGCGGGCGTTGAACATTTGATTCATTTTCAAGTTTGTGATTTTGAAGAAACAGATTTGCCCGAAGGTCCCGGCGTAATTTATTTCAATCCGGAGTATGGCGAACGGCTGGGAGAAATTTCGGAGCTGGAAAAAACGTATGCCCGCATTGGGGATTTTTTGAAAAAGAAATGTCAGGGATATATGGGATATATCTTTACCGCGAATTTTGACCTGGCGAAAAAAATTGGATTAAAAGCAAGCCGCAGAATAGAATTTTATACGGCCAAGCTTGACTGTCGCCTGTTGGAATTTGAACTTTATTCGGGAACACGAAGGGAAGTGAAAGAGACTAAAGAAATAAGCCGAATAGCGATGAAATGCGTTTTCTATTTAATTAATTTTGAAACCTTTTAACGGAAAAAAATTTTTACTAATATTCTTGATAGGAATTAATCTCGATAAAAAAATGACTGCAGTACTGGAAATACCAAAACGACCCATCCGAAAGTTTTTAGGAGAAGATTTTAAAGTGACTTCCTGGGATGGTCTCAAACCTTTTTTTGATAATCTGTTAGAACGGAAAATTGACTCCGTTAGCTGATTTGAAAAATTGGTTTCACGACCGTAGCGAACTCGAATCTGTTATTGGTGAAGACCTGGCTTGGCGATATATCAACATGACTTGCTATACTGAAAATGAAGACTATAGGAAATCCTATCAGGATTTTATTGAAAACATTCAACCACAAATCGCTCCTGTTTCGGACAAACTAAATAAGAAAGCCGCAAACAGTATTTTTTTAAATGAGCTGGCAAGTGGCGAAGGATATGATTTAATGATCCGCAGTCTTAAAAAAGATATTGAAATTTTTCGGGAAGAAAATGTGCCGCTTGTTCACGCAAATTAGTACCGAAGCACAAAAATATCAGCAAATTTCCGGAGCGATGACGGCCGAAGTAAATGGAAAGGAGTTAACGCTCCAACAAGCTTCCGTATTTCTGATGTCGACAGATCGCAAGCGTGCGTGAAGATGTTTATAACAAGGTCACAAACCGGAGACTTCAAGATCATGAAACGCTTGACGATCTTTTTTCGACCTTAATTGATTTACGTCATAAGGTGTCGGTCAATGCCGGATTTAAAAATTTCCGGGACTATATGTTTAAGGCTTTGGGGCGATTCGATTATACACCTCAGGATTGTTTTAATTTTCACGATGCGATTCAACACGAAGTTGTTCCGATCCTGGATGAATTTTCAAAAGACCGGAAGAAAGCCCTTGCGGTGTCTGCGCTTAGGCCATGGGATAAGGCTGTTGATCCGGAAGGGCGCGAAGCGCTTAAACCCTTCACAAACGGAAAGGAATTGACGGAAAAAACCATCGAAGTATTCCGGCGGCTTGACCCGTTCCTGGGGCAATGCCTCGCGATTATGAAGGAAATGGGTCATCTGGATTTGGAATCACGGAAAGGAAAGGCGCCTGGCGGTTATAATTATCCTTTGTCGGAGATTGGAGTTCCTTTTATTTTTATGAATGCGACGTCCACCCTTAGGGATATGGTAACCATCATGCACGAAGGGGGTCATGCCATTCATAATTTTTTAACCCGTGATCTTGAACTCAACGATTTTAAATCGACGCCTTCTGAAGTTGCTGAGCTCGCTTCCATGTCGATGGAATTAATTTCGATGGATCATTGGGATGTATTCTTTACCAATGAAGCGGAATTGAAACGCGCCAAGCGAGAGCACCTCGAAGATATTATTGAAACATTACCCTGGGTAGCGACCATCGATCGCTTTCAACACTGGTTATATGAAAACCCGACGCATAGTCTGGAAGAAAGGAAAGCAAACTGGAATAAGATTTTTGATCAGTTTGCCGATACGGTAACAGATTGGTCGGGTCTTCAGGACGCCAAGGACTACTTATGGCAAAAGCAACTTCATTTATACGAGGTGCCCTTTTACTACATTGAGTATGGCATGGCGCAATTGGGTGCAGTTGCTGTGTGGAGAAATTTCAGGGAGGACAGTGCGAAAGGTCTGCAGGGTTATCAAAATGCTTTGAAGCTAGGCTACATGAAATCCATCCCGGAAATTTATAAAGCGGCCGAACATAAAATTTGACTTTAGCAGGAGTTACATTAAGGAGCTGATGGATTTTGTTCGCGACGAGCTGAATAAAATTTAGCTGAAAGCAGAAAGCTGAAAGCAAAAGCTAGGGTGTGCGAACTTCAGCGTTGGAGCGTCGAGGATAACTTGTTATTTAGCATTCAGCACGCCACAGCTGACAGCTTTATTCCGGACAACTTCGAACTAAACTTCAAACCATCTCGCAACACGTGGCTAACTGCACAACTAGAAACTTCAAACTCGAAACTAGAAACTATCCCCGACATTTATCCAACAACTCACTAAGTTGCGCCGCGTCTGCTTGATCTAGACGAAGTACGCCATCGAGTTCATTTTGATAATTTTCGAGGGCTCTTAATAATTCCAAGCCTGGTTCGGTAATATTCACATCCGTCGCACGCTTATCGTTTGGGCAGGTTTTTTTTGAAATCAGATTTTTAGCCAGTAGCCGGTCTAATAATCTTGAGACATCTGAATTTTTATCAAGCATCCGTAGCTTGATTTCAGTTGCAGAAATACTCTTAGGGTGTTGCCCTTTTAAAATGCGAAGGATGTTAAACTGCTGTGCCGTGATCCCATAGGGTTTAAAGAAATCTTGCTGCTTGCTTTGCAACCAACTTGCCGTGTAAAGAAGATTGATCACAGCTTTTTGATGAGCGCTACTTAAATTTTTGTTGCTTGATTTCTTCTTCAATTTTCATTGTGAGAAGTTGCTGTGTTTAGATGACAACGATCTATAAAAAAAATAAACCCCGGTTTTAGACCGGGGTTTGTATTTTATTAGACGGCCTTTTTGTCTAGTTCAACTTTTACGACTAACTCTACGTCATCGCTTACGACCATTTCGCCGGTTGGCACCTTATTATCCCACTTCAATCCGTAATCCTTACGGTTAACTTTTCCTGTTAATTTAAATCCAGCCTTGGTACCTTTAGCATGATTTATTGATCCTCCATAAGTAACATCAAATTCAACTTGCTTGGTTACGCCGTGCATAGTGAGATCACCTTTCAGTTGGTACTTGCCACCATCTTTAACGAGGGTTCCTATAAATTTGATTTCAGGAAACTTGTCAGCTTCAAAAAAATCCGGGGATTTTAAATGCCCATCTCTTTTTTCATTGTCTGTGTCGACTGAAGCTGTCTTGGCGGTAAACTGGACCTGAGCTCCATTGAAATCATCAGCCTTTGATACGATTGATCCGTCAAAGTCATTAAATTTTCCTTCTACTTCGGAGACGGCCATATGCGTCACATTGAAACCGATCTTGCTGTGGTTCTTGTCAATTGTCCAGGTCGTTTGAGCGAACGTGACTCCTGAGAAAAGCACCAGCGCCAAAAATGCGTTAATTTTTTTCATTGTGTTAGTTATTTTGATTGGATATGTAAAGCTAACACCGTACCAAGTTATTTGTTTAAACATGTAAATAATTTATTTGTAACAGCCTGATAATCAGTACATAAATTTTGGACTATTTGACTCTTCGGTCTGAAATAAAAATCAGCGGTGAGCGCTGTATATTCTTTCGACCATTCTTCACCCTTATTATAAAGTAGTATTTCTCCGCGCTCTTCAGCTTGTTGATTTTTCGAAAACTCCAGTAGCCATCTTTCAATGGACTTTTCTGATCTTGTTCTAAAACTATATTGCCGTGAGCAAAATAATCCGCATTGTTTTGCAAGGTCAAGGAAATGCAAGCCCTCTGTAAAGGGGAGTACTACATTGAATTTTCCATCATCCTTTAATAGCCGTAGCGTGGCACCAATCAGATCATCGTAGGAAAGGGAAATGGTATGCCTTGCCTGATGTCGTTTTTCATCAGGAGGGCGCTGGCTATTATTGAAATAAGGAGGATTGCTGACGATTAAATCATATTTTTTTTTAGGAAAAAAATTTTGAATTGAAGTGTGATGAAGTTGAATCTTACCATTCCATGGAGACTTCTGGAAATTTTCTTCAGCTTGTATTGCGTCCGCCGCTTCAATTTCAACGGCATCGATAGTGGCATTTTCAAGGGATCGTTGTGCCAGCATTAATGCAATGGTTCCATTGCCTGTGCCGATGTCGAGAACGGATTGGGCTTGATCAACTTTTACCCAGGCGCCAAGTAAAACGGTATCGGTTCCCACCTTCATTGTACTGCGTGCGTGCGAAACGGTAAATTGTTTGAATTGGAAGTGAGACTTGTTTCTCATAAGCATACGGGATGAAGCGTTTACAGCAGACAGCTGATGTCGCCCACAGTTCTGAGTTCTTGATGGAATGGATTATTGGATGATTTCATACCTTAGCTTGTAGTCAAAAATAAAACATTAACAATGAGCAGAAAAATTCGGTGGGGAATATTGGGTTGCGGAAATATTGCCAATAAGTTTGCCGAGGATCTGAGATGGGTGGAAGATGCTGAGCTACTTGCTGTCGCTTCCCGAGACGAAAAAAAAGCGATTGAGTTTTCCGCACACCACAAATCCAAACTTGCCTTTGGTTCTTATGAAGAACTAGTGTCATGTCCAGATGTGGATGCGATCTATATTGCAACACCCCACGGACTTCATCGCGAGCACGCACTATTATGTATCGCACATAAAAAATCAGTGTTGTGCGAGAAAGCATTTGCCTTAAATTCCTTCGATGCAAAAGAGATGATTGAAGCCGCGAGAAAGAATCGCGTTTTTATCATGGAAGCTTTTTGGACCAAATTTCTTCCGCAGTATGAAAAAGTAATTTCTCTTATTCAATCTGGCGAAATAGGTGAGATAAAAATCGTACAAGCCGATTTTGGTTTTAAAGCGTCGACACCACCCAATCCACGGTTGTACGAACCGAATTTAGGGGGAGGTGCGTTGCTCGATATTGGTATTTATCCGGTTTTTTTAGCCATCTCGTTGTTGGGGAGGCCGGTGGAAATATTTGCCACCATGAAGCCTTTTCCTTCGGGTGTTGATCAACAAGTTGCCATAGTGCTGAAGTTTGAGTCTGGCGCCTTAGCAAGTTTAAATGCAACCTTTGAGGCCGTCACGCCAGTAGAGGCTACCATTGCAGGTTCCGAAGGTATAATTCGAATGACCAACCGTTTTCATAATGCTTTGGGAAATGTTGAGTTGATAAAAAATTCTGAAGCAGTCGACATCGGACCAATACACCGGGAGCAGGGACATGGGTATCAATTTGAAGCGCGGCATGTTGGTGATTGTTTGCGTAAAAATCTAATTGAAAGTCCAGTAATGCGGCACGACGACACGTTATTGTTAATGGAAACGCTTGATAAGATTCGAGCAGTGTGTGGAATTCGCTATCCCGCAGATGAGAGAAAATAAATCTGTATTTTTCGGACTTGATATAAAATTATGCAAGCAGTATTGTCCTTAAAGGGAGAGAAGTCAGAAGTATTTGCTTCAGTAGAAAAGTATTTGACAGACAACGGATTTAAAATCGCAGCGAAGGATTTTAGCAGGCCTTGGGGAGGTTTTTTTGTGCTCGATGAATCGCAAGCGCAAAAATTCGGACAACTTTATTTTCCAAATGTTGAATTGTCCACCTTGCGCATCAGCGGAAAATTAAGCCCTAAAATTTTGATGGTTCAGGCAAACAAACGGCTTTCCTGGCAATACCATTTTCGCCGCGCCGAGATTTGGAAATTGGTGGCCGGTACCGCGGGTGTTGTAACGAGTGATACCGATCAGGAAGGACCCGTTCAAACATTAAAGATAGGAGAGATCATTCGCTTAAAACAAGGGCAACGTCACCGCCTCGTGGGCCTGGATGGCTGGGGTATGATCGCAGAAATTTGGCAGCATACCGATGCTGCTCAGCCTTCGGATGAGGACGATATTGTGCGGGTTCAGGATGACTTCGGAGGTGATTGGTAATCAGTAATCGGTAATCAGGTAATCGGTTGTGCGTTGTCGGCAAATGCGTGCGTCGAGGTAAATGTAATGTAAGTGGTAAGATGTAAGAAGTAATTGGTCGTGGCAACTACCTAATTCAGCCTCTCACAACGAGCTGAATCGCACTCGCCACATCTTACAATCTTACCTCTTACTACATATTTTACTAACCACATCTTCCTACGAAGAGCAACCGATTACCTGATTACCGATTACCGATTACCGATTATCCGGCAGAGCGTCAATCACGCCATTCACGAGCTTAACGATATCAAAGCCATGGTGTGAAACGCCAAGCCTGACAACGACTAATTTTTTCGAAGGGATAACCATCACGTATTGCTCTTCAAAACCATCGGCCCAGTAGGCGTCAGCGGGAAGATCCGGATATTTGCGAAGTTGTGAGATTGTTGGGGTCGCCAGCATTGAGCCACCATTGGGCGCCATATTTTCCCATGTCGGCAGCAGGTGCAGGCGTAACGGAGTATTTTACCCAGCCAGGAGGTAAAATTGTTTCTCCATTCCAAACGCCATCATTTAAATAAAGCAGACCAAAGCGTGCCCAGTCACGCGCGGAAGCATAGCCGTAGGAAGAACCCACAAAAGTACCTGACGCATCGGGCTCCATAATCATGTGATTCATCCCGATCTTATAAAAAGTTTCTCAGATGGAAATTTATAATAGGCGCATCGTCGCCAACGGTTTGCCTGATGATTTTCGAGATAATATTGGTGGTGCCGCTCGAATATTGAAAAAAAGTACCAGGCTCGTGCGACGAGCGCTTTTGTAGCAGCATATCCACCTTTATCATCTTTTTTAATGAACATCTGGTGAAAACTCCCCGCTGGGTTGAAGTACGATTCAGACCATTCGAGTCCGCTACTGGCCTGAAGCAAATTATTTAGTGTGATTTTGTTTCTATCGTCGTCGTGCCATTCCGCGACGGGCGCCGATTTTTCGACATCAAGTTTACCTTCCTTTACTAAAATTCCCACCAACGCATTCGTTATGCTTTTGGTCATGGACCATCCCATTAATCTGGAATCCTTATTAAACCCTTCAGCATATCGTTCACCGATAATCTTACCATCATAAACAACCACGACTGCATGCGTATTGAGATGGTCGATCGGGATCAGATTCTTGAAAAGCTTCATCGAGTGCTTGCTCAATTAAATCCTGGTTTACATTGCTCGGAACAGAATCAAGGACATCACCCGATGGCCAGGCAATCGTATCCTGACTCGGAGGCTGTGGCGGAAGGATCGGTCTGCTGAGCGCGTACTTCTTCTTCCGACTGCTCAGCCAGCAATGTACATCCCAACCCTTTTCTAAAAATTGCTTTGCTTGTTTTCCAAAATACGGTAGCTGTTACGGTAGAATCTTCAGTGATTTCAATTGAGGCGCTTGACAGTCCTGGAAACACCTGAAGTTCTTTATCCATTACGCTTTGCTGATCACGTCCCATTACGAAAATGCAGGAGCACATGGTCTTAGCAGCCATACCTGCCATTACCGGAGGAAAAGTGATGAAGATATAGCCAAAGGCGATGAGCACGTAGCCAGCAATACGAGCAGAATTATCTTGAAAAATTTTTTCATGGTAGTGTAGTCCGTTAATCGTTATCCGTTAATCGTTATCCGTGTGAATGATATCGAAGTAGCAATTTTTAAAAGTAGTAGAATACGAAGTATGTTGTTTAACCAATCAAAATTTTATTCTGATAACGAAATGTTCGTGAGATCTGGCAGGTACAAATCTCCTATATTTAGACCGCGGATAACGGATAACGATTAACTGATAACGGACCTACGAAACCCTCAGAACTCAAAGCCTTCCTGGACGAAAAAGTGGCGAGATTCAATCAGCCCACATTCATCGAATCCGATCCGATTGTCATCCCACATGCCTATCGCAAAAAACAGGATATCGAAATTGCAGGGCTTTTTGCAGCCGTACTCGCGTGGGGCCAACGCGTGACGATTATCAAAAAATGCAAAGAGCTTCTGGCGCGAATGGACAATGACCCGCACCAATTTGTCCTGCATCACACCGACTCAGATTTAAAAGCCTTACAGGAATTTAAACATCGGACGTTCAATGCTACCGACACGCTCTATTTCATGCATTTTCTTAAATGGTACTACACGAATCATTCATCCTTGGAAGACGCATTCAGGATCATGCCGGGGGATAACAATGTAGAGAGGGGGCTGATTAACTTTTATAATCTCTTCTGCAGTTTGCCAGAATTTCCAGGCCGCACAAAAAAGCACATAGCAACACCGGAAAGGAAATCAACCTGCAAACGTATTAACATGTATTTGCGCTGGATGGTCAGGAGAGATAATAAAGGAGTCGACTTTGGTCTTTGGAAAAATATCTCGCCATCTCAACTGGTTTGTCCCTGTGACCTTCATGTGGACCGCGTGGCGCGCAAGCTAAAATTGATCAAGCGAAAGCCAACGGATTGGCAAACCGCACTTGAATTAACCAACAACCTTCGTAAGCTGGATGCAAACGATCCTGTCAAATACGATTTTGCTCTTTTTGGACTTGGAATAGCGGAAGGATGGTCTAAGGAATAATACGGATGGAGTCAGGCGACTCCCAATTCGGCAAGCTAATAACGAAAAGGCAGAGTTGAATGAGAAATCATCAATTTAAAACTATTCTAAACTAAAACCGCAATGAGTTGACGACAGTTTTTGAATTTCACCTTCCGATCATTCCATGAGGTAAGGTTTTCGTGATAATTTCTGGTTCAACACTTTAAATAAATTTGAAAAAATGAGTTCCGATAGTAGATTTGCGCAGCTTGTTTTGAAAACGGACACTGAACCAAACATGAATAAAAACTTTATCTCTTCCGCTTGCAAGTTCTTCTCACTGGTTTTCGTTTTCGCATTTATCAATTTTACATCTTCCGCTCAGGAAATCTCCACTGACCCAGCTGCGATCAAAGCTGGTGAAGGTTTGTTTAATGCGAATTGTAAAGCTTGTCACGCTGTAAAACGAAAATTAGTAGGCCCCGCGCTTGGCGGGGTTGAGGGCCGTGCACCATCGATTCAATGGATTAAAGACTTTGTTCACAACTCATCTGCGGTCATCAAAAGCGGTGATGATTATGCAGTGAAGTTATACAATGAGTACAACAAGACTCAGATGACGGCCTTCACCTCCCTCAAGGATGAAGACGTCATGAATATTTTGGCATATGTCAAATCGGAATTTGAAAAACCAGAGGTAGTTGCAGCACCGGCCGCTGGTGCACAGGCTGGTCAAGGTGGTGAAACTGCTTCCTCCAAATACTTAAATATTATCCTGATTGGGATGGTATTAATTCTGCTACTGCTCCTTATTATATTAGCATTAATAGTATCCGCGCTTAAACGTTTCCTCGATCAAAAAGAACTTTCTGAAGAAGACCGCGAAGTTGTTCATTCACCAATCAGTGTTGGGTCCGTAACCAGAAGTCCTGGATTCATTTTTATCGTCGTGTTTCTGGTGGCAGCGCTTGGCTTTAAAGCCGTGATCAACGTACTGTTTTCAGTGGGCGTTCAGCAAGGATATGCACCGAAACAACCTATCGCTTTTTCGCACAAAATTCACGCAGGCCAATATGAAATTGACTGTAAGTATTGTCACATCGGCGTAACGAAAGGAAAGAATGCCACCATTCCCTCCGTCAATATTTGTATGAACTGCCACAATCAGATCAAATCCGGAACCTTGACGGGCGAAGGAGAGATCGGAAAAATTGTAGCTGCGTACGAAAATAATAAACCTATTGAGTGGGTTCGTATTCACAATCTTCCCGACCTGGCCTATTTCAATCACGCACAGCACGTCAATGTTGGCGGTGTTGAATGTCAGACTTGCCACGGCCCGATCGAGACCATGGATGTCGTAAGACAACACTCTTTATTAACCATGGGCTGGTGTATTGACTGCCATCGCAAAACCGATGTAAATACAAAGGGCAATGCGTATTACGACAAGCTTGTTGAGCTGCACAATAAATCTTCCAAAACGCCAATGAAGGTTGAAGACGAAGGTGGTTTGGAATGCTCTAAATGTCACTATTAATTCATGGCTATCAAGTAAAGTAATAGCCACAACGAATAACGAATAACTGATCACGGATAACGATTCATTAATATAATAATGGAAGAGTCTAAAAAGGTATACTGGAAAGGCATCGAGCAGCTCGCAAACAATCCAGAGTTTGTCAAGCATGCGCATCATGAATTTGCTCAGCCTGGTCCAGAAGAAGATTTGGGACATTCACGGAGAGATTTCTTAAAGATGATGGGCTTTGGTATGTCTGCCGTAACCTTGGCAGCGTGCGAAGCACCAATCCGGAAAGCAATTCCGTATGTGAACAAACCCATGGATACTGACCCTAGCATAGCGGATTACTTTGCTTCGACTTATATTAATGGAGGTGATTATTGCAGTATTGTCGTTAAGACGCGTGAAGGCCGTCCGATTAAAATTGAAGGGAATGCGCTATCCAGTGTAACCAAAGGAGGAACCAGCGCACAGGTGGAAGCTTCGGTGCTTTCCTTATATGATAATTCCCGGGCAAAAAGTCCTAAGGCAAATACAAAGCGCATTGATTGGGCTGACCTGGACAAAGAAATCATTGCAAAACTAAGTGAGGTAGCTTCGGCAGGGGGACAGATTCGCATTGTGAGCAATACAATTCTGAGTCCCAGTACAAAAGCTGTCATCGAAAAATTTAAAGCAAAATATCCAACCACACAGGTAGTTCAGTACGATCAGGTTTCCGTTTACGGAATGGTAAAAGCCAATGAGGAATCATTCGGCTTATCGGTCCTTCCTTCTTACGATTTTAGCAAAGCAAATGTCATCGTTGGTATTGCAGCGGATTTCCTGGGAAGCTGGTGTGCTTCTATTGAGACCACAAAACAGTATGCGCTTACCCGTGAGGTGTCGAAAGAAAAGATGGAGATGTCACGGCACTATCAGTTTGAGTCCGTGCTTTCCATAACCGGTGCTAATGCTGATTACAGAACGCAGATAAAACCTTCACAAGAAGGCGCCACGGTTATCGCCCTCTATAATATTCTGGCCGCAAAAGCCGGACGCCCTACCGTTTCAGGTGGAGACGAAAAAATAAACCACCTCGCTAAGGCCGCCGACGATCTTTGGAACAGTCGTGGAAAGGCTTTAGTAGTTTCGGGATCCAATGACAAATCGATTCAACTCCTTGTCAATGGAATAAACGATATCCTGGGAAGTTACGGCAGTACGATTAACACTAGCCTTACCGTGAACTATCGCCAAGGCGACGATCAAGCGATGGCTAATTTCATTAGCGATGCGGAAGGTGGAAAAATTGGCGCTGTCATTTTCTTCAACTGTAATCCGGTTTACGATTATCCTGCGGGCGACAAATTGGCTGCTGCGATAAAGAAAATAGGCGTGACCATTTCTACCAATTACAAGGAAGATGAAACAGGATCGCTCACCAACTACTCAGCGCCTGATCATCATTTCCTGGAGTCTTGGAACGACGCCGAGCCGATCAAAAATCACTTCAGCTTAGCACAGCCTGCCATTACACCGATCTTCAGATCACGTGCGGCGCAGGAAAGTTTCCTCACCTGGGCAGGGGAATCCAATGTTGACTATTTTGAAATTGTAAAAAATAACTGGAGAACCTGGTTCTTCTCGACACAAACTTTATTTACTGATTTCCAAAGCTTCTGGGATAAGTGCTTGTATGATGGCGTGTATGAATTACCCGTTGCAGCTGCAGGTTCACCCCCAGTTTTCAACGGTGATGTAAATGCTGCAGCGAGCTCCATTTCGAGCAATTACAAGGCCGGGAAATGGGAATTGGTAGTTTACGAAAGTGGAAACATCGGCAATGGCTCACAGGCTAATAATCCGTTGTTACAAGAATTACCAGATCCAATTACAAAAGCCGTTTGGGATCACTATGTAACAGTAGCGCCAAAAGACTGCCAAGGAATTAATTTTTCTGAGAGCTTTACAAAGTTTGCAACGATAAAAGCCAATGGAAAAACCTTAAAACTTCCCGTGATGGTTCAACCAGGCCAAACGCCTGGTACCATAGGTATACCGTTAGGCTATGGTCGTACAAAAGCCGGCAAGGTAGCCGATGGCATCGGACAAAATGCATACCCTATCGTTGCGTTGGTGAATGGCTCATTAAGTTATTCGACCAGCAACGTAGAATTTACCATTACCGATGAACCCTATCAGATCGCGCAGACGCAAACCCATAATACGTACATGGGCCGTAAAAGCGTGGTCAGAGAATATACACTTTCAGAAGTCACGAAAAATCCTGCAATCCTCACCGAGGATTTTAATCCGAAAATTTCAACCTGGAGCAGCCCTGAGCATAAAGTAGAACCTGGCTCTATTTCCCTTTGGAAAGGTCACGAATATAAAAATCACCACTGGGGAATGGCCATCGATCTGAACTCTTGTATCGGATGTGGCGCCTGTGTTGTTGCTTGTAACGTAGAAAACAACGTGGCCCTTGTGGGACGCCAGGAAGTTATTAACCGGAGAGAAATGCATTGGTTGCGCATCGACCGCTACTACAGCAGTGATGCTCCGGCAGATGATTGGAAAGGTGTTGAAGTAGCCTCAGAAAATCCTGAAGTTGTATTTCAACCCATGCTTTGTCAGCATTGCAATAATGCGCCATGCGAAACAGTTTGTCCTGTGGCGGCAACAACGCATAGCACAGAAGGTCTCAACCAAATGACCTATAACAGATGTATCGGTACACGCTATTGTGCCAATAATTGTCCTTATAAAGTAAGACGGTTTAACTGGTTTAAGTATCACGACAACAGTCAGTTCGAAGATGCAAATCCTGCGATGAATACTGACCTAGGTAAGATGGTGCTGAACCCGGATGTTACAGTTCGTTCACGTGGTGTTATGGAAAAATGTTCATTCTGCGTTCAGAGAATCCAATTGGGCAAACTGACCGCGAAGAAAGAAAGAAGAACATTGAAAGATGGAGAAGTAGTAACTGCTTGTCAGGCTTCTTGCTCTACGGGAGCGATTGTCTTCGGTGACATTAATAATCCTGAAAGCAAAATCTCGAAGCTTCTCCAAATCAAACCAGCGGATCCGGAACATCCGCATCGCGTTGATAAGATCACAGGAAATCCTCGTGCTTATCAGGCATTGGAAGAAATCGGAGTTAAACCCAATATCTGGTATTTGACGAAGATCAGAAATAAGGATGCCGCGAAGGCGTAGATTTATTAATAGTACTCACACATCACACCAATAAACGATAACGATTAACTTTTAATCATACAATGCAGATAACCTCATCAGTTCGTGATCCACTGGTAACCGGAGGGAAAACAGTAAAGGATGTTTCGCATGACATCAGCCGTCAGGTGGAAGGTAAGCCAACATCGCTTTGGTGGATGGCCATGGCAGTATCGGTGGCGGTGTTAGCATATGGATTTTATTGCTTCTGCTACCTGTTGTGGAATGGAGTCGGCGTGTGGGGACTGAATAAAACAGTAGGCTGGGCGTGGGATATCACAAACTTCGTTTGGTGGGTGGGTATTGGTCACGCAGGTACGCTGATCTCTGCAATCCTTTTGCTCTTCCGTCAGAAATGGAGAATGTCTATCAACCGTGCCGCTGAGGCGATGACCATCTTTGCTGTTATTTGTGCCGCTACCTTTCCATTAGCCCACATGGGTCGCCTTTGGTTAGGTTTCTACTGGGCACTTCCGCTTCCAAATGCATTTGGATCATTATGGGTGAACTTTAACTCACCGTTGCTTTGGGACGTATTCGCGATCTCAACATATTTTACCGTATCACTTGTATTCTGGTACATGGGACTTATCCCTGACTTTGCTGTTATTCGCGACAGAGCGTTGTGCAAGGAAATAAAATCAGAGCCGCCGTTTACAATGCTTTGAGTTTTGGATGGCAAGGTGGTGCTAAGGCCTGGATGAGGTATGAATCTGTTGCCTTGATATTGGCAGGTATTTCAACACCGCTGGTATTGTCGGTTCACACCATTGTATCCATGGACTTTGCAACTTCGGTTATTCCCGGATGGCACACGACCATCTTCCCGCCATACTTCGTTGCTGGTGCGATCTTCTCTGGTTTTGCCATGGTGCTTACACTTCTGCTGGTCACCCGGAAGGTTTTCAAACTTGAAGATTATATTACGATCTATCACATTGAGTTGATGAACATCATTATCATCGTAACGGGTTCGATCGTAGGTATTGCATACATCACAGAGTTGTTCATCTCCTGGTATTCAGGTGTCGAATATGAGGGATACGCTTTTTACAATCGCGTTCAAGGACCATTAGCCTGGGCATACTGGTCGATGATGACCTGTAACGTAATTTCGCCGCAGCTTTTCTGGATCAAGAAAATCAGAACGAGCATCATGGCTACATTCGTTCTTTCCATCGTTGTAAACATCGGTATGTGGTTCGAGCGCTTTGTGATCATCGTTACATCGCTACACCGCGATTATGTTCCTTCAAGCTGGACGATGTTCCATCCGACGATGTATGATATTGGTGAATACCTGTTCACCTTTGGATTTTTCTTCACTGCCTTCCTATTGTTCGCTAAATTCTTTCCAGTGATCAACATGGCGGAAGTAAAAAGTATTGTAAAGTCGGATTCAGAAAAATTAAAGCACGACGATACACATCACTAATTTGTAATGCGATAAATAGTAAGCAATGGACGCAGATAAAAACTTTTTAGTAGGCATTTTCGACGACGAAGAGCTCGTGCTCGACGGTGTTGATAAAGTTCGGCAGAGTGGGGTCAAAATTCATGAAGTGTTTTCTCCGTTCCCTGTTCATGGCTTGGACGAAAGATTAGGATATAAGAGGACCCGTCTTCCGATTGCAGCCTTTATGTTTGGAATGACCGGAACCGGGCTGGCGCTTTTGATGCAGATATGGATGTTGGGGTTTGATTGGCCGATGATTATTGGCGGTAAGAATTTTAGCTCTCTTCCTCCTTTTATTCCCGTTACATTCGAGCTCACGGTGTTGTTGGCTTCGCTTGGAATGGTTGGTACCTTCTTAATTGTTAGTGGATTAAAACCATATGCCTGGCCACGTCAATTTGATCTTCGCAGCACAGAAGATAAGCATGTAATGGCTATAGACCTTGCGTTGAATAAAGGTAAAAGCAAAGAAGAAATTGCTGGGATACTAAAATCGGCGGGAGCTTCAGAAGTGAATGAAAAGAATTTTGAATAATTACAAAACAACAATGATTCGTTTTGCAACAACAATATTCACGGCGTTTTCAGCAGCAGTATTATTGACTGCCTGCTCCGCTGGTGGAGACAATCAAGGCGTTGAGTATGCACCCAATATGTATCACTCTGTGGCCTATGAGCCTTATACGCAGGTTGTTGATCCAGAGGCAGGAAGTTGGCTGACATCAATTGAGTATCCGAAATCTGCTGAATATCCGAATGGTCACGCTGAGTTTTTTAATTCAAACCGACTCAATCCGAATCATATGAACATGCGCTTGCCAGCGCCGAACACGGTAAGCCGCAACAAACACGGATGGCTTCCCTATCGCCTGGGAAAAGATAGCCTGGCTTATGCCGCGCGTGCGTTGAAAAATCCGCTGGATTCGTCAGCCGCTATGATTGCGCAGGGAAAGCTTTTGTATGATATGTATTGTGACCATTGCCATGGCGCAAAAGGAGCGGGCGACGGAAAAGTGGCTTCTGGTGTTACGATCGATGACCCAGAGAAAGGTAAATTGGAAAAAGGAGCCTACAATGGCGTGGCTAACCTGACCGGAGATGCATTAAAAAATATTTCAGAAGGTCACATCTTCCATGTCATTACGCATGGTAAGGGTTTAATGTGGGCGCATGGATCGCAGATCAGTGTTGAAGACCGATGGAAGATCTCGATGTACGTGAAAACCTTGCAGAAATAAAACTAATAACCATAACGGATAACGTGATAACTGATAACGGACAACGGATAACAATATAAACAATGGCTCATCAAGTAGTAGTTACCGAGGAACATTATGTATTCAAGCCAGAGACAAAGAAAAAGCTCTTCATTCTGCTGATCGTAGGAGCCGTGTTGTTTGCTTTAGGTCTTGTGTTGGCGATCAGTGTACCAGCGCATCACGAAGAAACAAAAGGCGGACATGCTGCGCTACAAAATAATGAACTCGTGGCCAGTGTTCAACAACATGCTGCTGCATCAGAAGGTCATGGTGCCGCCGAACATCATGAAACGGCTCCCTGGAAGAAAAGACTTTTTTCCTCCCTGTGGATGAACAACGTTTTCTTTGCAGGCATGGGAATTATCGGTTTGTTCTTCGTTGCAATCCAATATGCTGCCCAGGCTGGATGGTCGGTAGGTGTTAAGCGTATAGGCATTGCGATGGGCACCTGGATTCCGATTGCAGGTGTACTGATGCTTATTCTCTGGTTTGCAATGAATCACGATATTTTCCATTGGACGCATAACTATTTGTACGGTAAGACGCTGAGCAACGGACAACCCAATCCTCAGTTTGACAAGATTATCAACGATAAAGCTCCATTTTTCTTCTGGCCTTTGGCGGGCGGAACATTCCCCATATTCTTTATTTTCAGAATGGTATCTTTCTTCGGCGTATGGTACTGGTTCTTCATTATGATCCGCAAGAACATGGCTGCTGAAGATCTGCAGGCAACAACCTCTTTCTGGAAAAAGAATGTAGTATTGTCAACAGTGTTCCTGATCTTTTTCGGAATCAGCTCGTCCATTGCTGCATGGGATTGGGTAATGAGTATTGACACGCACTGGTTCAGCACAATGTTTGGCTGGTATGTGTTTGCGAGCTGGTGGGTAACCGGCCTTGCAGTTATTACTTTAATTGCCGTTTATCTTAAAGAAGCAGGGTATTTGAAGATCGTAAATTCCAATCATTTGCACGACTTGGGCAAATTCATGTTTGCATTCTCTATCTTCTGGACCTACATCTGGTTCAGCCAGTTCCTGCTGATTTATTATGCCAATATCCCGGAAGAGACTGTATACTTTTTCGAACGTATGAAAAACAGTCCGTACAGCTGGATATTTTATCTGAATTTAATTTTGAATTTTGTGTTACCATTCTTGTTACTAATGACAAGAGACGCAAAACGTCAAATGTCCACGCTTAAACTTGTGTGCCCTATTATTATCGTGGGACATTGGTTTGATTTCTTTAATATGGTTACACCGGGTGTCGTTCAACATGATGGTGGTCTTGGGTTCATGGAAATTGGCCTTGGGCTGATTTTCGTTTCATTATTCCTGCTGGTGGTACTCAGCAACCTTACGAAGTTGCCACTGTTTGGAAAAAATGATCCCATGCTTCAGGAAAGTTTGAATCACCACATTTAATTATTGAAAAAACTGATATGATGAGTCTGATTATTTCTTTGGGTGTTATTCTGATCCTGGCGATCCTGTACTTGATCTTCAGGGTGAGTAACCTTATAACCATAGCAAAGGGTCCTCGTGATGAAAAAGGTGGCACAGAAAATAAAGTAAATGCCGCACTGTTCATTGTCTTCATGGTTGTGAGCTTTGTCGGATTCTTTTGGTATTCATTCGCTTACTTTGACGATTACAATTTGCCCGTCGCTTCCGATCACGGCAAATGGACTGATACGCTTTTCTGGATTACGATGGCAGTTACCGTGGTAGCGTTCACGATCATCAGCGTCATTATGTTTGTTTTCATTTATCAGTACCAATATCGCGAGGGTCAAAAAGCGAAATATTATCCTGACAATCATTATCTCGAGTTAGCGTGGACCATTATTCCTGCGATCGTGCTGGCGGTTTTGATCTTTACCGGATTGCGCGCCTGGAACGATATCACAGCACCAGCTTCAAAGGATGCAGAACTTGTTGAACTAATCGGCCAGCAATTTGCATGGACCGCGCGCTACCCAGGCGTGAAAGACCACGCGTTGGGAAAAAATAACTATAAACTCATCGATGATATTAATGAATTTGGTTTAGATCTCACGGACAAAAATTCATTTGATGACTTCAAATCCTTAGAACTTCACCTTCCCGTCAATAAAGAAATCCTGTTAAAGATTCGGGCGAAGGATGTATTGCACAGCGTTTTCCTACCGCACTTTCGTGTGAAAATGGATGCTGTACCTGGTATGCCTACGCAGTTCAAGTTCACAGTTACAAAAACAACACAGCAAATGCGCGATGAGCTGGGCAACCCGAATTTTAACTACGAGTTAGCCTGTGCTGAAATCTGCGGGCGTGGGCACTTCTCTATGAAGATGGCTGTTGTCGTAGAGGACGAAGAATCATACGAAAAATGGAAGGCTTCTCAGGAAGCATGGTTAAAACAAAATCCGGACTACCTGAAAAAGGTACCCGACGCGTTGAAAGAGGCGGCAATGATCAAAGCTGGAATGCAAAAAGATCCAGGATCAACCGTAGCAGAGGCAAATGATTAACAGAATTTAAGATTATCAACGACATGGCAACGACCGACATACACACTCATCACGACGTCCACCACCATGATGATCATGACCATGAACATGAGCATCACGAAGGAAATTTTTGGACGAGTTACGTTTTCAGCCAGGATCACAAAGTAATTGCGAAGCAGTTCCTGATCACTGGTATTTTCTGGGCCCTGCTCGGTGGTATTCTTTCAGTAATCTTCCGCCTGCAGTTGGGTTTCCCTGATACGAGCCTGGAATGGCTTAGGCCAGTATTGGGCCAATGGATTACGCCGGAGGGAAAACTTGACCCTGAATTTTACCTGGCCTTGGTAACGATGCACGGAACGATCATGGTGTTCTTCGTACTCACGGCTGGATTGAGCGGAACGTTCGCTAACTTCTTAATTCCCTTGCAAGTTGGTGCCCGCGATATGGCATCCGGATTTCTAAACATGCTTTCTTACTGGTTCTTTTTCCTTCCAGTGTTGTCATGTTTACTTCGCTCTTTCTTTCTACCGGGCCCGCTTCCGGAGGTTGGACGATTTATCCGCCGTTAAGCGCGTTGCCACAGGCGATTAAAGGATCTGGCTTGGGAATGACGTTGTGGCTAGTAGCCATGGCGCTATTTATTGTAAGCTCATTGTTAGGTGGTATAAATTACATCACCACGATCATCAACCTTCGGACGAAAGGGATGTCGTTTACAAAAATGCCGCTCACGATTTGGGCGCTTTTCTTTACGGCAATTATCGGAGTCCTTTCGTTCCCAGTGTTATTTGCGGCAGCATTGCTGCTGATCTTTGACCGCAGCTTCGGAACAAGTTTTTATTTGTCGGATATCTATATTGGAGGTGAAGCATTAGCACACGACGGCGGTAGCCCGATTTTGTTCCAGCATTTGTTCTGGTTCCTCGGGCATCCTGAAGTTTATATCGTGTTGCTTCCTGCGCTGGGACTTTCATCTGAAATTATCGCAACCAATTCCCGCAAACCGATATTCGGATACAAGGCCATGATTGGCTCCATGCTCTTCATCGCAATTCTGTCCTTCATCGTGTGGGCTCACCACATGTTTGTAACGGGTATGAATCCATTCCTGGGTTCTATCTTCATGCTGTTGACGTTGATTATTGCCGTTCCTTCAGCAGTTAAAATATTTAATTATGTAACTACGCTTTGGAAAGGAAACATACGCTTTACGCCGGGAATGTTATTTTCTATCGGTATGGTGTCCTTCTTCCTAACGGGAGGTATAACAGGTATCTTCCTGGGTAATTCGGCAATCGATATTCAGCTCCACGATACCTATTTTGTGGTAGCACACTTTCACCTGGTAATGGGTAGCGCATCATTCTTTGGAATGCTTGCAGGTATTTATCATTGGTTCCCTAAAATGTTTGGCAGAATGATGAACAGCACTTTAGGATCCATTCACTTCTGGTTAACATTTGTGGGTGTTTACATGGTATTTTTCCCGATGCATTATATCGGTATTGCAGGTTTTCCGAGAAGATATTATTCCTGGACTAACTTTGAAACATTTAGCGGGTTTGCTGACCTGAACATGTTGGTAAGTATCGCCGCTATTATAACGCTGGCCGCCCAGTTTATATTCCTTTTCAATTTCTTCTACAGCATTTTCCGCGGCCGGTTAGCTTCAGCCAATCCGTGGGAATCTACAACATTAGAATGGACGACACCGCGTAATCCAGGCCATGGTAACTGGGTTGGTGAAATTCCGTCCGTGTATCGCTGGCCGTATGATTACAGCAAGCCAGGTTCAAAAGAAGATTATATTCCGCAACATATTCCTTACTCTGAAACTCCGGAATCTAATCTGCCAAGTGAAAATGAGTTAATTAAACTCGAAACTTCAAATGGCGGAGGAGCGATAATCGTTGAGGGGAACAAGCATTAATATTTACCTGATCCAGGTTAAAGGTTCAAAGCCAAAAAGCTTTGAACCTTTATTTTCTTCTTACAATCCGGTTCCCTGCATATCCCAATAAAATATGCGTTCATTTCGAAGGCTTACGAGATCAACCCTGGTAGCAGTTTACATTCTGATATTGATAGGCGGCGTTGTCCGTACTACGGGCTCTGGCATGGGTTGTCCGGATTGGCCAAAATGTTTTGGGAGCTGGATTCCACCTTCATCGATTTCAGAATTGCCCGAAAATTATAAGGAGGTCTATGCCGCGTACCGGCAAAAAAAGAATGTTCGTTTCGCCAAGTACCTTAGCACTTTTGGTCTGAAGGAAACCGGAGAAAAAATTTTGAATGATCCCACGGTCCTTCACGAGAACGATTTTAATCCTACAAAAACATGGATTGAGTACATTAATCGGCTGACGGGTGTGCTCATTGGATTTCTCATTTTTGCCGTACTGGTAGTATCCTGGAAATTTCGAAAAAGCCAGTCAAGACTGACCATTATTGCCGCCATTACATTTCTTTTGGTCGGCTTGCAGGGATGGATTGGTTCGTTTGTGGTGTCCACCAATTTAACGCCCTGGACCATTACAGTCCACATGTTTTTAGCGCTGGCCATTGTTGCATTGCTGATTTATCTGGTTCATCAAAGCAGCTTTGAAAGAGAAATAAATTCGTCCCTGGGATTCTGGTGGCTTACTGCTTGCATGGCGGTGCTTTTGGTGCAGATTTTAATGGGAACGCAAGTGAGAGAAGCTATTGATCAAGTGGCGGCTTCGGCGCCTCGCGACACCTGGATTAGTAACCTGGGCTCTGAATTTATTATTCACCGTTCATTCTCGTGGATTGTGCTGATTTTACATGTTGGATTAATGGTGAGATTGTATAAAACTGAGGGATTAAAATCTTTCGCACTTACCCTAATCCTGCTAATTTTGGGGACAATTTTAACCGGTATGGGGATGGCCTATTTTGCTGTACCTGCGTTTCTCCAGCCCGTGCATTTGCTATTGGCTACCGTGACGTTTGGAATGCAATTCGCATTTTTGTTAAGGTTAAACCGGAAGACTGAAATTGTTGTAGTGAAATGATAGTTGCGAACATAAATGATTTGACAGGACCAGCTTTCGTTGCAGCGAAAGCTCGTGCCTATTGGGAATTATTGAAATTCAGGTTGTCCTTTTTGGTGGCATTCTCCTGTGCCTTTGGGTATGTACTCGCATCTCCAGCAGGTTAATTGGATTACGTTGGCGATGCTGTTTCTTAGGAGGGTTTTTATTATCAGGATCCTCGGTCATCATCAATCAAATCATTGAAAAAGATTTGGACAGTCTCATGACACGCACCATGAATCGTCCGTTGCCGACCTATCGTGTTTCGGTAAACGAGGCAACTTCAGTTGCCGTATTTTGTCTTCTTGCCGGAGTTACAATCTTAATGCTTTACACCAACGTTTTAACGACCATCTTGTCGGTCGTGTCGATGATATTGTATGGATTTGTTTACACACCATTAAAGCGGGTAGGGCCCGTTGCAGTATTCGTTGGCGCAATACCGGGCGCTCTTCCACCACTGTTAGGATGGGTAGCCGCAACGGGGAGCATATCGCATGAAGCATTGATCATTTTTGGTATTCAGTTTATCTGGCAGTTTCCACATTTTTGGGCGATTGCATGGGTATCAGATGACGATTATAAGAAGGCAGGATTTAAACTCCTTCCTTCAGGAGGTAAAAAAGATTTGAACACTGCAGTGCAGATCATGATCTACACCATGTTCTTGATTCCGCTGGGATTATTACCCGCGACATTTGGTATAACAGGCCTTAACTCTGCTATTGTTGTCACCGTATGTGGTGTTCTTTTCTTTGCGCAGACCTTTTCCTTGATGAGATCGGGTGATCGGAAGTCGGCGTTGAAGATCATGTTTGGATCATTTTTGTATTTGCCCATTGTACAGATTGCATATTTGTTGGATAAAGTTTGAGAGAAGGGGAGGAACTAATTATGGCAACTGAAATAAGAATTGTAGAAGAAGCGAAGAAGCCGTTATCGATGCATCCTAAGAAGTTTGCGTTGTGGCTTTTTATTGTCACCGTCATCATGATTTTTGCTGCACTCACGAGTGCATACATTGTTCGTCAGGCGGATGGCAATTGGGTGATATTTGAATTGCCCCGTTTATTTTTGGTTACGACGGCAATTATTTTGTTTAGCAGCGTCACGATGCATTGGGCCTATCTTTCAGTTAAAAAAGATAATCTGGAAGCAGCAAAATTGGCCATTGCGCTCACGACCATATTGGGAATAAGTTTTCTTGTTGGTCAATACCTGGCGTGGGGTGAACTGGTGAAGAATAGCATCCACCTGGTCGGCAATCCGTCAGGCTCGTTCGTGTATGTGATTTCCGGATTGCACGGATTGCACATTGTGGGTGGTGTTGTTTTTTTGATCGTTGTTCTGGTGTCTATATTTCAACTTAAGATTCATTCTAAAAACCTTTTGCGGATAGAAATGTGCGCAACCTATTGGCATTTTTTGGGTGGACTTTGGCTATATTTGTTCGTCTTTTTACTCTTAAACCGATAAACTCTAACGCATAATAAGATTATGGCAAGCAGTACGTCAGCAGTCGCTTCAGATAAAGGTTTGTGGGATGGCGGAACCTCACCGATGGGTGTCAGTTATGGCAAACTCATGATGTGGTTCTTTTTGTTGTCCGACGCATTTACTTTTTCAGCACTACTTATCACTTATGGTTTGGTTCGTTCTTCACATAAAGCCTTTACCGGGGCATGTGTCGGACTTTGTTTTTTCTCAAAACTACTGGCCAGTACCTGAAAGAGTTTATGAAGCAGTTCCTTTTTTGCATGGCGTAGAATTGCCGCTGGTATTCGTGGGTATCATGACTTTTATTTTGATCATGAGTAGCGTTACTATGGTATTGGCAGTTGAAGCAGGACATCGTATGGATAGGAAGGCCGTTGAGAAATGGATGCTTTGGACGATCCTTGGTGGCATTGCTTTCTTGTCTTGCCAGGCTTGGGAATGGATGCACTTCATCCATGGATCGGAAGCGGGCTCTGCTGTTGCAGAAGGAACGACATTTTTCGGGGCTAATCTCGTGCACAACCAATATGGTCCTCCGGATTTTGCCGCGTTCTTCTTTTTCATCACAGGCTTTCACGGCTTCCACGTATTTAGCGGTGTGTGTCTGAATTTCTTGATTTATTTTAATACGGTCACAGGACTTTATCAACGAAGAGGTCATTATGAAATGGTCACTATGAAATGGTGAGAAAGTTGGATTATACTGGCACTTTGTAGATTTGGTTTGGGTGTTTGTGTTTACTTTCTTCTACTTGGTTTAATTAAAAATTGATATTCCTAATTGTAAATAAATAGCACATGGATCATCTCGATGAAAATGCACATGTAACCGTTATTCCTCCTAATAAGGAAAAGATAAAAAAACTTTGGAAAGTTGCAGGGATACTGGGTATCGTAACAGCAGTAGAATTCGTCATTGCTTTTACGTTGCCGCACGGCCCAGCAAAGACTTTCCTGTTTGTTGCCTTAACGATTGTGAAAGCTGGCTACATCGTGTTGGAGTTTATGCACTTGAAATACGAAGTGAAAATATTGTTCTGGTCAATTCTCATACCCATGATTTTTGTAGTCTGGATGCTGGTAGCATTTGTTTACGAAGGCATGGCGATTTCTGTAGTGCGTTAAATTTATTTCCTAACATAATAAGAGGCTTAGGTGATGACTTAAGCCTTTTTTTTTACCGTACGGTGCATACGTGATATGAATTTGAAAAAATCAATACTTCTTTTTCTCGCCTTGCTGTTTCCGGCTTGTGTTTTCCTCTTCCTGAAATTTTTTGGCAAAAATGAATTTGCAGTGCCACCGTTATACACTGATGTGTATCCGGATGGAATGAAAGAATGCGGGGTATCCGTTACGCTTCCGTATCATATTCCCGACCATGTAAAATCCTCCCTGTTTCTTTCCCAGGATAGTCTTGTACTCGTTCATTTTGGAGAATTGACGACGGATGCTGAAAAGCAATTGGAAAGAGTGTCAAATGAGTACGGGAAAGCAATTAAATTGCAACTTATACCTGCTTCGGATTCAGCCATGCATTTAAAGAAATGTGTTTTTTTCTTAAAAGATCGTTATGATCTTGTATTGGTGGATCAGTGCGGATTGATTCGTGGCCAGTACATTTCGGATGATCGCGAAGAAGTGGACCGGTTGCTTATGGAGTTGGCAATTCTTTATAAAAAATATTAGGATGGAAGAAGCTTCGATTAAGACGGGCACAGCCAAGGATCCAGCGCATAAATGGGTTGTCATTATTTCCATTGTAATTCCGGTATTGGTGGCAATTCTTTTTAAAGTTCAGATCAAGGGATATGATTTTTCATTTTTGCCTCCCATTTATGCAACGATTAATGGCATAACGGCCGTGCTATTGATCGCAGCAGTCACTGGCAATAAAAAACCAAAAACGACGGCTGCACGAAGGCCTTGATCAAAGTATGTATGGCCTTGTCAGCATTGTTCTTAATGATGTATGTTGCCTATCACATGACGAGCGAACCAACGGCCTTTGGCGGAACCGGCTGGATAAAAAATCTGTATTTTTTCATTCTTATCACGCACATTTTCCTCTCGGTAGGTGTTATTCCGCTGGTGCTTTTTACGTTTTTGCGGGCATGGAGAAAGGACTTTAAACGCCACCGGAAATTGGCAAAAATTGCATTTCCAATTTGGCTATATGTAGCGGTAACAGGCGTAATTGTTTACTTGATGATTAGCCCCTACTACACGTAAAAGGGAACAAATATGAAACGGGGATTGGTGTTTACATTGCTTCTGCTGATTACTTCTTCCGAAGGGATTTTGGCACAATGCGCCATGTGCAGGTCAACGATCGAGAACAATTACTCAAACGGAGATCCTGGAATCGCAGCAGGTATTAATACGGGAATTTTATATCTTTTAAGCATGCCTTATCTCGCCATAATTATCATCGGTTATTTGTGGTATAAATCCAGTAAGAATGCAAGCAAAAAATTATCAGACGGCGTTACTGCTAGGTAAATGCCCACGGTGTCATAGGGGAGATATTTTTACCCATCCCATTAGCCGAATTTCGAAATTTAATGTGATGAACAAGTCTTGTCCGCACTGTGGCGTTTTGCTTGAACCTGAACCTGGATTTTATCAGGGAGCTATGTACGTGGGTTATGGGTTTACGATTGCCTTCCTGGTCATCATCGGCGGCTTGTTATATATCCTTGGCAATCCGCCCGATTGGGTTTACATCACGATGACAATCGGTGTAATGGTGCTGATAGCTCCGTTAAATTACAGGTACTCTCGCATTCTTTACCTTTATTTCTTTGGAGGCATCAAATTCAATCCTCATCTGTCGCAACCAAAGTAATTCATTAACTTTATCAATCATCAATTTTTGATTGGCAGTTGAATTCAAAAAAATTAGCGTTTGTTTTTCTTATTTTGTTTACCGCTGGGATGGTGGCTGTTTACTACGCAGGCCAACCGGTTCCTCCTCAACGTATTGCCTTAGATGTATCAAAAAACCTCGAGCGTGAATTACAACGGCTAGACGAACAGGCAGCCCTTATACTTTCGCAATTTAGAAGATGGAAAACGCTGGACGCCCCCAACCTCGCGGACCTACTCCTTTTTTTTATTTGAATCTTCCCGTTTGATCGAATGGTCCAGCAATGATTTTGTGCCCACAGCTGCCTCCGTCGCAGAAACGTTTTCTATAAAATTGCTGAAAGCAGGCAATGGCAATTACCTCGCAAAAAAATGGAAATTAAAAGACTCGCGCTTTTTGGTGGGCGTTGTGCCGTTAATACGGAATTATTCGATCACCAATGATTACCTGAAGACTGCCTGGAATGAACGGGTGTTTCCATCCTCGAACTTTGATATCCTTGAGCCCGATGCCAATCTCGGACTTCCCGTATGCATCCGCGATGAGTGCGTTTTTCGTGTTAGTTTCTTGCAAAACGAACTGCCGATACATAGAAAGACGAAGGCCACGGCGGTAGTTCTGATTTCCTTTTCAATCATCGTGCTGATGGTGATCGTCTATCGTTACATTAGAAAAATCCCTTCACCTGAAATTCAATTGATAGCACTTTATGCTGCCTTCGTACTGCTTCGTTACGGAATGGTTAACCTTAACTTTCCCGCTGACCTGGTTCGTTCCGAGCTCTTTAATCCACAAGTGTTTGCATCTTCAACGCCTGAATGCTTCGCTCGGAGATCTTATTCTAAACGAAATTGTACTTTTAATTTTATGCGTACACCTTTTTAGGAATTACAAATCTTTCACAAGTCTTAAGTTTATCTATCGGGAAAATGCATTGGCGTGGGTTCTTTCCGTTGTGTCTGCATTGTGCGTCTTGTATGCTGCGCTGTTTCCATTTGTTGTTATTCAGACATTATACAACAATTCGTCCATTATATTGGACCTTTCCCAGTCCTTAAGGTTCGATCAACTTCGTGTGTTCGCCACGATTGCTGTCTTGCTTTCGGGAATATGTTCGTTTTTGTTCTCCCATACTTTTATACGATTATTGATCGCCGATGGTGCCCGAGCGCGCGTTCTGATTTCTTTTTTTATCGGTGCCATACTTTTCTCCGTCATAAACATCAATAATCCAACAATCCTTTTTATCCTCGCTGCTGCTGGGAACTGTGTATTTTTTATTGGTTTACTTTCTGAAATTATACACCAGTCTGCGGCAATTAAGCTTTGCTACGTTCGTTTACCTCTTCGTTTCTATTTTCTTTTTGTCTACGAACGGAGCGTATGCC
Source organism: uncultured Bacteroidota bacterium (assembly GCA_963739105.1). Taxonomy (GTDB): domain Bacteria; phylum Bacteroidota; class Bacteroidia; order Cytophagales; family Cyclobacteriaceae; genus Chryseolinea. Next base: position 92,659 of record CAVTZI010000001.1, on the reverse strand, counting down.
ATTAGTCATTTTGAACACAAGGAAAAAATTGAAAATCAATTTAGATTTGCGTCCAACTTTTTGATTGACCGAGACCCATTTGGAGAGTACCTGTTGCAGGAAACGGCGGAAAAAATTTCACACGATGCTTTTAGTCAGATACGCATTGCCTCGCCAATTCTAAGTCTTGATGCCGTCCGTCAAAAAATCAGGCAGGTATTTATTCCCAGCTATTTTAATAAGTACGATGTCGAGATCTACATTTTCAATGCAGCAGGCCAACCGTTGGACAACCGTACGAATGCCACATTTTCTGAGATCATTGGATCGTATGATAACGATTCATTCCGCACGGCCTATGAAAGTGTATACTTTATCAACAGCCCTTCGAATGACATTACGCAAAAATATCTTGTAAAAATACCCATGAACCGGATGAACGCGATTGCTGGATATGTGGTGCTGGAGTTTTCTTTGAAAAAAATTATTCCGGAGAGTGTATACCCGGAGCTTCTTGTAGATAATCGTTCGAAGGATTTCTACGGAGCACCTGATATCAGCTATGCTGTGTATTCAGATACGAGTTTGTTGTTTAGTTCGGGAGACTTTAATTATGACCTTACCTTTAAACGTGAGTGGTTGGGAATACCTGCGTTGCATACCGAAGGAATTACGGCGGCTGGATTTGATCACATTGCCCTGGAGGATCAGAACGAAAGAATTGCCGTAGTCTCTTCACCAGAATCGCCACGCGTTTATATGTTGGCTAATTTTTCTTTTTGGCTGGTCCTGGGATTGGCAATAATCCTTATTCAATTGTTATTTCTTGGAATCGAAAATTACTGGCAAGGAGAAAAATTATTTTTTTCAGCGCGAATTCAATTGTTGCTGAATGCAGCTTTTTTCCTGCCGCTTATCATTGTAAGTGTAACAACACTGAATTTGACCAATATTTCCTCGCAGATTCAACTCAACAATGAATATCTTGATAAGGCTGAGTCGTTTGGCACGCAACTCTCCATCTATTTGAATGATTATATCGAGGGAGGAGATGATGCGATAAATTTTGAGAACCAGTTAACCGACTTGGCAAACCGTACGAATCTGGATGCAAATGTTTATAACATCTCAGGTGAAATACTAGCATCCAGTCAACCCTTAATTGTGGAAAATTATCTGGTGTCGGGATATATCAATCCGACTGCGCGACAAGAAATTTTAGAAGGCAAAAACCTTGATATTCAAAAAGAGAATGTGGGTAGTTTGGAATACTTTGTATCCTATGCGGCATTAAAGGCCCCGCGTACAGGAAAACTAATTGGCATCTTAGGAATTCCTTTTTTTCAATCGGCATATTCGTTGGAGAAAGTGCAGATTTCCGTTCTCGCAAATATTCTCAGCATTTTTGCATTGATTTTTATCGGCCTTGTAATTCTTTCATACTTCGTTTCTCAATGGCTGACGTTCCCGCTAAAATTTATCACGCAATCGCTTCGAAGAACTTCGCTGGTCAAAACCAATCAACCACTCATCTGGAATGCGGATGACGAAATTGGTTTGATGGTGAAGGAGTATAATCAAATGCTTTTTAAGCTTGGCGAGAGCATGGCGGAATTGGAGCATACGCAACGAGAGCGTGCCTGGAGAGAGATCGCGCAGCAGGTAGCGCATGAAATCAAGAATCCGCTTACGCCAATGAAGCTAACGCTACAGCAATTGGAACGCGCTATGAACGCTGGCAATCATACGCCTGAAAAAACAGCGAAAGCCGTCGCGTCATTGCTGACACAAGTCGAGACCTTAAATCAAATCGCTTCCTCTTTTAGTTCGTTTGCAAAAATGCCAGAACCAGTAATGAATCCGTTGATGCTTGTGCCTTTGTTAAAAAGAATCGTTGATTTGCACATGCATGCAGGGGATTTGGTTTTTACGTCCGCTTGTCAAAGAGGCTCGTGTCCTGGCGGATGAGCAACTCTTGGGCCGCACGTTGTCCAATCTTATACTCAATGCTTTTCAGTCTGCTCAACCCGGTAAAGCGATGCAGGTAAAAGTTATTTTATCCCAGGATGATGGTAACTATGTCGTCGCCGTTCAGGACAATGGAAAGGGAATACAACCTGACGAAGCGGACAGAATCTTTTCACCTTATTTTACCACCAAACATTCAGGATCAGGCCTTGGCTTAGCGATCAGCAAACAAGCCATCGAACAGATGAAGGGCAAGATCTGGTTCGAAACTGTGATCGGGAAGGGATCAACTTTTTTTGTCTCGTTACCGGTACTGCCTAACCGAATGCTTCGGAAATAAAATAAATGCATTTCACGCAAAGGCCGCAAAGGTCTGAACCTTGATCCACTTGACTTAAAGATTAACATGATTCAGCAAGGTGCTTCTCGATCATCTGCATAATCAAGACAATCCTCTAATCCCACCTAATCAAGGTTGCAGACGACATTCGACCTAAAATCTCAATGTAAAAGCCGTCCTAACGTCTGGGTCCGATTCCACAGTAATCGACCCGTTATGCATCTGCATGATCTGCCGTGAAAGACTTAGGCCGATGCCTGAACCTGTTCTCTTAGTAGTATAGAATGGAACAAAAATATGCTCCAGCGCCTCCTTGATAATACCCGGGCCGTTGTCGATAATTTCAATTTTCACCGCCATCTCATCATAACTTCCGATTAGCTCAAGCTTTGGATTTTCGGTTTCTGATAATGCTTCTATTGCATTCTTCAGCAAGTTTATTAATACTTGTTCGATCATTTCAATGTCTGCCTGAATCGTTAAGTATTCCGAGCTGCACTCGTAGTGAAAATTGATGGCGGTTTTTTTCAACTCCGTACGCATCAGCTGGGCGACGTGATCAATCAAATCCTTTAGCCTGACCGTTGCCATTTTGGGTTTCGGAAGCGAAGTGTATTCGCGATAAGCGTCAATAAATTTGATAAGGCCGCGGCTCCGATTTTCAATAGTGCTGAGGCCTTCTTTCAAATCTTCGGCGCCTTCTTCTTTTAATTCATAGTGAGAATTCCGCTTTTCCATGTCATGATCCAATATTTCCCGCAAGGTTGACGTCAGGGAAGAAATGGGCGTGATGGAATTCATGATTTCATGGCGTAAGACGCGCGTAAGATTTTGCCACGCTTCAAGTTCTTGCCTTTGCAACTCAGGCTGGATGTTTTGTAAGGTGATCAGCTTCACATCTGTTCCCCGGATGCGAAGTTCTGTGGATTGAATCGTCAGGTAGATTTCATTGGTGCCTTTGTAGAGTTCGCTCTTTCCCAATTCCACGCTGTTGATGGCATGATAAAGCTTGGGGTTGATGTTGATCAGTTCACGAATATTTTTGATGCTGGTGATACCCATGAATCTTTTTGCATTGGCATTCATCAGTTGAACATTACCCTCGGCATCGAAGGATAGAATACCCGTTCGAACTTGCTGAACGACAGAATTCAGATACTGCCAGTGCTCTTCTTTTTCTGACCGTGCTTTCCTAAAGGCTTCGAGAACTTCATTAAAAGCGATATTCAATTCCTTGAAACTTTTGCCCAAACGGTTATCGGCTGCAAAGCCGGAAATGAAATCCGAATATCTAACCGATTCGAGGAAACGTGTGAGTTTTCGGTTGGTCTGGCTGATGAACTTAAAAATTTCAACTAACTCAACGATAATGATGATGCCCATGAGCATGGCTGCGAACAACATGTTTGGCCTTGTAATCATATAGATAAACAATGCCATGGTCAGTCCCAGTAATACCACCCGAATGATTACACGGGCCCGAAAGTCATTAAAGCCTAATTTCAAGGTTCAAAGTTCAATGTTTTAAAGTTCTGCGATTCTTGGCTGGAAAACAAACGTGTGAGCTGTCAGCTTACAGCAAACAGCTTACAGCTAGGGCGTGCTGTCATAACGTTTTGATCTTGATTCCAAATGATAGCTAGCATCAAGCGATCTGTTGTCATTGCTGTAAGCTGTAAACTGACAGCTGATTGCTTACGAGTCGTCAGCATGCAACATACAACTCACAGCTTCGGTCTGAAGCGATGGTTTCGAATCTAGATGGACGCACGCCCAAGCTGTACGCTGTAAGCTGTAAGCTGTCAGCTCACAGCCCATATTTTTCCAGCCTGCGATATAACGACGAACGCGTAAGTCCTAGCTCAGATGCTGCCTGAGTAATGTTCCCGTTGTATTTTTTCAGGACCTTGCGGATGAGCAGTTTCTCAACTTCCTCGAGGTTGTATTGGTCAAGACTCAGTTGGCCATCCTCTTTTCCCGAAGAAGGTGTAAAGTTGAAATCTTCAGGTTGTAATACGTTGGTGCCACTAAGAATGATAGCCCGCTCTAATGCATGTTGCAATTCGCGTATATTCCCGGGCCAGGGATGTTTGTGCATCCTCGACATTGCCCCTTCGCTGATCTTCGTTACAGGCTTATCATATTTCACGGCATAATGCTTCAGAAAATGATTAGCCAGCAATGGAATATCTTCGAAGCGTTCGCGTAGTGGTGGGATTTCAATTTCGATGGTATTGATCCGGTATAAAAGATCCTGCCGGAAGCGATTTTCTTTCACCATGTCATAAAGCGGCATGTTCGTAGCGCAGATCAAACGGATGTCAATAGGAGTATCCTTATTTGAACCGACACGACTTACCTTTCTATTTTGTAAAACGGTGAGCAATTTGGCTTGCAACGGCATGGATAGGTTTCCGATCTCATCCAGAAACAGAGTTCCATGATTCGCCATTTCAAATCGTCCAGCGCGGTCCTCTTTCGCATCGGTGAACGATCCTTTCTTATGACCAAACAATTCGCTTTCGAATAAGGTCTCGGTGATTGAACCCAGGTCGACGCTGGCAAAATTTTCATTCTTTCTGGAAGAATTCCTGTGGATAGCCCGGGCGATAAGTTCTTTTCCGGTCCCATTTTCTCCCAGGATCAAAACGTTGGCATCGGTCTTGGCGACGCGGTCGATCGTTTGAAATATTTTTTGCATGGCCGAACTCTGTCCGATGATTTCGCTGTATCGATCGTTCAGCGCCTGATTGATCTCGTGATTTTTTATTTTAAGGTTCTCGATTACATCGCGTGATTCGCGAAGACGCATGGCAGAATAAAGTGTGGCGAGCAGCTTTTCGTTTTCCCAGGGCTTCACCACAAAGTCGGTGGCGCCGGCCTTAATGGCTTTCACAGCCATTTGAATATCACCATAAGCTGTTATGAGCACCACCACCGCCGATGGATCTAATTGAAGAATTCTTTCCAGCCAATAATAGCCTTCGCTTCCGCTGCTGACGTCCTTCGTAAAATTCATGTCGAGCAGGATTACATCGTAATCCTCATTGTTCATAAGCGCGGGGATGGCCTCCGGATTTTTCTCAATATCTACTTGAGAAAAATGCCGCTTGAGGTGCATTTTAGCGGCTTTAAGAAGGTCCTCGTTGTCGTCAACGATAAGAATTTTTCCACTTTTCTGTTCCATTCAAAAATCGGGTTTTAGGCTTGGTTGTATAAGTTATTAAAATGGGTTGTCCGCTAATGGGCAAAGTATATACCGAAAGACATCACCCTTTCAATTCGTTCAGAAACCCACTTTTGATCATAATGATAGCCGTTCGAATGCGGACAATGACGTTCAGATGTGAACTGATTTCTGACACAGAGAATTCAAATAATCATGGATTTAACGATTCCGTCACTTGGCACACTTGTTGGCATCGAGGGTTACGCTTTGGTATTGCTGCGGCAATAGCATTGCGGACGTATCAAAAAAAATAAGACATTGAATGGATAAGCAAATAAAAAAGAAGAAGTGGACAGTAAAACGGGTGGCTACGTACGGTGGAATTGCCCTCTTTGTAATCTTTGTAGGCTATCAATTCATTTTTGCAGATCGCCGATCCAAGCTTAAAATCGAGAAAGATAAAATCACGATTTCTGAGGTTAAAAGAGGAGTATTCCAGGAATTCATTCCTCAAACCGGAACAATTGAACCGAGCCGAACAGTTTATCTGGATGCTGTGGAAGGCGGTACGATCAAAACGAGTAGTAGCGGAAAGCGGTGCCATGCTAAAACATGGCGATGTTGTTGTTGAGCTAAGCAACCTTAACCGCGAATTAGCAGTCTTACACAGGAAGCTGCTTTAAGTGAAAGTATCAACCGTAACCGGGAAACACGCCTGGCTATAACAAGAAATGATCTTGATCAGCGCAGCCAGCTGGCACTTGATCCAAAATAATTTGGCAGTTTTGGAGCCACAGTATAAGAGACAGAAGCAACTATATGAAAGAAAGTTGCTCTCTAAGCAAGACTTTGAGAAAACGGAAGCCGACTATAATTATAATCTTGGATCGCTGGAAGTTTACCTATGAAGCTTATAGGATTGACTCCCTTGACAGAAAAAGACAGTTGGAAAGCAACGCCTTATTGGAAGCACGAATGAGTGCAAAATCTTGAAGGTGTAAGGAAGAATTCTTGATAATCTGGTAATCCGTGCTCCGATCGATGGACAGCTTTCTCGCCCTCAATTGGATCCGGGACAGAATATTAACCCGGGCCAGCGTATGGGTTGGATCGATGTTGTTGGAAGCTATAAAGTGAAAGTTCCTATTGACGAATTGTATTTGCCGCGTATTACCACAGGGTTGCATGCGACAACAACATTCAATAATAAAGATTATGAATTGGAGATTAAGTACATCTATCCAGGCGTTACCAATGGAAGATTTGAAGTTGATATGAATTTTGTGGGTGACGTACCTCCCGGAATAAGAAGAGGTCAGTCCCTTCGATTACGAATCGAATTAGGCCAATCATCAGAAGAATTACTGTTACCAGTTGGTGGATTTTATAAAGATACGGGCGGAAACTGGGTGTATGTGCTGGAGGATGACGGCCGTGCTGTAAAAAGAGATATCAAACTGGGTCGGAAAAGTGGAGCTGAAAATTTTGAAGTACTGGAAGGGTTAGAACCTGGCGACAAAGTGATTACGTCATCTTATGAGAACTTTGGAACCAATGAAGTTTTGCTGCTGAATTGATATATTGTAACGATCTTCCTTATAATATCGTCTAAGGCTGTAACTATTGAACATTAAACAAGTACTAATTCAAAACTAAATAAGTCCTTCAACCATCAAATTGTAAATAAACTCACCATGATCAAACTTAAAAATCTTGAAAAAGTCTACACGACAGAAGAAGTAGAAACCACCGCCTTAAACAACATCAACCTTGAAATTAAGGAAGGCGAGTTCGTTGCTATAATGGGTCCGTCTGGTTGCGGAAAGTCAACGCTTGTTAAACATCCTCGGATTGTTGGATAATCCTTCTGGTGGTGAATATCATTTTGGCGAGCATGAAGTAGCAAAGTATTCTGAACGTCAACGCGCTCAACTTCGAAAAGGCTCTATCGGTTTTGTGTTCCAAAGTTTTAATCTGATTGACGAGCTTACAGTATTTGAAAATGTAGAGCTTCCGTTATTATATATGAAGGTTCCATCAGGCGAAAGAAAAACACGTGTTGAGGAAGTACTGGAGCGGATGAATATCATGCACCGTAGAAACCACTTTCCTCAACAATTGTCGGGTGGTCAGCAGCAACGTGTTGCTATATCACGCGCTATCGTAGCCAAACCAAGAGTGATTCTGGCCGATGAGCCTACTGGTAATCTTGACTCTGCGAATGGTGAAGAAGTAATGAAGTTGTTATCGCAGCTCAACGAAGAAGGAACTACCATCATCATGGTGACTCACTCTCCCTATGATGCTAACTACGCTCACCGTATCATCAACCTGTTTGACGGAAAAGTTGTAACAGAAAACATCAAAGAGCAATTCCATATTTAATACATTGATCACATGGTGACATGTGAACGGAACCTTCCTGGCGCTCGACACCAGGAAGGTTTTTTTTATGACATTATTTTACGGGTCCATGACATTATTTTACATTCGAAGCGCAACATTGGAAGTGTAATTTAGAGTCTTAGTTCTATCTCCTAATCACTTCTGTTATGTTCAAAAATTTCCTCCTGATTACCCTTCGAAGTATGATGAAGAACAAGCTCTTCATCTTCATCAATGTATTCGGCATGGCTGTAGCCATTGCTTGTTGTATTGTTGCCTATTTTGCTTACGAATTTGAAGCAACATTTGATGGAAACCATACCAATGGTGCGCATATTTATAGGGTTAGCGCCGTACGGGAATTCGACCATCAGACTGACGAGATACGGATATGCGCCGCTGCCATTGAGGGGGATTGTGAGCCAAAATTTCAAAGACGTCGATAAGTCTTCCCGCTTATCATTTTTCATGGTCCAATTTTAAAAGGGAGGATGATCTTTTTCAATCCAATCTGAGTTATGTCGATCCCGAATTTTTCGAGATGTTTTCTTTCGAGTTTATTAAAGGTGATCCAAAAGCATTGAAGGATGTTAGCAGCGTATTCATCAACGATAAAATGGCCGTCCGGCTGTTTGGATCAGCAGAGGAAGCATTTGGAAAGACCATAACACAGGTCTATGGCAACACGCTAAAAGAAATAAAAATCGCCGGAGTTTTTAAGGAGCAACCCCAGAATTCAAGTTTCCATCCCCGCGAAGCTTTTATGAATTTCGAAAACTGCAAAGATGAACATGGTTCTCTTGCGGATGATAATTGGACCCAAGAATCAACGCTGTTTCTCCAGATAAATGATCCAGGTCGAGTAAGCATAATCCACGAACAACTTCAGCCCTATATTGAAAACAATAATAAAGTACGCGAAGATTTTATCATCAAAGAATTAGCGCTCGATCATTTTCCTACGATGGCACGCCGCGACGTGGCCGACGCTGTTCGTTCCTGGACGTGGGCTGCACCCCCTTCTTCACTGATCATTGGATCGGCTGCCATGGGCATCTTGATTTTACTCGTTGCTTGTTTTAATCTTACCAATACTGCAATTGCAATTTCATCCAGAAGATTAAAAGAGATCGGTATTCGAAAGGTCATGGGCGGAGTGCGAAAACAATTGATCCTGCAGTTTATTGGAGAAACAACATTGATTTGTTTTTTCGCGCTCCTGTTGGGATTATTCTTCGCTGAATTTTTAACAGAAGCTTGGAACTTCATGTTTTACCGCGCGCCTGTCAGTCCGCATTACCTGGACAATCCTCAATTCCTAACATTCATGCCAGGGTTCTTGGTCTTCATTGGCTTGCTGGCCGGGGCGTATCCCGCATTTTATATCAGTAATTTTGAACCGATCAGCATCCTGAAAGGGAAACTAAAATTTGGGGGCACAAATTATTTTACGCGCACGCTCTTAGGCCTCCAGTTTGCCATTTCACTTATCGCGATCGTAAGTGCGATTGCCTTTTTACAAAATGCAAAATATCAGGCAGCGTATGACTTGGGATTCGATCCGAAGGGGTCTGTTATTGCCTGGCTGAGCAGCAAGGAAGAATTTGAAACCTATCGGAATTCTTTGCAGGGAAATCCTGAAATAGTATCGATGGCCGGCGCTGCCAGCGGCATTTTCTCCAACCGTGCGCATGAGCCTGTAAAACATGAATCGAAGGAAGTAGAAGTAGATATTATTGATGTAGGGGATCATTATTTGAAAACCATGAATCTTGCGTTGCTTGAGGGAAGAGATTTTGTTCAGGATTCAGAAACCGATAAGAAGGAATCGATCATTATTTCTCAGAAGATGGCGACCATGTTTGGATGGGAAAAACCCTTGGGCAAAGAGGTTATTTGGAAGGATTCTGTCAAGCTTTATGTCGTAGGTGTTGTAAAAGATGTTTATACCATGGGACTATGGAATCCCCTCGAGCCATTAATGATCCGATACATCGGCCCTGAAAAATATAGCCAGATCGTGGTGAACACAAAAGCATCCGGTGTTCCGGCGTTGAATAAATATATGGAAGCGAAATGGAAAGAAATATTTCCTAACAGACTCTACAATGGCTATATGTTAGGAGAGGTCATTGACAGAGCGGAGGTTGTAAATGGACATATGGTAAAAATGTATGGCTTTTTGGGAGTCATTGCCTTGATGCTTTCGACTACCGGATTATTTACACTCGTCTCCCTTAACATCATTCGCCGTACCAAGGAAATCGGCGTGCGAAAAGTTTTGGGTGCTTCGGTTGCGAATATCACGCGAATCATCAACACAGAATTTTTTGTCATACTTCTGTTCGCCTCGCTTGTCGGTTCGGTGTTCAGTTATTTTGCTGTCGACCTTTTAATGGCTAGGCTTTGGAAATATTATCAATCGACGACAACGCAAACATTCGTTGTATCGATCACGATCATGTTTGTTATTTCCGCAGCGGTCATCAGTTACAAGGTTTTTACTGCAGCTTCCTTGAACCCTGTGAATACTTTGCGCGATGAATAACAGTCATGGGTTTCTGTAAATGAAATCAAGCCATGCACAACTCTGATGCCTTTGACGCTAGGAAGGTTTTTGTGACATTATTTTACAGGTCAGTGACATTATTTTACATCCAAGTGAAACCCTGGAGCGTGATTTAGAGTCTTAGTTCTATCCCTAATCACTTCTTATGCTCAAAAATTTCCTTCTCATTACCCTTCGAAATATGATGAAGAACAAGCTCTTCATCTTCATCAATGTGTTCGGTATGGCTGTAGCAATTGCTTGTTGTATCGTTGCCTATTTTGCTTACGAATATGAGGCAACTTTTGATGGAAACCATACGAATGGTGCGCAGATTTACAGGGTTAGCGCTGTACGAGAATTCGACCATCAGACGACGAGATACGGATATGGCCCGCTGCCATTGCGCGGCATTGTGAGCCAAAATTTCAAAGACGTCGATAAGTCTTCCCGCTATCATTTTTCATGGTCTAATTTTAAACGAGAGGATGATCTTTTTCAATCCAATCTGAGTTATGTCGATCCTGAATTTTTCGAGATGTTTTCTTTCGAGTTTATTAAAGGTGATCCAAAAGCTTTGAAGGATGTTAGCAGTGTATTCATCAACGATAAAATGGCCATTCGACTGTTTGGATCACCAGAGGAAGCATTTGGCAAAGACGATAACACAGGTCTATGGCAAGACGCTAAAAGAAATAAAAATTGCAGGCGTTTTTAAGGAACAACCTCAGAATTCAAGTTTCTATCCCCGCGAAGCTTTTATGAATTTCGAAAACTGCAAGGATGAACATACTTCTGCAACGGATGATAACTGGACGCAAGAGTCAACCCTTTTTCTCCAGATAAATGATCCGGGCAGGGTGAGTGAGGTACACCGGCAACTTCAGCCCTATATTGAAAACAATAATAAAGTACGCGAAGATTTTATCATCAAAGAATTAGCACTCGATCATTTTCCTACTATGGCGTTGCACGATCGAGCAGATTTTGTTCGCTCCTGGACGTGGGATGCACCTCCGCCGGCAGCAATCGTCGGATCTTGTACCATGGGCATCCTGATTTTACTCATCGCCTGTTTTAATCTCACCAATACTGCGATTGCAATTTCCTCAAGAAGATTAAAAGAGATTGGCATTCGAAAGGTGATGGGTGGAGTGCGAAAACAATTGATCGTCCAATTTATCGGAGAAACAACATTGATTTGTTTTTTCTCGCTGCTGCTTGGATTATTCTTCGCTGAATTTTTGACAGAAGGCTGGAACACCATGTGGCCATATATGCGTGTCAGTCCACATTACCTGGACAATCCTCAATTCCTGACATTCGTGGCGGCTATATTGGTGTTCACTGGATTGCTGGCTGGAGGGTATCCTGCTTTTTACATCAGCAATTTTGAACCCATCAGTATCCTGAAAGGAAAAATGAAATTTGGAGGCACAAATTATTTTACGCGTACACTTCTGGGGCTTCAGTTTGCTATTTCGCTCATTGCCATTGTAAGCGCCATTGCTTTTTTACAAAACGCAAAGTACCAGCGCGAATATGACCTTGGGTTCGATGCGAAAGGCTCTGTTATTGCCTGGGTGGAGGGCAAGGAAGAATTTGAAACCTATCGCAATTCTTTGCAAGGTAATCCTGAAATAGTATCAATGGCAGGCGCTGCCAGCGGCATTTTCTCCAACCGTTCACACGAGCCTGTAAAGCATGAGTCGAAGGAAGTAGAAGTAGATATTATCGATGTAGGTGATCACTATTTGAAAACCATGGATCTTACATTGCTTGAAGGAAGGGATTTTGTGCAAGATTCGGAGACCGACAAGAAGGAATCGATCATTATCTCTCAGAAGATGGCGACGATGTTTGGATGGGAAAAACCCTTGGGTAAAGAGGTCATTTGGAAGGATTCTGTAAAGCTCTATGTAGTAGGTGTTGTAAAGGATGTTCATACGATGGGACTGTGGCGGGCTCTTGAGCCAATGATGATCCGATACGTCGGCCCTGAAAAATATAGCCAGATCGTTGTGAATACAAAACAAGCCGGTGTTCCTGCCTTGAATAAATACATGGAAGGAAAATGGAAAGAAATATTTCCGAACAGACTTTACAATGGTTATATGTTTGTAGAGAGCACTAAAGAAGCAGATGACGTAAACGTAAATATTGTGAAAATGTACACGTTTTTGGGGGTCATTGCCCTCATGCTTTCTGCCACGGGTTTATTTACCCTCGTCTCGCTTAACATCATTCGGCGAACAAAGGAAATTGGTGTGCGAAAAGTTTTGGGTGCTTCAGTTGCCAATATCACGCGAATCATCAATACTGAATTTTTTGTTATACTTTTGCTCGCATCCGTTGTCAGGTTCGGTGCTGAGTTATTTTGCTGTCGATCTCTTAATGGATAGTATTTGGGATTATTATCAATCAACAACGACCCAAACATTCATTGTCTCGATTTCGATCATGTTTGTTGTTTCAGCAGCGGTAATCGGTTACAAAGTTTTTTCAGCGGCTTCTTTGAATCCAGTGAATACTTTGCGCGATGAGTAATAGGTTATCATATTTCCTTAAAATGGAAATCAACCTGGTTTTGTTGAGTAACGTAGGAAAATTCCTTGGCGTCTAAACAGCGATTAAAAAACTAGAACTCTTTTTCCAATACAGATATGTTCAAAAATTATTTAAAAGTCGCCTTTCGCAACATCGTCCGTTATAAATTTTATTCTGCGATAAATATTTTAGGCATGACGATCGGCCTGACGGCCTGTCTCCTCATCATTCTTTATATCGCCGATGAATTGAGTTATGATAAATTCAATAGAAATGCGGATCGCATTTACCAGGTTGGACTCCATGCAAAAATTGGTGGTCATGAAGTAAGCGTTGCCAATACCTGCCCTCCGATGGGTCCTGCATTGGTCGCGGAAATTCCAGAAGTGGAAGCAGCTACCCGGATCTTTCCATACTATGGCGAGCCTGCTATAAAATACGGACAAAAAGCATTTGCCGAGAGCAAGGTGTTTTTTGTGGATTCGAACTTCTTTCAATTTTTTGATTATAGACTTTTGGAGGGCGACGCCAGGTCGGTGTTAAAAGAGCCGAACACATTAGTCATTACGAAGGAACTTGCCACAAAATATTTTGGAAGTGAAAGCGCACTTGGTAAACTGGTCACGGTCGACAAGCAAAATCAAACTTATAAAGTGACGGGTGTTGCTGATAATCCTCCGACAAATTCACACTTTGATTTTAACATTCTGATTTCTGGCGAAACTGGCGATAGAGCGAAAAACCCTGAATGGATAAACAATAATATGTACACGTATTTTTTGCTGCGTGAAAATGCTCAATTAAGCGCTGTCCATAAGAAGTTCGAAGAACTGGTAGAGAAATATATCGGCCCCGAGGTGGAGAAATTCATGGGAACAACCTTGCAACAAATTCGCGAACAAGGGGGACTATATGGTTATTATGCAACGAAGGTCACCGACCTCCATCTGCATTCAATATCAGTAAATGATCTCGAACCAAAAGGGAATATCATGTACGTTTATTTTTTTGCAGGCGTCGGACTTTTCATTTTGATAATTGCGTGTATCAATTTTATGAATTTATCTACTGCCAGCGCGGCTGGACGCGCGAAGGAAGTAGGATTAAGGAAGACCCTGGGATCATTGCGTGAACAAATGGTTTGGCAATTCCTGGCGGAAGCCACAATATATAGTTTGATTGCTGTGTGCATTTCTTTGATGGTTTGTTATTTTCTGTTGCCGGCCTTCAATATTTTGTCGGGTAAGGAATTGGGGATGGCGATATTCACTCAACCCTGGTTCATTGCTGCCATTGTCGCTTTGATCATTTTTGTAGGATTTGTAGCCGGCAGCTATCCCGCATTTTATCTCACTTCGTTTAATGTAGTCGAAGTATTGAAGGGGAAAGTAAGAGCTGGAATGAAAAGCAAAGGAGTCAGGAGTTTTCTTGTTGTACTTCAATTTTCAATTTCCATTTTCCTGATCATTTTCACCGTGGTAGTTTACCAGCAAATAAAATTCATGCAGGAAAAAAATCTTGGCATTGACAAAGAAAATATTCTCATCCTAAAAAATACTTACCGACTGGATAAAAATAAAGAAGCTTTCCGGAATACGCTAAGTCAACAGTCTGGGGTATTGAAAATGAGTTACACGAACAATACTTTCCCAGGCGTCAACAATACTACGGTATTTAAGGAAGCGGGTTCTGAACAGGATCATATAATGGGTGTCTATTATGCCGACTATGACCATCAGGACGTAATGAAATTCGAATTGACGGAGGGAAGATTTTTTTCGAAAGATTTTCCCACGGATTCTTTGGCAATCGTTCTGAATGAGGCTGCCATAAAGGAATTCAATTTTGAAAAAGCAGTTGGGCGAAGAGTTGTTGTACAATGATGGAGGTGATAAAGGAGTAAAGCGACTAAGGATCATCGGTGTAATGAAAGATTTCAATTTCGAATCGTTTAAAGCTGAGGTCCGGCCGATGGCGATATTGCTTTCGCAAAATTCCAATACCTTACTGATCAAGTATGAAGGCAGCGCCAGCGAACTGGTAAATAACGTTGAAAAATTATGGAAAGAATATGCGTCCAATGAACCATTTGAATATACTTTCTTAGATGAAAGCTTCGATGAGCTTTTTCGATCCGAACAACGTATGGGAACAATCTTTACCATATTTGCGGGACTGGCAATATTTGTGGCCTGTCTGGGATTGTTTGCACTTGCTGCATTTACAGCGGAACAGCGAACTAAGGAAATAGGTATCCGAAAAGTTATGGGTGCTTCAGTATCCAGCCTTGCCGTTATGCTGTCCAGAGAATTTACTAAACTGGTATTGATTGCTTTTCTTCCTGCTGCTGTAGCGCGGTTGGTATGTTTCACATCATTGGCTTGAGAGTTTTGCCTACCGGATTACGATCAATCCTGTTAATCATTATTTTGAGTGGTGTTGTGGCAATTTTTGTTGCCTGGATAACGGTAAGTTTCCAATCGATAAAGGCGGCAACTTCAAATCCAATTAACTCATTGCGATACGAATAAAAAAGTGCGTGCAACGAGTTGTGCAATCGTATGTGGAAGAGGAAATTTTTGATGAATTTGATGTCAATTAATTAAGGATCAAGGTGCTAAATAAGGCTATGCGCAGTTTTCCTTTTAGTGTTGCGAGCGAAAAATTAAAAACCTCAAAAACAGCGAAATTGGCCTGAAATCAGCGTTTTTTTTTGTTCATGTTAAGTTTACGTTAAGAGGTTAATCTGCCGCTAACATTTATTACCTTAGCCTGACAATCATAATTTTATGGAAAAAACAAAGACATCTAAAAAGGCTCTTAGGGGTCTTATAGCTGATTCAATGAAAGAGGCTATCGGAACATTAGAATTACCTAAGCCTACAAAAAAAGTCAACAAATTGTTGCAGCGAAATTCCAAGAAACTTGCTTCTCTTTTTGCCGATATGATCAGACGTGAAAATAAGAAGAAGAAAAAAGAAGAAAAGTTTATGGAAGATGGCGGGAAAGGGAAGTCTAAAAAACAAAAAAAGTCCAAAGAGTTGAAATTTGCGAAGCGTGATACCGAAGCGGTGAGCGCGTAAACTATTTTATTTCACTTAGAATACCCTTGATGTTGAACATGCACAGGCTCTTCAGCATCAAGGGTTTCTTTTTATGCGCGCGTATGTACGCGTTCATAGATGGCGATATTCATCAGCATCAAAAACATCGCATAAAAAATATCCTCCACGGGAATGGTTCCCAACCGCATTCCCATGGTAGCCTCATCGTTGTACCAGACAACTTCTTCTTCAATAAACGTTCCCGTTAAGATTCCATTCATAATAAAGAATGGAATTAATATAAAGCAAAAGGCCACATAAAAGTGACCAAGGTAACGGGCACGGACTTTCAAAGTGAGGTAGGCCAAAAAAAACGCAAATGATAGGAGCGTGATGGATGTGTATGCCTTTTCCAGATTATAAATTCCAGTGATCAGCATGGCGACAATGAGCCCATATGATAACAGTTCATGACGCGAAAAAAAATAGTTTTTTTGAGAAACATCTTTCAACAAAAAATAGGTGAACACGCATGCGTAAGGAATGACAATAAAGAACATGATTTCCTCAATGGGCAACGATCCCAATTGCCATCCCATGATATATCTTGCATTGAATCCCCAAATTCCAAGCCGTGTAAAAATCTCATCCCACGCGATGAAGATTATTCCCGAAATTAAAATAGCAATCGAAACGCCTTTCCATTTTTTGTAAAATGGCGCTTTGGAATAAAAGCTCAATAGTACATGGAAAAAGTATACAAATAAGATTGATGAGGAGGTAGAGATAATTTGACTTCAATGGAGCTATTGGATTTCTGATCTCGTTAATGTAATGGAAAACTATTTGGGCTCATATTTCTTTGGAGCAATTAAAAATCCAAAGGCCTCACATCCATCCTTGGTATGTTTGCTGTGATGAATATAATGCGCATGAATAATACGTTGAAGATATTTGCTTTTTCTTTTCAATTCTGAATTTTATACGCTGGTGTACGATGAGGTCATGGAAAATAAAATAAAAAGCCCCGTAACAAAATATTCCAATGGCAACAGCAATTAAGTAGGGATTATACTTTACGAGCGTAGCATAGAAAAATAATCCGATGCAAGGCGTGCTGAAAACAAGCGCAAATAAGTCATTGCGTTCCAGCGCGTGATCATGCGCGGTGTGATGGGATTTATGCCAATCCCACAAAAATCCATGCATAACGTATTTATGAGTGAACCAGGCAATAAATTCCCAGAAGAGAAAGGTGCTGATGACGATAAGCAAACAAAATACGATCATTAAAAAGTGCATACTCAGTATTTATCCGTAGCCTTCCTGCATTACAGATTCAAAAATAGCATTTAGATGGCTCAGGGCAATGCGGCGAAGTGAATAAACGCCGCGCTCGTAAAAGGGGTTTGAAACTCATTTAAAATTCCGGTAATTTGAAGTACTCTTTGAGGTATGATAAGAAGTGTGAAATTGATTGGCTATTGTAGTGCCGTTTTAACAGTGCTTACATTCTTTTCTTGCAA
Organism: uncultured Bacteroidota bacterium; assembly: GCA_963739105.1. Classification (GTDB taxonomy): domain Bacteria; phylum Bacteroidota; class Bacteroidia; order Cytophagales; family Cyclobacteriaceae; genus Chryseolinea. Next base: position 75,153 of record CAVTZI010000001.1, on the reverse strand, counting down.
GGAAAAAGTAAGGACATCGGCGGCAATAGATTCGGTAGACTACAATCTTCACATAAGGCCAATTTTGTCGGATCGATGCTTTAAATGCCATGGTCCGGATGCAAATGCACGAAAAGCAAACCTCAGATTGGATTCGTATGAAGGCGCTATCGCGGCCTTGAAAGATGAGCCCTCGGCACATGCCATTGTTCCGGGAGATCCTGCTTCTTCGGAAGTTTACCTTCGGATCTCGTCAGCCGATACTTCAGAGGTGATGCCGCCGGTAAAATCGAATCTCAAATTAAATGAACATGAAATTGAATTAATTAAGAAATGGATTTCACAAGGTGCAGTCTATAAACCGCATTGGGCCTTTATTCCACCTAAGCAACACGAAATTCCTGAAGTCGAACTAGAGGACTGGCCGCAAAATGAAATCGACTACTTTATATTGGCCAAGCTGGAACAGAAAAATCTCGACGCCAAATGATATAGCAGATAAAGAAAGATTATTAAAACGTCTAAGTTTTGATATCACCGGTTTGCCACCGACCATTGAAATGCAGGAAAAATTTCTCGCCGACGATGCTGAGAATGCTTACGAAAAAATTGTGGACGAACTTCTTGCGAAACCACAATACGGTGAAAAAATGGCTGCGTACTGGATGGATGTGGCGCGATACGCAGACTCCCATGGCTATCAGGACGACGGCCTGCGCACCATGTGGCCATGGCGCGACTGGGTGATTCACGCTTTTAATGAAAATTATCCCTATGATCAATTTTTGACCTGGCAACTGGCCGGTGACTTACTGCCAAATCCTACCAAAGAACAGTTGCTGGCAACAGGCTTCAACCGCAACCATAAGATTACGCAGGAAGGTGGGGTAATCGATGAAGAATATCGCATCGAATATGTCACTGATCGCACGAATACTTTTGGTAAAACTTTCTTAGCGCTGACTTTTGAATGTGCTAAATGTCATGATCACAAATACGATCCTATTTTGCAAAAGGACTACTACAGTACTTTTGCCTTCTTTAATCAGGTTCCTGAAAAAGGATTGGTGGGTGATATCATGTTGGCCTCGCTCGCAGACCCTCCGAAAATGAAAATCACTTCTGAAGAAGTTGAGAATATTCTCTCATTCATCAATAAGAAAGATACCGCGGCTGTGGAAGTGATGATCATGCAAGATGCACCGAAATACAGACCAACATACTTGTTGAAGCGGGGCGCCTATGATGCGCCAGGGGATAGGGTACACGTTGGCTTACCAAAGGCTATTATGCCATTTGATTCTTTGAAGTATGGCAATAATCGCCTGGCATTGGCGAAGTGGTTAACCGACAAACGCAACCCATTAACATCACGCGTGTTTGTGAATCGCATGTGGCAGGAATTTTTTGGAAGAGGACTGGTTAAGACCTCTGGAGATTTTGGAATGCAGGGTGAAATGCCTTCTCATCCTGAATTTCTGGATTGGCTCGCAATCGATTTTATCGAACATGGCTGGGATATAAAACGACTGATCAAACAATTTGTAATGTCGTCAACCTACCGGCAATCAACCGCTTGTTACCAAAGATAAACTGGCTGTGGATCCTGAAAATATTTTATTAGCACACGGCCCGCGGTCGCGCATGACAGCAGAAACAATTCGCGACATGGCGCTTGGCGAGCAGTGGACTCCTCGTTAAAGAAATTGGCGGGCCAAGTGTCAAACCCTATCAGCCAAAAGGAATTTGGGAATCGGCTACGTCCGGCCGTGGAGTTTTGGCGAGATATGTTCAGGATCATGGTGATAAATTATATCGTCGTGGGCTTTACAGTTTTATTAAGCGCACGGTACCGCCACCGGTAATGTTGGTGTTTGATGCCAGCAACCGCGATCAGTGCGAAGTAAACCGACTACGAACGAATACACCGCTTCAAGCTTTGGTACTTTTAAATGATCCATTGGTTCTGGAAGCCTCGCGAGTATTTGCTGAAAAATTGATGCAGCAAGACTTATCGATGGAAGAAAAAGTTTCGGTTGCTTTCCGTTCCATTGCTTGTCGCAAGCCAAAGGATGAAGAGTTGAAAATTTTATTGAATTACCTTGAGGAGGAAAAATCAAAGTTTGTAGGCTCTCCTGAAAAAGCAAAAGAATTTATCAATGCAGGTGAATATCCTCATGCAGAAATTCAAGACATTACTTCACTGGCTGCTTTGATGCAGGTGGTACATACCATTTATAATATGGAGGAATCAATTACTAAAGTTTAAGGTATGGAAAATGAATTCTTAAAAAATAGATTCCACGTTACACGCAGGCATTTTCTGGGAAAGATGAGCCTGGGTCTTGGGATCTGTTGCGTTGGGTTCATTGCTCATTCCTGATCTATTAAAGTCAGGAGAGGATGGTGTTCCGCAAATCACTGGACTTCCGCATTTTGCTCCGAAAGCGAAGCGCATCATTTATCTATTTCAAAATGGAGCACCCTCACAATTGGAAAGCTTTGACTATAAGCCGCTCTTAAACAAAATGACAGGGCAGGAATTGCCAGCTTCGATTCGTATGGGGCAACGTCTTACAGGCATGACTTCCGGCCAGGCCAAATTTCCACTGGTAGGATCTCATTTCAATTTCAAACAATACGGACAATCAGGGGCGTGGGTAAGTGAACTATTTCCTCACACGGCAAAAATTGTTGACGAACTTTGCTTCATTAAGACCATGCACACAGAAGCCATCAATCATGATCCTGCGTTGACCTTTATGCAGTCCGGCGCACAACAGGGCAATAGACCAAGCATGGGATCGTGGGTCAGTTATGGATTGGGAAGTGAAAATAAAAATTTGCCTGCCTTCTGTGTGTTGCTTTCCAGAGGTCGTGGAAATGGACAAGGTGTTTATTCAAAACTTTGGAGCAATGGATTTCTTGACAGTGTTCATCAAGGCGTACAATTCAGCAGTAGTGAGGAACGTGTCTTGTATTTGAAAGATCCTGCCGGCAGAGATCGCGAAGGCACACGAAAGATGCTAGATCAGCTCGCGCAGCTTAACTCAATCAACTACAAAGAATTTGGAGATCCTGAAATTGAAGCCAAGGTTCAACAATATGAAATGGCATACAGGATGCAAACTGCTGTCCCGGAACTGGCAGATTTGACACACGAGCCTGACCATATAATTAAAATGTATGGTGCAGACTGTTTGTCACCAGGCACGTATGCGTCCAATTGTCTGCTGGCCCGCAAGCTTTCTGAATCCGGTGTTCGGTTTGTACAACTCTATCACCAGGGGTGGGATCAACACGGCAATATGGTCGGAGAAATGCCGCTCCAGGCTCAGGATGTTGATCGCGCAACGGCCGCCCTGATCATGGATCTTAAACAACGTGGATTGCTGGATGAAACACTGGTTATTTGGGGAGGCGAATTTGGCAGGACAAATTACTGCCAGGGAAATCTCAAAAAAAATAACTACGGCCGTGATCATCATCCAAGAAGCTATACCATCTGGATGGCAGGCGGCGGAGTTCGCCCTGGAATGGTTTATGGACAAACCGATGATTTTGGATATAACATCGTTAAAGACCCTGTGCATGTGAATGACTTCCATGCCACCATCCTCCATCTAATGGGCCTTAATCACGAACAACTTACCTTTAAACACTTGGGACGAAGGTATCGCCTCACAGATGTGGCAGGCAAAGTTGTACACGATCTATTAGCTTAGCCTTTCATGAATACAATAAACCGAGTTGTTTTTAATGTTATATTTTGTATTCAGGTCTTGCTTGTTTTCCTGGTGTTTGTCGAAGAGCGGATTGAGCTTCCTCCGTGGCTGCAGGTAGTCGGTAGGTTGCATCCGCTGGTGCTTCACCTACCCATCGGTTTCCTTATTTTCCTGGCCATCGTTGCCATCCTGCAAAAACAAATTGCCGGGGATTCAGCGCGGCACATTTTGCACCTTGGACTGTTGGTTACTTCGCTTTCTGCCTCTGTCGCGGCGCTTTTTGGTTTCTTTCTTAGCCTTCAGGATGACTATGGACAGCGACGCATTAATGCTTCATAAAATGTCAGGTGTTGTGGTGAGTTGGTTTTGCTACGCGCTGCTGCTTTGGCATCATAACCAGGGTAAAAAGAAATTACTTTACGGCTTTGGGGCGCTAACGTTGGTTACGCTCGTCGTGGCTGGCCATACCGGCGCTGTGCTTACGCATGGCCAAAATTTTGTGTTGGCGCCGATGTCTTCTCCACCAGAGCTAACGGTGGATAACGCGTCCGTGTATGACTTTGCTGTGCGGCAAATTTTCGATAGAAAATGTTTCTCGTGTCACAACGAAACAAGAGCAAAGGGTGGATTGGTAATGACCTCCATTGACAAGTTCAAAGAAGGCGGAAAGCATGGAAAGGCCTGGGTAGAGGGAAAGCCTGAAGAAAGCAGAATGATAAAAGCTTTTTACCTCCCGTTAAGTCATGACGAACATATGCCGCCGGATGGCAAACCACAATTAACAGCTGTGGAAATCTCGACGATCGAGGCGTGGATAAAATCTGGCGCTGACTTTGAAAAGAAATTAAATCAGTTTGCCGATGGTGATTCAATAAAATTTATTGTTGCTTCTTTTATTGCTTCCAAGGCGGAGGCGGAGGCTCCTATCGTTGAAAAGCAGTACAATTTTGATGCAGCCTCTTCCGACGTAGTTGCCGAGCTCAATACTCCTTTTCGTTCAGTATTTCCGTTGTATCAAAACAGTCCTGCAATACAAGCTGATTTTTTTCTTAAGGATAATTTTCAAACAAAATCATTGGAGGAACTAAAGTCGGTGGCAAATCAGCTCGTCGTATTGAATTTGTCCAAGATGCCTGTGACGGATAAAGACCTCAAGATTATCAGTTCATTCCGTAACCTCGAAATATTAAATCTAAATTTCACTCGCATTCAAGGGAGTGGACTAAGCGATCTTGCCCGGTTGGAAAATCTACAATCCTTATCGCTCGCGGGAACATCGGTAAAAGCCAATGACCTGGAAACAATTTTAAAATTACCGAAGCTAAGAGAGATTTATGTCTGGAATTCACAAGTCGACAGACGAGGAGCGCGACGCGCTTGCGAAGAAATATCCCGAGGTGGAAATCATTGGAAATTTATTTTCTGATTCAAAAGTATTGAAGTTGGGAAAGCCCAGGTTGGAAAATGAAGGTGTAATACGCAAGGGGGAACTCATATCGCTTAAGCACAGTATGCCTGGCGTTACTATTCGTATTTCAAAAGATTCAAGCGATCCCGATTCTGTTAACGCCGAAGTCTACAAGGAACCATTTGCGATAAATGAATCAATGGTGTTAAAAGCAAGAGCATGCAAAGATGGATGGTATTGCAGTGATATTTTGGAAGTCACTTGTTTTGTCGAGGGGATTGCTCCTGCGCACGTCGAATTATTGAGCCCGGCGGATAAACAATATCCTGGGAAAGGAGCGCCAGGTCTTACTGATTTGCAAAAAGGATTTGCCGATATTTTCAAGGAACCTTCCTGGCTTGGTTATCGCAGCGAGCCTTTTTCAGCCGCTTTTGATTTTGAAACCAGAATGTCCCTAAAGGAGATCGTAATCAGCTACGGAAAAAATATTGGTGGATTTATTTTTCCTCCCGATGAAGTAGAGATTTGGGCAGGAGACGATAAGAAAAATTTGAAGCTTCTAAAGAAAGTGAAATCAAAATTACCCACAGGATATACGCCGAATGGTGTCGAAGCATTGCCTATCGCTCTTGACGAGAATACTTCCTATCAATATTATAAAGTTGTTGCAAAACCTGTTGCTAAACTTCCTGCGTGGCACGATAAAAAAGGAGAGAAGGGTTGGTTTTTTGTAGATGAAATATTTTTCTACTGAAGGGCTGCCTGGTAGACTTTGAGGGCTCGCTCACGAGCCATTTTGTGATCCACAATATGGCGCTGGATATTCCCTGCTTTCAAACTCCGGCACCCACTTTTTAATGTATTCGTTTTTCGGATCAAATTTCCTGGCCTGCAGTTCAGGGTTGAATATTCTGAAATAAGGAGCGGCATCGCATCCCGAGCCTGCTGCCCATTGCCATCCACCGTTGTTGGAGGCGAGATCGAAGTCCAATAGCTTTTTTGCAAAGTAGGATTCACCCCATCGCCAGTCTATCAACAGATGTTTAGTAAGAAAGCTCGCGACAATCATGCGGACGCGATTGTGCATAAACCCGGTTGAATTTAGTTCTCGCATGCCCGCGTCCACAATAGGATATCCTGTTTTACCTTCACACCAGGCTTTAAATTCTTTAGGATTATTTTTCCATTCGATTCTATCGTAAGCCGCTTTAAATGAATGCGTGACGACTTTCGGAAAATGGTACAGGATCATTTGATAGAACTCTCGCCAGATAAGTTCGTTGAGCCACGCCTCATTTTTTTTATGGGCTATTTGTACGAGTTTTCGAATGCTTATCGTTCCGAATCGAAGGTGTACACTCAGACGAGTTGTGCCTTGGATTGCGGGAAAGTTTCTTTGCCGATGATAATTTTCAATAATGGCTGCCTTGACTACACGTGCTGGAAATTTTACTTCCGTTGGTTGAAACCCCAGATCTGACAGCGATGGAAGAGGAAGAGGTTTGCTTTGCTGCAAATTTCCAAAATACTTTTTTGTCGGATAGCTCTTCACATAGAAGCTATTAAGCTTTTCTTTCCACTTTTTGCTGTAGGGTGTAAAGACTGTATAAGGTTTACCATCTTGTTTTAATATTTCATTTTTTTCAAAGATCACCTGGTCTTTGAAAGTCTTGAAAGAAATTCCTCGTTTGGATAATTCTTTTTGAATGCTTCGACTCACGTTCCAATGCGTAGGGTTCGTAATCATGATTTGCGTACACGGACTTTGGTCGCAGTTTTTTGAAAATGCTGACAGGATTTCCATGCAACACTAAAAGTGAGCTTCCCAATTCTTCAAGCTGCTGTTTTAAATGGGTGATGGATTGATGAATGAAGTCAACCCGGCTGTCTTTTTTATCTTCAAGAGCTTTCAGAATTACGGTATCGAAGATAAAAAAAGCTAATACTTTTTTGTTTTCCTTTAATGCGTAATAAAGCGCAGCATTGTCTTCTAAACGAAGATCCCGCCTGAACCAACAAAGGGCGGTATCGGGAGTGACAATATTAAAATTTTGTTGAAATGATTTTTTCAAACGGTCTTAAGTTCGGCGTGGTTCATGATGAGTTTGAACCAAACCGTATAACGATCAGGATGCTGATCGAGATCGTTCCTTAAAGATTTAATATTAATGAATTTCCAGTCTTCAACCTCCTCATGGTTCACCGCGGGAACCCCATCAAATATTCCCCGGTACACATAGTCTAATTCATGTTCTATCAAATTTTTATCAAGTTTACTTTTGTAAATAAATTTATAAGCAAAGTCAGGCTGAAGATCAATTCCCATTTCGTGTTTCAACCTTTTTCGGGTTGCTTCATCGATAGATTCATCCGGTGTAGGGTGGCTGCAGCAAGCATTTGTCCAAAGTCCGCCGCTATGATATTTGTTTTTGGATCGTTTTTGTAAAAGTACCTCACCTTTGGAATTAAAAATCAGAATGGAAAATGCGCGATGAAGAATTCCCCTGCGATGCGCTTCCATTTTATCCATCGCTCCGATCGCTTTATCTTGTTCATCTACCAGGATTACTTTTTCCATTAGATCAAATTTAATTGATGTTTTACGAACGAATAAGCCAGTAATGTCGCTTTCGCACTATTTGCAATTCTTATCCTTCGCTCAGACACTAATTCAGCAGGTGTGTTTTTTATTTTTTTGAACAGGGCCAGGTAATACACGTATGCGACGTATACGCCTAGTCTTGAAGATCGGGGTAACTGCTTTATTCCTTTTAAAGCTTCAAGAAAATCTGCCTCGATGCTCTTTTCTATTTCCTTCTTTCTGTTTGTATTCCACTCAGTCATGTCAATATCGGGAAAATAGATCCGACCCAAACCATTATAATCAGCATGAATGTCACGAAGGAAATTTACTTTTTGAAAAGCAGATCCGAGGCGCATGGCATGTGAGGAAAGTTTTTCGAAAATCGAATTATTACTTTCGCTAAAAACACGAAGACACATCAAGCCAACAACTTCGGCTGATCCAAAAATGTAATCGTTGATTTCTGTTTCACTGTAGTTCGTTTTATGCAGGTCATTTTCCATGCTTTTCAAAAACGACTCTATTAAATTCTTATCGATCTTATACCGATTAACCGTTGCCTGAAAGTTATGCAGAATGGGATTCAGACTTATTTTTTCTTCAATAGCGCGAAAGGTCTCTATTCTAAATCGATTCAATAGATCTTCTTTGTTGAAATCATGAAACGTATCTACAATTTCATCGGCAAACCGGACAAAACCATAAATAGCATAAATCGGATTTCGCAGTCGGCTATGGAGACAACGAATGCCCAGCGAAAATGAAGTGCTGTAAAGGTTCGTGGTCATACGACTGCACCGAACGGATAGCCGATCAAACAATTCCATCATAACATCAATTTAGGATTTTTTATGTCTCCTAATAAGTTCCTTCGCGACTACTTCGCCGGAAATTAACGCAGGGGGCACACCAGGTCCAGGTACAGTAAGCTGTCCGGTATAAAATAGATTATTTAGTTTTCGGCTCACAATGGAAGGCTTTAAGTTAGCGGTTTGGCTCAAGCGTGTTTGCCAGGCCATAAGCATTGCCTTTGAATGCATTATAGTCTGCAATAAAATCATTGTGGGCGTAGCTTTTCCGAAAAACAATGTGATCGCGAATGTTTTCCCCTAGCATATTTTCAATTCGATCAAGGACGATATTGAAATATTTCTCTCTTACATTTTCCGTATCGTGCAATCCACTCGCCACGGGGATCAAAATAAAAATATTCTCATAACCCATTGGCGCGACCGTTGAGTCGGTTTTGGACGGACACGAAACATAAAATTGTGGCGACGATGGCCACTGCGGATTTTCGTAAATCTCGTCGGCATGTCTTTTAAAGTCCTGATCAAAAAAAAGTGTGTGATGAAGGAGATTGTTAATTTTTTTATTTATCCCAACGTAGTAGATCAACGATGAAGGCGCCATCGTTCGATTTTTCCAATAGGCCTCGGAGTGAACACGATGGCTTGCAGGAAGGAGCTGTTGTTCAACATGTTGATAGTCTGCTGATGCCACTACATAATCAAAATGCCGAAACGTTTCGTTTACAACGCAACCCTTGACTGCCACTGAATTTACTTTTAATTGCTGAACCACACTATTATATTCAAAATCAACCCCTAGCGATGTTGCCAACGACACCAACCCATCGACAACGGTATGTATACCACCGCGTGGATACCAGGTCCCAAGAATCATATCAGCATAGTTCATCAAACTGTATAACGCGGGTGTTTTTTCTGGTCTCGCACCAAGAAATAAAACCGGAAATTCCAGCATTTGAACCAGGCGTGGATTCTTAAAATTTTTTCTTATATACGATGAGATCGAATCGAACAGATTTAAACTGAAAGAATTTTTGATAACATCAACGTCCAGCAATTCGGTGAATGACAAGCCAGGTTTGTATACGAGTTTTCGAAGACCTATGTCGTATTTATGTTTTCCAGCCTCTAAAAATTTTGATAGATTTTTGCTACTCCCGGGCTCCAGCCGTTCTGCCATTGCGCACAACCCGTCGAAGTCTGCCGGCACATCCAAGATGTCATCCCTTCCGTAGACAATCCGGTAGGATGGATTTAATCTTTCTAATCGGTAAAAGTCCGCGGGATTTTTTCCAAAATGATTGAAAAACTTTTCAAAGACATCGGGCATCCAGTACCAACTTGGGCCCATATCAAATGTAAAGCCTGCAGCTTCAAATTTCCTGGCCCTGCCGCCGGCGGTTGTATTTTTTTCAAGGACAGTTACCTCAAATCCTTCCTTCGCAAGAAAGCACGCGGCAGACAAGCCGGAAAATCCGGCACCAATAATGGCTACTCGTGTCATCCAGCAAAGTTAGACAGGAATACGCTTAGTATCCCTGCAACTGCTTTTGGATTTCTTTTCTCGCGTGGAAAATTCTATTCTTTACCGTGCCGATTGGAATTCGAAGATGATCGGCAATTTCATGATACTTGTATCCAGTAGTATGCATCTTGAATGGAGTCAGCAATTCCTCTTTGATGCTGTTTACATTTTTCCAGATTTCTTTAAACTCTAAACTCTCCTGAGGACGATTAAATGTATGCTCTTCTTCTACATTCAAAAAGTATAAATCCTTTGTTGAGTCATTGGATGTTTTCGCGCGTTGATTTTTGCGGTAGTTGTTAATAAACGTATTTCTCATGATCGTGAAGAGCCAACCTTTTAAGTTGGTATCCTGACGAAATTTATCACGATATGTAAGCGCTTTTAGAATTGTATCCTGAACAAGATCTAACGATTCATCCTTATCGTGTGTGAATCTTCTGGTAAAAGTTTGAAGTGTGCCACGTAAACCAGCTATTTGGTGAGTAAATTCTATTGCAGTCATTTGGTAATGGTTTAAAGTGTTTAATAATATCCGCATATCGTTAAACAAATATAATGCTTAACCAAAATGTGCCAAGAATATTGTTTTATATTTTTGTTAAAAGATTAAACAAAAATCAATACGTGATTTTTGTAACTTATTAACTTACAATAGAATAGGGTGTGACCGTTAAATGAATTTGCTCAATTCGAGCGCTGTTGAGAAGGTTTGGATGTTGCCTTTCTTGCAACCCTTAAATTTCTGCACCTGATAGCCTGAAGCGAGGATTTTTGTTTGTCCGAAGTCGTTTGCAAGCTGTTCCAGGTACTTTTCAATGGGAACGGTCAGGGTGGAAGTGATGGAAGTCAGCATAAAATCAGGTTGGTGCACTTTATACACACTTATCAAATCCTCGTGTGGCACATTTTGCCCAAGATAGTAGGTGCGATACCCCGATTTGCGGATTAAAAAATGATAGAAGAGCAGTCCCAATTCGTGCATTTCGCCTTCTGGCAGAAAGAGCAGGATCTTCTTGGAAGTTTTCGGTGGAATAGGCAACCCATCAATTGCAACGATTATTTTTTGTCTTATCAGGTTTGAAATAAAATGCTCGTGGGCCGGTGTTATGTTTTGAGTTTGCCAAAGAATTCCAATCTTCTCCAGAAATGGATAAATGATTTCTGTGATTGTTTTTTCGAAGCCAAATCGCAGAATGAGATTGTTCAAAATTTTCTCAAACAATTCCTCTTCCATGTCGATCATGGCAATTACCATTTGATCGATATGAACACCTTTGTCATTTTGGAGCTCACTGATTTCAAGAACTTTTTTGTTCACGTCATCCAGCGACATGTCGGCGATCTTTGAGATCTTGATGCCGTAGGTATTCAGCAACGAAACATTTATTATTTTCTTGAGGTCAAGGTCAGAGTAATAACGGATATTGGTTGCAGTCCTGGAGGGCTCAATAATTTTATGGCGCTTTTCCCAGATTCGAATGGTATGCGCCTTTATTCCTGAAAGCTGCTCAAGCTCTTTGATAGAATACTGCCCCATCTTCAGCTTTTAAATCTTTTTAACAGGAGGGTCTGTAAATTGTTTTTTAACACTGCGGGAACTGATAATTTCGGCCTAATGCCTGATGATCTTATAAAAATAGGAAAAGATTGGTTCGCCGCCAGAGGTTGGACACCTTTTCAATTTCAAATTGAAACTTGGCAAGCCTATTTGAATGGAAAAAGCGGATTGGTGAATGCTCCTACCGGAAGTGGGAAAACATATTCCCTGATGGTGCCCGCGCTGCTTGAATTTATCCGCGACAACCCGCATTACAAGTCAAAAAAAAATAATGGACTTCAGGTGATCTGGATAACACCCATCCGCGCATTATCAAAAGAAATTGAATTGTCGGGAAAGCGAGCGATTGAGGGATTGGGTTTGCCATGGAAAGTGGGCGTTCGATCGGGCGACACATCGATAAGCGAACGCGCTAAACAAAAAGTAAAACCACCTGAATTGCTGATCACCACACCGGAAAGTTTACACCTTCTATTGGCTCAAAAAGGCTATGAAGAATTTTTTGGAAATCTTAAAGCGGTGATTGCCGATGAATGGCATGAGCTGATGGGATCTAAGCGCGGCGTACAAGTTGAGCTTGCGCTTTCGAGATTAAAAACCATTGTACCGGGATTAAAAGTCTGGGGGATCTCCGCCACTATTGGTAACATGGACGAAGCCATTGCAGCGTTACTGGGTGACTATTATCAACAGAAAAAATTTACAGTCATCAAAGCGGATATTGAAAAGAAAGTAGAGGTTGTTTCTGTCATGCCTGAGTCAGTAGAAATGATGCCATGGTCAGGCCATTTAGGAATTCGGTTGCTTCAACAAGTTGTGGATATTGTCAAACAAAGTACCACGACATTAATTTTTACGAATACAAGATCCTTCGCCGAGATATGGTATCAGAAAATGTTAGACAAAGCACCTGAACTTTCCGGATTGATCGCGATGCATCACGGATCCATTAGTCAGGAGCTAAGAAGTTGGGTAGAGGATCAGTTGCACGAAGGAAAATTGAAAGCCGTCGTCTGCACATCAAGCCTTGATCTCGGTGTGGACTTCAGGCCGGTTGAAACCGTTATACAGGTTGGAAGTCCCAAAGGAGTTGCGCGTTTTTTACAACGCGCCGGTAGGAGTGGACATCAGCCTGGGGCTGTAAGCAAGATTTATTTTGTGCCAACGCACTCGCTGGAGTTGATGGAAGCAGCGGCATTGCGCGAAGCTATCAAGCAAAAAATAGTTGAGGACCGATTGCCTTACATCCGTTCTTTTGATGTCCTGATCCAATATTTGCTGACGCTTGCGGTGTCCGAAGGTTTTAAGCCTGAAGAAATCCTACCTGAAATCAGAACCACTTTCAGTTTCGCAAGTATCACTGACGACGAATGGTACTGGCTACTTAATTTTATTACAACAGGCGGAGACTCGCTTCAGGCATATGATGAATATCGTAAAGTGATCATCGATCAAGGAATTTATAAAGTTGAAAATCGCGCCATCGCAATGCGCCATCGGTTGTCCATCGGAACTATTGTTGGTGATAGCTCTATGTTCGTTCGTTTTGTCTCCGGAAAATATTTAGGCACCATTGAAGAATATTTTATTTCACGATTAGGTCCTGGAGATGTTTTTTGGTTTGCAGGAAAAAATCTTGAATTGGTGCGCATTAAGGAAATGGAAGTGCACGTTCGAAAGTCAAACCGTAAATCAGGAGCTGTTCCTTCCTGGCAGGGAGGGCGAATGCCGTTGTCTTCTCAAATGAGTGCCATGATTCGGTATAAATTGGCTGAGGTGGTTGAGGGAAGAGAATCGGATGAAGAAATGAAATTTTTGAAACCATTATTTGATTTGCAAAAATATCGTTCGCACTTGCCGGGCAAGCACGAATTTTTGATTGAATATTTTAAAAGCACGGAAGGTTTTCATGTGATGATGTATCCTTTTGAAGGACGGTTTGTGCACGAAGGCATGGCCGCGTTGATGGCATACAGAATTGCTCAGATACAACCGATCACTTTTTCGCTGGCGATGAATGATTATGGTTTTGAATTGCTTTCGGATCAACCCATTCCCATCGAGGAAGCGATCGAAACAAATCTGTTGGGTAGTGATGATCTGATGAAAGACATTCAGGCAAGTATAAATTCCACAGAAATGGCGCGGAGAAAATTCCGTGATATCGCAGCGATTTCAGGATTGGTGTTTAAAGGATTTCCAGGGAAAGCCGGTGAAGGACCGGCATCTTACAATCCTCTTCACAATTGTTTTTTGATGTCTTTCACGACTACGATGCGCACAACCTTTTGCTTCGGCAGGCTTTCGAAGAAGTGATGGATTTTCAATTGGAGGAAGCCCGGCTTCGAAGAGCTTTGGATCGGATTGGAACACAAAAAATTATCTTAACCACACCTGATAAGCCTACACCCTTTGGATTTCCCATCATGGTTGATGGTATGCGCGAAAAACTCACTTCTGAAAAACTAGAAGATCGGATCAAGCGGATGGCTGTTGGAGTTGCTTAGAGAGAGGTAATCGGTAATCAGGTAATCGGTAATCGGTTGGTGCTTCGTAGGGAGTGTTGTTCGTGATTGGTAAGTAGTAAGTAGTAAGTAGTAAGAGGTGGTAAGCAGTAATCGGTAGTGCTTCGTAGGAAAGTGTTACTGGTAAAATGTGAGTTAGTAACTGGTAGTAGGCAGGAAGTGGTGAGGGCGATTCGCTGCTTTGTGAAACTGTGTCTTAGAGACTTTGTGGCTATGAATTTGAATCTAGTAATTGGTAATCGACTTGCTAAACGGTGACCGGAAGCGTTAGCTGTCCAATTAAGAATTCATTGATAATGGCCAAGACCCGTGTTCATGTTAGAACATCATAGTAAACGTGAGCACGCGGCGTGCCGATTACCTGACTTACCGATTACTAACTACCACTTACATGATCAGAAGATAGATCTGAAAAGCAAAAACAAAGTCCCGCCCATGATCATTACAACGGGGAGGGTAAGGAACCACGCAATTAAGATATTTCTTACGGTATCGGGTTGAAGATTCTTTACACCTTTGCTCGCCACCATACTACCGGCAATACCCGAGGAAAGAACATGCGTAGTGCTCACCGGCAATCCAAAATAAGAGGAAAGACCAATGGTGCTCGCTGCCACCATTTCGGCGCTTGCGCCCTGCGCGTAGGTAAGATGTTCTTTTCCGATCTTTTCGCCAATGGTTCTTACAATTCGTTTCCAGCCAATCATAGTTCCCAGCCCCAACGAAAGTGAGATCATTAAAATTACCCAACGAGGGGAGTAGTCAGTTACTTTGCGAACTTTTTTAAGTTCATCTTTTAAAGTTTTCTTTTCGCCATCGCTAAGTTTCACTTCACTATTTTTTGAGATAGCCGTAAGGTTGCGATCCATGATCATAATATCCTTCCGCACTACAAAACGATCTTGTTTGGGAATAGCAGCAACTTCTGTCAGGTTGGAAAATTTTTGTTGCAGATCTTTATTCAGGGTGCTCGCTTCTGTCAGCTTAGCCCTGTCCGATGCAGATAACGGCGTGGGGTCTATTGACGCGATCACCTGCTCGATTTTAATAAGCGGATCATGCATTTTGGTTGGATTGAACGAATTGTCCAATGCGAAATATGCCGGTACAATTCCAATTAGAATTAACATCACCAGACCAACGCCTTTCTGACCATCATTTGATCCATGGAAGAAACTTACCAGTGTGCAGGTAACGATAAGTATTCCTCTGATCCATGTTGGAGGTGGCTTGTCTTTTTTGGGTTCTTTAAATAAACTATCTCCGTACGAGGTTTTTTTAGTTAAGTTTCGGATGAGATACATTAACACGATAGTAACGGAAAAACCAAACAGCGGAGAGATTAACAACGACAAGCCTATCTCTGCCGCTTTATCCCAATTTACAGCATCACCTGCTGCTTCTGGTAAAAGTGAATAGGCCAGCCCTACTCCCAATATTGATCCTATCAAGTGTATGAGAACTGGAACAAGGAATTCCAAGATACCATGTTCCCAGATTCCAAAAGATAGCCGTCAGCAACAACGCAATAACCATGGATAAGCTGTGCGCAATATTTTGATCTACTAAGGTTTCTACAGGAAGGAGATTTATTATTCCCACGGCCACCGAAATACCACCCAAAAGAACGCCCAGGAAATTCCAAAACCCCGACCAGATCACGGCAACCCAGGGCTTTAAAGAATTGGTATAAATTACAGTAGCAACCGCATTAGCTGTGTCGTGAAATCCATTTACAAATTCAAAGGAACAAGCAGCGATGAGACAGATGACAAGAAGTGCCGAGTAGGCAAAGTCCAATTCGAACATAAATACATTATTCGGGGTGCAATCTAACCGGAAATCCTCTTAGCAATGTTACTCCTATGTTAACTTTTTTATCTGAAAGCAATTATTAAAAATGTATTCATTTGATTATCAATCATTTGATTGATATGTTATAATTGTAATTTGGATATGAGCATGATGAAGGAAGTTAAAATATTTAATGAGACGTTTGAACTGTGGCCTCAAAAAGCTGCACGTTGGAAAAAGAAAAATGTACTTTTTATTGCTGACTTGCACCTGGGAAAAATAAATCACTTTCGTAGGTCTGGGATCCCCGTTCCTGCAAAAGCCAATGACCGAAATCTGGAACTGCTAATTGACTTGTTGCAGTTCACCAAACCTGAGCGAGTTATTTGCCTGGGTGATTTATTTCACAGTCATTATAATCCGGAGTGGGAAGTTTTCGGTGAAGTGGTAAAGCACTTCAGGAACATTTCATTTGAACTTGTTTTGGGGAACCACGACATCATGAGTAATATTCAATATAAGCGAAAGGGAATATTGCTGCACGATACGCTGCGACTTGATCCTTTTATTTTTACCCATCATCCCATGTCGGAAATCGAAAAGCAATGTTATAATATCGCCGGCCACATACATCCTGGCGTAAACCTCAGGGGAAAAGGAAAACAATCTGTTACCTTACCATGCTTTTATTTTGGAGAATGTTCAGGGCTGTTACCCGCTTTTGGAATGTTTACCGGACTGGCAAAAATTCGACCCAAGAAAGAAGACAAAGTATTTGTTATTGTTGACGGGAAAATCGTGGAGGTAAATGGATAAAGATCACGGACACATGCGTCCATGTTATTGAATGCAGTTAATACGATTGATGGTTGACCGTACTGACGAACTAAACCATATTATGAAAATCCCTGTATCATTTTTTTTCTGTTTTTTCCTTATCGTCAACTTTTGCTCAGGATACGACACGACTGTCATTGCTTTTTGCTGGTGATATCATGGGGCATGATTCTCAAATCGCTTCTGCCTATGACGCCGACGAAGAAGACCTACGACTATTCTTCTTGCTTCAGGTTTGTAAAGCCGTATGTGGATTCCGTTGACCTGGCGATTGGAAATCTCGAGCTGACGCTGGCCGGGCCACCGTACACAGGTTATCCTCAATTTGGTTCACCTGATGCGCTTGGGTACTACATTAAAAGATATCGGATTTGATGTGTTGGTAACTGCGAATAACCACTGCGTTGACCGGGGCCGGAAGGGATTGGAACGTACCATTATGATGCTGGATAGTTTTAAGATTGCACATACAGGGACTTTCGTGGATTCTTTGGCGAGAGTTAACGAATCACCGTTGATTGTTGAAAAAAATGGATTCAAACTTGCGATTCTTAATTATACCTATGGCACCAATGGAATTCCGGTGACTGCGCCGAACATTGTGAATCACCTGGATACAGCCATCATGCGAAAAGATCTCTTGGAAGCAAAAGAAGCAAGACCCGATGCTATAATTGTGTTCACCCATTGGGGATCGGAATACCAGAGTCTGCCTGCCAAAAAAGAAAAAGATTTGACTGAGTTTTGTTTTAAGCACGGGGCGCAGATGGTTATTGGAGCACATCCCCACGTTCTGCAGCCCATGGAATGGAGGAAGGACAAAAATCAATTTGTTGCTTATTCGCTGGGAAACTACATTTCAGGACAACGTAAGCGATATACGGATGGCGGTGCTATGGCTTATCTGGAATTGGAAAAAGTCAGCTTCAAACCTGACAGCGCTGTAACCACCATTGACAGCGCCGGATATTATTTGGGATGGGTCTATCGGACGGCCGATGCCAATAAGGACTATTATCTTTTACCTGTTCCTCTGGTTGAAAAAGAATCGTGGAAATACATTAAAGACGCAGAATCTAATGCAGCGTTCAAAGTATTTGTGGAAGACTCAAGATTGTTGTTTAGAAAATATAATAAGAATGTAGCGGAAATGAAGCGGCTGCCGAGGCAGTTTACAACGACTTCAGGTTTGGTCAAGCAGTAGCAAGCTAAGCGTATTATCCCTTCGTCTTGCCTCTTGATTGTAATCTTTTAGTTGCAACGGAACGTTTTATGCCGACAGTAGCCTCAATTCATACTGCAAACCTTAGTCTGCGCAGGCGCGCTGATATTGCTTCCTTTTTATTCAAGATATAAACTGCGGCAATTCCTAAAATGCCTCCGACGATAGTGTGTAACTCGATAACTTCTCCTAAAAAAATCCAGGAACCCAGCGCGGCGGAAAAAGGAACCATGAAGATAAAGCTGCTCGCTTTACTTGCGCCAATTTTTGATGTGGCAACGAAATAAAACGTCGTTGCAAGTGATGTCGTAATGGTAGCGCTGAAAAACAGGTTGCCCCAAAACGTAACGTCACCGTGGCTAACCGTAGTCATCACTGAATCAATGCCACTGAAGAGGACCATTATACAAGTACCCAATCCATACATCCAAAAACTGAACGCAAGTGACGATCCGTATCGCGCTGCCTTCGCAGTAAACTTTGAAAGCACCGACCACGAAATGGCCGCAAATAGATAGTATATATTTCCAGCCCTAAAGATCTCTTCTGCTTGCGTGGTAAGCTTTAACAAAACCACGCCGGCCACGAGACCCAGCGTCAATCCGAAGAATTCATTGCGGGAGGGTTTTCTTCTTGCAAGGATCAGTGTTATCGCATAAGTGAGAATCGGATTCAGCACCGTAACCAGAACACCTCCAGCGCCGGCTTTGCCGATGGATACTCCCTTAAAAAAAAGATAGGTATACAACGATATCAGCACAGCTGCGATGGCGAGATCCCTAAAACCGTTTTTGCTGATTGACATTTTCTCCTTCATCAAGGGCAGAATAAAAATCAGCGACACAAACGTTAGCGCAAATCGCAGGAAAGAAATTGTAAGCGGATCACCGTAGTTCGAAAGTATTTTACCGGACGTCCAGCTAAAGCCCCAGCAGGTCATGCTCAATATCATTCCAACCAGGAAAAGTTTGTTCTCAGCTGTGCGTTCTTCCATAACGTATATTCGCGATCCAGATCTTCATTCGGATCCTATATAAAGAAAAAAACCTGCTATTAATAACAGGTAAAATTAAAAAGGGCAAGACGTCTACCTTCGCTTCCTCTTTTTCGGTGGCCCACCGCCCTGACCTGAATCGAAAATAACTCCAATTGAAAATTCGAGACCCGTCAAGTCTATTTTAGCATCTGCATATTCAACCTGCTTGGTTTCAAGCGAAACATCACCGCCAGTGTAACTCCCCTTCAGGGGAAATTGCGAGTCGCCCATCAGATAATTTGTTTCTAACGAAATGCCTAACTGCTGGGTTACGTACACCGTCAATTCCGCACCGACATGGTATCCCCAGCCGGGTTTGTTTTTAAAAGTGAACGCGCTGTTTGCTACCTGCCAGTTCTCGTGTTGTCGGATAGCCCGGTCGAAGTTTCCATAGTTGATCTTCTGACTCGAATCCGTAAAATCCAAATACCCCACCTTTGATATCAAATTCGACGGAAGAACCTTTGAGCTGGAAAACGATTTCTGCAGGCACAAGAATCGTGAAGTTCGGCCCGACCAACGCATCTTTGGATTCGAATGGAAGATCCTTCACATTTAGGCCGGACATGCGATACAGTGAAGCGCCTGTTTCGAGTGCGATGTAGCGATTAAGATCTACTCCAAGTCCACGAATAGAAAAGGGGCTGATGGGTGTTGAGAAGTATCCATTCTTGGGTATGAAATATGAAAAGGACAATCCAAACTGCTGGGCAAATGAAGTTGTGCTTGTCGCGAAAATCAAGAAGAGAAAAAATCCCAGAATGATGGACTTTCGCTTTGGTTGGTATTGCTTTGTTCTGCATCATGCTGAGATAACGCGTGCTGATAGTAAATAACCTTTCAGCTCTGATAAAAAGTTTTCGATATCTTTTTTATAAAGGTCACCGAGCACCGACAAGCGGAACGTCGCTTCTTTAGCTCCTTTGCCTGGATATATCGTAAATCCTCTTTGATAAAGATAGTCGTGCATTGCATCGAAATTATAAGTTGCACCAGAAGGTTCCTTTATGGCAAGCAAGATCTTTGATTGATACGGGTCGGGCAGCAAAAATTCAAATCCTAATTTTTTGAGACCGGCGCAGAGGGTCATCCAATTTTCTTCATAACGATTCCAACGGTTAGATTCTCCTTCATCAAAATATTCATCGATAGCTTGTCGCAATGCGTAGGCAACCTGAACGGGAGGCGTAAATTGCATTTGTCCGGTTTTTTCGAATCCAACGTACTGGCTGTATAAATCGAAATAAAAGGAGCGCTTATGATTTTTAATTTGGTCCAGTAGTTGTTTTTTAAAAATCACGAATACCATTCCTGGCATTCCCTGGATACATTTGTTCGAAGAGGAAATGAGGTATCCAGCGCCCCATTTTTTAATATCGATCGGGATACCGGCATAGGAACTCATGCAATCTACGATCACTTCTACGCCATACTTTCTTGATACATCACAAATTTCCTGAACCGGATTTAACATTCCTGTTGTGGTTTCATGGTGCACAATAGCCAGGTGACTAACGTCTTTATTTTCTTTCAACAATTTTTCAATATGATTGACATCAGGATAGTCACCGTAGGCAAGTTTGTATAACACCACCTCGATACCGAAAGTAGAGGCTATATTGGCCATGCGTGCCCCATAGGCACCGTTGTCAACGACCAGTATTTTTTTTCCCTTTGGAACTGCGGAAGTAATCGCAGCTTCAAGACCTCCGGTGCCACTTGCTGTAAAAATTGCAGCGATATAATCATCTCCACCATGGACGACCTTTACAAGGTCTTCTTTAATAGTGTCCAAAAGTTTTCCAAACTCTTTTTCACGCGGACAAATATCTTCAACCACCATGGCTTGCTTCACGCTTTCTGTGGTCGTGGCGGGGCCAGGGTTCAATAAAATCTTTCTTGTTACATGCTTCATGCTAGGTTCGTAAGTTTAACCAGACCCAATAAATTTTCAAGACCGAAAAAGTTTTGAAGATCAGAACAGCAATGCTTATTAATAAATAAGCTGTTAGAATGCCAAACAGGTACGGTGCATAGGCAAATCCCGGGATGTATAAAAGGAGTAGCAGTAATGGTGTTAAGAGATCTGTGTTGCGTTCAACGCCGTCGATCAAATGCCCGTGCATAAGTCTGCCGATGTAAAGACTACAGTACAACGTAAGCAACACAAATAATTGAAAACCGGTGAAAAACGGAATTCCTAAAATGCCGACTACCGTGGACAAAAATATGAACAACCAAAATCCTGCCTTTACTTCAGGTGTGCGTTTCCAGGTTTTATAGAATGTAACAACAGCGCCAAGAGAAGATAAAATCATCGTTCCTTCGATCACGGAATAGTCTTCAAAAAAAGGATATCTAAAGATTTCGTTAATGGGTCCAAAGGCTGATAATGCGATGAGCAATGCTGAAAGCAATACGCCCTCTAAAGACCCGACTGGCTCAAATGTTAGCCATCCCGTTTTAAACTGCTCGTAGAAAACCGCCATATGGGCCCAATAGGAAATAACCATCACCCCAACGATGACGGGTTTGTGCGTGATGCCAAAGACGGCAATCATGGTGAACATGACCACCCCGTTGTTGAATGCATCGAGGTAATGGTCACAAAATTCCCCAAGCGCGGATCCAGTACCTGTGCGCTTTGCTTGCATGCCGTCGAGATGATCACCGATAAGGTAGAGTATAAGCCCCATAGCAATCAGTAGTGGTGTAGCCTGGCCAAACATGTGCGGGTTCAACGCCAGGTATAAGCTGAGGTAAACAATGCCATTGGAGATAAAAGTGATGATATTAGCGGGAATGACCCAAGGCACAAATCTGATCAATGGAGTAATGATCAACCGCTTAAAATGGGGT
The DNA here is from genome assembly GCA_963739105.1 of uncultured Bacteroidota bacterium. Lineage (GTDB taxonomy): Bacteria > Bacteroidota > Bacteroidia > Cytophagales > Cyclobacteriaceae > Chryseolinea. The sequence continues at coordinate 53,286 of CAVTZI010000001.1, read as the reverse complement.
GTTAGTAAGGAGTAATCATTGCACCGGTATTGATAAGGTCTCATCGCGCAAAAGAAGTGAAATAATTTTTTAAAAGAGCCTCGCCTGGGAGTTTATTTTATTGGGACATTTCACATGTATTATTTGAATTGCAATTTCAGGATTAAAGATCATAGGATTTATTCATTGTTCATCGTTCAATCCTACAATCTAATAATCCTATAATCCTAATCTAATTCACCGTTAAGCGATTTTCAATTAGTCTGTTGTTATATTGTTGAATAATCGCTTTGATTTTGGATTCCATTTGTTTGACAACTTCAGGTTTCTCATTCTTCAAATCATGTCTTCAACATTTTATCTTGCGACAAAATTGTAAAGTCCAATGGTCTTTTCGCCGTTAAAAGTAAGCAGATATTCTCCCAGATATAAGTTAAACGCATCATTATAGTTAAAAGCAATGGGTTGTTGATTATCATGAAAGATGTCTCGTCCAAAAGCAAAATATGGTTTGTCATAGTGAAGGTAGCCGAGAACAGAAGGCATGATATCCACCTGCGATGCGATCTCCATTGAATGTCCAGCCAGGCTGTTGTCGGGTTTAAAAAAAATTACGGGAACAGAATAGTATCCCCAGTTTGTTCGTGATTCATCAAAGATAATATCGGAGGAACAATGATCCGCTGTAAAAACAAACAACGTATTTTTATACCACGGGTTCCTTCGAGATTGTTTTAAATAATTCGCGCAAGGAATAATCGGTGTACTCAATGCATTTTAATATCGGCTTACTTCCTCCTTTAAACTTACCTTCAAATTCCTTTGGCACTTTAAATGGATGATGTGAACTGACTGTAAACAAAGTAGCGAAAAAAGGCTGAGGAAATTCATTTAATTTTTCAGCAAAGAAAGGAAAGAACTTATGATCCCAGATTCCCCACATGCCGTCGGAATCCGCCGAGTTGCCATATTCATCCATTCCATAATAATGTTGAAAGCCTGCTAGCTGCGTAAAAGCGGTATAACCCATTGCACCATTTGGATGGCCAATAAAAAAAGATGTGTGATATCCTTTTTCTCCAAGAATGGATGCGAGGCTGTTAAATTTATTATTCGCATAAGGCGTGAGCACAAAGGGTACACCAAACGTTGGCATACTCGCTAACGCAGACGGTGGACCATCAATGGATTTCCTTCCATTTGAAAATGAATATTGAAATGTTTTGCTATGCTGAATTAAGGAATCGAGGAATGGTGTGTAGCCGTTATAGTTTGGTCTCTCCTTGTTAAAAGCTCCAAAAAATTCTTTTGAAAAGCTCTCCAGTAGAATAACAACAACGTTTTCCGCTTTAAAGCCTATAGTATCGTTTGGCTGGTGTACAGGCGTGAATACGGAAGCAAGTTCCTCCTCATTTTCAAAATATTTTACTTTCTGAATTTTTGTTTTTCCGATGGTTCGAAATATTGAAAAGGGTGTATTAAGAACGAGGTTTGTCTCGCGCGGATATTTAACATATTCGCCCGCATTACTAAGCGTGAGTGGGACGCGTGCTGTGTTTGAAACCTCCGCGCACGCCTCCAATAAAAAGATATGACTACAAGGGGTATCGTCAGCAGCCCTCCTATATAATAAACCAAACGATTTTTCATCATGGGCCCATCCACTTTTGTTCGGTTATACAAGAAAAACCATTAGCCAATAAATCCCTACGGCGAAAATTGTAACGTACCAGTAATCGATCACAAACCGGAAAAAAAGGCCGCCTGCGCCAGGACCCTTCTTCAAACTCAGTAAAAAAATCAGCTGTTGTTCGTCGAAGGGTAAATTTGTAATAAATAAAGTCAGCGAGATTTGCCGCGATGCCAATACCATTCAGAATAAAAAAAGATATTTCAGTATAGTTTGATAGAGGAGTCGTAAATCTGAAATCGAACGGAATTAATGTAAGAAGAATGAACAGCGAATTGATATATAACACGGCTGTCAAATCAAATCTCAATCCGCCCAATAAAATCCTCAGAAAATTATTTCCGGTCATTTCCGGGAAATAGGAAATATTATATAGATAGAATCCAATTCTGCATAGGGTAAATAATAGCATCGCCAGAAGGAGACGAAGGAGAAGGACCCAATAAATGTTGCCTTTCAGGCGAACGTCCTTGAAATACTTTAATATCTGCATAGCGTAGCGTAAAAATAGCGGATGGTTTATCTACCCCCAAAAACCAAAAAAATCTTAAGAATGAGGACGTTAAAAAAGTGATCGGCCAATCCTTTGTGAAATCTCTCACACGGCAAAAAAAGTAAATAAAAATCTAAAATGGACTGCTTAGGACGTTATTTTAACGGAACATGAACAAGATATTATGATAAGATTGTATTTTTGGCGGCATTTTTAAAACACACTTTTTACTATGAAGAAAACGACGCAGCTAAGAACAATGGTCAATTCTCCGGAAATGGCATTTCTCATGGAAGCTCACAATGGATTATCGGCCAAGATTGTTGAAGAAGCAGGGTTTAAGGGGATTTGGGGAAGCGGCCTGTCTATTTCCGCGGCACTGGGCGTGAGAGACAACAACGAAGCGTCCTGGACGCAGGTCTTAGATGTGCTTGAATTTATGAGCGATGCAACCACGATTCCAATTTTATTGGATGGCGATACGGGATATGGCAATTTTAACAACATGCGGCGGTTGGTGAAAAAATTAGAGCAACGTGATATAGCAGCCGTATGTATTGAAGACAAACTTTTCCCAAAGACGAATTCATTTATTGGTGGTGAAAATCAGCCGTTGGCGGATGTCGATGAATTCAGCGGTAAAATTAAAGCGGCAAAAGACACGCAAGCAGACGATGATTTTATGGTTGTCGCAAGACTGGAAGCGTTCATCGCGGGCTGGGGGTTAGACGAAGCGTTGCGCAGAGCCGATGCCTATCACAAGGCCGGCGCCGATGCCATTCTTTGTCACAGTAAAAAAGCTGACTCTTCCGATATTGATGCATTTATGAAAGAATGGGGTAATCGTTGCCCTGTGATTATTGTACCGACAAAGTATTATTCTATTCCTACTGATCATTTTAGAAAAATTGGTATCAGTACCATCATCTGGGCTAATCACAATGTCAGATCGTCGATCAAAGTGATGCAGGAAACATCCTCCAGAATTTTTAAGGAACAAACGCTGATCAATGTAGAAAGCAAGGTCGTGAGTGTGAATGAAATTTTCCGTCTGCAAGGCGCCGATGAACTCGAAGCTGCTGAAGATAAATACTTGCCAACCACGGGAAAGAAAGTGAACAGCATTGTGCTGGCAGCAAGTCAGGGATCGCTTGGAGATCTGACGAAAGATACGCCTAAAACTTTGCTCGAGGTAAATGGCAAATCATTGCTGAATACCCAGGTGGAAGAATTCAACCAGATGGGGATAAAAGATGTAACGGTAGTACGCGGCTTCAAAAAGGAGAAAGTAAAACTCAACAACATCAGCACGGTGGATAACGATGAGTTTGCGTTCCACCAAGGAACTCTACTCGTTGTATCTGGCTAAAAATCAGATCAAGGAAAATACGCTGATCAGTTACGGCGATATCATTTTTAAACGTTATGTATTGCATGAGTTGTTGAATGATCAAAACAATATTACCATCGTTGTGGATGCTGATTGCGAAGAAGATGGTCTGGATAAGGATTTTGTTTCGGCATCTGAAAAATATGATCGCACCAATTATCTCGGGACTTCCGTGTTTAAGAAAATGGGATCAACGCTTGCCAGAAAAGATATTTTTGGAGAGTTCATTGGTCTATGGAAAGTAAACCAAACTGGCGCCGCGCAAGTATTGAATGCGTTGGAAAAATTAAGCAAGTCAAATGATTTCAAGTCTATGACCTGCACGGATCTCTTCAATGAGATTGCGAAGGAACATACCATTGCAGTTAAATACATCAGCGGGGCATGGCTGGATGTAGATACGCTGGTAGACTTACAAAATGCCGGAAAACTTCGTCTGTAAATTCTAATTTTTTGAGATGATCAACACAAAAACATTTGGGGATGAAATGAAGGCCTTGGGCTTTGATTTTTATTCTGGAGTTCCCTGTTCTTTTTTAAAAGCACTGATCAATTATGCGATCAACGAATGCGACTATGTAATGGCCGCCAATGAAGGAGATGCTGTTGCTATCGCATCCGGTGCCAAGTTGGGTGGGAAAAAATCCGTCGTGCTGATGCAAAATTCGGGCTTGACAAATGCAACCTCTCCACTAACATCATTGAATTTTACATTCAAGCTTCCGGTATTGGGGTTTGTTAGTCTTCGTGGCGAGCCGGGTGTAAAAGATGAGCCTCAGCATGAATTGATGGGACAGATTACCGAGAAGATGCTGGCACTGATGAAAGTGGAGTGGGCTTACCTGCCCGAAGATGAAAAAGAAGCCACTAACCAACTGAGAGAAGCGAATCGACATATTGAGGAAGGCCGTACTTTCTTTTTTGTCGTTAAGAAAGGAACATTTGGAGATGTAAAACTTAATCCGCAGGCCTTAAAACAAGTTTCAAACAATAAGCTGAAAAAATCGTCCGCTAAACAAAGTCTTCCGATTCGCACGCAGGCCTTAAAAGCCATTTCGGATTTAGCGGACAAGGACACCGTACTTTTGGCGACTACCGGGAAAACGGGACGCGAGCTTTTTGAAGTCGAGGATAAGCCGAATAATCTTTACATGGTTGGATCGATGGGTTGCATCAGTTCACTAGGCTTAGGCCTTGCGTTGGCCAGAAACGATAAGAAGGTCATCGCCATTGATGGCGATGGTTCAGCGTTGATGCGCATGGGTTCTTTTGCAACAAATGCATACTATCAGCCAAAAAATTTACTTCATATTTTGCTGGACAATAATGCACACGATTCAACCGGTGGACAGGCTACCGTTTCGCACATCGTGGATTTTGCGTCAATGGCTTCCACCGTTAGCTATCCGGTGTCACTGCAAGTTAATTCGCTTGACGAATTGGAAGAAGCGATCAAGCAATGGAAAAAAGATGGCTCAACTTACATTCATTCATCTGAAAATATCCTCAGGTTCTCCTCCTGAACTGGGAAGACCTACGGTCAAACCATTTGAAGTAAAAGACAGGCTGATCAAATTCATCGGTTAATGAATTCAAAAGTTACCACGGCTGTGATACTGGCCGCTGGCCTTGGTACACGTTTAAAACATCATACAGAGGCCCAACCGAAAGGTTTTCTTAAAGTACATGGAACATCATTGATCGAACGGTCCATTACTAATTTAGTCCGTGCTGGAATTAATGACATAATTATTGGTACGGGCTATCGATATGAGTATTTTGATAAGCTCAAACAGAAATATCCGGTAACCACCTTTACAAATATTGATTATAGTGTCACTGGGAGCATGTATACACTTTACGTGTTAAGACACTTGATAGCCAAGCCGTTTCTTCTTTTAGAAAGTGATTTGTTATATGACCCTGTTGCTTTGAAATATCTTCTGGACGATCCGCTGGAAGATATTATCCTGGCCAGCGGCGCAACGCAGTCCGGGGACGAGGTCTTCATCCAGGCTTCGGCCGAAAGCAACTTGCAGCAAATGAGCAAGGACCGGAGTATACTCACCCACATTAGTGGAGAGCTTGTTGGAATAACTAAATTGACGCCGGCAACTGTTGAAAAAATGGCTGCATTTTCAGAGCCCCATTTTAAAAATGGTAACAGGATGTTAAATTACGAGGATGCATTGGTAGGGGTCACCGCTCAACATCCGATCCGCGTCAAAGTAATTGAAGATTTAGTATGGTGTGAAATCGATGATGAACATCATTTGAAACGTGCGCTTACAAAGTTTATCCTAAGATAAAGGACAAGTGAAAATTATGCCAACGGATAACGATTAACGGATAACGGATAACGGACCTCATGAAACAAAGACTCATTCTTCTTTTCTCTGGATTTATTGCCTGGACACTCTTCTTTCTCGTCGGGCGTGGATTGTTCATGCTGTATCATGCCAATTTATCGAACGAGCTTTCCATGGCGGAAATGATGTTGGTATTCGTCCATGGTATCAGGATGGATTTCTCCATGGCTGGATATTTTTGCCTGCTGCCGGGATTGCTGTTTTCTGTTGGATTCTTTCTGAGCGGAAGAAGACTTTGGGCCATTTGGCTTGGCTACCATGCTATTATGTTGTTTATAGCATCATTTATTATCGTCCTGGATTTTGAACTGTATACACATTGGGGCTTTAGGTTGGATGCAACACCCTTAATGTACATGGGCAAGGAAGCAGCATCTTCAGGGGATTTCTGGCAGACCATCTTTCTCCTTTGTTATTGGCTGATTATTTTCAGCGCCAGTCTTTTTTCGTTTTATAAATATTTCAAAAAAAGAATTGTTGCACTTCCTGCTACAGATTGGAAAACATTGCCAGTACTTCTCGTTTCAACACTACTTTTTATTATTCCAATTCGTGGAAGTTTCGGCGTTGCGCCCATGAACACAGGCTTTGTGTATTTTCACGACAGCAAAATTTTCGCGAATCACGCCGCGGTAAACGTTGTCTGGAATTTTCTGTATGCAGTTCAGAAAATGAACAAACTAAAATATGCCGATAACTATTTTGACAAAGCGGAGACCGAGCAGTATTTCAAAGAACTTTTTCCAGCCTCCGATAGTACGCGCCATATTCTGCGTGTAAAGAAACCCAACGTTGTCATCATTATATTGGAAAGTTTTACATCCAGCCTGATCGAACCCCTTGGCGGATTGCCGGGAGTTACGCCCAGGTTCAATGAATTGGTAAAGGAGGGTATTCTGTTCGATCATTTTTATTGCAGTGGCGATCGCACCGACAAAGGAATCGTTGCCGTCCTCAATGGCTATCCTTCACAACCTGTTACTTCTATCATTAAGGAAACCAAAAAAACGGAAGGTCTCCCGTATTTGAATAAGATTTTCAAACAGCAGGGATATCGCACGGAATTTACCTATGGATACAATATCAACTATGCCAACTTCAATTCATACCTTATACATGCCGACTTTGACCACATCACCCATAGCATGGATTTTCCTCAGGAACTAAACACCAGCAAGTGGGGTGTTCACGACGAATATGTATTTGAAAAATTTTTTGACGAGACGCAACAGGCATCTACGCCATTCTTCAAAATTATGATGACGCAGAGCAGTCATGAACCCTTTGATGTACCGATGGAAACTGTTATTAAAGGTGAGGATGAAATCAATCAATTCTTAAACTCAGCCTACTATGCTGACAAGCATTTCGGAAACTTTCATTGACAAAGCAAAGAAAACCTGCCTGGTGGGATAATACGCTCATTGTAGTTACTGCGGACCATGGTCATCCATATCCGGATAACCATGGTGTATCAAATCCAAAGAAATTTAAGATTCCAATGCTGTGGCTGGGAGGCGCGCTAAGTGTTAGAGATACCGTTGTTCACTCAGTAGCTACGCAAACCGATATACCTAATACAATCTTAGCGCAGTTTGATTGGAATGACGATGAATTTAAATTCGGTCAAGACATATTAGGTTCTTCCTATAATCCTTTTGCTGTTTTTGTTTTTAACAATGGATTTGGAATGGTAAGAAATGGATGGACTTTACGTATACGATAATGTAGCCAATGCTGTTATTCAACAAACCGGCGACGTCAAACCAAAAGACATTTCTGAAGGTAAGGCTTATATTCAAGAGCTTTATTGGGATTTCAATTCACGCTGATGGCGACCTTAGCCACCGGCTAAAGAGCAGAAAAAACAAGTAATAGAGAACGAAGAAAAGGGGTACTGAAAAAGAGGCCCACACGCCGATCCCTAAAAGCAACGCCAACCCTACCTCCTTCAATAAAAGGAAAAAATCATTTTTAAATAAATCAATCAATTGATCGGAATCGTAAGGGAATGGATTTAGGTGAAACAATATCGTTCCTATCTTGATAAAGGGAATGATAAAGAGCAATTGAATGGGAGCAACGAGGTAATTTACTAACTGAATAACAGGAATGTTAAGGCGAAAGGCAATGGCGACAGCGAAACAGAGAATCGTTGTTATTCCAAAGACCGGAAAAATCCCCAGGATAACCCCCAACGCACAGGTCATAGCAAGTTTATGAGGTGTCAATCCCTGACGAAATGCATTGTACTATAACGTTCTTGATATGTCGAGGACTGAACTTCATTCACCGTTGTATTGATAAATAAGGTTGTTGACGCTGGTTTTAAATTATGCTCAAAGATAATGGAATGATGTTTCTTATATTGTAACCTATGAATATGATAACTCTATTCAGACGAAATGTTTTTTTTGGTTTGCTGATTTTTTTTCAGTTTTCCTGCAACTCGCACCATCCTGCTGATCTCGTTATTCATGGCGGAAAGATCTATACGGTAAATGAGGCAAATCAAGTCGCAGAGGCTGTGGCCGTTGAAGGTGATAAAATAACATTTGTCGGTTCAATGGCAGATGCTGAAAAATTTATTGGCGATAAAACAAAAGTCATCGACTTACAAGGAAAAATTCTGACGCCGGGATTTATCGAAGGTCATGGACACCTTATGGATGTGGGTTACAATGAACTCGAACTGGACCTTTCGCAAATACAGAGTTATGATGAGATGATTGACAAAGTCAGGGAGGCGGTAAGCAAATCGTCACCTGGTGAGTGGATCCTTGGCACGAGGATGGCATCAGGATAAGTGGAACGTCAAGCCCGAGGGTATGGTGAAAGGCTTTCCCGTACACAAAAAACTCAGCGAAGTATCGCCCAACAACCCTGTATTTCTTGAGCATGCCAGTGGTCATGCCGCATTGGCAAATGCCAAAGCAATGGAAGTGGCAGGTGTAAATCAGCTTTCCATCGAAAAAAATAAACGTGAAGAAGGAGAAGGAGGGGAAGTTGTACGCGATGCATTGGGTAATCCCACGGGATTATTTAATGAACGGGCAATGGATTTAATCGAAGAACATTTGCCAGCAAAGACAGGCGAAAGAGATGCAGCTGCATTGGAACTTGCCATCAAAGCATGCCAGCGAAATGGCATAACAAGTTTTCACGACGCAGGTGCTACTCGACAAGACATCGACCTTTTTCATCAGTTTAAAAAAGACGGAAAATTAGGCGTGCGCCTATATGTCATGGTCACTGGGCGGGATAGTGATTTGGTTTATGAGTGGCTGAGAAAAGGGCCCGAAATAGACTCTACCGATATATGCTTACAATTCGCGCCATAAAACTTAATTGTGATGGTGCATTGGGTTCAAGAGGTGCATGGTTGTTGGCGCCTTATACTGATCGGCCGGATTTTTCCGGCATGGCGACATTGTCTATGGATACCGTTATGAAAATTTCCAGAGAAGCCCTGAAGCATGGTTTTCAGGTATGCTCGCACGCGATTGGTGATCGCGCTAATCGCGAAATACTCGATCGTTATGAAATTGCCTTTAAGGAAAATCCGGCAAAATCCAGTGACCATAGGTTTAGAATTGAGCACGCACAACATCTTCATCCTAATGACATTCCGCGGTTTGCAAAACTTGGTGTTATCCCCGCGATGCAGGCCATTCATATGTCGTCGGATCGGCCTTGGGCAATCGAAAGGCTGGGGGAACAAAGGATAAAAGAGGGAGCCTATATGTGGCAGGCATTATTAAAGTCAGGTGCAAGGATTGTAAATGGCACAGATGCTCCCGTTGAGCCACTCAATCCAATTCCATCATTTTACGCATCGGTTACACGCAAGACGTTAAAAGGGTTACCCGAAGGTGGTTATGAACCTGGGCAAAAGATGACCCGCGAACAGGCCTTGCGTTCTTATACATTGGATGCTGCTTTTGGAGCCTTTGAAGAAAAAAGCAAAGGATCCATTGAACCTGGAAAACTTGCTGACTTCACCGTTTTTACGAAAGACCTGATGACCATTCCGGAAAATCAACATCCTCCAAACTGAAGTTTCGATGACCATCCTCGGAGGAAAAGTCGTTTACCAAACGCCCTGAAAAGAAAAAAGGGAAGGTGTAAGTTCCTTCCCTTTATATTCCATCGTTTAGCTTCTTATGCTTTTAAAAATTTCATCGCTTTTTCCTTCACCATATCGCGGTCTGCAGTGATGGTGGGGTCGCTATAAACGTGCTGCGATACTTCCGCAACAACAGCCTTTTTAAAACCGAGTTTATCCGCAATTTGCTCACAGAAAACAATCTCGCTACGAAACACCTGACCATCCATTTTCATCAATTGAATGAGATAGTATAAATGTTCAAACTTTTCATCTGGGGTTAGCGTATCAATGTTGCCGATAGGCTTGGGAGTTTTAAGCATTGAATCAACCTCATCTTTAGTAATGCCATTTGCTTTACCAATAGTGTGAATTAGTTTTGATTCGCGTGAAGCAACGTTTCTATCGCTGGCAGCCAGATTAATGAGAACATTCAATTCCGATTTCTTGTCAAAAATCATATGTAACAATTTTGTGGAATACAAATGTGGAGAAATGTACCTTCAAATTCTATGTAAAATTCAATGATTTCGTACATCCTTAAAAATAGGTGGTATGTGCAAACGGGCATGCAACCCTTATATTTGCCCCCTGTCTTTAGGTCAAATTTTAGCATCTTATGAAGAATTTATTGCTTATTACATCGATCCTTGTCATAACAACCTGGGTAGCCCGGGGCCAGGAATCGGAAACCCGCAATATCGGGTCCTTTTCGGGTGTAAAAGTTACGGAGGGGATTGATGTATACCTGAAAAGAGGGGATAAGGAAAGTGTGCGTGTGGAAGTTACCGGGACCAGCTTGAACAATGTTATTACTGAGGTATCAGGTTCCTATTTACGCGTTCATATGCGCGACGGCAACTATCAAGGGCAATGTGCAGGCGAAAGTATATGTTACCTATGTTAAGGTCGATAAGCTGTCTGCAAGCTCCGCAGGAAGTATTTTTTCCGAGGGGACTATCCAGGCCAACGATATGGAGGTAAGTGCTTCTAGCGCCGGATCGATAGAAATAACCCTCGATGCAAGTGGTGTCAATGCCAGCGCCTCGAGCGCCGGCGAAATTGAGTTGCAAGGTAAAACCAAATCGCTTGAATATTGATGCCAGTAGCGCGGGCCAAATAGATGCTTATGACCTGGAAGCCCAGAAAGTAACTGCCGAGGCAAGCAGTGCGGGCTCGCTAAAAATTAATGTTATAAATGAACTGGTTGCTCGTGCCAGCAGTGGTGGAAATATTCGTTATCACGGAAATCCCGACAAATTCATCACCGATTCAAGCAGCGGTGGTTCGGTAAAAAAATCAAATTGATCTAAACAATCCCTTACATTCTTTTACTTCTTTGAGGATCTCGCGCAAGGGTTGAAGTTTATGCCAGTGTAAACGTAACCCGTTCATCGCGCCCATTTTCTGCTCCTTCAAGATTGCTTCAAAAAATCATTTTTACTTTGAATGATTTTATGAAATTATCTTTGGTAAAAAACGTCAGCACGCCTTCAGCGCTTCAACGCCATGTATCATGAAAGTATTAATTGTTGAAGATAACATCGATCTTGCCCGGAACATTCAGGACTTTTTACAGCACGAAGGATACGTTTGTGAATTGAGTTCTTCCTGCAATGAAGCCAGGATAAATTAAGTTCTTTTCAATTATGACTGCGTCGTGTTGGATATTATGCTGCCTGACGGGAGCGGGCTTAGCCTTTTGGAGAACATCAAGGAACAAAAAATAAAATGCAATGTCCTTATCATCTCGGCCAAAAACTCTTTGGATGATAAAATTTATGGACTTGACAAAGGGGCGGATGATTACCTCACCAAACCTTTTCACCTTTCTGAATTGAATGCGCGCTTAAAAGCCATCTACCGGCGCAATTCTTTAGACGGTGACAATACTGTTCGTTTTAATGAAATTGTCTTGAATACCAACTCGCTCGAGGCAAGGATAAATGATACGCCGCTGGATTTGACCAAAAAAGAGTTTGATCTTTTACTTTATTTCTTAATCAATAAAAACAGGATTCTCACACGCCAATCTCTCGCCGAACACTTATGGGGTGACTATACCGACAATCTTGCGAATTTTGATTTTGTATATCAGCACGTAAAAAATTTGCGAAAGAAAATCGCTGCCGCGCGGGGCAAGGACTACATCGGAACCGTCTATGGAATCGGCTATAAGTTTGATACCAGTATATCATGAAGCTTATCAATAGACTTACAATATGGTATTTGGCTATTACCACGTTTGTGCTACTGGCCAGCGGGCTTATTGTTTTTTATAGGGTGCAAGCCGAAATCGAAAATGAAGTAAAAACGCGACTGAAACGGGATATCGATCATGCAGCACAACTTATCTACCGATGGACTGCCAATAGATTCCGTTCGCGGAAATCAATTGGATGTAAAAGAACTGGACTACAATGCATCGTTAATACCGTTGCAGGTTACCGATTCGATGGGCTTCTATTCTTTGTACCGTAGGGCATTGGACCGGAAGTTCACGGTCGCTTCCTCCTACAAAATACAAGGGAAGCACTATTATATTTCAGCCTATAATTTTATTGCTGAACCCGATGAAATACTGGAAGGAATCATCGCGTCGCTGGCAGTAACACTGCTAATCTTGCTCCTTTTCGTAGCCGTGGCAAGCCGGCAGATGTCCAAGTTAATCCTGTCCAACTTTAATCGGACTTTAAAAACCATTCAAGGCTTCAACCTCAAACAAAAGAATCGCATTAAACTTGACGCATACTCGCACCTATGAGTTCAAGGAATTAAATCAATTTCTGGAGAAGATGACCAACAAGGCGTTGGATGATTACCGGTCTTTAAAAGAGTTTTCTGAAAATGCCTCACATGAATTACAAACGCCGCTCGCCATCATCCGTGGAAAACTAGAATTACTGATGGAGACCCGGATTGATGAGAAGCAGGCTTCCTTGATTGAAGGTATTCAGAATGCCGTTCAAAAACTCTCTGCGGTCAATCAGTCTTTGATCTTGCTTACAAAGCTGGAAAATCAGGAGTATCCGGTTAAAGAAAAAATGAACTTTAGCCATTTTGTAAAAGGTGAAATTGAATCGTTTCGTGAATTGATTGAAATGAAGTCCCTTAGTCTCACAACTAAGATTGAGCCCGAAGTTTATTTAAATTTAAACCCTGTGCTTGCTGACATTTTATTCACCAATCTATTCACCAATGCAATCCGCCATAATTTGATGAATGGTTCAATTGATGTTACGCTGTCTTCGTCTGGCCTGAGCGTTAAAAATACCGGCGATCCTCCTAAAGTTGCTACCCAAGAATTATTTAAACGTTTTAAAAAGGATAAGCAAAGCTCTGAATCAACTGGACTGGGTTTGGCGATTGTTAAGCAAATTTGTGACCTAAATAATTTTACGGCCGGGTATGAATATACCAGCGGCCATCACGAACTCAGCATTCGTTTTTAGGCATTAATAAACTTCAAATTCTCCTCAAAGTGTTTTGTAAACTTTGCGTCGTTGGATCGGTTAATCCAGAAAGGAGTATGATATGTGAATGGCTTATTGTCTAAAATCGAATGCGATACCTTTTATTTTTAGTTGCGCTGGTTTGTGTTGGAGTATATGCTCAGGATACTGAGCAACAAGGACCCTTGATTACAGGAGTTATTGTGGATGAACAAAAGATTCCAATACCCTATGGAAATGTTGCCGTGCATAGCACAACAGATTCCACGCTGGTTACTGGCGGCGTTTCCGACGATAAAGGCAAATTTCAAGTGCCCGTAAAGCCGGGAAAATATTTCCTTAAGATTAGTTTTCTTTCCTATAAGGAAAAATTAATCCCGAATGTGGTGGTATCCGACACGAAAATCGATGTGGGTGTGATCACACTCCAGGAAGATAGTCAGGTGTTGGAGGAAGTTGTGGTTCAGGGTGAAAAGGCATCCATGGAGCTTCAGCTGGATAAACGTGTTTTCAACGTTCAAAAAGATCTTAGCAACGTAGGGCGCAACGCTTCTGATATTTTGGGAAATTTACCGTCAGTTACGGTAGATGTCGATGGAACCGTAAGCTTGCGTGGCAGTAGTAATGTGAGAATCCTGATCGATGGAAAACCTTCGGGCTTACTTCTCGCGACCCGGAAGCTTTGCGAATGCTTCAAGGGAATCTTATTGAAAGTATTGAAGTGATTACAAATCCATCATCCCGGTACGATGCAGCAGGAGAAGTGGGGATTATCAACATCATTTTAAAAAAGAATCAGGATAAAGGTATCAACGGAACGTTTACTGCAAATGCAGGATATCCTGCATTGTATGGAGGCTCTTACACCATAAATCTTCGAAGGAAAAAAGTCAATTTGTTTTCAAGCTATGGGATCGATTATAATGAACGTCCTGGCCGTGGTCAGTCTCACCAATATTATACCAGCTCCGATACCAGCTTCCATTACACGCAAAGCAATGAACGGACGCAACAAGAATTTTCGCACAATTTTACATTGGGATTAGATTATTTTTTGAGTGATAAAACGACGTTGACTGCATCGGGACTTTATAATGTCGGCGAAGGGTTGAGTAAGGTTCAAACAATTTACAATGATTTCGATGAAAACGGAGATCTTGCCCGCATTGTATCGCGCAACGAAAGGGAAATGGAAGACGAAGAGAATATTGAGGCATCATTGAATTTCAAAAAGACTTTTGACAAGAAGGGTCAGTTGCTCACGGCAGATTTTAAATGGATAAAAAGTGTGGATGATGAAAGCACGGACTATCGGGAATCCAGTCAATGAGGGCCCGGATTCGTTGCAAAGTTCGATCAACTTCGCGGATGAAATCAACTGGCTTTTTCAGGCAGACTATAGTCACCCCGTTGGCCAACAAGGTAAGTTCGAAGCGGGTATTAAAACGGCAACGCGGATTATCAACAACGACTATGGGTTAAATGCGCAAGATCCTATTTCTTCGGAATGGATTCCAATTTCACAATACACCAACAATCTCGTTTATACGGAAAGGATCCATGCTGCCTATGTTATGGCGAACAATACATACGGCAAGTTTTCCGCTCAGGCAGGTATTCGCGGTGAGTTGTCTGATATTTCGACAGAGCTCAAGGTCAGGTGATATTACAAATCTTCAAAATTATTTTAATATTTTTCCTAGCGCGGGGCTTTCATATAAGCTTCAGGAGGGTAAAACACTTCAGTTAAGCTATAGCTACAGAATCAATCGCCCTGACTTCAGAGACTTGCTTCCGTTTTCAGATTTTAGAGACCCAAGGGTTTTATTTGTCGGAAATCCAAATCTGCGTCCAGTATATACAAATTCCATTGAGGCGGGCTATTTGTTTGATTGGAAAAATGGTTCAATTCTTTCCAATGTCTATTACAGGCATCGACAAAATGTGATCCAGCGAATTACTACAGGGCCCGACTCCGCCGGTCGCACACAAGTTGTTCCCATTAATTTATCGGAAGAAAATGCCTATGGCGTGGAATTCAATTTATCACTGAATATTCAGGATTGGTGGAAGTTAAACTCCAGCGCTAACTTTTATCGGGCCATGACGCATGGTGTTTATGAGGGCGATGTCTTGGAAAGCGATACTTATACCTGGACATCCAGGACAACATCAAAAATGACCTTCTTCAAGAGCGTCGATTTTCAAGCATCATTTAACTATCGAGGGCCTCGAATCACCCCGCAAGGCAAAGATCTTTCCATGTATTCCATTGATCTTGGACTTTCCAAAGACGTCTTCAAAGGAAAAGGTACCATTACTGCCAACGTCCGTGACTTATTAAATTCCCGTAAGAGACGCAGCATAGTTGATACCGAAGGCTACTATTCCAATTCCACCTTTCAATGGCGATCCAGACAATTTACCGTCACGTTTGCCTATCGCTTGAATAAAGCAAAGGAACGTCAACGAAATAATCAGGAGGATCGGGGAGAAGAAGAAGATTAAAATCACGCTTTTTCATTCGATTTCAATGCCTTCAAAGCCTCACAACTTTTTTGTGGATTTAAGGTCTTCTGCGTACGAAAAATACCCTCTGCAAACGTATTCTTAACAAAAGATTAAAATTGTAGATTATTTTTTAATGGGGTTTCGAAAATTCTAATAGATTTGGGCGCAAAATAAGTCTAAATCACAACCATCTATGGCCCACCTAAGATTTGAAGCTCTGAAAAAATTGAGCGAACGTCAACGAGTACATGTCGATCTGCCAAGCCCAAATGTTTCCAAATTTTTTGGAGAAAACGTATTTGGCGCGGAACAGATGCGAGGTACCCTTGCCCCCGCAGTTTATAAAAAAGTAAGCGCGGCAATTAAAAACCATGAAAAAATTGATGAGACCACTGCTGATGCCGTTGCAGCTGCTGCAAAATCCTGGGCCATGGCTAAAGGCGCATCTCATTTTACGCACTGGTTTCAACCTATGACGGGTGGTACAGCAGAAAAACATGATTCATTCTTTGATGCCCTTTCGGGAATTGAAAAATTCAAAGGAAGTGAGTTGGTGCAGCAAGAACCTGATGCTTCCTCCTTTCCAAGCGGTGGTATTCGCAGCACATTTGAAGCCCGCGGCTATACAGCCTGGGATCCGACATCACCCATGTTTCTGTATGGTAAGACGCTTTGTATTCCAACCATTTATGTTTCCTATACTGGTGAAACACTCGATACAAAAGCTCCTTTGTTAAAAGCCTTGAAGGCCGTTGACAAAGCAGCGACCAAAGTATGCCAGCTTTTTGATAAGGACATTCAACACGTCGTTGCTTCCCTTGGTCCTGAACAAGAATATTTTGTTGTCGACAAGGCATTGTATAATGCCCGCCCTGATTTGGTGATGGCAGGCCGCACAGTGTTATGGCCACCCACCTGCTCGTGGACAACAAATGGAAGATCATTATTTTGGCTCCATACCGCCACGGGTATACGACTTTATGAAGGATTTTGAAATTGAAGCCTGGAAGTTGGGTATCCCTGTTCGCACGCGTCACAATGAAGTTGCGCCGAGTCAATTTGAAGTTGCTCCGCTGTTTGAAGAAGTGAACGTAGCAAATGATCATAACCAGCTTATGATGGACGTTATGAACCGGGTAGCCAACCGTCATAATCTGCAGGTAATATTCCACGAAAAGCCCTTTGCGGGATTGAATGGAACCGGTAAGCACAACAACTGGTCGCTCATTACCGATACTGGCGTAAACTTATATGCGCCTACCAGTAGCGCACGCGATAACCTGATGTTCTTGACCTTTTTTGTCACTACGATAAAAGCCGTTCACGACCATGCGGACCTGCTAAGGGCTAGCATCGCCACTCCTGGAAATGATTTTCGTTTGGGGGCAAATGAAGCACCTCCCGCAATCGTGTCTGCATTTATTGGATCTCAGATGAGCGCAGTCTTAGACGAACTAGAGAAAAAAGGAAACGTCAAAATCGAGAAAGGTGATAACATGTATATGAAATTGGGTATCGATCAGATCCCTGAAATTATCCTTGATGCCACCGACCGGAACCGTACCTCACCGTTTGCTTTCACAGGTAACAAGTTTGAATTCCGCGCTGTTGGGGGAAGCGACAATTGCGCCGTAGCAATGACTGCACTCAACACGATCGTTGCTGATCAGCTGGAAAAATTCCATGATGCCGTCAATAAGGAGGTTGAAAAAGGCGAAGAAAAACGCCTGGCAGTGGTTAGTGTTCTAAGAAAGTACATCAAGGAATCTAAAGATGTTCGTTTCGAAGGTAACAACTACTCTGACGAATGGGTGAAGGAAGCGGCCAAGCGTAAGCTCGGAAACGTCAAGAACATGGTTCATGCACTGGACGCCTACCTAACCAAAAAATCAAAAGACCTTTTTGAAAGACACGGAGTAATGTCGGAAAAAGAAGTCGAAGCTCGCGTTGAGATCGGGTTGGAAGCCTACATTAAACGTGTTCAAATCGAAGCTCGGGTCATGGGTGACTTGGCTATGAACCACATCGTTCCTACGGCTATTGTTTATCAGAACAAGCTGATCGTCAATGCTAATGGTTTGAAAGGCCTTGGTGTTGATAATAAAGCTGTGGTCCAGACCATAAAGGAAATCTCCGGTCACATTGAAGCGATCAAAACCAATGTCCGTGCTATGATTGAAGAGCGTAAACGTCTCAACAAAATCAGCGATACCCATAAACGCGCTATTGGTTACTGTGACGATATCAAGGAAAAATACTTTGAAGTTATCCGGGACTCTGTTGATAAACTTGAATTATTGGTAGATAATGAGGATTGGCCTTTGGTAAAATACAGAGAACTTTTGTTCTTACGCTAAGTACCTAGCAACCCAGTAAATAAAAAGCGGATTCCTTTTACGAGGAATCCGTTTTTATTTTGTGCCAAGTTTTATCTTGCATCAACAATCCAATTCCATATGCGAGGTATTATTCTGGTCGTTCTAATGCTGATTGCCGCAAGTGCATCCGCCCAACGAAAAGTTATTGAAAGTGTAAAGTCATCTGTCAATGCGCTCGAATCAGAAGCACACATAACATTTCTCGCCTCCGATGAAATGCGTGGCCGTGACACAGGTTCCCCCGAGATCGATATTGCCGCCAACTATATCAGCACCCAGTTAAGAATTTTTGGAGCGAAGCCGGTTCAAGGAGATTCCAATTTCTTTCAGGAGGTGCGCCTTGAAAAAATTATTCCCGCGACGTCCGCATCGTTGACCGTTGGATCGGATGTCTTTAAGTCAAAGGATGATTTACTTTATATAAATGGGGGTAGTGCTGCATTGGATGCCGAAATGATTTTTGTCGGCTACGGATCATCCGCTGATTTTGAAAAGGCCGATGTTAAAGGTAAGATCGCTGTTGCCC
The DNA here is from genome assembly GCA_963739105.1 of uncultured Bacteroidota bacterium. GTDB lineage: Bacteria > Bacteroidota > Bacteroidia > Cytophagales > Cyclobacteriaceae > Chryseolinea. The sequence continues at coordinate 34,393 of CAVTZI010000001.1, read as the reverse complement.
TTGCCGGAAGCAGTGCCACAACCAACGCCGTTCAAGCACTTCTTACGGATTCTCCTGCTAAAGGTAAGGTTGCTGCAACGCATGGTGCAGCTGCATTGATAGAGATTATGTTATTGCCTGGACTACCCTGGCAATCGCTGGCAAATTTCCTTTCATCAGAACGGATGGTTACAGAGAAAGATCAAAAATCCATTCCGCATTTGTATATGAAAAAAAGTGAGGCCGCCAGCATCACCTCTTTCATGGAAACGAAGAAATCTGCAGGCAAATTAAATGTGGAGGCAAAAGCACCGATGCCGGTACCAGGTAAAAATGTGGCGGGCGTTATAATGGGAACCGATCCAACGCTTAAAAATGAATGGATCGTTATTTCCGCGCATTATGACCACGTTGGGGTTAAAAAAAATGCAACCCCTGATTCAATTTTCAATGGTGCGCGTGACAATGCGATCGGGACGGTGGCCCTGCTTCAGGCTGCTAAATTCTTTGGCAAGAATCCACCGAAGCGCTCCATCTTATTTTTGGCAGTCACGGGCGAAGAAAAAGGCCTGCTTGGAAGCGAATGGTACTCGAACCATCCACTGATCCCGCTCAAACAAACAGTTCTAAACTATAATTGCGATGGCGCTGGATACAACGATAAGACTATTGCTACACAGATAGATTTCAACAGAACGACTGTTGATGGGCATCTCAAAGAAGCTTGTCAAGCATTCGGACTGGAGCTAAAAGGTGATCCGGCGCCGGAGCAAAATTTATATGAACGTTCTGATAACCTTAACTTTGCCGTGAAGGGTATACCAGCAGTCGATCTGGCTCCCGGGATAAAGGCTTTTGACAAGGAACTATTTAAATATTACCATCAGCCTGCCGATGAAGTGGGTTCGTTGGATATGAATTATATTGAAAAGTTTCACCGCTCATTTGTTTATGGAGCGTATTTGATTGCCAATGCTAAAGAACGCCCGATGTGGGTGAAGGGAGACAAGTTTGAGGAAGCAGGGAAGAAGTTGTATGGTGGTAATTAGTAATGCTGTGGCTTTCGATTCCACCATGGTACGATTAACAGTGCTTGTTACAAATCAAAAATGTTGCGCTAACGATACTCAAATAGACTTGAACTCGTCCAGCAAAGCTGGTCGGGATTTGTACTTTTGCCGAATTTCGATAACAAAAAGCTGGATGTCTGCAATATTGAATTTAGCTTTCATCTTTTTCAGGACATCCGCCGCCTCGCGATAGCGACCACGGTCTGCATACTGTTCAAGTATATCCGAAACGATTTCGAAAAAGAGCTGCTGCAATTCGGTTTTAAACGCCGGCATCAGGTGATGCTGAAACTCATTGATCAAGGGAACATGCCGTGACATCCGGAGTGTATTCATCAGATCCTGCTTCCGCTTCTCTTCAGCATAAATGACTGCAAGCTCATACCATTTGTGTTGCTGCGTGTACAATCTCAGAAAGTCAGATTGCCGGGCTTTCCATTGTTCTTCATCGAGTTCTTTTTTTATTGTGTTGTAATAGTCAAGCTCGAGGTGTGAATTCCTGAATAGAAATTCGGCGCATTCTATAATTCCGGATTTATTGTCTTGCTGCCGAAAGATCTCCAGCAGCATTTCATACCACTTGTTGACTTCGCCTGGAAATTTCTTCCGGGTACTGATCGCTACGCCTTCCCTGCACAATTCGATGGCGCGTTTAAAATTTTTTCGTTTGGTAAATTGAGTGACAGCCATTTCCCTGATGTTGCTCAGGTCAAGATTTTGTTCGATGAAAGCTTCGACGTCTTTTTCAGATTTGTGATTTTCATAGAACACGAGCATCACTTCCGCGGCCCTTCCTGCGTTGAGGTCCCTTGACCACTCCGTGCCGTCTTCCAGTGAGTTCCATCATGGCTGTTGTCATCCCTGCAATCTGTTCTTCCATCGAAGCCGACGCCGTGATCGCCGCAAGATTGGCAAAGTCCCACGCGCAATCCCAGTCGAGGAATGGCTTACCGGTTGCAGACTTTAAAAACCAATGGAACATTTCCTTGCGGAGCGATTTATCTTCCGTGACTTCGACAAGCAGATACAACAGGTGAACGGCCTTATCAATACAGTCACCCATCCAGCCGTTCGAATCATCGATATATTGTAAAGACGGAACAAGTTTTTCCAGCACCGCCTGTGCGATCTGTATGCCCTGCTCATGACGGCCTTCGTGGAGATTCTTTTCTGCCTGCTCCAGCAGTTTATTGACAGGAACCATTGCTTTGTATACGCTGTCGGGATTCGTGAAACTGGTGGCACCCCGTAATCCCTTGAGGGCTTGCGTTAGAATGGCTTTATAATCATTCTTGTCCGAGGCAGTTTTCATGATGAATGTAGCCGTAAAATGTTTTTTAACCTCTCGGTTTTCCTCCATGAGCGAACGAAGGTATTGCTTAAGGTCTTCCTGCGAGAGCCCGTCAAGCAACTGTTCCGTTGTATTTTTCTTTTGGCGTGGAACAGCGTCCTCGGTGTCTTCATCCGACGATTCCATGACCGCGAACAAAACAGCAGCCACGTGTTTGCATACCTCGCCATCAAAAGGACAAGTACAATCATAGAATTCAATTTCACCTGTCGATTTATCCACCTGCACCTGAACCGTGTAACGCTTTGTTCCCTTCACCACTGCGCGATACAGCGTGTGGGTGGTATTGCTTTTTTCGCTAAGGCCGGTCACCTGACCGTTTTCTTCGTATTCCCTTCCGCGATTGAGAATGTTTTTTGGAATATGTTCAGAGAAATCAGCGAGTGTCATGTTAGCTTTATGGAAAGCAAGAAACTAAAATGGATACGGATAAAAAACAAAAAATTATTGATGATCTCGCCCTTGCGCTGATCTACCTGACGGGTTGGGAGGAAAAAGACATTACGGGAAAATCTTATACCCGCGCCTGGAAGGGCTATGACTTTGGTGCGCTCGACCGTCTGAAAGAACAGGGGCTCATCGATTTTACCCGCACGGCTAAGTCGCTTAACCTTACTGAGGAGGGAGAGGAGAGGGCGGAGGTGGTGGTACAAGAACTAGTAAGATGATTTGAGATCTGTCGCTTGATCGCTTATCCAAGTGTGTCGGTTTGTTGGTGAAGAACACCAACAAAGGCGTTTGCGTAGTGCTGATCTGAATGTCCAAGATGGGCAAGTCTATTGTTGAGCAGTGCATTTCCGGTATACGTAAGGATAATGACTCGTCAAGAGATACAACGCTTTTATTGCCGCAAATGAATTTGGACAATTCTTTATATTACCTTTGACACTGAAGGAATTATGACTGACAGAAAGAAATTCACTGAACAAGAACTGCAAGAGCGCCTGAAAAAAGGGAAGCAACTTACGCGTGAAGAATTCATAAAACGCATTCACGAGGCCAGCGAACGGAAAACGAAATCCAAGTAACTGGGTTTTTGTGTCCTTTTTTTGAGCGATCTTATTTCTTTTCAAACGCACCACACTTAAACTCATCTTCATCACGCTGGTCAAGTCTGTTCATGGTGCAGAGTATGTGTTCCATTGGATCGTCTATGTCCTCTTTTTTGCAGAGGAGGCACAACCCTGGCTTCTTCACCAGGTCTGTATTGATCTTGTTGCCATTATCATCATAAAAACCGTTGATATTTTCCATAGTGAAAAACTTTTAATCCAATCTGGTAAGTATGCGTTCGAAGTCCAAGGGATAAACTCTATTTTTTCCGGATAAATTAATCACATACGGCAATAACATAAGACATGTCTTCGGAATTTTTTAACTATTCTTCAGTACGAATATTTCGAGACTACTTGTGTGATCAGCTCGGAGGACCTGGATTTGCTTTTCGATAATGGCAATTTTTTAGTAGCCTTTGGTCTCAATTCGCTTCTTCTTTTGTAATCAATTGTTTGTCCTGAATAGACTGCAGCATTTTCAGTATAGCATCATGAATTAAATACGGGTGACTCCATGGAACAAAATGATTCATATCTTCTACCAGCATAAATTCAACAGGAGCATTCACCAGCATTTTTTTTGCGAAGTCTGCATTTTCTTTAGGAACTAATTCGTCTTTTTTTCCCTGGATCACAATAACAGGGCATTTCACTTCTTTCCATAACGGAACCATCCGTTCTAACTCAGGCTTAAGCTGATAGATTTCTTCATTGGAGGCACGAAACGACTTCGGCAAAAGCCAGCTGAGGAAAGGGGTTGCCAATGGCGCACGAAACCAAACTTCATTGGGCTCAAGGTCAGGGTCGACGGAACCGGCCACTATAATTAACCCGTCGACCAAATCCGGATACTCAGCAGCCATCCTGACAATAAGCGCGCCCGCCAACGAGTGCCCTATCAGGATAATCGGCCGGTTCATTTTATATTCTTCCAAAATAGGTTTTAGTATTTCGCATTGCTTTTGTAATGAAGGTTCACCATTTCCAAAGTTGGAGTATCCGAAGCCGGGGCGGTCTGCCGTAATAAGCAAGCCGTGTGTCAAGAGGGCGCTATCGGTTAGGAAATCAATGAAAGCACTTAACGATCCGGGAGAACCATGAAGAAAAAGCACCAGCGGCTTTGACGGGATCACCGGCCCTCACATAATGCAGTTCCCGAAATCCTACTTTGTAACTATGCTGCGTTGCTGCTACATTCTTATTCTTAAAAAATGCATCAACTTCTTTGGGACTCATTCGAAAGGATATACAGGAATGAAACAAGATCGTTAAACCAGCGATCAGGGAAAAAATGATCCACCGGGTTTTCCTGCCGATCCTAAAAATCATTTCTACGGAATATTAAGAAGCTTTTTGTATTGAGCGCTGTTTCGAAGAACGTCGGACGCAAGTTTTATATCCTTGTCGTATTTGAACCCGGATTCTACGCTTCCTTTTTCAAGGTGGTATCGGGAAACAATGTCTTCTTCCAGCAACATTTTGATTTCATCCTTGTGGAGCACTAACTCATTTTTCTTGCTTTCGGTAATTCGTGCCGAAACCTGATCAAGTTGTCCCTTTAACTCAGAAAAATACTTTTCCTTTTTTGCCTCCTCAGTAAATTGTTGAAGCTGATATTCCATATACGATTTGTAAGAATAGTTTTTATTCTTCATCCAGTTCAAAAATTGCTGATACTCTTCATCGCTTAGTGCAAAGGTTCTGGAATTTACTGGCTCAGGATGTTTGTAAACATATTGCGTGGCATAATCAAACAAGAATCCCTTTTCAAACAGTACCTGGGTCAACATGTGCGCTTCCTGATCTTTCGGTTTTGATATCCGGATCAATTCCACCACCGTCATATACCACCCTGCCCGTAGTAGTTTTAAAAGGTTTCTTCAAGGAGTCGGGAATCGATCCCACGCTTCCGTCGTCCCGGCGATGCCCGTAGTCCAGTACCTGAATGCAACGGCCTGTCGGCGTGTAATATTTGGCCGTGGTAACTTTGAGCTGAGAATTATACGACAAAGGTCTGCTCACCTGTACCAATCCCTTTCCATACGATTTCTCGCCGATTATAATAGCGCGATCGTAATCTTGCAACGTACCGGCTACAATTTCTGATGCTGAAGCACTACCGCGGTTGATCAAAACTGATACCGGTATTTCCGTGTCGATGGGAAGATTCAGCGTCTCATAGCTTAAGATTGTTTTCCGGAATTTTGCCTTTTGTGCTTACGACAAGCTTACCTTTTGGAATAAAAAGATTGGTGATGTTTACGGCTTCAATAAGTAAGCCTCCGGGATTTCCACGAAGATCCAGGATGACAGCTTTAGCACCTTGGTCTTTTAATATAATAAATGCATTTTTTACTTCTTTCGCGGCATCAGGCGTAAAGTCCGTTAATTGAATATAGGCGATGTCGTTATCGATCATGCCCGAATAAGGAACATTCGTTAATTTGATTCGCTCGCGTTTAAATTCAAGCTTGATCGGTTCATTTGAACCCATCCGGGTCACTGTTAATGATACCGGTGTGCCTACCTGTCCTTTCATAACCTGACCAGACTCTTCGCGTGAAAGTTTGGCCAGGTTGATATCATCAATCTTTATTATTTCGTCTCCAATTTTTAATCCACCTCTTTGTGCACCATAGCCTTCCATGAGCATGGTAACAACCGTGCGTTTTCCAATTTCACGTGTAATGGCTCCGATTCCTCCATATTGTCCCGTATTTACCGTTCGGAAATCTTCAACTTCGTCTTCGGGTATATAATTCGTGTAGGGATCCAATGAACCAAGCATTGCATCGATACCTGTACGCACCAGTTTATTTGGATTTACTTCTTCAACGTAGAGCGCGTTCACTTCTTTAAAAAGCGTTGCAAAAATGTCGAGGTTCTTTGCAATTTCGAAATAGCGTTCAGCTGGCTCTGTAAAAGAAAGCGCTGCAATCAGCGCTATAAGGGATGCAAACCAAAAGATCTTTTTCTTCATACCATAGGGATCTCAGAGGAAACGAAACAACACCGCAAATAGTTTTTGGACAAGCAATTTACGGATTTGAGTGAATTTTTGCTTCTTATTTTATCCGTATCGCGTGCAGTTGGCGTATTGCGGACCGCCCTTTCTGGCTTGAGGACGAAATATGATGGTCAGATGGCATAAAAACCCTTTAAACCCACGCTTTTCTCAAGAAACGGAGCCAGTTTCCGTGCATGACATTTTCAATATCTTCGTTTTTATACCCCCGTTTTGAGAGCAGTTGCGGCAATTTCTGAAGATCTGCGATCGTCTCCAGGTCATAGGGACTTTGTTCCTTGCCAAAAGCGCCGTCCAGGTCCGAACCAATGCCGATGTGGCAGAGCGTTTCCCGCAAGCTGACAAATATGATCCATGTGGTCGATGACTTTTTCAAGATTACAATTCATTCCTTGTGGCGTGGACTCCTTTCTTACCCAGTTGGGTACGAGCATCCAGGCATCCAGAACGCCCCCGATAACAGCTCCACGCGCGATAAGTTCCTTGAGCTGCTCATCGCTGAATTGTCGATTGTGATTCACCAGCGTTCTGCAATTATGATGGCTGGCCCAGACGTGACCACGAAAGTTATCCATGGCCTCCCAAAAGCTGTCGTCACAGAGGTGCGTGGCATCCAGAATAATGTTCAGTCGCTCCATCTCGCGAAGCAATTCTTTCCCGCCTTTACCTAACCCGCCCGTTGCGTTCGTCCCCTGCGCATAACGGCCGGGGCCGTAATGTGCTGGCCCCAGAGCACGAAGCCCGTATGCATACGCCTGCTCCAGATGCTTCAATTCTACAATGGAATCGGCGCCTTCAAGACTTAAAATATAACCAATCGATTTTGAAGTTTTCGGGCTGATCATCATTCCAATATTTGAGATGATCTTCCAACCCTTTCAGGTTGCTGATTTGAATTAATTCACCAGCTTCTTCCATGGCTTTGTACCATGAGCGTTGTGCTTGCGTATGTGCCCATGCCTGTTCCGGCGAATGCCATCCGGGCAATGGATTGTCGACTGCTACATACCTTGCTATTTGAGTTGCCACGACGAGACCTATGTTGCCCTTCGTAACTCGGGAAAACATACGACACCATTACCACGGTCAGGTTTGTCTGTCATTCCTTTTTCTCGGTCTCGGATTTCCTGAATGGAATCTTCGTAAATCACGATTCCATTCCATGGCATTCATGCTTAAATCCAGGTGCGCGTCTATGGTGAACATAGTATAAAGGATTGGCAGTCGACAGCCAAACTAGTTAACAGTTTAGCCTAAATATACTAGGTTCATCGACAACACAAAATCTTATTTAGCACTCAATCAATTTGAAACGCTGCGAAAGGGCTAAGCACGCAAAGATGACCTTCTGAAATCCGACACTGATGCAACAGGAAATCATTTGAGTATGATATTTGCGTCTTTGCGGTTGAAGTTATCTGAGGGCTACAACGCAATCTTTAAGTCGTCAACTAAGTGCACGAAATATACAGGTTCATTCTTTTGTCAGGTCACTCGAATTGAAGTTTTACAAGCTTCTTAGGCTGACCATGGATAAAAATCGGTTTTCTTCTCAAGCTGGCAAGAAAGCTTTGTGCGACGATGTCACAGGTTGAAATTTGGGCACAAACAGGTGTTAGCTCTTTATGAATGTACACGTTTGACCGTTACTCGTGGACTCACCTCGTCAACGCATACATCACAATGTTCACACTAAATCTGGTATTATCAACGCTGTAAAATCGCTTGTTTCGAAAATCATAGTCCCACTCGCAGCCATAGTCCTTGTTGCTGTATAGCACGCCTATCTTACCATTGATTTCTATCGCCTTCAGGTAATCATGAACGATATCATCGCCCCATCCATTGAGTTCCTGCGCCGTCGTGGGCGGACCATCAAATTTGAAAAATACTGAGTATAATGGGTGCGTTGCAGGAATTTTTTTTAGCGATTTAGGGGGAAAGATCCGGTCCATTTGGGCTTCGAATGATTTTGCGAAAAGGCCATCGATGTCGTGATTGCAATCGTCCACAAATACAAAGCCACCATTGCGAACGTACTTTTCGAAATTCTCTCGTCTCCTGGTGTGTAAACTCCACCAGTTTGTGTCCGACTCAGGTAACAAAAAGGACAACGAAAAATTTCCGAACTGCTTAAGGGAATAATATTTTCCTGTGTATCTACCGGTAACGTGGTGTATTCAATCAGAGAATTAAGAACGTTGGAAGGCATGCGCTGATCTACATCCCAATCTCCTGATTCGTACTGGAGGCGTGTAAAGAAAAATTTACTGGAATCGACCATATCGCCCTCGATATACGATTTAAAAAAAGACGAATAAGGATTTGTCAGACAAGTTCTTAAATAAAAAACCCCGGCAACATCCGGGGAATTTATATCATGTCAAAAGTAAGAAATCAAACCGCGTCCGACAAACTCGTAAATGTGAAGTCCCTGATCTTCATCGGTGGAAGTAAATAATTTGCATTGGATTCGACGCTTACCGTTCGTTCGACCTTGCCCAATTCCTCAAGGTTGTTTAGCATGATCACCGGACTTTCATTAAACCGGAAATTCTTGATGGGAAATTTGATGACGCCATTTTCGATATAGAAAGTTCCATCCCGTGTCAGTCCTGTTAATAAAAGCGTCTGAGGATCAACGTTACGGATATACCACAATCGTGTCACCAGAATTCCTTTTTTTGTGCTTTTAATGAGTTCATCCAACGATTTTGTTCCTCCTTCCATGATCAAACCATCTGGCGCGGGAATAGCCTTTACACCTTTCTTCTGTGCCCAATAGCGCGAATACGTTAAATTCTTAACCACACCTTTTTCAATCCACACGGTTTTTTCCTGAGGCCTGCCATCGCCCGTCCATGGGCTCGTGGGTAGTTCGGGATTCCAGGGATCGGAATACATCGTGACACGTTCATCTACAAGTTTTTCGCCTAAACTTGTTTTACCTCCAGGTTTGCTCAAAAAGCTTCTGCCTTCATCTGCCTGGCGAGCATCAAGTCCATAAAAAATATTTTCAATTAGTACGGCAGCCGCGGCCGGCTCCAGAATAACCGTATACTTTCCCGGTTCTATCGCTTGTGCCGTTGCAGATTTTAATCCTTTGTCGGCGGCGATTTTTGTGGCGGCTTTGGTATCCAGTTTTGTAATATCATTATAACCGCGCGTTGCGTAACCCGAACCTTTACCATCCTCCGTACGCATGGTGACAGAAAAATTTACATTCGTAGAAGTGTTGTAGGCAAACAGATCCTTTCGAATTCATCATGGCGGCAAAACCATTTGCATCTTCCAGAAATCCCGCAGCAACAAGCTTTGAGTCTTTAGCCACTTGTAAACTTTGCGCAACGGCATCTGCCCGTGCTTAGGCGTGATTGCTGCCGTCGCGGGGACATAGGTGATGGAATCCGGATATTTTTGTGGCCCAAGAAAAGGAACGTATTCCGGATTTTCAGGTGCCAACTGTGCGAGTTCTTCCGAGCGCCTGACCACTTTTTCCAAGTGATGCATCATCCAATTCATTGATCGTTGCAACGCCTAACTTTTTTCCAAAGGCAGAAGAAACGACAATATTGGTCTGGCTTATGGAACCACTTGTTGACACAGAATTGCGGGCGTAGCGAATGTTACCGGTATTGGTTCCCGACAATGTTTACTTCGCATTCATCGGCTTTTGAATAACTCAATATTTTTTTTAGCAAAGCCTGCGCTTCGTCTTTTGTGAGTATGGCCATATTATCCCAATTTTCTTGCAGTATTGATTACGTTGACTCCATTGAAACGGGTGGTAGACGATCCATGCGATACCGCACTGACCTGCATGGGTTGACCTTTTCCGTCAAAGAACGATCCGCCGAAACGGTAATCGCTTTCATCGGCAATTCCAGCACATGAATTCCAGAATTCCTGTGTATTGGATTGATAAGCGACATCTCTTAGCATGCCAGCAATTTTTCCATTTTTAATCTCATAAAATAATTGACCACCGAACTGAAAATTGTAGCGTTGCTGATCGATGGAGAAATGATCCATCACCGATAATATAAATTCCTTTTTCAACTCCCTTGATCAGCTCGTCGATGGTCTTTTTTTCTTTGCCCGGCATCAGGGACACATTGGGCATACGTTGAAACTGTACGCTGCTCCAATTGTCAGCATAACAACATCCCTGAGATGCTGGCAGTCCGAGAATATGAGCCTGATCGCGTGTGGCCTGATAGTTAACCAATACACCTTCCTTGATGATGTCCCATCGTCCGCATTTAACACCTTCATCGTCGTACCCAACGGCGCCGAGCGTGCCCGGCTGTTCTTTATCTGCGAAAATATTTACGAGCTTGTTGCCATAGTTAAATTTCTTCGATTCCCATTTGTCAAGTGTCAGGAAACTTGTGCCGGCAAAGTTGGCTTCATATCCAAGAACCCTGATCCAGTTCAGTTGGATGCCCTGCAGATTCATGAATGGTTAACCACAAATGAGAGGGATCTAATACCAAATCATATTTGCCAGGTTCGACTGACTTTGCCTTGAGTTTCTGAGCCGCCTGTTCCGCGGCTGCTTTTGCATCCTCCAGCATGTCGTACCGTTTTTTATACAGCATGGTTACGCCTTGAATTTTATCCTCGGGACGTGGGTAAAGATATTCATACCCCATACCCACGGGAGCACTTAAAGAATCTCTTGTTTCAAACTTACCTGTCGCAGCATCGATCTTGGTAACAGTAAACGTGGGATAGATTCGGTGGATATCCTGGTCAATGTAAGAACCATCGGTTGATGCAAAATATTTTTGCTCATTGACCATGAAAAGATTATTATTAATAAAGTCCGCGCCCCCTTTCATGGCAGCATCGTTTACGCTCAACAATAAATCAACTTTTTCTTTGATTGGAACCTCAAATGCATTTTTCTCGATGGGTGCTTTCCAGGCAACCTCGCCATATCCTTTTTGAGGAGCCAGCTGAACTGGTTCTGTCAAAAGCCGTGAATTTTCTTTGGCAATTGAAACGGCCAGGTCAGCCGCTTTGGCAATGCTGTCATTATCCAGTCGATCAGTTGCAGCGAATCCCCAGCTCCATTCGCAATCACGCGTATACCCATGCCGTATGATTCAGTATTCACGATGTTTTGAACCTTGTCCTCCCGTGTGATTATAAACTGGTTTAGATATCTGCCAATTCGAACATCGGTATAGGTAGCACCTTTTGATCTTGCCGCGTTTAGCGCAACATCAGCCATTTTCTTTTTTAGAGATGTTCAATTTTTTCCAAAGCACGCTCAGGTGAAATGGCGTGGCCCACGACCGGGATACCCGGCAGCATCGCCGCCGTTGCCCCAAGTCCCGTCATGTAAATAAAATCTCGTCTTTTCAAAGTATTTGGTTTTATAAGTGTTTAGATTCTCGATCCTAAATTTCAATTCAAATCAATTGCGATCTGCCTTCAACGGTACGGATTTGCACGCCCATGATATGATCCCAGATTTATTCAACAGACCTAATATCGATCATCGCGAAATACTTTTCCACTACCCCATTTAGGTTGATATCTCTATTTGTTTGAGGTTCGAGGTTTGAAGTTCGAAGTTACGCTCGAGCTAACGTCTCGTCCTTGGCTACTGGCGTAACTTCGAACCTCGAACTTCAAACTTCGAACTATTTACTTTGAGAGCGACGAAAAATCAAATGAAGTTTCCAGGAACTTTGTGGTGAATTTTCCTGAACGGAAGATGGGATTGTCCATCAGTTTGATGTGAAAAGGAATGGTGGTCTTAATACCTTCAATCACAAATTCCTGCAACGCTCTTTTCATCCGGGTGATCACTTCTTCGCGTGATTGGCCGGTCGTGATAAGCTTGGCAATCATGGAATCATAATTAGGAGGAATTGTATATCCAGCGTACACATGACTGTCAATTCGCACGCCATGGCCGCCAGGCATGTGGAGATTTGTGATTTTTCCAGGTGAAGGACGGAAACCATTCGCAGGATCTTCCGCATTGATCCGGCATTCCATCGCAAACATCTTTGGAAAATAATTTGTGCCTGATATCGGTACACCTGCAGCAACCTTGATTTGTTCTTTTATCAAATCGTAGTCTGTAACTTCTTCCGTAATGGGATGTTCCACCTGAATACGGGTGTTCATTTCCATGAAATAGAAATTTCCATGTTTGTCAACAAGGAACTCAATGGTTCCTGCACCTTCATAGTTGATTGCCTTAGCGCCTTTAACAGCCGCTTCGCCCATGCGCTCGCGAAGTTCCTGGTTGACAATAGGAGAGGGGGTTTCTTCAACCAGCTTCTGATGTCTGCGTTGAATGGAGCAATCCCGTTCGGAGAGATGACATACTTTTCCGTACTGGTCGCCAACGAGCTGAATTTCAATGTGGCGGGGTTCCTCAACAAATTTTTCAAGGTATAATCCATCGTTACCAAAAGAAGCAGCTGCTTCGCGCTTGGCATCATCCCAGGCTTTCTTAAATTCTGATTCATTGTTGATGATGCGCATTCCTTTTCCACCGCCGCCTGCCGTAGCTTTGACGATGACCGGGTATCCAATCTCCTTTGCAAGCTTGATTCCTTCTTCAATGGACTCCAGTAATCCATCAGATCCGGGAATCGTCGGAACGCCTGCCTTCTTCATGGTATCCTTTGCTGTGGACTTATCACCCATGGCCTCGATCATCGCCGGAGTCGGGCCGATAAACTTTATTCCATATTCATGACAAATGGCGGAAAATTCAGCACGTTCGGAAAGAAAACCATATCCGGGATGAATGGCGTCTGCGTTTGTAATTTCAGCTGCAGAAATTATTCGAGGAATATTGAGGTATGAATCTTTGCTGGGTGCATCGCCAATACAAACGGCTTCATCAGCAAAACGAACGTGAAGACTTTCACGGTCAGCTGTGGAATAGACAGCAACCGTTTTAATATCCATTTCGCGGCATGTGCGAATAACGCGTAATGCAATTTCGCCGCGATTGGCTATTAGTATTTTCTTGAACATAGATTTCAATTAGCTATTCTCAACATCAAATCATGTAAGCAACTGCGTTTGAGCTTGAGAATATGGTTTCGCTAATGATCGAAATGTATTATTAATCTGGTTCTACGACAAAGAGTACCTGATCATATTCTACCGGAGTAGCATTTTCCAACGGTATTTTTACGATTGTGCCGGACACTTCTGATTCAATTTCATTGAACAGCTTCATCGCTTCGATGATACAAACGGTCTGACCTTTTGTAATCTTGTCACCGACCGAAACAAACGCAGGGGAATCAGGACTGGCGGACCGGTAAAATGTACCAATCATCGGAGATTTGATTTCAACTGTCTTTTTACCAGAAGGTGGCGAAGCAGCGTCTGCTTTCGGCAACGAAGGCGCACTGGGTGCAGCTGGCGCACTTACAGGTGCAACGGCCTGCATAGGCGCTGAATGAGTTATTGCTGGGGAAGACTTAAATACTTTTTGATCAGGCTCGCGCTTTACGCTGAGCTTAAGTTCTTTTGTTTCAATGTTCACCTCATTCAAGCCTGATTTGGAGATGAAATCAATTAAGTCTCTTATTTCTGAAGTTTTCATTGCAGCGGGGTTTGCATTGGAATCAGCGGTTTGCTCGTGCAGGAGATTCTTCCTTTTTAGCAGCAGGTTTTGATGCGCGGGATTTACTCATGAAATTGAATTTATTTTACGCGTTCAACATATTCACCAGTGCTGGTGTGGATTTTAATTTTGTCGCCTGTATTAACAAAAAGCGGAACACGGATCTCTGTACCGTTTTCCAATGTTGCAGGCTTTCAACGTGCGTGTAGCCGTATCGCCTTGCATACCTGGCTCAGTGTATTGAACTTCCATCACCACATGGGTAGGAGGTTCAGCAGTAATGGCACTATCTCCATTTTCAAATGCAATCAATAATGTAACGCCTTCTTTAATGTAGTTAACGGAATCGCCCAGTAGTTTTTTGTCAATGTAAACCTGGTCGAATGTTACATTATCCATGCACACCAGACTATCGCCATCATTGTATAGATATTGATATTCTTTTGTTTCAACGCGGAGGATCTGAACTTCATCGCCAGGTCGAAACGATTCTCAGCAATTTTTCCATTGCGCACATTGCGCATCTTTATTTGATAAAAAGCACGAAGGTTTCCCGGAGTACGGTGCTGAAGTTCTTCGACTTGCATTACCTCGCCATTGTAACGTATGAAATTACCCTTGCTTAGATCCGAAACGGTAGCCATAAAAAATTTAAGACTTTAATTTACAAATGAATTGAATAAATACAAGAAATCAGATTCCCTTAAGGTTGAACTCGATCTGAGTAAAAGGCTTAGCTGTTATAAGCCCATTTAACAAAGACAGCACCCCAGGTAAATCCACCACCAAATGCAGAAATGATCAGGTTGTCTCCTTTTTTGAGTTTCTTCTCGTAATCCCACAGCAGCAATGGAATTGTTCCGCCAGTAGTGTTTCCGTAACGTTCGATGTTCATCATCACTTTATCTTCTGTAATGCCCACGCGTTGGCCGCGGCATCGATGATTCTTTTGTTTGCCTGATGGGGTACCAGCCAGGCAATGTCGTCTGGCTTTAGGTTATTGCGTTCAGCAACTTGCGCCGATACCTCGGCCATGTTTGTTACGGCAAATTTAAAAACAGCAGCTCCCTCCTGGTATACAAAATGGTGCCGGGCTTTTACAGTTTCCATGCGTTGCTGGATAACGGCTTCCGCCCGCTTTCATGTGCAGGTAAGTTTCGCCACTTCCATCACTTTTCAAAATCGTAGTCGATCACCCCAACGTCTTCTGTGGTAGGTTCCAGCAGTACACATCCTGCTCCATCACCAAAAATGATGCAGGTAGTCCGATCGGTGTAGTCCATGATGGCCGACATCTTATCGCCACCAATAACCACTACTTTTTTATACATGCCCGACTGAATGTAAGCTGGCGCCTGTTGTGAGGGCAAAAATAAAACCTGAACAAGCAGCACTCATATCGAAGCTAAAGGCATTGGTAGCGCCAACCGCCGTGGCAACAATATTCGCTGTCGCCGGAAAAGTCATGTCCGCTGTAACCGTAGCAAAAATAACCAGGTCAATTTCTTTGGGATCGATTTTAGTTTTAGCGATCAAGTCTTTCACGGCTTCGACTCCAAGTACCGAAACACCCTGACCTTCGCCTTTCAAAATCCTGCGCTCTTTTATTCCGGTGCGGGTGGTGATCCATTCATCGCTGGTCTCCACCATGGTTTCGAGTTCCTGGTTGGTAAGGATATAATCGGGAACATATCCACCTACACCTGTAATAGCAGCTCTGATGTTGGCCATACTTCTTATTTTTTCAACCGTTGGGCTGATCGTTGTCTGTCTGTAAAAAGAAAAAGCCCGGACACCTGCCGAGCATAATAAGTATTTTTCCCTTAAAAAATGTTCTTAGAATTCGTTTCCGCCAGTACTAATTTCTCTGTGGTTCTTAACAACCCGATGTTGGCGAGGCGGAGCGAATTCATTGCAATTATGCCAATACTTCTTTTTCCATCACCACTTTGCCATTATAGTAAAGCTTTCCTTCATGCCAGATAGCCGCGGTGAGGAAGGTGATGTTCACCGGTTGTAGGACATACAGTCAATTGCTTGGCAGTGCGCTTTGTAATGCGTTCTTCTTTTATCTCTGCGAGTTTTCGAGGTTTTTCGTTTTGGATTCGGCATGGCGTAACAAAGTTTATTTTAATTTCTTCAAAATATTCCAACGAGGATCTATCTCCTCTTCATCTTTCTTTTCTTCGGTCGCTTCAGAAGTATACACGATCTTTCCTTCTGACATCGTCCTCGGCTGTCATCCTGAAATTTCGGATGAAGTTTTTTTAACGGTATCGCTAAAGCAATGAACTCATATATATATTGTCCAAGCTCAAGCGTTGCTGTATCCCGATGGGATAACGATGATCTCATCCGTCATTTCCTGGTATTCATCTCCGTACTTGAAAACAATCTTGTTTTTGCTTTCAATCGGAAAATCAAAGGGTTCCAGGCTTCGATCACACATCAAGCTGGCTGCACCGCTAATTTTAAACTCCGTTTCTATAAACGTTTCGTGTTTTGTAAGCAGCACATCAACAAGAAATTTTCCCTCAGAAACGATGTCCGTTCCATATTTCCTGAAGAATTCGCCACCAAATTCATACTGAAAATGGTGCTCTTTGTTGCTCAGGCCAACAATATTGACACTGTAAGCCGCGATGCCCAAAACTGAGTCGTTTAAAAATTAGTCGGCAAATTTAGAACAATAATGAGAAAAAGTAAAAAAATAGCCTGCAGAAAGGGCTAAATGAAGTTGTTTATCGCGATTTCCTTGAATTCCTGGCGGGTTTTTAACTCGTAGTTCTCAATGAAATAGTCGATTATGCCCTTTTTGAATCCAAGCTTGATGGCAATGTTCTTACAAAAGATGATCTCGCTTTCAAAAACATTCTGGTCTACAAAAACCAATTCAATGGCAGACATCAGGTAATCGAACTTCTGGTCCAGGGATAAGTGCCCCAAGGGAATCAATTGGCTGGGGGTTCCGGATCAGTTCATTCACCTCCTCATCCGAGAAATTACGTTCGCGCGCGATCTTAAAGATCAAATCTCGTTCAATTTTAGCAAAATGTTTGTCCGCTTCTGCTAACTGAATAAGTATGTTCAACTGCTTCTTTGTGACTATATCCATTTCAACTGATACTTCATGGTCAAATATATAGAATAAAAAAAAATAAGTGCTAACCGGCGGTTAAATGGTGTATTTCAGGCTCTTAAATAATGTTATTTTTCTTTAGATGGTTCTACCCGTTGCTTAAAAATTTCAGCTGCCCGGTAAATCGCCTCCCGTAAGGAACCTTCGTTAGCCTGATTTTTACCAGCAATTCCATAGCCTGTGCCGTGATCGGGCGATGTTCTTACAATCGGCAAACCGGCCGTAAAGTTCACACCATCTTCAAAAGCGATGGATTTAAAGGGCACCAGTCCCTGGTCGTGGTACATCGCCAAGATGCCATCGTACTTCAAATGCGATCCTGCGGCAAAGAAACCATCGGCTGGAAACGGCCCGTATACCAGTTTGCCTTTGTTTTTTTGATCCGCGATACCACTGGCCTGATGATCTGTTCTTCCTCGTCTCCAAGCAGTCCATTGTCGCCTGCATGAGGATTTAAGTCCCAATACTGCAATTCTTGGTTTGGCTATTCCGAAATCTTTTCGAAGGGAGTGTTCCATCACCTTAAGTTTAGCTTCTATCTTTTCCTTTGTAATGGATGCCGCAATATCCTTTACCGCCACGTGCTCCGTTACAAGGCCAACACGCAACTTGTCGCTTACCATGAACATCAGACTCTCGCCAGCCTCAAAAAACTGGGTTAGGAATTCCGTGTGCCCTTTAAATGGAAATTCGTCACTATGAATTGTATGCTTATCAATAGGCGCTGTTACCAACGCGTCGATGACGCCTTCTTTAATTCTGTCGCACGCCTGCTTCAATGCAATGAACGCTGCTTTGCCGCTTTCGCTTGGAAGCTTTACCCGGGTTGATCTCAAAAGTTTCTTCTCCCCAACTGTTTATAACATTAATACTCTTCAGGGCAAATTGTCCTTTGTTTCTCACCTGAGTGTAGTTGAACTCTTCAATGTTGAGCAGTTTTTTGTAAAAGGATATAACTCGTGCGGAACCATAAATCACCGGGGTAACAAGGTTAAGCAAGCGATTGTCGGCTAAGGCTTTTATCACGACTTCGGGGCCTACACCATTATAATCTCCTAGTGTTATTCCGATGCGAGGTTTCTGTGTTTGGGTCATGGATTGAATTCAATTCTTTGCGATTTAAGTAAAAATATCTATTTGTTCCTTGTAGATTGGCGGATGTGTGCCCATAGAAAGAACGAATAAAGTAAGGCCCAAGAAATCTTTGGGTCAACATTTCTTGCATGACTCGAATCGTTGCTGCAACGGATTGTTGGTGCATTGAAAAGCAAATCAGCGATCACAACAAGTTCTTGAGATCGGACCGGGAATGGGTGTGCTGACACAGTTCTTGATGGACCCAATGAGCAGTCCAATTGAAAGTGATTGAAATTGATCGCGACTCGGTCGCTTATTTGAAAAATCATTATCCAGCCCTGGAAGGTAGAATTATCGAAGGTGATTTTTTGGAGATTGATATACGTGAAATCTTTTCAGAAAAATTTTCTATCATTGGCAATTTCCCTTACAATATTTCATCGCAGATCTTTTTTAAAGTTTTGAGACATCGCGATCAGGTTGAGCAGGTGGTTTGTATGCTTCAAAAAGAAGTTGCAGATCGCATTGCTGCCCCTCCGGGAAGCAAGACCTATGGTATCCTCAGCGTTTTGCTACAAGCATACTATAATATTCAGTATCTTGTTCAAAGTTCCGCCCGGAGTGTTTACACCGCCGCCAAAAGTTATGTCTGCCGTGATCCGGCTCGAACGTAACGCTGTGGTGACGTTACCCTGCGATGAAACACTTTTTGTTCAGGTAGTGAAGCAAGCTTTCAATACTCGAAGGAAGACCTTGCGCAACGCACTAAAAAATCTAAATTTGGCAGCCGAAATTTCAGCGCTTCCCCTACTGGACAAACGGGCTGAACAATTATCGGTTGAAGAATTTACAAACCTCACCCTATTAATCGAAAAAAGTCGTGGAGCAGCTAGCGGTTGATTTTGAGTTAACAAAGGAATTTCGTGATCGCTTTCAAGCAGGCGCTGGACGCACGCGATGAACAATTTATTCGGAATGCCCTGGCGCATGTTAAGGCCGCTGATATAACTTCGTTATTGTATGAGTTCAACTCAGAGGAATCCAAGTATGTGATGGATCTTCTGGCTATTGAAATTCAGGCAGAAATCATCAGTGATCTCGACCCGCGATACACGCAAAAGATTTTTAAAAGTATATCCTCCATCGGAGATCATCAATTTTCTCAATCAGCTTGCCTCCGATGATACTGCCGATATTCTCAACGAACTGCCGATCAAGGAACGGGAAGAAGTACTCTCCGGCCTGGAGCCTGAGCTAAAACTCCAGGTAACGGAACTTCTCCGCTACGAGGAAAATGTTGCCGGCGGCTTGATGGCGAAGGAGTTGATCAAAGCGAGGTATAACTGGACTGTCGTACAATGTGTCGATGAAATCCGGAAGCAAGCGGAGAATGTTAATAAATTTTATGCTGTATATGTAGTGGATGAGCGCGACAAGTTGTTGGGTAGAGTTGCCTTGCAGGATTTGATCGTGTCGGATGCCAGGACTATTGTAGCTGATATTATTGAAAAAGATATTGTAGCCGTGAAACCTATTTGGAGGATTGGCAAGTGGCGGAAATGATGAAGAAGTATGACCTTGAATCCGTTCCCGTTGTTAATGTGCAGGGCCAGCTGGTGGGACGGATCACTATCGATGACGTTGTGGACGTTATCACGGAACAGGCTGAAGAAGAACGGCAGATCATGGCCGGTATCAGCGAAGATGTGGAGGAGGATGATAGTGTGTGGCGGAATACGCGTGCCCGCCTGCCTTGGTTGTTGATTGGAATTGCTGGGGGTCTGATGAATGCCAAGTTCATGGGACTTTTTGAGGCGGAGCTTGCCCGTGTAACGGCCATTGCTTTTTTTACGCCACTGATTCAGGCAACGGGTGGAAATGTAGGAATTCAGTCATCATCATTAATTGTTCAAAGTCTTGCAAACCCCGATTTTGTGGACGAAGGATTATGGAAACGTTTGGTCAAGGTTTTCTTTGTTGCTATCCTGAACGGATTGGTGTTGGCCGTTACTGGTTTTCGCCGCCAATGTCTTACTTTTTGGAGAGTACCAATTGTCCTTGGTTGTATCGCTGGCGCTGTTTAGCGTGGTACTCTTTGCCTCGTTTATCGGGACCATCACGCCGTTGGTTTTGAATCGTTTTAATTTTAATCCTGCACTTGCGGCCGGTCCTTTTATTACGACGATGAATGATTTATTAGGATTAACAGTTTATTTTTTCACAGTTCATTTATTGCTCTGATGCCAGCTCCAAGATGCCTGATAATTGATCCCATGCATGCAAGTTTGTTTGCCATGTTGCAGGACATCGGGTGGGAGGCGGACTATCAACCAGAAATTACACGCGAAGCGATTAAGTCTATTCATTTGGGATATCAGGGACTAATTGTTCGAAGTAAAACCCCCATTGATCGCGATTTACTTGGGTGACAATCCAACTGTAAAATTTATCGGACGCGCGGGAGCCGGATTGGATAACCTTGATCTTCCATATTTATCGACAAAGAAAATTCACGTCATCCATGCATCGGAAGGGAATCGGGATGCCGTTGGCGAGCATGCGATTGGATCTCTTGCTGGCCTTGATGCGAAATATCGTTAAGGCTGATCAAGAGGTAAAAAATATGGTGTGGGCCCGGGAAGCGAACCGGGGTGAGGAGATCATGGGCAAGACCGTGGGAATTATTGGATATGGAAACACGGGCAGGGCATTTGCCAGACGACTTGTCTGGCTTTGGATGTAATGTTTTGGCATACGATAAGTATAAAAGCAATTTTTCCGATGGGTTTTGCAAAGAGGTTGATATGGAAAGCATTTTTAATGAAGCCGATATTCTCAGCCTCCACATTCCACTCACAGACGAAACACGGATGTTGGTAGATATGGACTACCTTAAAAAGTTTAAAAAGCCTATTATACTTATTAATACAGCGCGTGGAGAGATAGTGTCTTTGACCGCCCTGTCTAAAGCATTGATTGAAGGTTCGTTTACGCGGTGCAGCATTGGATGTTTTGGAAAATGAGAAACTAGATAGACTTACACCTTCCCAAAAAGAGGCATTTAATTCCTTGCGTGAAAGGTCTAATGTAATATTCACCCCCCACATTGCCGGATGGACGTTTGAATCGCATGTGAAAATAAATGTAGCTTTGGTTCAAAAAATTAGCGCCCTGCAATTGGCTTAATGATTTTTAATTTTTAAAGGCAATCCACTCGAATTTGATGGGAATTTTACAAAAACGATTTAAGAAGGCGAATGAGTTTTTCAATTCAATCATTGAAAAGCCATTGCTTACTTCTACGCATCGTTTTGGTGTTTGTAACCATCCTGGTGCTTGGGCCTGAGTATGCCTTACTACATTTCATGATTTTAAATCCTTCATTCCCCAAGTCTTGGCTGAAGCACACGGAATGATTTTCGATATCGCGGTTATCGGTATTCTCATTTTCTGGCTTAATCAAAAACGGAGAGACACGTCAACGGATAAGAACCTACAAAGATGAAATCGACGACTTTCAGGTTGTGGGAATCGGAAGAAGCGGCCTTCCGTACGGTGGGTAATATCAAAAGGCTTAACCGGCATAAAATTCACGAGATCAATTTGGTGAATTGTTATTTGCCGCGGACCAATCTTAACTATGTAAATCTTGACCGGTTCTAACTTGAATTCGGCCAATATTTCCCAATCCTCATTGATTGAATCGTAATCTTGAAAATGCCCGTTTGAATCAAACCAACTTTGAAAATTCCAATCTTAATCAAGCAAACCTGAAAAGTGCATATGCCAGTGGCGCTAACTTTAAAGATGCTTTTCTGATAAAGGCCTACTTCGAAAATGCCTTTTTGATAAAGGCCAATTTTACCAATGCCTTTTTGATGGAAGCCAACCTTAAAAACTGTTATCTGATGGGTGCCGATTTTGAAAATGCAAGTTTGTATAAAGCAGATCTGCGAGGCGCCAAAGGACTTACCGTCGAACAGCTTTCCAAAGTAAAAACGCTTTACCTGGCCAGATTTGACGATGAAATCCTGGAACAGATCAAAACAAACCTGCCCGAACTGGTGGGCGGCTGATTTTGCATTGAATTAATAAAGTATTACACTTTGTTTTAGCAACGGTCTCAGACGAGGCCGTTGTTTCTTTTTTTGATCACGGTGAAACGATTGCTGTCGATCCGAAATAAGTAACCAAATAATTTTAGAATATAACAGCATAACCCGTGAAGATCCCATGGGATAACCTGGGTTTTATGAGGTTGAAGAAAATTTATTGTTATGAGTAAGAAAGTTTCATACTACACGAAAGAGGGACTGGAAAAATTGCAGAATGAGTTGAGCACCCTTAAGTCAAAGGGACGTCAGGATATTGCGCGCCAGATTGCAGATGCTCGCGATAAAGGTGATCTCAGTGAAAATGCGGAGTATGATGCGGCGAAAGATGCACAGGGACACCTGGAAGCAAAAATTGCACAGTTGGAAGATCTCGTTTCCAGTGCACGGTTGTTGGATGAAAGTAATATCGATACTTCGAAGGTTTCTATTCTTTCAAAAGTCACAATAAAGAATAAGAAGAATGGCGCTTCTGTAACCTATACGCTGGTATCGGAAGAAGAAGCTGATCTTAAGGCCGGAAAAATTTCAACCATGTCGCCCATTGGAAAGGGATTGTTGGGAAAGAAAATAGGAGAGGTAGCCAATATCACTACGCCAGCCGGACAAATGGCATTTGAAATTGTTAAGATCTCCAGCTAAAGTTTTGTAGGTCAATGCCCAGCATATTTACCAAAATAATCAACCGCGAAATACCCGGATATATTGTCGCAGAAGATGAGCGATACATCGCTTTTCTCGATATTAATCCGCTTGTGCTAGGCCATACGTTGGTCGTTCCAAAAAAGGAAGTGATTTTATTTTTGATTTGGATGATGATACGCTTGCCGGCTTAAATGTCTTTGCAAAAAAAGTAGCTCATGCCATAAAAAAAGCTGTGCCATGCAGGAGAATAGGAGTGGCGGTTATCGGGTTGGAGGTTCCGCATGCCCATGTTCACCTCGTGCCTATGAGTTCCATGGGCGATTTGAATTTCACGAGACCGAAATTGAATCCTTCTAAGGTTGAGTTGGAGGGAGTTGCTAAAAAAATTAAGGAAGCACTTATGAGGATAGTCTCGAAGTTTCTAGTTTGCAGAGTACGTTGAGGAGTTGCTGCGTCATGAGAAACATGCAGATCGATTGCTTATCATCAAGCGTCTACTTCGGAACCTCAGACTTGTGAATCTCCTCGAACGTAAACTTAGCAAAGCTTGAAACTTCGAAACTCGAATTTTTATCTCCCTTATTCCAACGCTTTCACCCCTGGCAAAACTTTTCCCTCGAAGTATTCTAACAACGCGCCACCACCAGTGGATACATAGCTTACCTTGTCACTGAAGCCTAGTTGGGCAACGGCTGCTGCAGAGTCTCCGCCGCCGATTAAAGAAAATCCACCTTTTTGTGTGGCGGTGACAACGGCCTGCGCTACTGTTTTTGTTCCTTCAGCAAACTTTTCCATTTCAAAAACACCCATGGGGCCGTTCCAGAGAATAGTCTTGGATCCTTCGATAGCTTTTTTAAATACACTGATGGCCTGAGGACCAATATCCAGTCCCATCCAGCCATTTGGAATCGCATTGTTATTGGTGACCTGCGTGTTTGCATCGGCGGCAAATTTGTCGGCTATAACGGAGTCAATAGGCAAAATAAGATCAACGCCTTTTGTCTTTGCTTTTTGAATCAATTCTTTTGCCAGGTCCAGTTTGTCTTCTTCCACAAGAGAATTGCCTATTGATCCACCCAGGGCCTTGAAAAAAGTATAAGCCATTCCACCGCCGATGATAAGGTTGTTTACTTTATCCAGGAGATTTTCAATGATGAGGATCTTATCGCTGATTTTAGCGCCACCCATAATAGCCGTAAAGGGCTTTGCAGCTTTTTCCATTACCTTCTTAGCGTTGTCGAGTTCAGCTGCCATGACAAAGCCGGCGCATTTTTCATTGAAGAATTGTGCTACGATGGTTGTCGATGCATGGGCGCGATGGGCAGTTCCAAAAGCATCATTAACATAAATGATCGCCATGCTTGGCCAGCTTTTTAGAAAACTCTACATCACCTTTTTCTTCCTGTTTGTAAAAACGAAGATTTTCCAGCAAGAGCACTTCACCAGGTTTGAGATTTGACGAAAGTTTGAAAGCTTCTTCCCCAATACAATCGCCGCCAAACTGCACTTTTTTTCCTAAAAGCTCTTCTGTTTTTTTAATGGTGTGACGAAGTGAGAATTTATCTTCCGGTCCTTCTTTTGGACGGCCCAAGTGCGACATCAAAATACAACTTCCCCCATCGTTTAATATTTTTTTTATCGTTGGAATAGTGGCTTTTATACGGTTGTCGTCTGTGACATTAAAACTCTTGTCGAGGGGAACATTGAAGTCTACACGGATAAGCGCACGCTTTCCTTTAAAGTTGATGTCGTTGATGGTTTTCATTTTGTAGTCTGGTGAAATGTAATGGGGGCGAATTTAGGAAAAGTATGCAGTTGGAGCAGCAAGACATTACATTTTTATGAAAACGATTGCAGCTAGTTACTTTGAAGATTTAAGAATTGACCCAATAAAAGGCAGATTCATCAATCACCAAAACTGATATTCAACCCTTTGGCGGCCCGCACTAAATCAGAATTTTTATTGACGAGGTTTGGTCGTTTCGTGGCTACTTCCAAGGTAACAGAAGTGACTTCATTGTTTCTAAATGCAACCATTCGTCCGAATTTTTCTTCCATCGCCAGCTCGAATGCCTTAACACCAAAAAGCGTTGCCAGTATTCTGTCGTATGCTATCGGACTTCCTCCGCGTTGAACGTGACCCAGAACAGTTTCACGAATTTCAGCTTTGCATCCGGCATCTTTTAACTGTTGGGATAACTGGTACGCACAACCGCCGAGGCGAACATGTTCAGACCCTCTTTCTCCCTTGGCGGAAGTAATGGTACCATCTTTTGGTTTTGCGCCTTCCGCGATAACAATGTTTACAAAGCCGCGACCTTTCTTATAACGTAAGTCAATACGCTTCACTAATTTTCTTACATCATAGGGTATCTCCGGTATAAGACAAATTTCTGCGCCGCCAGCAATCGCAGAGTAGAGCGCAATCCAACCGGCATCACGCCCCATCACTTCCATGATCATTACGCGATGATGACTTTCGGCCGTAGTGACCAATTTATCAAAACTCTCCGTGGCAATTTGCACGGCGGTATGAAACCCAAACGTGATGTCAGTTGCCGACAGATCATTGTCAATAGTTTTAGGAACACCGATGATCGGAATACCCTTACTGTACAGAACTTTGGAAATTTTCTGAGAGCCGTCCCCACCAATATTGATGATGGCATCAAACTTTAACGCTTTCAATTTTTTAACAAGTTCATCCGAACGATCAATGAACTTCGTTGATGCCATCCGGTTGAACAACAGGAAAATTGATGGGATTGGATTTGTTGGTGGTCTTAAGAATTGTTCCACCCCTAACGTGAATTCCTGCTGTCTTGGTACTGGTAAGTCTTATAAGTTCCTGAGGTGTGTTGAATACTCCATTGAAACCTTCGATGCATCCATATACCTCCCAGTCTTTTTCTTTTCTCGCTCGCTTTGCTACCCCACGGATAACAGCATTAAGTCCAGGGCAATCTCCTCCTCCGGTAAGTATCAAAAGTTTTTTCATGTGGTGTCTGATTGAGGAGTTGAAGATAGTAAAAAGTGTTGAAGTGTTGAGGTTCAGGTGTTGTAGTTGGTAGTTAATACGTGAATATTATGTTAGATTCTAATGCAGGCGCTATAAGGCTTCGACGAACTTCAACACCTCGAACACTCAACACCTCAACACCTAACTCAGAAGCGCGCCGCAGTCGGTCGTTGATAGCTTTTCCTAGTCCGACATCGGGTACAGGTTCTGCAAGGATGATATCGACGGGCATTTTATCCAATGTTCGTAGTGCAGAAAAAAGATTTTGTGCTGCTTCGCTTAGCTGGCCGTTGGGAGACAGAATAAATTGAAAGGGAGAATCGAAATCATCTTTGAATGAAAGTATTCCTAAATCCCGGGATGAGTATTTTGGTATGAGTTCCTTTAAATCTCCAAGAATCAATTTTTTGCGAGGTGCGTAATGACTTTGCAACTGCCCTGGCGTTTTTGGATTGGATGTCGAATGCGTCCGGGCGTTTACCTTTCCGACAACGGACTCGATCTCCTCTTGCGTAACGCCGCCAAGACGATAAATAACTGGCTTGGCATTTTCAAAACCAAGGATGGTCGATTCGACGCCAATATTACAGGGACCACCGTCCAGGATATACGCAATTTTATTTCCCAGTTGTTCTTCAACATGTTCAGGGCGCGTGGGACTTACATATCCAAATGGGTTGGCACTGGGTGCTGCCACGGGAAACGGCAGCGCACGCAAAAGTTGATTCGTCAAGGGGTGATCGTGGACATCGCAATCCCACGGAATCCAATCCCGATGTGACTAGATCCGGAACGATATTTTTTTTGGGAAGTAACAATGTCAGGGGTCCGGGCCAAAAATGTTTTGCCAAAAGCTTTGCTTCCTCCGGAATGTTAATGGCATACAGATCGGCGGACGCAAAATCCGGTACGTGAACTATAAGTGGATCAAATTGTGGCCGGCCCTTTACTTCAAAAATTTTTGTTACACTGGCAAGATTGAGCGCATTTCCCGCCAGCCCATAGACCGTTTCGGTTGGGATAGCCAACGAGTTCTCCGGCTAGAAGCAAGGCTGTTGCCTTTTCAATATCGGTTCCTGATCTGGGCCATAAGGTGCAAAGCTAAAATTTATTTGCCACCTACCCCTAAAGCGCTTAAGTTGCACAAGAGATATTTTCAATGCGGACGTCGTTAATTTTTTTTCTATTTATCGGACTTCAATTTTCGTCACAGGCACAACGTCAGGATAAAGCGCTGACAAAAAAATTGGAGGCGCTTGTCCAGGGTTTTCAGGGCGACGTTGGTATTTACGTTCGACATCTTAAATCCGGAAGAACAGTAGCCATAAATGCTGACACAATTTTTCCCACGGCCAGCATGATTAAGATTCCCATCACCATCGGCGTGTTTGATAAAATTGAAAAAGGTTTTTTAAAATACGACACGCTTCTTACTTATTCAGATTCCCTGCTCTATAAAGGAGAAGATATTCTTGGGTCGTTCAAGGATGGGGAAAAAATCTACCTGGCCAAAGTCCTGATGCTGATGATTACCACCAGTGATAATACTGCGAGCCTATGGTCTCAATATCTCGCGGGAACCGGAACAGCAATAAACTCATGGTTGGAAAATAATGGATACCGTGATACCCGTGTTAATTCAAGAACACCCGGAAGAGAAACAAATCGTACCCGCTACGGATGGGGTCAGACTACGCCGAAAGAAATGGCTGAATTGGTGGTAAGAATTCGCGAGGGAAAGGTGATAAGTCCTCGCGCAAGCGAACGTATTTATCGCAATCTTATCCGGATCTACTGGGATAGCAAAGCATTGTCACAAATACCTCCATATATTCAAGCTGCCTCTAAACACGGGTCAGTCGATCAATCAAAATCGGAAGTTGTACTCGTCAATGCCCCACATGGTGACTATGTATTTTGTGTGATCACCAATAATCAAAAGGATCAGCGTTGGACGAGCCAGAATGAAGGGGACGTTTTGATACGAAATGTTTCAAGACTGCTTTGGAAATATTTTGAACCCAATTCTGACTGGAAACCTGCAGATGGAATCGAAGAATGGTATTGAGAAGGAGTTACCTTATTCGGGATTGAGGGATTACTGTGTAGTGACATCCGTCCGCATTCGAATTCGATATTCCTTGTTCGATTTTAATATCGAATTCCCAGCACCGATGACGAATGATAATCGGAATTGGACTTGTTAACATTGCGTACCTACGGCACTTGGCATTTAATTTATAATTTTTTTTACCAATATTAAATGCCTACGGCATTCCTATGGATTCCGTATCGTGGTTGAAGATTCTCTCTTCGCAATGATCGCTTTTGTGTCCCGTAGGGACACAAATATTGGGTGTGCCGGGCATGTAGTAAGACTAACAGGTGCGAGGAGTTGTAACCTCAAGTCCTGAAGGAGCCGTGATGACCGGAATTCTATAGTCGAAAGCAAGGGCGTCCTAAGTGATTAGGAGGTCTGAAGGAAGTCGTAGACAAATATTTCGATGTGACGAACAGAAACCTGATATAAGGCCTGTCGCTCTGGGTAATTGACCCCTAAATCAAGAAGCCCGAAAGTCATTCGGAAAGAGGGAGGGGTAAATCAAGCACATCGAATGGAAAGACTTACTACTTACCCCGGGAGAACCTAATCTTCTTCGGAGGCGGAGGTACGCGCGAGTGCCCGAGCAAAGCGGAAGGTAAGGCGTCAGCAGCGAGCATAGTACCATTGACATAGTAAATGGGAAGGCTCAAATCTATTTAACGAAGGAAGCATTCGAAAATGCGTAAAGACAAAAAGCAACAGAAAAATCGCCCTGCATCACAACTGGAATTTTTCAGTCCGACAGGCGAACCTGCGAAGCCAACCACTGACCGTATCAGTGAGAAACCGTTCGCCAGGAGAAGCATTGTTTTCGCGATTGGAAAGACAGCGTTCCTTAACAGAAAACCTTTTAGAAAAGATTGTAGACTATGAAAACTTAAAGAGAGCGTTCGAACAAGTTAGGAAGAATGATGGCAGTAGTGGAGTAGATGAAATGGAAGTTGAAGAACTACGTCAATGGTTAGGAAAGCACCTGGAAGCACTGCGAGATTCACTACTCACGGAAACATATCAAGTGAGCTTAGTGCGAAAAGTAGAGATTCCGAAACTGACAGGAGGCGTAAGAATGTTAGGTATCCCGACCGTTAAAGATCGTCTTGTTCAACAAGCTATCCAGCAAAAATTAAATCTTTACTACGAGCCGTATTTCAGCGAGCACAGTTATGGATTCAGACCGAATCGAGATGCGCATCAGGCAGTGCTACAGGCCAGCCAGTACATTAGAGAAGGAAAAGAGTGGGTAGTGGATATAGACTTGGAGAAATTCTTCGATAAGATAAACCACGATCGACTCATGCAGAGATTAAGCAAAGGAATAGGCGATAAGCGATTACTTCGGCTCATCAATGCATTTTTAAAAGCCGGAATGATGGAAGGCGGACTGATAGAACAACGGATAGCCGGTACGCCACAGGGTGGGCCACTGTCTCCATTACTGTCCAATATCGTATTAGATGAACTGGACAGAGAACTCGAAAAACGAGGACACGGCTTTTGTCGCTATGCTGATGACTGTAATATATACGTCAATAGCAGAAAGGCAGGAGAACGCGTAATGGAAAGCGTTGTACGCTTTATCGAGAAGAAACTAAAATTAAAAGTAAATCGCTCGAAAAGTGGAGTAAGGCACTGCTCGGAGGTAAAATTCTTAGGCTATACACTCATGCCGGAAGGCGGGATACGGATAGCAGATAAATCCATAGACCGTTTAAAGGATAAAGTGCGAGAGATAACCAAAAGAAATCGAAGTGTCCAATTCAAACAAGTGATCAGAGAACTGAACGAAACAATTGTAGGATGGACAAACTACTTCCGGTTAGCCAACAAATGGCTATCTAATCTTAGAGACCTTGATGGTTGGATAAGAAGAAAGCTAAGATGTTACAAACTAAAACAATGCGGAAGGAAATACACCATCTTCAAACTACTTCGGAAATTTGGTATCGCTGACAACACAAGCTGGAATGTTGTAATGTATTCGCAAGGCTGGTGGAACATGACCACAAAGGTGGCAGTTAACAAAGCCATGAACGTAAAATGGTTTGCCCAACAGGGGCTACAATCTTTAGCACTAAGGATATCTGGTTAAATGGAAACCGCCGCGGTACGAACTCGTATGCCAGGTGGTGTGGGGGGAACAGCGGTGATGAGCCGCTTACTTACCCGATTAGAAACAAAATAATGACGGTGCCATGAGTGAATGTTGGTAGAACGACATCTTCTCTTGTACCTAAGTCTCAGAGGGACGATATAGTAATAGTGTGTTTTAAAATAACGAAGGGCGATAAAACTGATAACTGATTAACGGATAACGAAAACCAAATACCATGAGCAACAAAGCACGATCAATTCTCAAAGTACTCGCAGTAATCCTTGTTCTACTTGCGGTAGTAATGCAAATCGGATGGGTTATTATACCCTCGATTTCGATTTACAAATTCTGGTTTGTGGTGATTGCTTTTGGATTGTTGCTGATCAGTTCTAAATAATTTAGATTTTAGATTTACGATTTTAGATTTGAGTAACACTAAGCACTTGATTGCGCTTCAAATGCGTTTCACGCAAAGGACGCAAAGTTGTAAATTTGCAAAGGCCGCCAACTATTTGAGGATTGAAGGGGCAACTCATTTGTGAAACTTTGTGTCCTAGTGTCTTTGTGGCATTTTATTAGTTGAATTTGAATCCACCAGCCAACCTTATTTGCCATTCTCATCAGGGAGGGATTATTTAATGAATTGAGCTTGACTCAGGGCAAGCCATGCTACATCGTGCGATTCATCGGAAACAACTATTTGTTCATTTTTTATCGGCTTCAAATAAGAAACGAATATCATAGTGCAAGTGATCAGGAAAATTTCCCCGGGCCGGGAATTGGATGAATATCCAGATCAAAGATTTCTTCCTTCAATAATTTAAAATGTTTTAGTCCTGTTTCTTCCTGCGCTTCACGCAAGGCAACATTCAGAACATTTTCTTCGCCATCCGCATGGCCTCCGGGTTGTAACCATTTATTCAATGTACCATGGTGCACCAACAACACGTATTGGCGGGATTGATCGAGGATCCAGGATGAGCCTGTGATATGTCCGGGCAGATGATGGCGCTGAAACGCGTCAGCATGATTCAACAATTCCAAAAACCGGGGAACAAATAAATTTTCTTCCGCAAACGCCGTATTATATTTTTTTAACGACCTGATAACAGAATCCCTATCCAATTTATTTTTATTGAACTTTTAAAATCTACACACTTCCGATTCCCACAACTAGAAACTTCAAACTAGAAACTCGAAACTAAAACTCCGCGTTTCCCGGATATCGCGGGAAGGGAATCACGTCACGGATATTTGTCATTCCCGTTACAAACTGCATCAATCGTTCAAAGCCAAGTCCAAATCCGCTATGCGGAGCAGAACCGAACTTGCGCAGTTCCAGATACCACCATAGGTCTTTTTCCGGAAGCTTTAGTTCCTTAATCCGCTTGATGATCCGGTCGTATCGTTCTTCACGTTGTGATCCACCGATAATTTCACCGATACCAGGAAAAAGAACATCCATTGCAGCAACGGTTTTGCCATCTTCGTTCTGACGCATGTAAAATGACTTGATCGCAGCAGGATAGTTGTAAAGGATAACGGGTTTCTTAAAATGTTTTTCCACCAGGTACCGTTCGTGCTCCGATTGAAGATCAACCCCCCATTCCTCGATCAGGTACTGAAATTTCTTTTTCTTATTTGGATTGGAATTTTTCAGGATATCGATTGCCTCCGTATAGGAGAGCCGTTGAAAATCATTTTCGGCAACAAACTTCAACCGGTCAATAAGCCCAAGTTCGCTACGTTGTTCCTGGGGTTTGGTATTTTCTTCTTCCTGTGCCCGCTTGTTCAAGAATTCAAGATCCTCTCCACAGTTCTCCAGTGCATATCGCACCAGGTACTGAGGAAGTCCTGCGCAAGTTGCATGTTGTCGTTGAATGTCATAAAATGCCATTTCAGGTTCGATCATCCAGAACTCGGCCAGGTGACGGGTTGTGTTTGAATTCTCTGCACGGAAAGTTGGACCGAAAGTATAGATCTCACCCAGTGCCAACGCATAGGTTTCTCCTTCCAGCTGACCGGACACCGTTAGGTTGGTTTCGCGTCCGAAAAAATCTTCTTTATAGTTGATATGTCCTTGCTTCATTTCGCGGAGGATTTTCGGATCAAGTGTAGTTACCCGGAAACATCGCACCAGCGCCCTCTGCATCCGACCCGGTGATGACCGGTGTGTGGATGTAATAGAATCCTCTGTCGTTAAAGAACTTATGAACGGCATATGCCATTGCATGCCGTACGCGCATGACCGCGCCAAATGTATTGGTCGTGACGGAGGTGAGCGATTTCACGAAGTATTCGAGGCTTGGACTGTTCTTCAGTTGAAGAGGATATTTTTCGGGGTCACAATCGCCCAGGATTTCCAGTGTTTTCACTTTCACTTCCATCGCTTGTCCCTTCCTAGCGAAGGGATCAGCTCACCTGTGACGGAAAGCAGGCACCCGTTGTGATCCTTTTAGTGTTGTTTCTTCAATGAGTATTGAGTTCAACAACTGCCTGTATATTTTTAATGGTAGATCCATCGTTGATATCAATGAACTGATTGTTGCGAAATGTGCGCACCCAGCCATTAACCGTTACTGACCTGGTCTGAGGGTGAGGAGCCAGTAATTCTTTAATCTTTGTTCGCTTCATTTCATAAAATTAGTGAATGTCGTTCGTTATTCGTTAACCTGGCGATAAGGGTCGCAAAAAACGAAAAAACTTGGCGATTTTCATAGCTTCACCTTCAGTAATAGCTATTTAGAACAGATGCGATAAAGCCCAATGAATTGTTTTTAGGTCAGATAACTGGCCAGAACTCTGGACTATTTTTTTAACTTTGAAGTATACTTAACTGATTTATAAAGATTTCGATACATGCAAAAGCTTGGTTTAAACCAGTCCTTACAACAAAAGCTATCTCCGCAGCAGATACAGTTTATTAAGCTGCTGCAGGTGCCTACCGCTGAGCTTGAGGTACGAATTGAAGAAGAGCTCGAAATAAATCCGGCCTTGGAGGAAGGAGAAGATCAGGAACAGGACCGAGGAGAAACCAGAAGAAGCGACAGCGGAAAGGAGTCGGAGGAAGTTCCGGAAACTCAGCGCAATGATGAGGACGTTGATATCAAGGACTATCTGCAGAGACGACGACTACAGTGGCTATAAAATGCAAGGCGATGGCGATGGCGATGAAGAGAACCGCGAAATGCCCATCCCCATGTCGTCGACACTTCATGAACAATTGATGAGTCAGCTGGATTTCCTGGGATTGGATGAACAGCAACTATGCCATTGGAAAACAACTAGTCGGCAGTATCGAAAGCGATGGATATATCAGGAGGGATCTTGAAGCTATCGTGAATGATCTGGCCTTTTCACAAGGAATTGAAACCACCATCGAGGAAGTTGAAGCCGTACTGAAAAAGATCCAAACCTTCGATCCTCCCGGTATCGCCGCACGCAATCTCCAGGAGTGCCTGCTTCTTCAACTGGAACGCATGGACAACGGCCATGATATTGATGTTGCTGTTGCCAAAAAGATCATTGCGGAATGCTTTGAGGAGTTTACGAAAAAGCACTATCAAAAGATTCAAAAGAAACTGGACACCGAAGACGAAGATTTTGTTCGCGATGCCATGGAGCTGATCATTAAACTCAATCCTAAACCGGGTGGTGGCAGCGGACCAAATGCGACAAAGAATCAATACATCATTCCTGATTATATTCTAACCAATAACAACGGAAAGCTTGAGCTTACGCTGAATAGCAAGAATGCTCCCGACCTTCGCATCAGCCGGTCATACACAGATATGTTCAAGGCATATGATAAGAGCAATAAGAAGGATAAGAAGCTGAAAGAGGCCGTGACCTTTGTGAAGCAAAAGCTCGATGCGGCAAAGTGGTTTATCGATGCGATCAAACAACGTCAACAGACCTTGCTGAGGACCATGAAAGCCATCATTGATTTTCAGTATGATTTTTTTCTGGAAGGAGATGAGACCAAGTTAAGGCCGATGATCCTGAAAGATATCGCCAGCATGATCAACATGGATATTTCAACGGTATCACGGGTGGCCAGCAGTAAGGCCATTCAGACTGACTTCGGAATTTATCCTTTGAAATATTTTTTCT